>JBIPNK010000021.1:0-38414 GCA_044373365.1 Chitinophagaceae bacterium
AATCGTATATCAGCAATGATACGGTGAATACGTTCCCGGACCTTGTACACACCGCCCGTCAAGCCATGGAAGCTGGGTGTACCTAAAGTCGGTAACCGCAAGGAGCCGCCTAGGGTAAAACTAGTAACTGGGGCTAAGTCGTAACAAGGTAGCCGTACCGGAAGGTGCGGCTGGAATACCTCCTTTTTAGAGCATACGACCTGAATTTTTTAATTAAAGCGCTGTTTTATTTGCTTCCATTTCTTTTCAAGATATTCTTGATGAGCAATTAAATATTTGATAGTGATTATTCGCTATTAATTATTAGTTATTCATTAAATAAAGTTCTTTAGAAGAAAGCTCTGATAAGGCTAAGAGACAAATTGATTTGAAGATAAGTTGATTTGAAGATGAGAATAATTTTCAAATTGTCAAATTGTCAAATTTTCAAATCAGACAAATAGTCTCGTAGCTCAGTTGGTTAGAGCACTACACTGATAATGTAGGGGTCTCCAGTTCAAATCTGGACGGGACTACTCATTTTAGTTAATAATTAAGAGTGAAAAATGAAAAATGGTTAGCCATTGAGTATTATTAATTACTAGTTATTCATTATTAATTAAAAATGGGGGGTTAGCTCAGCTGGCTAGAGCACCTGCCTTGCACGCAGGGGGTCATCGGTTCGACTCCGATATCCTCCACTTATTAAAACGATGTACCACAGAGGTGGAGCAGATGCATCAAAAATATTTACTGACGATGTTCGTAAAGGCGAGAATAAGGTTCAAATCCTTTTAACATCACACTTTCAATAGACGTTTGGTCATTAACCATTAAAAGTTAATCATTAAACAATTGAAAACAGTTCTTTGACATATTGGGAAAGCAAAATTAATGTTGAGAGTAGCGATACTCGAAACAAACGTAGTAAAGAACAAATATTGCCAGAAATGGCAATTCAAAACAATATTTAAAGCGAATAAGGGCGTACGGTGGATGCCTAGGCAATAGAAGGCGATGAAGGACGTGGTAAGCTGCGATAAGCTTCGGGGAGCTGCATACAAGCGATATATCCGAAGATTTCCGAATGGGACAACCTAGTACACTGAAGGTGTATTACTCGAAAGAGAGCCAACCCGGAGAACTGAAACATCTAAGTAACCGGAGGAAAAGAAAATAACAAATGATTCCCTAAGTAGTGGCGAGCGAACGGGGAAGAGCCCAAACCAGAGAGGCGTGCCTCTTTGGGGTTGTAGGACTGCATTTAGAAGTCGTTATCAAATTGAATCATCTGGAAAGTTGAGCCATAGCGGGTGAAAGCCCTGTAGATAGAAATTAACGAGGACGAGCAGTATCCTGAGTAGTGCGGGACCAGAGAAATCCTGTATGAATCTGCCGGTACCATCCGGTAAGGCTAAATACTAACTATTGACCGATAGTGTACCAGTACCGTAAGGGAAAGGTGAAAAGTACTCCGAATAGGAGAGTGAAATAGTACCTGAAACCGTGCGCTTACAAGCGGTCGGAGGGAGCAATCCTGACGGCGTGCCTTTTGCATAATGAACCTACGAGTTGCTCCTCACTGGCGAGGTTAAGTTCTTAAGTAACGGAGCCGTAGCGAAAGCGAGTCCAAATAGGGCGTTTAGTCAGTGGGGGCAGACGCGAAACTTTGTGATCTATCCATGGGCAGGTTGAAGGTGTGGTAACACACACTGGAGGACCGAACCCATTAGCGTTGAAAAGCTATGGGATGACCTGTGGATAGGGGTGAAAGGCCAATCAAACTGAGAGATAGCTCGTTCTCCCCGAAATGTATTTAGGTACAGCGTCACATATAAGAAGTTTATGAGAGGTAGAGCTACTGATTGGGCTAGGGGGCTTCACCGCCTACCAAACCCTGACAAACTCCGAATGCTCATAAATATCTGTGGCAGTGAGGCTGTGGGCGCTAAGGTCCATGGCCGAGAGGGAAATAACCCAGACTATCAATTAAGGCCCCTAAATCTATGTTAAGTTGAACAAACGATGTTCGAATCCTAAGACAGCCAGGATGTTGGCTTGGAAGCAGCCATTCATTTAAAGAGTGCGTAACAGCTCACTGGTCGAGGGTTCGGGCGCGGAAAATGATCGGGCATCAAACATAGTGCCGAAATTGTAGAATACAGCGCAAGCTGAATTGGTAGGGGAGCATTCCAAACAGCGTCGAAGGTGTGTTGTAAAGCATGCTGGAGCGTTTGGAAAAGAAAATGTAGGTATAAGTAACGATAAACAAGGTGAAAAACCTTGTCGCCGAAAGACTAAGGTTTCCTGATCAATGCTAATCAGATCAGGGTTAGTCGGGTACTTAGGCGAAGCCGAAAGGTGCAGCTGATGTCAAGTTGGTTAATATTCCAACACTTGTAATAACTTCGATGGAGTAACGGGGAAGTGAAAGGTCCGCGATCTTACGGAATAGATCGTTAAAGGGTGTAGATATAGGTTGAGTAGGCAAATCCGCTCGACTTGTCGAACCTGATAGTACTAAAAGGCTTCGGCTGGATAGATAGTGACCCTAATCATGCTCACGAGAAAAACTTCTAAGTTATGGTTATTACAACCCGTACCGGAAACCGACACAGGTAGTCGAGATGAGTATTCTAAGGCGCTCGGGTGAGCCGCGGAGAAGGAACTAGGCAAATTAACGCTGTAACTTCGGGATAAAGCGTACCACAGCGATGTGGTCACAGTAAAATGGTGCAACCAACTGTTTAGCAAAAACACAGGGCCCTGCAAAATCGAAAGATGACGTATAGAGCCTGATACCTGCCCGGTGCTGGAAGGTTAAGGAAGCTTGTTCGAGTCAAATCAAAGCTTGTGACCGAAGCCCCAGTAAACGGCGGCCGTAACTATAACGGTCCTAAGGTAGCGAAATTCCTTGTCGGGTAAGTTCCGACCTGCACGAATGGTCTAATGAGTTGCACACTGTCTCCTCCGCGAGCCCGGTGAAATTGTAGTATCGGTGAAGATGCCGGTTACCCGCCACGGGACGAAAAGACCCCGTGAACCTTCACTACAACTTTACATTGATTTTGAGTAACAGATGTGTAGCATAGTTGGGAGACTGCGAAGCAGGCACGCCAGTGTTTGTGGAGTCACCGTTGAAATACCAACCTTCTGTTGCTTAGAGTCTAATCGCTACGGCGAGACATTGTATGGTGGGTAGTTTGACTGGGGTGGTCGCCTCCTAAAAAGTAACGGAGGCTCGCAAAGGTGCCCTCAGTACGGTTGGTAATCGTACGTAGAGCGTATTAGTATAAGGGCGCTTGACTGTGAGACTGACCAGTCGAGCAGGGACGAAAGTCGGCTAAAGTGATCCGGTGGTTCTGTATGGAAGGGCCATCGCTCAAAGGATAAAAGGTACTCCGGGGATAACAGGCTGATCTCCCCCAAGAGCTCATATCGACGGGGAGGTTTGGCACCTCGATGTCGGTTCGTCACATCCTGGGGCTGGAGAAGGTCCCAAGGGTTCGGCTGTTCGCCGATTAAAGTGGCACGTGAACTGGGTTCAGAACGTCGCAAGACAGTTCGGTCCCTATCTGTGGTGGGCGTAAGGAAATTGCGAGGACATGACCTTAGTACGAGAGGACCGGGTCGTATGTACCGCTGGTGTATCGGTTGTTCCGCCAGGAGCAGTGCCGAGTAGCTACGTACAGACAGGATAAACGCTGAAAGCATCTAAGCGTGAAACCTTCCTCAAGATGAGTTTCCTTTTAAGGGTCGTCAGAGACTATGACGTTGATAGGCTATAGGTGTAAAACTGGTAACAGTAAAGCCGAGTAGTACTAATTGCCCGTACGCTTTAATTTTTTTTAATTACTTTGTTTACAACTCCCAATATGACATTATTGTTCCTGCTAATACCAGGATATTTTCTTATGGTGCTTATGCCGAGGGTGTTCACCTCTTCCCATACCGAACAGAGCAGTTAAGCCCCTCATGGCCGATGGTACTGGGATTCGTCCCGGGAGAGTAGGTAGGTGCCATATTTATTGAGCCCTGATCGAAAGATCAGGGCTTTTTTTTGCCCAAAAATTAAAGGGAATCTATAAGTTTACATGACGATAAGCATTTTTCATGCTTGTTTCTCCATAATATATTTCATTTTTGCAGCTTATAACATGAAGAAGATCAATATAGCCATAGATGGTTGGTCATCCTGCGGGAAAAGCACCATGGCCAGGCAACTTGCAAAAGAGCTGAATTATATATTCATCGATTCTGGTGCCATGTACAGGGCCATTGCCCTTTATTTTATTCAACATAGGCTCGACCTGCATGATCATAATGCTGTTGAAAAAGCTTTGGAAAATATAAAGCTATCATTCCAAAAGAATATTCACACAGGTAATAATGAAATTTGGATGAATGGCGAAAATGTTGAGCTGCGAATCCGGGAAATGGAAGTAGCAAGCAAAGTGAGCGACGTGGCGGCCATCAAGGCAGTAAGAGGATTTGCAGTTGCTCAACAGCAATTGATTGGCAAGGATAAAGGGGTAGTCATGGATGGCAGAGATATTGGTACCACTGTTTTTCCTGAAGCGGAATTAAAAATATTCATGACAGCCAATGTAGATGTTCGGGTTGAAAGGCGGTTCAAGGAACTCAGCGCCAAAAATCCTTTGATTTCTTTGGAAGAAGTCAAGGCCAATCTCGAGTCGAGGGATCATTTGGATTCAACAAGGGAGGTTTCTCCGTTAAAGAAAGCAGTAGATGCGCTTGTTTTAGACAACAGTGAACTTACGCCAGAAGAACAATTCTCCATGGCACTCCAATGGGCAAATGCTAAAATTAATGCCTGATCAGTTCCAGGATTGCCTGATGCTTTCCATGGATGTTGCACCAGGATAAAAAGAGGAAAGTTTCTCAATCACAGCCTCAACAATCGCATCTGGGCAAGAGGCACCGCTGGTGATCAATACCTTTATTTCTTTATCAGCAGGTATAAAATCAGTTTTTGTGTATTCTTCATGGGATATCCAATTGAATGCCCTGATTGCTTGATCCGATAATATATCAGCTTCTGATTGAATAAAATAGGTTGGTAATTTGTGTTCGCACAATTCCACCAGATGAGAACTGTTGCTGCTTTTCCTGCCTCCAATGACAATGGCAAAATCTGCTTCCTGATCAAGCAAATGCCTTACTGCAGTTTGGTTGTCATTGGTGGCATAACAAAGGGTATCCCTTGTGTCTGCGAAATAGTCACCTATGTTATTGTCTGTACCATGTTTTTTGATCACCACTTGTTTGAGGTAGTCAGCTATGGCTTGAGTATCGGTGGCCAGCATGGTGGTCTGGTTCACGACACCAAAGCGCATCAGGTCTTTTTCAAGCTGAAATCCTTCGCTGTAGCGCCCTTTGAAGAAATCACCAAAGCCAGCTGCATCCCTTTCTCCCGCAATGAACTCACCCAATACAATGGCTTCCTCCATGTCATTGATGACCAGGGTTGGTGTATGTGCATCACTGTGTGAAAAAGTTGCCCTGGTTTCCTCATGGGATGGCTTTCCGTGTACCACAATGCTGTAGCCTTTTTTAGCAATCTGTTCTGCCCTGTTCCATACCTTTTCTACAAATGGACAGGTGGTATTGTATCGTTCAATCTGAATGCCGATGGACTTCAGTTTGTCTTCAATGGCAATGGTTGTTCCAAAGGCTGGGATGATCACAATATCTTCTGCAGTCAAGGTGTCAAAAGGGATGATGGTATTGCCTTTGGTATCCATCATGAATTGCAAACCCCTTGCAATCAGGTCATCATTCACAAATGGATTGTGAATCATCTCACTCAACAGAAAAATTCGTTTCCCAGGGTTTTGATCAATGGTTTCAAATGCTATTTCTATGGCATTTTCTACACCATAGCAAAATCCAAAATGCCTGGCCAGGTAGATTTTCAACGGACCAAAATCAAGGAGGGTAGGCGTAAAGTCCTTTTTCAGTTTGTCAGCGTCCTTTCTTTGCTGCTTGATGGCAGCAATCAGTGGGCTCCTGTATCTTGTGGGTATTGAAAACTGTTTCATTGATTGATTGTAAAGGTAAGATATCATTTAACATTCTTGTCCGATAATGGTTCGTTGTTCTGCTTTCCTTGGTCTTCAATTTTGGCGTTCATTGCTTATCTTTCATCCATGAATTCAGTCTTTCCACCTGTTCACTGGTCTCTCAATACGAATGTTTATGAAGTGAACCTTCGCCAGTATACCAGTGAAGGCACACTAGAGGCATTCAGGCTTCATCTTCCCCGGCTGGCAGATATGGGCATAGGGGTACTTTGGTTTATGCCGCTTACCCCCATTAGTAAGAAAAATAGAAAAGGAAGGCTGGGTAGTTACTATGCTTGTTCAAGCTATACTGCCATCAATCCCGAATATGGCACCATGAAAGAATTTCGGGAATTGGTTCAGGAAGCACAGGGGCTTGGCATGAAGGTAATCATCGATTGGGTTGCCAATCATACAGGCTGTGACCATCACTGGACCATCGAGCATCCCGATTATTATAAAAAAGATCATAATGGACATTTCTATGATGCCCATGGATGGGATGATGTGATTGATCTTGATTATTCGAATCCTCACATGAGGCAAGCCATGATTCAATGCATGCGTCGGTGGATAGTAGAAACTGGTATCGATGGTTTTCGTTGTGATATGGCGATGCTGACCCCAGTTGATTTTTGGATGGAAACCAGGAAGGCCCTGGATAAAGACAAACAATTGTTCTGGCTTGCAGAGCTTGATCCCCTTGACAGCCCTGATTATATGCAGGTATTTGATGGAGCATATACCTGGCGATGGATGAATGCGGCCACAACATTCAGAAACGAAGGCTCCAGGCAAATTCATCATTTGCGCTTTGTATTGGGCCAATACAGGGACTTGCTGCCTCCCACAGCCTGTCCTGCATGGTTTACCTCCAACCACGATGAAAACAGCTGGAATGGCACCGAATACGAGAAATACGGAGAAATGGCCATCCCCCTTGCCGTCTTCTCAGTTACATACAAAGGCATACCACTCATGTACAGTGGGCAAGAGATTCCCAACAGGAAGCGTCTGCAGTTTTTTGAACATGATCCGCTCGATTGGACAAAGTTTCCGGCGCTGCATGCGTTTTACCGCTCCATTTTGCATCTCCGGAAAAATCATGCCGCCTTCACGACTGCTTCTGCTGCGGAAAATCTTGTTCATTTGCGCAACAGTGTTGATTATCATGTATTCAGCTTCAAGCGCCAACATGATGATTCTACCGCCATCGTGCTTATAAATTTCTCTGAGTATCCACTTCACAATATAGCAGTGGATCTTGATGGTGCATCAGGAATCTTTGTTGAACATTTTACATCCCTTGCCCATGAATGGAATGGGAACAACCATTATTTCCACTTGCAACCTTGGAGTTATCAGATTTGGTTGCAATAAAAAAGCGGTGAATCTTTCGACCCACCGCTTTATCAACTGTGTTTGAATTCTTTATTCAGTGATTTCTATTGGATACTGATACACGCCATCATATCCAGGATAGAAACCTTCCAGCATGATGCGTTTGGGAGATCTTGCGATGGCTGTATTCAATTCCTCAACAGATTTGATTTCAGCACCATTGAGTTTGAGGATAACAAACCCATCTCTCATCCTGGTCTGCTCATCAATCAATCCTGTACTGATTTTGCTGACAACAACACCGCCCTTTACACCCAATGCTGTGGCTTTTTTCTTGTCAAGGGTTTGCAACTCTGCACCGAGCTTATCGGCAACCATTGTCTTGACAATATCAAAGCTGCCAGACTTGTTTTTCAATGAAACGGTCGTCGTGTATGATTTTCCATCCCTGAGGTATTGAACTGTAATCTTGTCTCCAGGTTTGTAACCAGCAACCTGCTCCACCATTTCACTTCCGGATGTCACCTTGATGCCATTGATCTTGGTGATATAATCTCCAGCCTTCAGTCCGCTTGCAGACATGGCTCCATCTTTTGTTACATCCATCACCAACACACCAAGGCCTTCTTTGTAGTTCTGTTTGGTTTTTTCAGCCTCTGGTGCATTTTCAGGAAGGTAGCTGATGCCAAGGTAGGCGCGTTGTACAGTGCCATACTGAAGAAGGTCGTTGATGATTTTTTTGACAATATTGACCGGGATGGCATAAGAGTATCCTGCATAAGCGCCAGTAGGAGAAGCGATAGCAGAAACGATGCCCACCAGTTCACCATTGGGGCCAACCAGCGCACCTCCTGAATTGCCCTGGTTCACCGCAGCATCCGTTTGGATGAATGATTCAATGGGTGAGTTGCTTTTTCTCGAATTCAGCCCCAATGACCTGGCTTTTGCACTCACGATACCAGCGGTAACCGTTGTTTCCAGGTTCAGGGGATAACCCACCGCCAATACCCATTGACCGAGTTTCAGGTTATCAGAATTGCCATAAAGAAGGAAATTCAAGCCTTTCTCCTCAATCTTGATCAAGGCAAGATCGCTGCTGGGATCGGTACCCATCAACTTTGCCTTGTATTGTTTTTTGTTGTTCAGGGTAACCGTTATTTCATTGGCTTCCTCAATCACGTGGTTATTTGTTACAATATACCCGTCTTCACTGATGATTACACCAGAACCGCTGGCACGCTGGGGCATATTTCTCGTCTGTGGACCATTGAAGAAATCATTGAAAAGGTCTTCTCCGAACAAATCACCAAATGGGCTGCTTCTTTTGGTTTTGGGCAGGTTATTGCTGGTCTGGCTGCCTCCAATGGTTGTGGTGATGTGAACCACTGCAGGAACTGCCGCCTGGGATGCTGGTTGAAAATCCACGGGTTGACCGGGCACATTGTTTTTGCTGTCAAAAAATCCTGCATAGCTGGCAGGCAGTTTTCCATTGCCTTGTTGAAGGGGGCCTTGTTTGCGGATGAATGAATCATAACCAAACATGGCCACGGTAGTGGTTACTGCGCTAATCAGCACAACTGATAATGTCTGTTTGATGTTCATGGTTTAATATTTAAGTTTATAGGTACAAAATGCATGCCTGATCAACTGCAATTAAGCAAACATGTCTGAATTTCAGTCAACCTGTCATCCTATTTAACAAATTCTTTTGTCACATGTTTATTTTCTGTGGTAAATCGCAGGTTGTTTTTTGGTATTCAAGGGATGGAAGCCAGGAATTCCATGGTGTCAATCCCATCGGGGAAGTCTGTTAAACCTGGCTTTTGTGCATCACCAAACGGAATAAAATCCTTGCCTACAAGGCATTGGATCTTGTTTTTGTCCAGCGCAGCTATCGCTGCAGACTTGTCGGGATAATACTGGTAATGCAGTTGTGAAATGGGGGAAAAAGGACTTTCATTTTCCAGCAGTACTATGGAGTCATTGCTCATGTAAAACCTGTTGTTCATGATGGCAATGGTCAACTGGTAGTCAAAATTGTTCCTGTATTTTTCATGGTCTCGGTAGTGATCATATTTTCGCAAGGCACCTAGGAGGGGAACAAAATCATATTCCTCTGGCACAAGCACCTGTGTCACATTTCTGCATCCGAGTCCAAAATATAGTTGGATATCATCTGCCAGCGCTTCTAATTCTTGCTGGCTTTCAGTTCCATCCAACACTGCAACGGATGTTCTGTTCTTACGGATGATATGAGGATATTTGCTGAAATAATGTTCAAAATAGCGTGCACTGTTATCACTACCAGTGGCAATATAGCCATCACAGCCTTTTAGCATTTCGTCTAATACGACCAGGTTTTCAAATTCAGGAAAGGCTGAGGCAGCTACCTGTATCAGGTTTTTGATCATGAAGCTGTCTTTGGAGGAAGGTTTGATCCTTTGACCGTATCCGGAAAGAAAGATACAAAGCATATCGTGGAGGCCCACATAGGGGATATTACCCGCCATCACCAGTCCGATTGTTTTGTTTTTAAGCCCCTCTTTTACGCCGTATGCTGCTGCAAAGGTGGTGAGTTGATCTTTGTTCAGCATGTGATCAGCAATCAATTTTCCGGACTGAAAAATATACTCAGGGGTGAACCATTTGTTCTCCATGAATGCCCTGTGTCTGAGCTCCTGGTATGATGCGCTGTCATGTTTCAGGTATTCTCCAATAAAGCCAAGTACCTCTATTCGTTTCTGTAAATTCATTTTTGCGTTTTCAGATCATTCAATATCTTTATACAACTGTTCCATTTATGGGAATGGCAATAAACTAACATCAAAAATACTGAAATATCATGGCAATCAAGATTACCGATGAATGTATCAATTGTGGAGCCTGTGAACCAGAATGTCCCAACAATGCCATTTATGAAGGCGGTGTAGAATGGGCTGTAGCGGATGGTACATCTGTAAAAGGTGCATTTACCCTGATGGATGGATCAGCCGTCGATGCTGGCCATAAGAATGCCCCTATCAGCAATGATACATACTATATTACACCAAACAAATGCACTGAGTGTCAGGGATTTCATGAAGAGCCCCAGTGTGCAGCTGTTTGTCCGGTGGATTGTTGCGTTCCTGATGAATTGTATGTTGAAACCGTTGAGGCTTTGATGGCCAAAAAGGAAAGCTTGCACCTCTAAATCCAGTTTAACAAGTTATAAAGGTGAAGGTATCTGCGGATGCCTTCACCTTTTCTTATATTTGCCATATCTCTCTGATTTTCCTAAAATATCGTTCATGGGTAAACCAGTCATCGCTTTTGTTACAGGTGGATATTCTTCTGAAGCAGTGATCTCTTACAAAAGTGCTATCACTATTGAAAAGCATCTTGATCTTTCCAAGTATGAGGTATACAGGATTGACATCACTCCTGAAAAATGGTTCCATACCACCAGGGATGGGGTTGAACGGATGGTGAACAAGGGGGATTTTTCACTCGACCTGGGCACGCAGAACATCAGGTTTGACGCTGTTTTTATCGGCATTCACGGTACGCCCGGAGAAGATGGAAAATTACAAGCCTATTTTGATCTTTTGAACATTCCCTATACTTCCTGTGATGCCACCACCTCTGCGATCACATTCAACAAAAGGTTTACGGTAGCCGTTGCCGGTGCTTCTGGTTTTCATGTAGCCCAGTCAGTGCATTTGTTCAAGTCTTCCTATGACCAATCCTCCAATGCAATTCAAGGTTTGAATCTGCCAGTTTTTGTAAAGCCCAACAATGGTGGCTCGAGCATCGGCATGAGCAAGGTAAACAAGCAAGAAGACATGCCAGAGGCCATCGCAAAAGCATTCAAGGAAGACGATCAGGTGCTGATTGAAGAGTTCATCAGTGGCCGTGAATTTACCATTGGTGTTTTCAGGTCAAAAGGAAAGATCATCACACTTCCTTTTACTGAGGTCAGCACAGACAATGAGTTCTTTGATTTTGAAGCAAAATACCAGGGCAAGTCGGTTGAAGTTACACCCGCTGTTTGCAGTAAAGAAATGGCTGGCAAAATACGGAATGCTGCTGCTGGTATTTATGCTGTTTTCAATTGCAGGGGAGTGGTGCGGATGGACTTTATTTACAATACAGACCAGGAAAAACCTTACCTGCTCGAAATCAACACAGTGCCAGGACAAAGTGCTGCAAGCATCATCCCACAACAAGTAGCAGCAATGGGATTGGTGCTCAGTGATTTTTATAGCATGTTGATCGATGATGCATTGGAGTCAGTAAAAAAATAACCAAATGAACTTTTCATTTATCACCAAAAAGCCACTTTGGCAAAACATACTGGCAGGATTTGTCCTTTCAGTTTTTATTGTTGGGGCTTTTCTGCTCTTGCTCAATTTCATCACCAACCATGGGGATTACCTGACTGTGCCCGAAGTAAAGGGTAAAGTGTACAGCACGGTTGTGGCTGACTTGGAGAGCAAAGGATTTGAAGTGGTTATTCAGGATTCAATCTATGTGGACAGTCTGGCACCCAACATTATCCTCAAACAGTTTCCAGATCCTGAAGCAACGGTGAAAGTGAACCGCATTATCTACCTGACCATCAACTGTACCGTTCCTCCTACCATCGCCATGCCCAACCTTATAGGGATGAGTTTCAGGAATGCTATTCTTGAGTTAAAGTCGCTTGGTTTGAAAATGGGGGATACAACCTTTATTCCAGACATGGCAAAAAATGCTGTCAAGGATCAACTCAGTGATGGAAATCCCATTAAGCCTGGTTCTCCCATCAGGATGGGGTCTTCTATTGATTTGTTGATCGGTGCCGGTTTGGGAGGCGAAGAGATTCCTGTTCCTGACCTCTTTGGGCTCACTTACCCGGAGGCGAAGCTGGTCATGGAAGTCAATGGGCTCAATGCCGGTGTAGTGCTGATGGATGATAATTTTACAGACACCACCCTGGGGTTTGTTTACTGGCAGAATCCAATGCCTTATGATGCACTGCAGAATGCCAACAGGATTCGTTCAGGTCAACTGATGGACATCAAATTGAGTTTGGTAAAACCAGAGCGCAGACCAGATTCAGTCCTTGCCCCAATCAAATAAAGTTTACAAATTGTATCTTTACAGCATGAAAACAATCGATGTACAAGCACTCAATGAAAAGATCAAGGCTGGCGAAACATTGAACCTGGTGGATGTTCGTGAACCTGCTGAGCACAGCGAATTCAATATTGGTGGAATCCTGCTACCCTTGGGCGATATCAGGGTTGGAGATACTGAATCTATTGATCATTTGAAGGAGCAAGAGGTTTTCTTGTATTGCCGCAGTGGTAACAGAAGCGGACAAGCCGCCATGGTGCTGGAATCCCTTGGGTTCACCAATGTTATCAATGTAACTGGTGGAATGCTCTCTTGGAGGGATAGTTTCCCCGGGTAAATTATTTTACAACGGCCAGGTCTTCAATTGCCTTTTTTAACATCAGGTCAATCATTATTTTGCTGAATTTTTCAATGGAAGGTGGATTGAGCGTTTCTGTCTGAACGGACCATATCAACGACTCAGTGGACGTTTCAAAGAGATTACCCTCCATCAGATATGTTTTGTCGGTAACATAGTATCCTGGATCATACATGTAAGGATACCAGTAGGAGTAAAATCCCCTGAACCTTAATCCATAGGCAGGAAATGGACCATACAAACCCATATTTCCAGGCACATACCGCGCTTCACTTTGTTTGTCTACCAAGGCAATGGTGAATATCAGGTCGCATTGCAGTGATTTTATTTTTTCCATCATTGTTTCTCTGGCACCGGGCTCCTGATCCTTGAAGGTGGGAGGAAAATAATCCAGGCTTCTTTCTACCGCGAAGCCCTGGCCAGCAGCTGCAATACCCATTTCCTCTTCAAGATGCGTTCTCACGTGCGGATTTTTTACCAGTGCAGCAACGAATATTTTTTTAAATGACTGTTGTGATGTGAAGGCAGGATTCTTCCAGGAGTAGGTAATTTTTTGTGCAGGTCCGCAGTTGGTGAAGAATACAACTACCAAGAGAAACGGTTTTAATTTGCCTACATGAATGTGCATAAAAAAGGGATTTGATTGCAACATAGTTGAAGCAATCAAATCCCTTGATTGATGGGCAGGATCAATTTGATTAACCTGCTGTTTCGCAAATAATTCCTATCTCTTTTAGAAATTAAGGTTGAGCCCAATCATCAGGTTTCTTTCTGCCATTGGGTAGTAGAAATTGTTCCTGACCAACTCCCCACCATATTTATAGGTATAGGTATAGCCATTGGGTGCATAAAATTTGTTCCAGACATTGTTCAATTGAAAGATGAGTTCAATTGATTTCATTTTTTTTGGGTGGAGCGAATAGTTGATCATGAAGTCCTGTGTAAAATAAGGATCAAGGCTCCTGTCTTTTCTGCTTGTATTGTCGAGGTATTGGCGGCTTACATACTTTGAGATCAATCTTGCTTCAAGGTCTTTGAGCAAGGTGTAAGAGATGGTCGCATTGTCAACTACCGCAGGTGAAAAAGCAATGTTTGATGTACTGTAAAAATCAACTTTCTGGTCGCCGGTGTCATAATCATCATAGTATTCCCTATGGTTTTTTACCTTGTTGCTGCTCAATGCGATGTTGTTGTTGATATGAAGCCGGTCTGATAAGGACAAAGTAGCTTCTATTTCCAATCCTGTACGGTAGCTCAACGGAATGTTTGTTCTGGTATAGGCACCAACATCATTGATTTTTCCTGTCAATACCAACTGGTTGTTGTAGCGCATGTGGTAAACAGTAGCGGAAATCTTTAATTTACTGCCTGTTTTTTCAAAGCCTGCCTCAAAATCATGCAGTGTTTCATGCTTGGGTATGTCGGTAGCACCTGCTTCAAAATCATCCCTGTTGGGTTCCTTGTTGGCCAATGCATAAGAGATGAAGCTGCTGTACTCTCCAGATGTATAACGCAGGCCAGCTTTGGGGTTGATGAACAACCAGTGTTGGTCGATGGATAGGGTGGGGTTGTTTCTGAAGCCTTCAATTGCATAATTGACATTTCTCAGTTGCAGGTCTCCAAACAAATGAAATGATCCCATTTTTTCCATCCATTTTCCAAATACATGTTGCTCTGTTTTTTGAGCATCCAGGTCATACCAGCGATGGTCTTTGGATATGCCAGTCTGGGCCCAAATGATTTTTCCAAAGTGATTGCCGTTGTACTGACTATTGCCACCTCCAAGGATAATTTCCCGGTTTTCCTCTTTCATTTGAAAAGAGAAATTCGTACCATAGTAAAGGTTATCCAGCCAAAGTTGTCTGATCAGGTCAGTCTTTGTGATGGCAATGCCATTGACCATCGGATTTTTCAGTCCATAACTGGAATATTTTTGTTCTGCTTTGTATTGCTCATAAAAGCCATTTCCTGAAGTGGCAAACAAAGCTCCATTGAAACTCCATTTGCTGTTGAACTTGTTGTTGTAAAAAAGCTGGTAATGTGTTTGGGAATAGTTGTCCGTTTCATTGTCGTATGGATCTCCTGGCTTGTCCATTCCGGCACTGTTGAATCTCCTGTCAGTGGTCAACTGTTCTTCTGTGATACCATACCAGGATTGATAGGTTTTTTCCTTTCCGGAAAATACATTCAGGCGTAAAGATGTGTTGGCCGTGATACTGGCGGCAGATACATAAAAAGACTGAAGGTTGCTGCTGGCACGGTCTACGTACCCATCGCTTTTCAATGACGACAGGCGAACGTCAAATGTATAACGTCCATTGATCAGGCCGCTTCCCGCCTTGAATGTATTCTTTGATGTATTATAGGATCCGATGCTGTTGCTTAATGTTGCATAGGCCTTGTCTTGGACCTCGTTGGTCAACAGATTGACAGTAGCGCCAAATGCACCACTACCATTGGAACTGGTACCAACGCCCCGTTGTACCTGAATGCTGTTGGTTGACGAAAGGAAGTCTGGCAGGTTAACCAAAAATACCCCCTGCGACTCGGCGTCGTTGTATGCTATACCATTGAGGGTGAAGTTGATGCGGCTGGCATCTGTACCCCTGATGCGCAATCCGGTATAGCCCACACCATTTCCAGCATCTGAATTGACAACCGTTCCTGGAACCTGGTTGAGCAAGAAAGGAATGTCTTGCCCTAAATTGTTTTTTTCGATATTTCTTTTGAGGATGAGGGATTGCGTAAAAGGATAATTCTTGCTGGCCCTGACTGCCCGAATTTCAATGGGCGACATGAGTCCAATTTTGATTTTTTCACCTGTGCTTGGGTCGATACTGTCTTTGGCAGTTGCTTCTGTCTGGGAAAAGGCGGTAGATCCTAAGAGGATCATCAAGAAAAGTGTGGAAATTTGTTTCATTCCGTTTTTGTTTTGTGGCTGGGTGAACAGCCGGGTTTACAAAAACAGGAAAGGATTGAATGATGGTATTCTTCCTTCCCTGCGCAGGCATTATCCTGATCAGGTTCTACGGGTTTGATCTCAGCCCTGGAATCATCCAGAGCACCCCGGGAACAATGCAAAATTATAATATGATTGATTTGCTTGTGTCAATTTCCAGAAATTTATTTGGTTGTAACTTTTGTTGAGGTACTTCGTTATACCTTTCAATATCAAAAATTAAAATCATGAAGAAAACAATGCTGTTGTTGCTGTTGGTTTGGATGAATCTATGTGTGCAAGCACAAGACAAGCTCATCATGAATGATCCCAATATCGCCAAGCGGGAGACGGGTAGTTTTAATGCTGTTGTGGTAAGGGGGCCTTTCAAGGTTTATTTTTCGGAAGGCAAAGAAAATGAAGTAGCCGTCAGCGCAAAGTCAGCAGCTGTTCGTGACCATATTGTTACAAGGGTAGTGGACAATGAGTTGTTTGTTGAGCTGGACAAGGGTTGGGCCAGTTGGCTGGGGCAAAGCCCAGATTTTCGTGTATACCTCTCCGCACCCTTGTTGAAATCAGTTAAAGCCTCTGGTGCCGTAGATTTTTTGGTGGCCGACTTGCTTCAGGCCAATCAACTTTCCCTGACATTTTCCGGGGCCAGTGATTTTACCGGTAAGCTCGACTGCAAGGAACTTAAGTTGGATTTTACGGGAGCCTCAGACATGGAAGCCATGGGAAATGCAGTGAGCGTAGATGCTGATTTTACAGGTGCCAGCAAAATGTCTGCCGCAGCCTTGAAAACAGTGCACGCAAACCTGAATGCTACAGGCGCATCTACCCTGAGAATAAGCGTTTCAGGCGAGTTGAAAGCAAACGCCTCAGGTGCCAGCACCATTACCTATTACGGTAATCCTTCTCCGACCAATACCCGGGCCACCGGTGCAAGCAGCATTAAAAAAGGAAATTGAAAACGCTAAGGGCTAAAATAGGAAAAGACAACCATTGGGTTGTCTTTTTTTGTTGCGAAGGCTGGGATCGAACCAGCGACCTTCGGGTTATGAGCCCGACGAGCTACCGCTGCTCTACTTCGCGATGTGGCTGCAAATGTACACCTAAATCTAATATGTTCAAAACAATTTTTACTGCGTTACCTTTGCAGGACTAACATGAGATCAGGATTTGTAAATATCATCGGAAAACCGAATGCGGGCAAAAGCACTTTGCTCAATGCTTTCATCGGAGAGAAACTGGCTATTGTCTCTTCCAAGGTGCAAACCACAAGGCACAGGATTCGTGCGTTTTTGAATGGACCTGATTACCAGATTGTTTTTTCTGACACACCAGGGGTGATAGAACCCAAGTACAAGTTGCATGAAAAAATGATGCATGCGGTAAAAACCAGCATGGAAGATGCAGATGTTTGTTTGTTGGTAGCTGATTTGCGGGATGACCTGCTGGAGCTTGATAATATTTTTTCTTCCCTTAAAATAAAAACCAACGCCATCCTTGTGCTGAACAAATGCGATATGGTAAAAAAAGACCGTATTGAAATGGCGGAAGCTTATTTCAAGGACAAGCCATATTGCAAAAAGATCATTACCATTTCTGCTGCCTCAAAGCTGCATGTAGACCAGTTGCAAAATGCCATCATTGACATGTTGCCTGAAGGTGAACCATTTTATGATCAGGAAGACCTTACCGATTTGCCCACAAGATTCTTCGCTGGAGAATTGATCCGTGAAAAAATATTTGAGTTGTTTGATGAAGAGATTCCTTATCAAACAACAGTAATGATCTCGGCTTTCGAAGAAAAGACCACACTGATCAAGATTGCAGCAGAGATCATTGTGCAGCGTGAATCACAAAAAGCCATTATTCTGGGAACAGGAGGGGCAATGATCAAAAAATTAGGTACCCTTTCGCGACAATCCCTTGAAAGTTTTCTTGACAGCAAGATTTTTCTTGAGTTACATGTCAAGGTGCGTAACAACTGGCGCAACAATGAGCTTTATCTTAACGAATACGGATACAATGCGTAGTAACGGCTTGAAGCATGCATTAATGAATATTATTGCTTTGTTATTTGGGATATGCACATTTGCCCAAATGCAAGGTGGTGCATCTTATTTGCCTGTTCCGGATCTCAGCGCTGCAACATATACCTTGGCTGTGCATGAGGTTAATTTTGAAGGTGTTTCCAATCTTGGTAAACAAAGATTATCCTATGATCAGGTAAAGGGAAGTCCTTTTATATATGAAGAATTTCATCAGGCTGAGATATTCATGAAAGACGGAAGAAGCATGGGGAAATACATGGTCAAGTTTAATTTATTGACTCAGGAGTTTCATTTTTTGGGAAAAGACAAGGCCGAAATGGTAGTGCCCAATGATATTGTACGGAAAATTGTGGTGTATGATAAAACTGATACGGCTGTTCAGAAAGCCGTTTTTGTGAGGACAGTGGATTTTACAACACCAGGTGGTAAGCCAATAGGCGAATATGCAGAGCAGTTGAATAATGGGAATGCAATTTTGTACAAGGTGTCCAAAAAAAATGTTGTAACAGCTGATTCGCTTTTTGGCACGTTGAAGCGATATTATTTCGGCACAACGGATGTTTATTTTGCTGGCATGAACGGGCGCATAACACAATTGAAAAAACTTTCTGATGACGTTATCTTTACGGCATTGCCTGCAGTTGGCAAGTTGGAAGATTGGGCAAGGAAAAATAAAATAAACTTGAAGAAGGAAGAAGGCGTATTGGCAATGCTGCATCAATGGAATGCTTCCTTCAAACAATAAACGATAGAAAATACAATTATGTCTGGATTTACAGTAGCGATAGTAGGAAGACCCAATGTGGGCAAGAGCACGTTTTTTAACCGTATGCTTGAAGAACGCAAGGCAATTGTGGAAGATACACCTGGTGTTACAAGGGATCGCCAGTATGGTGTTTCTGAGTGGAATGGCAAGACTTTCAATATCATTGATACAGGGGGATTTGTACCCTATGGAGTTGAGATATTTGAGAAGGAAATTCGTGAACAAGTGATGATTGCAGTCGAAGAGGCCAATGCCATCATTTTCATGACAGATGTAACGACAGGCGTTACAACGCTGGATGAAGCCATGACCAACATTCTTCGGGTTTCAAAAAAGCCGGTATTTCTTGCCGTTAACAAAGTTGATAACAATGCACGACAGCTCGATGCCACGGAATTTTATTCACTGGGTTTTGAACATACCCATTTCCTGTCTTCCATGTCTGGAAGTGGAACGGGGGAGTTGCTTGACGATATTGCATCGCTCATTGAAGCGGATGTAGAGGTTCCAGATGAGAATCTTCCACGCATTGCCATTATCGGTCAGCCCAATGTGGGCAAGTCTTCACTGTTGAATGCAATGGTGGGCACAGAACGAACAATCGTTAGTGAAATCGCAGGAACGACAAGGGATACCATTCATACCCATTATAACCTGTTTCAGAAGGAGTTGATTCTAATCGATACCGCAGGCATCAGAAGAAAGACCAAGGTACATGAAGACATTGAGTTTTACTCTGTAATACGTGCCATCAAGGCCGTTGACGAGGCAGATGTTTGTCTCATGATGATTGATGCTGAAAAAGGAGTTGCCCAGCAAGACCTCAACATTTTCTCTTTGGCAGTCAAAAAAGGAAAAGGAATCGTATTTCTTGTCAACAAATGGGATACCGTTGAAAAGGCTACCAATACTGCAAAAGACTACGAAAAAGAGCTCAAAGCCCGGTTGGCACCTTTCACAGATATCCCTGTCCTGTTCATCTCTGCAAAAGAAAAAACCAGGGTATTCAAGGTAGTGGAAACAGCTTTGGAAGTGTTTGAGAGCAGGAAAAGAAGAATCCAGACATCTGTTCTTAATGAAGAAATGCTGCCAGTGATAGCTGCATATCATCCTCCTGTTGTAAGGGGAAATTCTGTGAAAATTAAGTTCATCACCCAATTGCCTACTGCTGTTCCATCCTTTGCATTTTTTACCAATTACCCAGATGATATCAAGGCGCCGTATAGGAATTACCTTGAGAACAAACTGAGGGAAAAATTCAATTTCAAGGGTGTTCCTGTAAGGATCTTTTTCAGGAAGAAATAAATAAAAAAGGAGGCGACTGGAAAGCCGCCTCCGTACTATTGATGACCCAAAACTATAGACTAGAATTTATAATAGGCGGCCAATAGGAAGCTCGTTGCTGAGCCAGTAGAAGTACCTGATTTGGAGAAGAAAACATTTTCTCCCGCAGACTCAAGGCGCAACTCAGGGACAATGGTGAAGCCACCCAATTTGATATTGCCAGAAATCGTGTTGGCAAATATGCTCGCACCTGATTTAGCGGCGCCCAGTGCAGCCAATTGGTTTTTATCATTGAAAATTTCAGACCTCAGGGTGATGCCAAATTTTTCGATGGGATCAAAATTGAGATAAGTTGCAATACCTGACCAAGAGGCAGCATCTCCATACACATTGCGTGTTTGTGTTTTGATGTTGCAAACTGTACCATTGACACCAATGTTGAACTTGTCGCTCAGTTTGGCTGTCAGCACCATGTCAAACTGACTTGTTTTGGCAGAGTCTGATGGCCTTTGGGCGCCAACATAGTTGAGGTATACTTTCACATCATCGGTGATGGCCTGGCTGAATTGAAACAGCAAGGCTTTTTTGTTGGGATCTGGGGCATTGCGGTAGTCTGTTGGACTGGCAACACCAATCATCAAGCCAGTACCTCCGAAAGTGAGATCAGCTTTTGCTCCCGTATGAAGGAATGGTCCGTAAGAAAACATGTAAGACATGCTGTAGTTCCTGTTCCCAAATGGATCAACCAGTTCATATCCTACATGTGTAGCCCATGATCCTGCAGTCAATTTCAACCATTCTGTAGCTGCATATGCAACATAGAGCTGCTTTACGCTGGCCAGGATACCCTTGTCGTTGTAAGCAAATTCTTTTGCCCTTTTTCCAATGCCAAGGTCTGCGGTAAAAGAGAATTTCTTGGCAGTATAATCCAGTTTGGCTGATACCATACCCAGGGCAAGTTTTCCTGTACTATTGGTAAAGCTGGTTCTGTTGTTTCCTGCGTCTTTTGCAAAGTCAGTCCTGAAATATCCATCTACCGATCCGCTAAAACTGAAATTGGATTTCTTTGCTGCAGCTGAGTCTGTTTGTCCAATTGCATTGAAGCTCAGGGCCATTACGGCACCCATTACGTAAAGTTTTCGTAACATTGTTGTGGTTTTTAGTTCTAAAAAGAGGGTATGGCAGAGGCGAATGTTCTAGTCCAACACCGCCTTGCGCTGTACCCTTGTTTGTTTTTTGTTTATGCTAACCTTTTTGGGGATTTCTGCCATATTTCTCATCATGTTGTGATGCATCCAATCCCATTTCTTCTTCCTCTTCAGAAACCCTGAGCGGTTGGATCAGGTTGATGAACTTGAAGATGATAAACGACACTACAAATGAGTACACCACGGCAACACCCATGGCTTTCAGCTGGGTGAAGAAGAATGCTGCATTGCCGTAGAATAAACCGTCGTTGCCTGCACCGTTTATCGCTTTTGTTGCAAATACGCCAGTAAGAATCATTCCAACGATACCACCCAGTCCGTGGCATGGGAATACATCCAGTGTGTCATCAAGACTTGATTTCTGTTTATAGTGAACAGCAATGTTGGAAATGATTGCCGCAATCACGCCAATAAAAATACTCTGTGGGATGCCTACGAAACCTGCGCCAGGTGTAATGGCCACCAGTCCTACAACCGCACCAATACAGAAACCCATTACGGATGGTTTCTTGCCTTTCATCACATCAAAGAACATCCAGGAAAGACCAGCAGCAGCGGCAGCGGTATTGGTGGTTGCAAAGGCAGATACAGCCAAACCGTTAGCACCCAAGGCAGAACCCGCATTGAACCCGAACCATCCAAACCATAGCAATCCGGTTCCAATCAATACATAGGGAACGTTGGCTGGGGGAATTTCAACGCCTTCCATGTGTGCCTTCCTGCGCTTGAGTACAAGGGCTCCCGCCAAAGCTGCACAACCTGCAGAAATATGAACTACAGTACCACCTGCAAAATCAAGGGCACCCATTTTGAACAGGAAGCCATCAGGATGCCAGCTCCAATGGGCGAGGGGAGCGTAAACAAGGATGCTGAACAAAATGATGAAGAGAATATATGAGGTGAACTTTACGCGCTCTGCCAAGGCTCCAACCACCAAGCCAGGGGTGATGATGGCAAACATCAACTGAAACAGGGCGAACAATGATTTTGGGATGCTGGGTGCCAAGGACCAAGGGGCTGCATTGGCTACGTCCTTAAAAAAGAAATTTGTCATGGGGCTTCCAATGAAACCGCCCAATGAATCACCAAAACAAAGGCTGTAACCAAAGGTTATCCAGATCACAGTAACAACCCCTGCGGCTACAGTGCTTTTGATCATGGTAGAAATCACATTCTTTCTGTGCACCATTCCACCGTAGAAAAAGGCCAAACCAGGTGTCATCAAAAAAACCAAGGCTGTTGCAATCAAAATCCATGTGATGTCTGCTCCATTATATACCCCTTCTTTGTCCTCAAAGTTGGGCAATACAGGAACGAAAATTGCGGCAATGGCAATGATTGCCAGTACCAGAAATGGAAGTTTGTCTCTCAGTGATTTTGAATTCATTGTTGAATAATTTTGGTTAAAAGATCATTTATGATGTCAAATATATAAATACTTGGGTAAAAGTTAAAAATATAATACATATAAAAATATATAATATGAAATGAAAATAAATAAATATCATTGATAATCAGTTAATTATTATAAATATTAAAATTATATGTGGAAAAATAATAATTTAAAATATGTATATATAAATAATCGTAATATGTAAGTTGTTGAAAAAAATTAGGCCAGTCATTGACTGGCCTATATGATTAAAAATTATAATATTAACTTAGATCAGCAAGCTGCTGTCTTTTGCTTCCAAATAGGATACTCCCATCAGGAACTCATCTACTTTTCTGGCACATTCACGCCCTTCACTGATGGCCCATACAACCAATGATTGCCCTCTCCTCATGTCGCCGCAGGCGAAAATCTTTCCAATGTTCGTTTTGAATGCTTTCTCCGTAGCCCTAACATTGCCCCTGTCATCCAGTTCAATGTCTAGGGTGTCGAGCATGCCGTCCTTTTGTGGTGCTACAAATCCCATGGCCAGCAATACCAGTTCACAGGGAATGATTTTTTCAGAACCAGCCCGCTCGGTAAACTTGCTGGGTCTTCCATCTTCCGACTTCCATTCCAATTCAACTGTTTTCAGGGCTTTCAGGTTGCCATTTTCATCACCAATGAACTCTTTGGTGGCAACAGCCCACTGTCTTTCACATCCTTCCTCATGCGAGGTAGTTGTTTTCAGTACCATGGGGTAGGTTGGCCATGGCATGATACTGGTCCTGCTTTCAGGGGGTTTGGGCATCAGTTCAAACTGTGTGATGCTGGCTGCACCCTGCCTGTTGGAAGTTCCAACACAATCGCTTCCTGTATCTCCACCGCCAATCACCACCACATGTTTGCCTTTTGCAGACAGGAGATGATCCAGTACGTTGCTTTCAATATTTATTTTGTCGAGTGGATCACTACCAGCTACCAGCTTGTTTTGTTGTTTGAGGAAATGCATGGCATAATGCACGCCATTCAATTCCCTTCCAGGAATGGGAAGGTCTCTGGGGATAGTCGATCCTCCAGCCAGTACGATGGCATTGTAGTCTCTTGTCAGATCATTGATGCTAACGTTAACACCTACATTGGCATTGCACTTAAACACGATACCTTCTTCTTCCATCAAGGTAATCCTTCTGTCGATAATGTTTTTTTCCAGTTTAAAATCTGGAATACCATAGCGAAGCAGTCCTCCGGGTTTCTCATCGCGTTCAAACACCGTTACATGATGGCCTGCCTGATTCAATTGTGCTGCTGCAGCAAGACCAGCGGGGCCACTGCCTATCACCGCAATTTTTTTATCTGTACGCAGTACGGGTATCCTGGGCTTTACATATCCTTTATCAAAAGCGATTTCAATGATATGTTTCTCAATCTCTTCAATGCTGACTGGTGGCTGGTTGATGCCCAGTACACAAGAACTTTCACAGGGGGCAGGACATATCCTTCCTGTAAATTCAGGGAAGTTGTTGGTGGAGCTGAGTATTTCGTATGCCTCTTGCCAGCTTTCCCTGTACACGGCATCGTTGAACTCTGGTATGATATTTCCCAAGGGGCATCCGCTATGGCAGAAGGGGACGCCGCAGTTCATGCATCGCGCTGCTTGTTTGTTGAGTTCCTGTGGCTCGAAAGGTTTTACAAATTCATTGTAGTGCTGAACCCTCTCTGTAGCAGCTGTTTTGGAGGGGCTGACCCTGGTATATTCCAAAAATCCTGTAGGCTTTCCCATTGATAAGGTTATTTGATGATTGCAGTTTTTCCGGCTTTCTTCATTTCCATCACTTTCTTGTAGTCGCGCGGATATACTTTGATGAATTGGTTTTTTTGATTGTCCAGATCGCTCAAAAGGAATTTGGCAACAGTGCTTCCGGTTGTGGTAAAATGCTCGCTGAGCAATGATTTCAATGTTTCCATGTCATCATCACCAATCGGATCCAGGTCTACCATTTCCATGTTGCAGTTTTCACTGAATTGACCAAGGATGTCGTAAACATATGCGATGCCGCCACTCATGCCTGCGGCAAAGTTTCTTCCAGTACTGCCGAGTACAACAACGGTGCCTCCTGTCATGTACTCACAACCATGGTCTCCTAAACCTTCAACCACAGCCGTAGCGCCTGAATTCCTAACGGCAAAACGTTCTCCAGCTTTGCCTCGGATAAAGGCCTTGCCTGAGGTGGCACCATAAAATGCCACGTTGCCGATCAGGATATTCTCTTCGGCTACAAATCCTGATTCCTTGTGGGGATAAACAATCATCTTGGCACCACTCAATCCTTTTCCGAAATAGTCATTGGCATCGCCTTCCAGTTCCAGTGTCACGCCACAGGTGTTGAACGCGCCAAAACTCTGTCCGGCAGTTCCTTTGAATTTCAGGTGAACGGTATCTTCAGGCAAACCGGCTGCACCGTATTTTTTGGTGATCTCGTTGCTGAGCATGGTTCCGGTGGTTCTGTCTGTATTTTTAATCGGACAACTGATCAGTACTTTTTCCTGTTTCTCTAATGCAGGGGCAGCCTCCTCAATCAATTTCCAGTCGAGCACCCCGGCAATGCCATGGTCTTGCTCTTCTTGTTTGTACAAGCCGGTAAATGCATCTGCCGGCTCCTTGTACAGGATGGGAGATAGGTCGAGCTTGCTGTATTTCCAATGGTTGATGCCTTCTCTTGCTTTTAATACATCAGATTGCCCAACCATTTCTTCAATGGTTCTGTAGCCCAGTTCAGCCATGATTTCCCTCAGTTCCCTGGTGAGGAATTGAATGAAGTTGACAACATATTCTGCTGCACCATTGAATCTTTTTCTGAGTTCAGGATCCTGAGTAGCAACACCAACGGGGCAGGTATTGAGATGACACTTGCGCATCATGATACAACCCTCTACTACCAATGCAGCAGTGGCAACGCCCCATTCCTCCGCACCCAAAAGCGTGGCAATGGCGATATCCCTTCCTGTTTTCAATTGTCCATCCGCCTGAACAGTAACCCTGCTGCGCAGCTTGTTTTTGACAAGTGTCTGATGGGCTTCGGCCAATCCAAGTTCCCAGGGCAATCCAGCATGCCTGATGGAACTTACTGGTGAAGCGCCGGTTCCACCATCATTACCAGAGATCAATACTACATCAGCCTTGGCTTTGGCAACGCCTGCGGCAATGGTTCCAACCCCAGCTTTGGATACCAGCTTTACGCTGATCCTGGCCTTTCTGTTGGCATTTTTCAAATCAAAGATCAGCTGGGCCAAATCTTCAATTGAATAAATATCATGGTGTGGTGGTGGAGAAATCAATCCTACACCAGGCGTTGAATGCCTTACCCTTCCAATCCAGTCATCTACCTTATGCCCTGGCAGCTGTCCGCCTTCTCCGGGCTTGGCTCCCTGAGCCATCTTGATCTGCAATTCATCCGCTTCAGTAAGGTATTGGCTTGTTACACCAAACCTGGCAGAGGCTACCTGTTTGATCGAAGAGCGCATGGAGTCGCCATTGGCCATAGGCTGGTACCGGATCTCATCTTCTCCACCTTCGCCGGTATTGCTTTTTCCACCCAGCCTGTTCATGGCAATGGCCAGTGTGGTATGGGCTTCCCAGGAGATGGAACCAAAAGACATGGCTCCGGTTGCGAATCTTTTGTAGAGGTTCTCTGCCGGCTCAACTTCGTCAATGGAAATGGAAGGCCTGAGCGGATTGAACTCAAAAAGACTCCTGAGCGTGCAAGCTTTCTCGCTTTGGTCGTTGACCAGCTTTGAATATTTTTTGAAAACCGAATAGTCTCCGATGCGGGTTGAATGTTGCAGCAGGTGAATGGTCTGTGGATTGAAAAGATGGAATTCCCCCTTTCTTTTCCATTGATAAATTCCGCCTACCGGCAGTCTGTCAACCGGAATGCTTTTTTTGCTGAAGGCAAGGGAGTGCTTGACCAGGGCTTCCCTGGCAATCTCATCGAGGCCCATGCCTTCTATGCGGGAAACTGCACCTGTAAAGCATTTGTCTACCACTTCCTTGTTGAGGCCAATGATTTCAAATATTTGGGCTCCTTGATAGGATTGTAGGGTGGAGATGCCCATCTTGGAGAATACCTTCAGCAAGCCATCGTTCACTGCTTTGATGTAATTTTTCTTCAGCAGTTCCGGATCAAGGTCAGTATCTATCTTGCCATGCAAGCGCATGTCGCGAATGGAAGACAGTGCCAGGTAGGGGTTGATGGCGGTAGCACCAAAACCAATCAGGCAGGCAAAATGATGCACTTCCCAAACGTCACCCGCTTCCACAATGATACCCACCTTTCCCCTGTATCCTTTTCTGATCAGGTGGTGATGAATAGCAGCAGTAGAAAGCAGGGAGGGGATAGGGGCATGGTCTGAGTCGATGGCCCTGTCTTGCAGGACCAGTACCTCAAACCCGTCCTCTACAGCATCCACCGCATAGCGGCAGATCCTGTCCAGGGCTTTTTTCAGGGTTCCGGGTGTTCCATCTGCCCTGAAATAACATTGCAGGGTCTTGGCTTGGAAAATGCCGGTATCAATGCTTCGGATTTTTTCGAGGTCTTTGTTGGTCAGCACAGGGTGTTTGAGGGCAACTGTATGACAGCTCAAGGGATCCTCGATGAGCATGTTTCCATTGTTACCCACAAATGAAGCCAATGACATGACCAGCCTTTCCCTGATCGGATCAATGGGTGGATTGGTTACCTGTGCAAAAAGCTGTTTGAAATAGCTGCTCAGGTGTTGGGGCTGTTCACTCAAAATGGCAAGCGGCACATCCGTACCCATCGAGCCAATGGGTTCTTTCCCCTCCAGTGCCATCGGGGCAATGATGTTGTCTAGGTCTTCTGAGCTGTAACCAAAGGCCTTTTGGTATTTGAACACCTGCTCATGTTCCAGGTGGGTGAACATGACCCTTGGTTCAGGCAGTTCATTGAGCCTGATTTTATATTTATTGAGCCAGTCGCCATAAGGCTTTTGGCTGCAGATGCTTTTTTTGACTTCATCATCACTGATGATGCGGCCTTCTTCAATGTCAACAATGAACATTTTCCCAGGCTGTAGCCTTCCGTTTTCAATGATCAAGGAGGGGTCAACAGGAAGTGCACCTGTTTCAGAGGCCATGATGACCCTGTCGTCAGAAGTCACACAATACCTGGAGGGCCTCAATCCATTCCTGTCCAGGGTGGCACCGATCATCCTTCCGTCAGTGAAAGAAATAGAAGCTGGTCCATCCCAGGGTTCCATCACAGAGGCATGAAACTCATAGAAGGCTTTCTTTTCGGGATCCATGCTCTCGTTGCCATCCCAGGCTTCAGGGATCAGCATCATCATGACATGTGGCAGCGACCTGCCAGTCATGGTGAGCAGCTCCATCATGTTGTCGAGGCTGGCGGAGTCGCTCTGGCTTCCAGAAATCAAAGGCAGCAGCATGTCCATTTCCTCCTTGGAGAAATAGGGTGATGTATAGCCTTTCTCATTTGTTTTGATCCAATTCAGGTTGCCTTGGAGGGTATTGATCTCTCCGTTGTGGGCGATAAATCGGAAAGGCTGGGCCAGTTTCCAGGAAGGAAAGGTATTGGTGGCGAAACGGGAATGGACCAGTCCGAGTGCACTGACAACCTTTTTGTTGTTGAGGTCTGGGTAATAAGTTCTTACCTGCTTGCTGGTGAGTTGTCCTTTATATACAATCACCTTGTAGGAGAGGGATGCAATATAAAATCCAATGGGATCCTTCTTGACGCTGTTGTTGATCAGGTGGCTTGAGTAGTTTCTCAACACAAAAAGCTTTCTTTCGAAGGCCATTGGGTCGGTAATATGGTCAGGGCAGGCAACGAAAACCTGTTCTATTTCAGGCTCAACAGAGCGGGCAGTAAACCCAATGTCTGCTGGATTAACGGGAACTTTTCTCCACGCAAGTACCTCAAGACCAAGCTCTTCTGCGGTTCTGCTAAAGATGTCTCTGCATTCTTCCCTTAGCCTTATCTCCCTGGGAAAGAAAACGGATCCAACCCCATAACGACCAAAAGCAGGAAGATGAATCCCCATTTTAAGGCATTCATCAAAAAAGAAGGCATGTGGTGTTTGGATCAGGATTCCGGCGCCATCTCCGGTATTGCTTTCGCATCCACAGGCACCCCTGTGTTCCATGTTTTCAAGAATGGTCAGGGCGTCAGAAACCACCTGGTGATTTTTGTTTCCTTTGATGTTGGCTACAAAGCCAATGCCACATGCATCTCTTTCAAATTCCGGACGATATAATCCCCGATTTCTTGCCATAAGAAAGCAGTTTTTTGATAAAATCTATTGAGTAGATCTTTTGGGTAAATAAAATCTAATGTAGGGGCAAGCTGTCGTTTAAATTTACGAAAACTCACCCATTTTCTGAATAAAATGAAGAAAAAATCTAAAAAAAATATCAGTACACCTGGCTATTCGGCATAGCTGCTGACAGGCTCACAGGTACAGACCAGGTTCCTGTCCCCATAAGTATTGTTTACCCTTGCAATGCTGGGCCAGAACTTGTTGCTCTTGATCCGGTCTTCTGGGAAGGCCGCTTTTTCTCTTGAATATGGTCTATCCCATGCATTCCCACATATATTGGCCATGGTATGGGGTGCCCTTTTCAAGACATTGTCTTTTTTGTCGGCCTTGCCCTCTTCAATTTCGCGGATTTCGTTCCTGATGCCAATCATGGCATCGCAAAACCTGTCCAGCTCGGCTTTGTCTTCGCTTTCTGTTGGCTCGATCATGACAGTGCCGGGTACCGGGAAGCTTAGGGTAGGAGCGTGAAATCCATAATCCATCAATCGCTTGGCAAGATCCTCTGCTTCAATGTCAGCAGATTTCTTGAAAGGCCTGAGGTCTACAATGAATTCATGTGCGCAGGTACCATTTTTGCCCAAATACAAAACATCATAATGTCCTGTTAGCCTTGACTTCATGTAATTGGCATTGAGGATGGCATATTCGGTAGAGGCTTTCAGGCCATTGCCGCCAAGCATCCTGATATAGCCGTAACTGATCAACAAAATGCTGGCGCTCCCAAATGGTGCGCCACTGACGGCAGTATTTCCTTTGGTAAGGTCCAAGTCGGTTCCTGATGTTTGGGTATGTCCGGGCAAGAATGGCGCCAAATGGGCTTTCACACAAATGGGCCCCATGCCGGGTCCGCCACCGCCGTGAGGAATGGCAAAGGTTTTGTGCAGGTTCAGGTGACAAACATCCGCGCCAATCAACCCTGGGGCAGTGAGCCCAACCTGGGCATTCATGTTGGCTCCGTCCATGTATACCTGGCCGCCATGGCTGTGGATGATGGCCGTTATGTCTTTCACTGTCTCCTCGTATACACCATAGGTGCTGGGATAGGTGATCATGATGCCCGCGAGGTTTTCGCTGTGCTGGATGGCTTTTTCGGTAAGGTCCTCTACATCAATGTATCCATTTTCCAGGGCTTTTACCACAACCACTTTCATGCCAGCCATCACCGCCGATGCAGGATTGGTGCCATGTGCGGAAATGGGAATCAGCATCACGTTGCGATGGTGGTCACCGCGAGAGAGGTGATATCCCCTGATGGCCAGGAGGCCTGCATATTCTCCCTGAGCCCCGCTGTTGGGCTGAAGGCTGCAGGCGTCAAAGCCGGTTACCTCACAGAGGTATTTTGACAACTCGTCCAATACGAACTGATATCCCTTGGTCTGGGCGGCTGGTGCAAAAGGATGAATCTGTCCCCAACAGGCCCAGCTCAATGGCATCATCTCTGAAGCAGCATTCAGTTTCATGGTGCAACTTCCTAAAGAGATCATAGAGGTGTTTAGGGATAAGTCTTTGTTTTCTAACGACTTAATGTACCTCATCATTTTGCTTTCGCTGTGATAGGTATTGAAAACAGGATGTTGCAAGTAGGGTGAATTGCGTTTCAGGCTATCGGGTATGTTGGAAAGACCTGCTGATGCAGAAAAGTTCAAATCAGCCTTTCCATCCTGATCAAAGCAGGAGAGCATTGCTGTTACATTGCTGGTATTGCTTGTTTCGTCAAAGCTGATGCCCACCAAGGTGGGGCTGATCAGCCTTAGGTTGATATTGTTTTCAGCAGCTGTTGCTACAATTTCCTTTGCATTGTTGGTGATGATGGCAATGGTGTCAAAATAGGCAGATGAGGCCAATGAGTAGCCTAATTTCTGCAGGGCCGCAGCAGCAGCATGGGCAAACATACTCGTTCTGGTGGCAATGTTTTTGAGTCCTTCTGCTCCATGGTAAACGGCATACATGGCGGCCATGTTGGCCAATAGCGCTTGGGCTGTACAAATATTGGAAGTGGCTTTCTCTCTTTTGATGTGCTGTTCACGGGTTTGGAGGGCCATGCGCAGCGCCCTGTTTCCGTCAGCATCTATGCTGATACCGATGATTCTTCCTGGGATGCTGCGTTTGAATTCGTCTTTTGTGGCAAAGAAAGCGGCATGTGGGCCGCCATATCCCAAAGGAACACCAAATCGCTGTGCTGAACCGCAGGCGGCATCCGCTCCCAATTCACCGGGAGGGGTGATCAGCGTGAGGGCCAACAGGTCGGTTGTCATCACAACATATCCTCCAATGCTGTGAACGTGGTCAATAAAGCCCTTGTAATCCTTCAATTCTCCAATATTGTTGGGGTATTGAACCAGGGCGCCGAAATATGAATTGTCTAATGTAGTGCTTGAGAATTCCCCTGTAACTATTTCAATACCAATGGGTAATGCTCTTGTGATCAATAAGTCAAGCGTCTGTGGGAAGCAGTTTTGGTCTACAAAGAACCTTGGGCGTTCGATGTTTTCCTGCTTGTTCAGCGCATTGAAAAACATGGTCATGGCCTCAGCTGCTGCCGTTGATTCATCCAGCAAAGAGGCATTGGCGATGGGTAAACCTGTCAGTTCACTGACCATGGTTTGGTAGTTCAAAAGGCTTTCCAGTCTTCCTTGTGCAATCTCTGCCTGGTAGGGAGTGTATTGGGTGTACCAACCTGGGTTCTCAAAAATATTCCTGAGGATGACACTGGGTGTATGGGTTCCATAGTATCCCTGGCCAATGAAATTCTTGGCTACAATATTGGTTTCTCCTATGGCGCGAACATGCTCAAGATAAGCAGCTTCGCTCATGGCTGGGGGAACATTGAGCGCATTGTGGTTGACGATATTGGGTGGAACTGTTTTTTCCACCAATGCGGCAAGACTGGGCTCACCAATGGTGCTGAGCATTTCCTTTTCCTCAATGGCTGAAGGGCCGATATGCCTGCTGCTGAATTCGTTTTCCTGCTGCGTCAAAAGATTCATGGATGGGTCTTTATTCGTTAGAAATGCAATTTGAAATGCCGCAAATTGTCAGGGTGCAAATTTAATCAGAAGAAGGCAGTATATGACGACTTTGTAGACTAAAAAAACGGAATGTGGATTAAATGGTGAAACAGTAGTTTGGCGTTTGTTTAGGTTTTACTTTTGGGGTATGGAGGATGGATTATTGATCAATTGGGAAAAACAATCGTTGGCGCATGCAAAAGCCTACAAGGCCTACCTGCAAAGGGTAAACAAAAACCAGGCATTGAAGGTGCTTCCCGCATTGCATGAGGAGGCTTTTGAGCAGGTAGATTGCCTGACCTGTGCCAATTGCTGCAAAAACTATTCCCCCCGTTTCAAAACCCCAGACATCAAAAGAATCAGCAAGGTCTTGGGGTTACGGGAAAGTGTTTTTATCGATACTTACCTTGACATTGATACTGATGGAGACTATGTACTGAAAACCAAGCCCTGTCCATTCCTTGGGGCTGACAACCATTGTTCCATTTATGAGGACAGGCCCTCTGATTGCAGAAGATTTCCTTATACTGATGAGGATGTATTTGTCAAAAGACAGGCCCTCACACTAAAGAACACATCGTTTTGCCCAGCCGCTTATGTTGTGATGGAACGCCTGATGCAAGAGGTAAAATAGACCTAGTAATTGATTTTTCTGATGGCGGGATTCTTGAACCAGGTATAGACCACAATGCTGATGGTCATCATTCCGCCAAAGACCACAGATGGTATCACTCCCATCAGCCTCGAGGCAAATCCACTTTCAAAAGCCCCTAGCTCGTTGGACGAGATGATGAAGATGCTGTTCAGTGCGGAAACCCTTCCCTTCATTTCTTCAGGTGTCTTGGTTTGGAGAATGGTAGAGCGCACAATCATGCTGATGCCATCCAACAATCCGGAGAGGAACAAGGCTGCGAAGGAGATCCAAAAAACAGTGGAAAGTCCAAAGATGATCATGGTCATGCCAAAACCGGCAACACAAAGCAGCATGATCTTGCCCTGGTCTTTGCGCATCGGAACAAAGTTGACAAATAGCATCATCGCAATCGCACCTATGCCTGGTGCTGAACGAAGAATGCCCAACCCTTCAGCACCCGTTTTCAGGATGATTTCAGAGAAATAAGGGAGGAGGGCGGTGGCGCCTCCAAAAAAGACGGCAAACAGGTCGAGGCTCAATACACCAAGTATTTCTTTTGCATTCCAGACAAACCGAAATCCTTCCTGAATGCTTTTCAGCATGGGTTCACGCGGTATGGTGAACGTGGGTGGTTTCGGCCCAATAAAAAATAGGATTGCGATGGAGAGTGTCAGCAGTATCACCATCAGTGAAAAGGTGAAGGTGATTCCCATTGATCCGTAAAGGATTCCGCCTATTGCTGGTCCACTTACACCTGCAATCTGCCATGAACTGCTGTGCCAGCTGATGGCATTGGGAAGTTCTTTCTTTGGAACCAGGCTGCTCACCAGCGCAAATGAAGTGGGCCCACTGAAGGCCCTTGCAATACCTGTACAAAAAGCGATGAGGTAGATATTGATCAGGATTGCCGTTTGGCTGAACAAGGCTGATGCGTGTTCACTGGTTATGTAGGTAAAAAGGATGGTAAGGAGCAGGTTCCCTGCTATGCTTAGGTGAAGCAGTTTTTTCTTGTCAGTCCTGTCGATGATATAACCCGAGTAGATGGCCATGATTACAGCAGGAACAAATTCAACCAATCCTATCAGCCCAATGCTGAATGGATCTTTGGTCATTTCGAAAACCTTCCAGCTGATCAGGGTGGCCTGCATGGTCAATACCATGATAAAGAAGAACCTGGCCAGGATATAACTCCTGAATTCCGGATAGTGGAGGGCCCCAAAACTATGGTGTTTCACAAACTTGAGCATCCCTGCAAATTTCGGATATTGTCACTGACCTTGATCAGGGAAGGGAAATAAAATGTTGCCCATCCCCATATTCTTTTTCAAGTGCATTCAAGATGGCGTCAAGGTGTTTGGGATTGCCAATGAAATCGGCATTGCTGGTATCAACAAACAGCGTTTTCATGTTGTGCTGTTTGATATAATGGGTATAGGTTTCCTGAATATTATAGAGATAATCGTTTTGGATATTCTGCTCATAAGGACGGTTCCTTTTCTTGATGTTTTCCTGCAATTTGCTCACGGGTGAATGCAGGTAGATGAGCAGTTCGGGTTGTATCATCTGATGGTGCATGATGTCAAACAACCTCTGGTAGAGCCTGAATTCATCGTCCGGCAAGTTTACTTTGGCAAACAACAAGCATTTGGTAAAAAGGTAATCGGATATGGTCAAGGTCCTGAACATGTCTTGTTGCCCTACCAGGTCTTTTTGTTGTTTGTATCGTTCTGCCATGAAAAAGAGCTCAACGGAAAAAGCATATTGCGCAGGGTTGTCATAAAACTTGGCCAGAAAAGGATTGTCTGCGAACTCTTCAAGGATGAGCCTGGCGTTCAAACGCTCTGCCAGCAGGTTGGCCAGGGTTGTTTTCCCGGCCCCAATATTTCCTTCAATGGTGATGAATGTATACTTCATTTTGAAAATTGTCTTACTTCAAGGCTGTCTGGGCATGCCTCGAGAAGTGCCTGGATGGTTTTGTTGTGCACAGGGTCTGTTTTGGTTGGATTCAACTCCAGCAAGGGGATCAAGGCGAATTTTCGCATGTAAATTCTGGGATGGGGAATTGTCAGGTCTGGCAGCTCAACCACTTCATTTTCATAATAAAGAATATCAATATCAATATTCCTTTCCCCATTTCTTTCCCTGCGCAATCTTCCCATTTGTTGTTCAATCTCCAAGATGACCGCCATGAGCTCCACTGGCCCCATTGTCGTATGGACGACCAATACCTGGTTAAGGAAGGCCGGCTGGTCTTCTTTGCCCCAAGCTGCGGTTTCATATACAGCGGAGCTGCTGGAAATTGGTCCACATTTTTGGGAAATCAGCCTTTGGGCTTCCCCTAAAAAGAAGAAACGGTCTCCAATATTACCACCTATCAATAAATACACTTCTTTCATAAATAGATCCCGCTTCGGCGGGTAAAGTTCTTTATTTTCGCCTTCTAAACCCATTTGCAGTGAAAAGTTTTTTCAAAAGTTTTTTTGCATCGTTGCTGGCAATGATCATTTTCTTTGGCCTGATCTTCCTTTTGTTCTTTGGGATTGCAGGGGCTTTTCTTGCTTCTGAAAAAGTATCAGTTGAAGGAAAATCTGTTTTGGTGATTGATCTATCAAAAGCCTATAACGACAGAACCATGGAAGATCCCATTGCAGAGATTACAGGCGATGATCTTCAGCCGGATATGAACACTGCCATCAAGTTGATTGAAAAAGCCTCAAAGGATTCATCTATCCGTGGAGTATACCTTTTATCCAAGGACAATGCCAATGGATATGCAGGATCTTCAGAATTGCGCAACGCATTGACGGCATTCAAAACCTCTGGCAAATTCATCATTGGATATGGAGACTACATTTCCCAAAAGGCATACTATGTGGCCAGTGTAGCCAACAAGATCTATTGCCATCCCAAGGGGATGTTTGAATGGCAGGGCATGTCTGTCGAATATACTTTTTTCAAGAACCTGATTGATAAACTGGAGATCAAGCCACAGATTTTTTATGCAGGAAAATTCAAGAGTGCAACAGAGCCATTCAGGACAACTTCCATGTCTGATGCCAATAAAGAGCAGACCAGTGTTTGGTTGAATGATATTTATGGTGAAATGATTGATGCTGTTGCATCATCAAGAAATAAAAGCATTGATTCCCTTAAATCCTATGCCAATCGATTTGCCCTGGATAAGCCTGAGAAAGCAGTTGCTGCAGGGTTGTTGGATGGATTGAAATATGATGATCAGGTGAGGGATGAAATCAGGCAGCGCTTGAAAATCGGAAAAACAGACAAGATCAATTTTATCAGCCTTGCCAAATATTCAAAAGCCGTCAGCGTTACTGGGGCCTATTCAAAAGACAAGATTGCACTGGTGTTGGCCGAGGGAGAAATTGTTTATGGGAAAGGTTCTCCAGACCAGATTGGTTCTGATGAATACCTGGCTTTACTGCGAAAGCTGCGCTCAGACAAGTCTGTGAAAGCCATCGTGCTGCGGGTAAATTCTCCAGGAGGCAGCAGCCTGGCCAGTGAGATCATCTGGAGAGAACTGGAACTCATCCGCAAGGAAGGCAAAAAAATTGTTGTGTCCATGGGTGATGTTGCTGCAAGCGGTGGGTATTATATTGCTTGTAATGCTGATAAAATCATGGTACAGCCCAATACCATTACAGGTTCAATCGGTGTGTTTTCTATTGTTCCAGATTTTTCAAGTTTCATGAACAACAAGCTGGGCATCAGTTTTGACCGTGTAAAAACAGGAGAATATGCAGACATGCCCTCTGTTACAAGAGCCTTGACTGAGAATGAAAAACAATTTATTCAAGGTCAGGTAGACCAGATTTACCTCGATTTCAAAACCAGGGTTGCAGAAGGCCGCAAAAAGGACATCAACTATATTGACAGTATCGCCCAAGGCAGGGTTTGGACAGGCAAAAGGGCCATACAACTTGGGTTGGCAGACAAGATAGGCGGGCTGGAAGAGTCCATAGCAGAGGCTGCAAAAATGGCTGGCATGAAAGAATTCAAGGTCAGAAAATACCCTGAGCCTCAATCCATATTGGAATATTTTATGGACAAGGGCAGCAGCGATCTGACAAGTTCAACCCTGCAGAAAGAATTGGGTATGGAAGATTACCAACTTTTCAAGCGCATCAAAGCCATGAAGGAAGAAAAAGGGGAAATCAAGAGCCAACTTCCGTTTGAGTTTATCATCAAGTGAGTTATTTTTACCAAAACTGAGAAACAGCGAACATGAACAATGCTAAGGGGAAATACAACCAGTGGAGGGCTATGCTGGCCATTGCAAAAGCCAGTTTGAAGTCAATTTTCAGAAGCCCTTCTGCGGTGATTTTCAGTTTTCTCTTTCCCATCATCTTCATCCTTGTATTTGGATTTCTCAGTTCAACAACCCCTGTTATCAGGGTTACCTTCGATCCTGCTTCATCCAATGCAAACGAATTGTACACAAAGCTGTTGGAAAAATCCAACCTCAAGGTTATCTCACAACCCTTGCTGATTTCGAGGCAAGAATTAGAAAAAGGACATATAACGGCCATCATCAAGATCAGGGAAATCAATCCTGCTGCCTATCCGAAATATGCCGTAGAGATTACAACGTCAACTGCAGCTGCAGACAGGATTGGCTTGCTGCAATCCATTATTCAGCAAGCCATTGCGGAGCTTGACCTTGTCAATTTTCCACAAAGACCCAGCTATGCCTATATGCAAAAGGAAACCTTGCCAGGAAGGGAGTACCGGACCATCGATTTCATTCTGCCTGGCCAGCTTGGTTTTTCATTGTTGAGTGCAGGAGTATTTGGTGTAGCATTCATTTTCTTTAGCCTTCGCCAAACACTTGTGCTCAAACGATTTTTTGCAACACCCATCAAAAGAACTTATATCGTTTTTGGCGAAGGACTGGGAAGGATTGCGTTTCAGATGATTACGGCAGTTGTCATCCTTTCCATTGGTCATTTTGCCTTCAAGTTTACCCTTGTGAATGGCATGGTTACCTTCATAGAGTTGATGGTATTGAGTTTGATTGGGTTGATTGTATTCATGGGATTTGGTTTTATCGTGAGTGGATTGGCCAGCAGTGAAAGTACCATTCCTCCTTTTGCCAACCTGGTTACCCTTCCACAGTTTCTGCTGGCAGGTACATTTTTTCCTGTAGAAAATTTTCCTGCATGGCTTCAGCCTTTGTGCAAGATTCTTCCGTTGACACACCTTAACCAGGCCATGCGCAATGTTGCTTTTGAGGGGGCCCATTTGAATGATTGCTGGCCGCAGTTGCAATACCTGCTCATCTGGGGTGTTGTGGTTTATGCAGTTGCCATTAAGGTGTTCAAGTGGGAGTAATCCAATCTTGAAAGTTTTTGCGCGCTCAATTAATGCGATTTTTTACTGAACAAGCCAAGGTTTCTTTGCATTCCTTCCCATTTGGTCCTTTTGATGGGAGAGTCCTTGAACAATTTATTGAAGGATGTTTTATCAAGCGATAGCCAGTCGTTGATGGAAAAGGCCAAGACCTCATCCAGTGGCTCCAATTCAGCGTGTTGATGGGGCTTGCTGAACCTGTTCCATGGGCAAACATCCTGACAAATATCGCAGCCAAACACCCAGTCATTTGCTTTTTGCTGCAATTCCTCCGGAAGGTTGGCTGATTTCAATTCAATGGTAAAGTAGGAGATGCATTGGGAAGCATTCAATGTCTTGTTGGGCAGGATGGCTTCTGTGGGGCATGCATCAATGCACCTGGTGCAAGAACCACAATAATCTTGGTGATAGGGAAGGTCTGGGGCTAAAACCAGGTCTGTAATCAGGGTGGCCAGGAAGAAAAAAGACCCTTTTTTCTTGTTGATCAGGTTTCCACTTTTTCCAATCCATCCCAATCCACTCTGCATGGCCCAGCTTCTTTCCAGCACTGGTGCAGAGTCAACAA
>JBIPNK010000080.1:0-11712 GCA_044373365.1 Chitinophagaceae bacterium
ACCTGACCAAGTCTTTCCCTGATCTGGTAGAGAAATGCATGCAGTTTATCGCGAATGACCAGGTGATAATCTTTGCCATAGGCGTATTTTGCAATTTTGGGGACACCGTCATCCTGATATTCTTCCGGAAAATAATTGAAGAGCAACGTGATGACGGATTGTGCACCTGGAACCAGTTTGGTAGGGTCCGTCCTCAGTTCAAAATGGTTTTCCATGTACTTCATTTCCCCGTGCAGCCCTTTGTTGAGCCAGTTTTCCAACCTGCGCGCATCATCATCCAGGCGCATTGCTTTTGCAATGCCACAATCATCGAATCCCATTGCTGCAGCAATGCTTTTGATGATGTCGGCACTTTCCTTGGGTGAAATCATGGAAGCGTTCCTTATTGATCCAGCGCTGTGTCAGCAGCTTCTTTGATTTGAATCGAAAGTTCTTTTTTCTGGCCAGTGATCAACTCTTTTGAAAATACGATACCAACATAGTTTCTTTTGGTATCAATCCATGGCCAGGTTCCCAACATGCCTGGGCATGAAAATACAAATCCCTTTTCTGCCTCATCCCGTTCCTGTACCCAACTTCCCAATGCATATTTGAAACCCTTTGCCAACTCAGGTGTATACCGCACCTTCAGTTCTGGAAATTGGATGGTCAGCATCTCTTGAACGGCTTTTTCACTGAGAATTCGCTTGTTGTTGAATGTACCTTTGTTGAGCAACATTTGCATGAAGTTGAGGTAGTCAAATGCCGAGCAGACGGCACCTCCGGAAGGATTGGGTGCATTGCCATTCTCATTGTAAAAGGTGGCGGTACGCATGCCCATGGGGCGAAACAGTTTTTCGGTAATGACCCTGTCAAATGTTTTCTTGGTAACCACTTCAATCACCCGGCCTGCAATATTGATACCGATGCCACCATAGGCAAATGCCTCACCCGGATTGTCTACAATCAGTTTTTTTGTTGCAAAATAGTTTACCTCTTCTTCCAGGCTGGAGAATTTGGATTTTTGCGCAATCTTCAAAATGCCCACTGGCTCTGTATCCAGCCCTGTGGTATGGGAAAGACAGTGCCTGATGGTGATGTATCCCTTCATGTATTTTGCAAATACGGGTATGTATTTTGTAACAGGATCGTCCAGGCTGATTTTGCCTTCATCCACCAAAACCATGACCATGGCAGTGGTGAGCCATTTGCTTGAACTGGCGATGGGGCCAGGCGTTTTAAGTTTGAATTCTTCAGACTCCTTCAGAAAAATGTTTTTTCCTGCTTTTTGGATAACCACCACATACTCTTTGCCCAGGATCTTCTCATTCCGCTTTATTATTGCATTCAATCCACCGAAGTCTGTTTGGCCTTGGCTCGACTGCAAGAATAGCAGGAAAATCAGTGCCAGACTGCATTTGCGACATGTTTTATTGAAAAAGGCTGTCATAATTACCTGTTTTTATATGTGGTGAATGATTTGACGATAAGATTAAAATCCCGGACATGAATTTAAACAACTTTACCATACAAGCATCCGAAGTGGTGCAATCTGCACAACAGGCGGCATTCAATGCTGGCAATCCGAATATTGAGACCGATCATCTGCTTCAAGGTTTATTGGAACAAAAGAACTCACCTGTTGAATACCTGCTCAAAAAGAACAATGTATCCATGCAGGTCCTCAACACAAAGTTAAAGGAAGCGTTGGCAAAATTGCCTAAATCTCAAGATGAGCCTGGGCAAGCATTGAGCAGAGAGGCCAACAATGCCTTGTTGCGGGCAGGTTCTCTCCTGGGAAAGTTTGGAGATGAGTTTGTGACGCCAGAACACCTGATGCTGGCATTGCTCACAGGAAATGATCCAGTGGCCAAATTGCTAAAGGAAGCTGGCCTGACCGAATCTGGTCTTATGCTGGCCATCAAGGAACTGAGAAAGGGGGAAAAAGTAAAGAGCCAGACCCAGGAAACGCAATACAATGTACTGAACAAATATGCCAAGAACCTGATTGAGATGGCCCGTCAAGGCAAGCTGGATCCTGTGATTGGAAGGGATGAAGAGATCAGAAGAACCCTTCACATCCTCACAAGGCGTTCAAAAAACAATCCCATTCTTGTCGGTGAGCCAGGTGTTGGAAAGACGGCTATTGCAGAAGGACTGGCCATGCGGATTGTCAATGGCGATGTGCCCGATAACCTTAAAAACAAATTGATCTATGCCCTTGACATGGGGCAACTGATAGCAGGGGCAAAATACAAAGGAGAGTTTGAGGAAAGGCTGAAAGGCGTTGTAAAGGAAGTGGCCAACAGCGATGGAGAGATCTTGTTGTTCATCGATGAAATTCATACGCTTGTTGGTGCAGGAGGTGGTGACGGTGCCATGGATGCTGCCAATATTCTCAAGCCTGCGCTGGCAAGGGGAGAACTCAGGGCCATTGGTGCAACCACGCTTAATGAATACCAGAAGTATTTTGAAAAGGACAAGGCGCTGGAAAGAAGGTTCCAGAAAGTGATGATTGAGGAACCCAGTGTTGAAGATGCCATTTCTATTTTGAGGGGGCTTAAGGACAGGTATGAAACCCATCACCATGTGCGCATCAAGGACGAAGCGATCATTGCTGCTGTAGAATTGTCGAACAGGTACATCACAGACCGTTTTTTACCAGACAAGGCCATTGACCTGATCGATGAAAGTGCGGCCAAGCTGCGGCTTGAAATGAATTCAATGCCAGAGGAACTGGACAAGCTCGAGCGCCAGATCAGGCAACTTGAAATTGAACGTGAGGCGATCAAGCGAGAGAATGATGATGTGAAGATGAAAGAACTTAATACAGAGTTGGCCAACCTGGCTGTTGAAAGGGACACCCTCAAAGCCAAATGGAAGGAGGAAAAGGAGCTTGTTGAAAAAGTGCAGACGGCCAAGGCGGAAATTGAAAGGCTGAAACTCCAGGCGGAAAAAGCAGAACGGGAAGGTGATTATGGAACAGTTGCAGAAATCCGCTACGGCAAAGTGAAGCAGAAAGAAGAGGAGATTGTTGCACTGTCTGAAGAGTTGGCCAAAACCGGAGAAAAAAGATTGCTGAAGGAAGAAGTGGATGCAGAAGATATTGCACAAAATGTTGCCAAGGCAACAGGCATCCCTGTGGCCAAGATGATGCAGGGAGACAGAGAAAAACTCTTGCAGTTGGAAGAACACCTGCATGAGCGGGTGGTCGGGCAGGAAGAGGCCATTACAGCCGTTGCAGATGCCATCAGGCGAAGCCGGGCAGGTTTGCAGGATCCCCGCAGGCCCATTGGGTCATTCATCTTTTTGGGTACAACAGGTGTTGGTAAAACAGAGCTGGCCAAAACCCTTGCGGAATACCTGTTTGATGATGAGAGCATGATGACCCGCATTGACATGAGTGAGTACCAGGAAAAACATACTGTGTCCCGTTTGGTGGGTGCTCCTCCAGGCTATGTTGGATATGATGAGGGCGGTCAGTTGACTGAATCTGTGAGGAGAAAACCATACAGTGTTGTGCTCCTGGATGAAATTGAAAAAGCACACCCTGATGTTTGGAATGTTCTATTGCAAGTATTGGATGATGGTCGATTGACCGACAACAAGGGGCGGGTGGTGAATTTCAAAAACACCATCATCATCATGACCAGCAATATAGGAAGCCATCTCATTCAGGATGCTTATGACAAGGCTGTTCCTGATGAGATGGAAAAGGCTGCAGAACGTGCAAGAACAGATGTTATGAATTTACTCCGCCAAACCATCCGACCCGAATTTTTGAACAGGGTAGATGAGATCATCATGTTCCAACCATTGAACAGAAAAGAGGTAAGGAAGATCATTGAAATACAACTGAAAGGACTCCAGCATTTGGTGAAGGATACAGGAATTGAACTGAATTTCACCCCATATGCCCTTGATTTCCTTGCAGAGAATGGCTATGATCCGCAGTTTGGTGCAAGGCCATTAAAGCGATTGATTCAAAAAGAAATTGTCAACCAATTGTCCAAAAGAATCCTGGCTGGCGACATAGACAAAACAAAGCCTGTCTTTGTGGATGTATTTGATGGAGTAGTTGTTTTCAGGAACGAAAAAGCCCAACAAGCCGTTTGATGCTAAAATGAAAACTAAAAAAGGGGTTCAATGTTTTATTGAGCCCTTTTTTCTATTTTCAGGCCACCGGCAGGCCTTGGCGCCGCTGGTGGAGCCTGAGGTCTGGGCTTTTGCCCATTCGGTTTTGGCATATCTTTTTTGGGACCCCTGTTTCGGGAGGATGAAACCTCGTAGGCAGGACCTTTGCCGAGTGCTGCAGGCAATTCAACCTTTTCCACGATTTTTCCAATCAGCTTTTCAATGCGTTGAAATTTATGTTGGTCATCGTTGTTTACAAAAGTAATGGCAGCACCTTTTGTCTCTGCCCTTGCTGTTCTTCCGATGCGGTGCACATAGTCTTCGCCATCCGAGGGCACATCGTAATTGATGACCAATTCAATGTTGTCAATATGGATGCCACGGCTCAGGATATCTGTTGCAATCAAGATAGGAAGCCTTTTGGAGGAAAACTCAAGCAAAACATCCTCACGCTGGCTCTGGTCCAGATCAGATTGAATGTCTTTGGCATTGTACTTCATCCGCTGCAACTGCGCAGCCAGTTGTTTTACAGTTTGTTTTTTTGAACAGAAAATCAATACAGATTTATATTCTTTCTCGGCAAGGATGTGTTGAATGATGGGAATCTTCTGTGTGTCATACACGATATAGGCCTGTTGCTTGATGCTTTCTGGTGGCTTGGACAAAGCAACGCTGACCTCCACCGGCTCATGCAGGATGGATTTTGCCAACTGCAAGATCCTTGGTGGCATGGTGGCAGAAAACATGAGGGTCTGTCTTTGGGCAGGTAGAAATGAGATGATTTTCATGATGTCATCATGAAATCCCATGTCGAGCATGCGATCGGCTTCATCAAGGATCAGGTACTTGAGTTCCTTCATTTTCACATATCCCATGTTGAGGTGGGATATCAGTTTTCCAGGTGTGGCCACCACAATGTCAACCCCGGTTGAAAGGGCCTGTTTTTCCCTAACAAAACTTCCTCCATCTCCGCCACCATAGATGGCAATGGAACTGATGGAAGAAAAATATGTCAATCCGTCAAGGTGGCTGCTGATCTGAATGGCCAATTCCCTGGTGGGAACCATGATGAGTGCATGCACCTCACTGTCGGTATGCTCTTCAGACATGAGCTTGTGCAAAATGGGCAAGAGAAATGCCGCTGTTTTTCCAGTGCCTGTTTGTGCAGAGGCGATGATGTCTTTACCATCCATGATAACCGGGATGGCTTTTTCCTGTATGAGGGTGGCTTTTTTGTAGCCGCTGGATTCAATGCTCTCTGCAAGGGATTCGTGAAAATTAAAAGAAGAAAAGTCCAATATGCGCTGATTTATTGTTCATGCAAAGGTAAGCTAATTCGCATCCATGACAATTATTAAGAACCTGTTGCATATTCTTTGCTAATTTTATCCCACAATAAAGTCCAATGAAAGCATCTCGCATATTCCAACTATTGTTCAGCTTCAGCCTTTTCATCCTGATTTCCGGTTGCGGGAATGCCCAGTCAGACCCATCTGCCCAGGCTACTGTTAAAAAGATCGAGAAGAAGGGGGTGACTCCGGATCCTAAGCCTGTACTGGATTCTATAGCATATAAAAAGAAAATGATTGCCATGGCCAATGGCGATAGTTCAGTAAAATGGAAATTCAAGGATCATTATCCAAAGCCTGGTGCCATTCTTCCGATGAGCCGCATCATTGCCTATTATGGCAATTTATACTCCACCCGTATGGGTATTCTTGGAGAGCTTCCCAAGCCTCAAATGTTTGCGAAATTAAAAGGAGAGGTGGCTGCTTGGGAAAAGGCTGATCCCTCTACACCCGTGGTGCCTGCCCTCCATTATATTGTGGCCACTGCCCAAAATGATCCAGGGGTTTCAGGAAAGTACAGGCTTCGGATGCCCAATGCCCAGATTGACAAGGTGATGGCCATGGCAGAAGAAATCAATGCGATTGTTTTTTTGGATATTCAGGTGGGACTCAGCAACCTGAGGGAAGAAATCCCCGTGTTGGAAAAATATTTGAAACATCCACGGGTACACCTTGGCATCGATCCTGAGTTTTCAATGAAGGGCGGTCAAAAACCGGGTTCGGTTATAGGAAGTTTTGATGCTGCTGATATCAATTTTGCCAGCCAATACCTCGCTGATCTTGTATTGAAGCATGATCTTCCTCCCAAGGTGCTTGTTATTCACCGATTTACCCAGGGAATGGTCAAAGACTACAAGGCTATTCGCATTTTACCTGAGGTTCAACTGGTGGTTGATATGGATGGATGGGGTGCTCCTGCAAGAAAGATCAATACATACAAGCAATTTGTGTTTGCAGAGCCTTTGCAGTTTACAGGGTTTAAATTGTTTTACAAGAATGACCTGAAAGAGCCTCCACACAGGATGTTGACGCCGAAAGAGCTGCTGGCATTGAAGCCTGCTCCCATGTACATTCAGTACCAGTAAGATCTGTCATTAGGGAAGTTTGCTGATGATCACATATCCTGCCAGCATGAGCAGGAGCAGGGTAGTGATGAGTAAGATAATCCACAGTGGAAATGCAATAGATTTCATTCGAACCTTCCTTCTTTTTCTGATTTTTTCATTGATCATCCTGTTGAGCTGGTTGCTGATGATATTAGCCTCATGGCCATCTTTCAGCTGTTTCAGCCCCTCCATTGCATCACCCAGCAGTTCATCCTCTGTCAGCATTTCCTCCAGTTGTCTTTTTGCGTCATCGCCCAAGTCATTGTTGAGGTATTCCAAAACAACTGAATTGTCTGGAACTGACTTGTTTGTCGGGATATGATGTTTTTTAGTTGACATGTTCCCTGATTTTTTTTTCGAGAATGATTCTCAGGTTTCTTTTTCCATTTTGGATATGGCTTTTTACCTGTGAAAAAGAAAAGCCAGTCTTGGTTTCAATGTCGTGGTAAGATAATTTCTCCAAGTAGAACATTTGAACGCAGCTCTTTTGTTCTTGGCTGAGCTCATTCAATGCTGCTTTGAGGTGCGAGGATTGTTCTTCCATCAGCAGTTCTTTCATCTTCAGCTCCTGGTCTGTCTGCAGGTCGGCCCTGGTTTCTTCAGGTAGTTCATCTGTAGTGCCGGGTTTTGAAGACCTGCTCCTCAGCTGCATCAGACAATGATTCTTGGCCACGCTGTAGATCCAGCTTTTGAAAAATGGAATATCGTATTTGCCTACTTCTCCCAATGCCTTCTCAAATACATGCTGGGTGGCATCCTGCGCATCTGTTGCATTGCGCAGGTATTTCATGCAAACACCAAATACAAGGAGGCTGTAACGTTCAAATAACCATCCCAGCCATTGGCTGTCTGCTGTTTTCCTGAAACGCTGCAACAGCTCAGTATCAGTATATGTATTATTGGAATGTTTCAAATCTTCAAAGTTGCCTTGGTATGGAGATGCAAAAATGAAGGGATTTCATATTATTTTTTCCCAGAGAAAAGAAGTTTGAGCGCAAGCAGGATCATCACCACGGCAAAAACTTTTTTCACGGTGTCTTGTGGCAGGCTGAGTGAAAATTTACTGCCAAGATAGCTGCCGACCAAAAAACCAACAGCCAGCAGTCCGGCATATTTAAAATCAACATGACCTTTTTTGTAATAGTTTATTACACCAAGTATGCCCACTGGAAATAACAACATGGCCAGGGAAATGCCCTGTGACTGGTGTTGGCTGAGCCCGAGGAGCAGCACCAGTGCCGGAACAATGATGACACCGCCGCCTATGCCAACCATCCCACCCAAGAATCCAGCAGCCAATCCAATCAGGATCAGGTATATGATTGTTTCCATTGTCGATTTTTTGGATTCCATTTTATTTGATCAGGTATGCGCCGAGGACAACCGCAAGCATGCCAAGGACTACAGATAGGATGATGTAAATGAGTGCCGTCATGTGCAGGCCGGATTTGAACAGTTCAAGGTTTTCAAATGCAAAGGCTGAAAAGGTAGTGAATCCGCCACAAAAACCTGTTGCGAGCAATAGCTTGATGTCGGATCCAGTGCTGGCATTGCGGGCAGCAATAGCATAGACCATGCCGATGATAAAGCATCCAATCAGGTTGATGATAAAAGTTCCCATTGGAAACTGGGTACTGTTTTTTGACTGGATCATCAAACCGGTGATATAGCGTGCTGATCCACCGGCTGCACTTCCAACCAATACGAGCAATATGTTTTTCAGGTCAATCATTCAAGCGGAAGATTTCCGGAAAATGTATACTTGAAATCAACTTTCCAGGTTTTTTCACTCCTGACAACCTTTAGGTCCATGGGTTTCATGGAATATGAATTAGAGAAACTGATGATGCTGACACTGTCATTTTGGTTTTCAACCTTGTTGATGATGATGGAGGCCGATTTCAATTGGAGTTTTTCCTTTTGGGGCTGCTTTTTCATGTAGGCCTGGTACCTTCCGAACAGCTCAATGTCCTCTTGGTCATTGAGCAGGTAAAGGCTGGCTTTTTCGTAGTTGCCATCTAGTACTGCACGCACAAATTCCCTGCCTGCGTCCAAAGGGTCCTCGGGTGTTTTAAAACCCTCCGGTTCATTGCAGGAGAATACCAATCCTGTGATGAGCAGGCAAAAAAACCATCTGTACAATACTTTACCCTGCATCATGTTGTTCATTTTCTTTGTCATATGCCTTGATGATGGCTTTGACCAGCCTGTGCCTGACGACATCTTCTTCGTCCAGTTCAATATGGGCAATGCCATCAATATTTTTAAGAATTCTTGAGGCCTTGATCAATCCACTTCTTTGGTTCTTTGGCAAATCTACTTGAGAAAGGTCTCCTGTAATGATGGCCTTTGCATTTGCGCCAATCCTCGTAAGGAACATTTTGATTTGAAGGTCCGTGGTGTTCTGTGCCTCATCCAGGATGATGAAGGCATGGTCCAGTGTTCTTCCCCTCATGTAGGCCAGTGGCGCGATTTCAATGACCCTGGTGCTCATGTAATAGCCCAGTTTGTCTGCAGGAATCATATCATCCAGGGCATCATACAAAGGCCTCAGGTAGGGGTCAATTTTTTCCTTTAGGTCTCCTGGGAGAAAGCCAAGGCTTTCTCCTGCTTCAACTGCAGGCCTGGTGAGGATGATTTTTTTGACCATCTTATTTTTAAGTGCCCTTACAGCCAATGCTACTGCAGTATACGTTTTTCCCGTTCCTGCAGGGCCGATGGCAAAAATTACATCATTCTTTTCTGCCAGGCTGACCATCTTTTTCTGGTTCAGTGTTCTTGCACGAACTGATTTTCCGTTCGGACCAAAGACCAGCACATCGTGTGGATTCTTTTCAACAAAATTGTCTACCACCTCCGCATCGTCTCCACCAAGGATTTGTTCAAAATAATTGTGGCTTACATTGCCATTTCTTTCGAGGTATTGGACAAGGGTTTCAATTTTTTCCTTGGCCTTTTCAATCTGCTCCTGTGCCCCGCTTAGTTTGATTTGTGTGCCCCGGCTTAGGATTTTTAACAGGGGAAATCGTTTTTTCAGCAGGTCCAGTTTCCCATTGTTGACTCCAAAGAATTCAATAGGATTGATGGAGTCGAGGTTGATGATCGTTTCAGTCAAAGTGGCGGATTTTAGGTTTTTAGTTGATGAGTTTTCGTTCAATTCAAATTTAATTCTTTGCTGATGAATATCCCTCAACTTACTTATCAACAACTGTGGGAAAACAAACCATTCGCTAAAATTTAACGAATATTGATCATTGAGGCATTGAAACCCGGCTAGCTTATGGCCTTCAAGGCTGAGATGGTAGCCATGGGGTCGTTTGCAGCGAATACGGTGTTTCCTGCAACCAATACATCAGCCCCAGCCCTTACCAATGCAGCAGCATTGTCAAGCGTTACCCCACCATCAATTTCAATGAGGGTATTGGCCCCTTTTTTGATGATGGACTCTTTCAGGCTTTCAACTTTTTTGAGCATGGAATGAATGAATTTTTGCCCTCCAAATCCGGGGTTGACAGTCATGATGCATATAAGATCAGCATCAGCCAAAACCTCATCAATAGCCGAAATAGGTGTATGGGGATTCAGGGCTATGCCAGCTTTCATTCCCAGGTCTTTGATTTGTTGCAGGTTACGGTGCAGGTGTCTGCATGCCTCTGCATGAACCGTCAGTACATCGGCACCTGCCGCTTTGAAGGCCTCTGCATATTTTTCGGGTTCTTCAATCATGAGGTGAACATCGCAAACCTTGGTGGTGGCCTTTCTGATGGCAGAAATCACCGGAATGCCAAAGCTGATATTGGGAACAAAACGGCCATCCATCACATCAAGGTGAAGCCACTCAGCTACAGATTGGTTTACCATTTCGCATGCCTTATCCAAATGAAGAAAGTCAGCAGCAAGAAATGAAGGGGCTACAATAGGCATGGTATTATTTTTTTAAGTTGTTGAGTGATGAGATGGCGCCTTCATGGTCTGGGGCAAGCCTCAGGGTCTCTTCGAAATAGGCGGCTGCTTTTTCGTTTTCTTTTTTTTCTTCAAGACAAAGCCCCAGCCAGTAGTATACATCAGGATTTTTGCTGTCAAGGTCCATGGCTTTGGACAATGCATCAATGGCCTTGTTGATTTCTCTTGAATGATACAGAGAAATTGCCTTTTCTATATAAGCATCGGTGAATGTAAAGTTGCTGATGATGGAGGAATCAAATGATTTGATGGCCTCTATGTCATTGCCAGTATTGGCATAAAACAGCCCCTTGATGTAGTGGCCTTTTGCAGCATCCAGGGCCTTTTCACTGTGGGTCATCCTTGTGGCAATCAAGAGTGCTTGTTCGCTTTTGATGGCAGCCAATAGGAATCCGAGCTGGTTCTCCACTTCCGGTTGTTCCAATTTTAGTCCGAGGGATTGGCTCAGCAGTTGGATGGATTTGCCCGTATCGCCCGTTTGTAGTTTACTATTGGCCACTAAGTTGATGAGCTCCACTGAATCTGGATACTTCTCCAACAGCAGTAAACTGGAATCAGCAGCCATACTGTTTGATGTGGGTACATTGCTTTTTTTACCGTCGCAAGACGCGTAAAAAAAGGAGAGAAGACCAAGTCCCAAAAAATGAAACAGAAAGCGCATCCCCAAAATTATGAAATCGTGCCGTTTTATTACAGTTTAATGATAAAACAACAAGGCTGAGGCGTTAAATTCGTATCCAATACAAACCACTACATCCATGGCAATTATCAAAACAAGCTATTTTCAGTGTCTCATCGTTCTTATGTTCACAGGAGTCAGCAGTTTGTTTGCCCAGGACAGCCTTCAATATGCGGATGAGTCTCATTTCAAGAACATCCAACAGCTCACATTTGGGGGAGACAATGCCGAGGCTTATTTCAGCTTTGATGGCAAATGGCTGGTTTTTCAAAAAACCAACCCCAAAGAAAATATTCCCTGTGATCAGATTTATATTGGCAAGGTGCCAACAAAGGCGGGTGAAAAGTTTGAACCCAAGCTGGTAAGCCCTGGCAAGGGAAGGACTACGTGTGGTGCATTTTTGAAGGACAATAAGCATATCGTTTTTGCTTCAACACACCTGGCAGATGGCAATTGCCCACCTGTCCCTGACCGCAGCAAGTACGGCAACAAGTACATATGG
>JBIPNK010000057.1:0-18533 GCA_044373365.1 Chitinophagaceae bacterium
ACAAAACAATTGACCAATAACCCCGGATACGATGCTGAAGCGACCATTTCTCCTGATGGCAAAACCATGCTCTTTACATCTACCAGGGATGGTGATATTGATCTTTACACCATGGATTTGAAATCTGGTTCAGTCAAAAGAATCACCAATCAGCTGGGATATGATGGCGGTGCCTGGTACAGCCCTGATGGTACCAAAATCATCTGGCGTGCTTCAAGGCCCACCAGTGCAGAAGAAGTGAAAGAGTACAAGGAATTGCTCAGTGAGAACCTTGTAGCGCCCACCAAGATGGAGGTATGGATTGCCAATGCAGATGGATCCAACCCCAAGCAGGTAAGCCATTTGGGCCAGGCCAATTGGGCACCAGCCTACATGCCAGACAGCAAAACCATCATTTTTGCCTCCAACCACGAATACAAAAGAGGATTTCCTTTCAACCTGTATACCATGAATGAAGATGGATCAGATCTGAAAAAAATCAGCCGAGACAAGGGATTTGATGCATTCCCCATGTTCAGCACGGATGGCAAGAAAGTTGTTTTCTGCTCAAACAGAAACAATGGAGGAACCAGGGATACCAATATTTTTGTAGCAGATTGGGTAGACTAACCTATTGCACTGTATTGACACCATTGAGGCGTCTAATAAAGTAAATGCGCTTGTTCTCGTAATAATCAGGAGTAGAAGACATGGTTGACCATTTGACCGGTCTGAAGTCGAAATCGTTCAGTACTTTGAAGGGTTTTGCTTCCAGTCCTTCAGATTTTATTTGGCCGTATGCAGACAAAATATTGGCAAAGTAATACGTCAATTCAAATCCCTTGATCAATGATATTGAAGGTTTTACGCCCGTAATTGACTTTATTTTTTCGTCAACCTTCCCCGCCCATACATGGCCGGAAGGAATATTGAATGAAGTAGTAAAATAAATGGGTATTCCAGCATAGTTTTTCCCCTGAATTTCTTTCATGCCATCCCAACCCGGCATGCCAATCACCTGAATAATGCCTTTTTTGGGGTAGGTAGATATGGCCCTGGCAAACTCGATTGCAAATTTATCATCCAGGCTTCCCGCAATCAGCACATTTGTTTTTGTGGTATCCAGAAATGGAACCAGGTCCTCCATCTTGAATGCTGGATTCAGCACTGCTGTTTTGAATTTGTTTCTATATGCCGAAGCTGCGTTGAGTTCCCTGAACTGGCTTTCGATTTTATCATCTGCAGCACCGCTTCTTTTGAACCAGATGACATTGGCATCTGGCCATTTTTTGAACAGCTGGTTGTGGATGATCTGGACATGTGAGTTGATTTTTGGATTGGCAATGAATACCATGGGGCTTTCCCTGATGCCGCCATCATTGGGATAGGTGGCACTGACCATGGGTATATTTTTATCTTTGGCGATCTGGGCCAGTTCCAGGTAATCGCTCCCGCTTGCTTGAGCAATGATGATATCCAGTGAATCGAATGTTTTGTTGTTGAGTAGATAAGCAATGGAGCCGGTCTTGCTCTGGATGTCAAACACTTCCATGCTGACCTTTGGGCCAGATTGGTTGATGGAGTCAATCGCCATCACTGCACCTTCATAGAATTCCAAGCCACTGATGGCATTGCGTGGAAAACTGTTTTGGAGTTTGTATTGTCCTGATGCATCAAAGGCACTGTCTAGGTATAGCGACGTAAAAAGACCAACCCTTGTGTTTTTCTTTCCCTGGCCATTGGCCAAAGCCATGCCCAATAGGGCAGACAACAGCAGGAAGATCTTTTTCATGGGGCTAAATTACAGCATTATTCCCATTCGATGGTCGCTGGCGGCTTGCTGGAAATATCGTAAACAACCCGATTGATGCCCCTGACCCTGTTGATGATTTCATTGGATACTTCTCCAAGGAATTCATAGGGAAGGTGGGCCCAGTCTGCCGTCATGCCATCAACCGAAGTTACCGCCCTGAGGGCTACAGTAAACTCATAGGTTCTTTCATCGCCCATAACTCCGACAGATTTGACAGGAAGCAGGATGGCACCTGCCTGCCAAACCTTGTTGTAGAGATCGTGTTTCTTCAGGGATTCTATATAGATATTGTCAGCTTCTTGCAACAGCCTTACTTTTTCTTCAGTGATTTCACCAAGGATACGGATGGCCAGTCCAGGACCTGGAAAAGGATGCCTGAACAGGAGATCGTGTGGTATGCCCAGTTCTAATCCCACTTTTCTGACCTCATCTTTAAAAAGATAGCGCAAAGGCTCTACCAGACTGAGTTTCATGGTTTCGGGCAGCCCCCCAACATTGTGGTGAGACTTGATCGTAACAGAAGGCCCGTGTACAGATACACTTTCAATGACATCTGGGTAGATGGTGCCTTGCCCCAGGAAAGAAATGTCTGTCAATGATTGGGCTTCCTGGTCAAAAATTTCAATAAAGGTTCTGCCGATGGCTTTTCTTTTTTCTTCCGGATTGCTCAGTCCGTTCAGGGCACCATAAAATTCACGCTTTGCATCAACTCCTTTTACATTGAGGTCCAGGACTTCATATGTTTTGAGTACCGCCTCAAATTCATCTTTCCTCAACACGCCATTGTCTACAAAAATTCCAAACAGATTTTTGCCAATCGCTCTGTGGATAAGGGTTGCAGCAACAGTAGAGTCTACACCACCACTGAGGGCCATGACCACTTTTTTGTCGCCGATTTGTTTTTTTAATGCCTCTACAGTGTCTGTGATGAAATGTGCAGGTGTCCAGTCTCCACTGCAACCGCAAACAGTGTAGAGGAAATTCTGGATGATTTTTTTACCATATTCTGAGTGATAAACCTCCGGGTGGAACTGAAGGCCAAATATTTCATTACAGCCAGGCTCGTCAACCTTGAAAGCTGCAACAGGGATAGAGTTTGTTGTTGCCAATAAGGCTGCATTGTGGGGGAGTTCCAAAATGGAATCGCCATGGCTCATCCAGACCTGTGAGGTTTCAGGAACCGAAGCCAGCAATACATTTTCAATATTGGTTTGCAGGATAGCCCTGCCGTATTCTCTTTTTTCAGACCGCTCAACACGGCCTCCGAAAGATTTTGCAGTGAGCTGTGCCCCATAACAAATGCCCAGTACGTTGCGCTCTGCCGCGATGGCCTTGATATCCACTGCTGGTGCATTGGGGTCATTCACAGAAAAAGGGGATCCAGAAAGGATGACCCCCTTCAGATCCGGTCCGTATTCAATGTTCTTGTGGTAGGGTATAATTTCACAATATACATTGGCTTCCCTGACAGCACGGGCGATCAATTGGGTGTACTGGGAGCCAAAATCGAGGATGAGAATTTTTTCAGTCATAGATGAATGCGAAGGTAAAGATTTAGGGGAACTGGAGGGTGGGGTAAATGAAAAAAGAACATCCGGGTGGGATGTTCTTTTCAAAAATATTTGCGGAAGCTGATTAGGCTGCCTTGCTGGCCACAGCTTTGGTCAGCTTGCTTTTCAGGTTAGCTGCCTTGTTCTTGTGGATTACACCCTTCTTTGCAAGTTTATCGATTTTGCTCAATACACTTGGAAGTGTTTCTGTTGCTGCAGCTGCATCAGTAGTTGCGCGAAGATCACGCATCATGTTACGGGTGGTTTTACCCTGATAACGGTTTTTTTCTCTGCGCTTAGCTACCTGACGTACATCCTTCTTGGTTGCCTTATGATTTGCCATCTTTATTTTTTCTTTTAAACGGGATGCAAATGTAATACAATTCCCGATATCTTCCAAAATTAAGCCTTTTTTAAAAGAAAATGATTGATTTATAGTTGAAGATTCCTGTTATTTTTTCAGTTCAAATGAACGATATTTGCACACAGTTTTGTCATTCAACCTATTAGCAACTTCCCATGAAGGATTTTTCTTACATAACCTCATCGCATCCGTCCTATATAGAGCAGCTGTATCAAGACTTTTCCCGCTCCCCTGATAGCATTGATCCTGACCTCCGCAAATTCTTTGAAGGGTTTGATTTTGCCGTGACCCAGCTGCAAGGAAAACCTTCCACTGCAGCAGTTGCAGCAGGTGGAGACATTGATTGGAGAAAAGAATTGGGCGTATACCGCCTGATCTTGGGATATAGGAACAAAGGTCATCTCATCTCCAAGACCAACCCTATTCGTGAGAGAAAAGACAGGGGGGCAAACCTTGATCTTGGATTTTTCGGACTGTCTGAAGCTGACCTGGACGCTGGTTTTTACGCAGGAAACCTGATTGGACTGGGTACAGTAACACTGAGAGAGATACAATCCCATTTGATAAAATGCTATGCAAACCATGTTGGCATAGAGTTCAAATACATCAGCAGCCAGGAAAAAATCAACTTTCTTACCGATGAAATGGAGAACAAGTTTCCCCGTTCGCTTTCATTGGACAAGAAAACAAGGATCCTGGAGAAGCTGAACCAGGGTGTTATTTTTGAGAAATTTCTTCATACTAAATACATTGGACAAAAGCGTTTTTCTCTCGAAGGCGGAGAAACAACCATTGCGGCATTGGATGCCATGATCAACATTGCCAGTGAGCAAGGGGTTCAGGAAGTGGTGATAGGTATGGCACACCGCGGAAGGCTCAATGTTTTGGCGAATATCATGGGCAAGACCTATGAGCATATCTTCAGCGAATTTGAAGGCAAGTCAAAGCCTGATCAAACCATGGGGAGCGGTGATGTCAAATACCATCTTGGATATGGTAGTGATGTGGTTACCCCTTCAGGAAAGTCAATTTCTCTGAAACTCATGCCCAACCCTTCTCACCTTGAGGCGGTAGATCCCGTTGTACTGGGCTTTTCAAGGGCCAAGGCCGATGCCATGTATGCAAGCAAATATGATTCAATCCTGCCGGTATTGATCCATGGTGATGCCTCCATCGCCGGGCAGGGCATTGTATATGAGATCCTGCAGATGTCTGGGTTGGATGGCTACTCCACAGGTGGTACCATTCATTTTGTAATCAACAACCAGATTGGTTTCACCACTGATTTTGAAGATGCAAGAACTGCCGACTATTGTACCTCACTGGCAGCCATGGTGCAGGCACCTGTGATGCACGTTAATGGGGATGACCCTGAAGCTGTTGTCAAGTGCATGGAAATTGCCACGCGCTACAGACAGCAATTCAACAGCGATGTTTTCATTGATATGGTCTGTTACAGAAAGCATGGCCACAATGAGGGCGATGATCCCAAGTTCACCCAGCCACATCTGTATTCTATTATTGAGAAGCACCCCAATCCGAGGGAAAATTATGTTGCTCATTTGCAGAAGCATGAAAACCCGGAAATCAAGTCAATGGCCAATGACCTGGAGAAAAAGTTCTGGAGTGATTTGCAGGAGCGCTTGGACGAAGTGAAGCAACATCCTCTTCCATACCATTATCAGGCCCCTGAGCTGGTGTGGAAAACATTGAGAAAGGCTGTTGCTGCAGACTTTGATGCATCGCCCTCAACAGCAATTGATGAAACGCAGTTCAAAGCACTTTTTGACGCGATCATGTTGATCCCCGAAGGATTCAAGCCATTGAAAAAAATTGAAAAGCTTTTGCAAGACAAACATGGCTTGCTGCAAAAAGAAAACAAGGTGGATTGGGCAACAGGAGAGTTGTTGGCCTATGCTAGTTTGTTGGCAGACGGAAAAGAAGTGAGGATGAGCGGACAGGATGTAAAGCGGGGAACTTTTAGTCACAGGCATGCAGTTTTGCTGGATGAGAATACAGACGAACAGTACAACAGGCTTGCAAATATTCCAGGTGCAAAAGGAAAATTCAGGATTTACAATTCACTGTTGAGTGAGTATGGTGTGCTTGGATTTGAATATGGATATGCATTGGCCAATCCAGATGTGCTGGTACTTTGGGAAGCACAGTTTGGAGACTTTTCAAATGGTGCACAAACCATGATTGACCAGTTCATCTCTGCCGCTGAGCAGAAATGGAACAGGATGAACGGACTGGTCATGCTGCTGCCGCATGGATATGAAGGCCAGGGCCCAGAACACAGCAGTGCCCGCATGGAAAGATACCTGCAGATGTGTGCAGAATTGAACATGGTGATCACCAATATCACCACTGCCGCCAACTTGTTTCATGCACTCAGGCGCCAATTGACATGGCAGTTCAGGAAACCAATGATCAACTTCTCACCCAAGGCCAACCTCAGGCATCCTGGCACCTATTCAACCGTTGCTGAATTTACCAGCGGCGACTTCCAGGAATTGATTGATGATACCGTTGCTCCAGCAGATGTAAAACAAGTCTTGTTCTGCACCGGTAAAATATATTTCGACCTGCATGATTACAGGGTAAAGAATGCAATTGGAAATGTTGCAATTGTTCGCCTTGAACAGGTCTATCCATTGCCAGTCAAACAACTTGAAGCAGCCAAGAAAAAATATGGCAATGCAGCATGGACATGGGTTCAGGAAGAACCAATGAACATGGGTGCAGCCTCCTTCTTGCGCATGAATTTGGATGCGATTGCTTTCAACATCATTGCAAGAACAGCCAGTGCGGCAACCGCTACCGGTTTCAACAAGGTGCATGCTGTGGAGCAGGAGGAAATCATCAAAGAGGCCTTTTCATTTTAAATTAGGATGACCAAAATTTTCAAAAGATTGTTATGATAGAAATTAAAGTGCCAACAGTAGGAGAGTCGATCAGTGAAGTAAGCCTTGCCAAATGGCTGAAAAAAGATGGACAATGGGTTGAGCGGGATGAAGTGCTTGCGGAAATCGAAAGCGAGAAGGCCACCTTTGAAATCAACGCAGAGCAGGCCGGCATCTTGACAATCAAGGTACAGGAAGGCGATACGCTTGCGATTGGCGATATTGTTTGTTCGATTGATGAAAAAGCTGAAAGGCCTGCAGATCTTCCAGTAGAAGCCAAAGAAGAAAAAACTGCCAAGGCTGCAACACCTGAAGCCGCACCTGCTTCCAAATCAGACCTCAAGGCCAGCCCTGTTGCTGCTGCCATCATTGCAGACAAGAAGGTTGATGCCAAAGGCATTGCAGCTACCGGTACTGGAGGAAAAATCCTCAAGCAGGATGTACTGGAAGCGATTTCTAATCCTGGCAGAAAGCCAGGAGCTGAAATGTTCACCAGGGGTGAGCGCAAAGAGAAAATGACACAATTGCGCAAGACCATTTCACGCCGTTTGGTTGAAGCGAAAAATACTACGGCCATGCTCACCACCTTCAATGAAGTTGACATGAGCTTTGTAATGGAAGTGAGGGCCAAATACAAAGACAAATTCAAGGAAAAGCATGGTGTCAATCTCGGATTCATGAGCTTTTTCACCAAGGCTTGTGCCTATGCTTTGCAGGAGTTTCCTGCCGTAAATGCCTATATCAGCAATGAAGAGCTTATTTACCATGACTATTGCGATATATCGATTGCAGTATCTGCACCAAAAGGATTGGTTGTTCCAGTCATTAGAAATGCCGAGTCATTGTCTATGGCAGATATTGAAAAGAAGGTAGTGGAACTGGCCACCAAGGCAAGAGACAACAAGCTCACGCTAGAAGAAATGCAGGGCGGTACTTTCACCATCACCAATGGTGGTGTGTTTGGGTCTTTGCTCAGTACTCCCATCATCAATATACCACAGTCTGCCATCCTGGGAATGCATAAAATCGAGGAACGTGCAGTGGTTATCAAGGGTCAGATTGTTGCAAGACCAATGATGTACCTGGCATTGAGTTATGATCACCGCATCATCGATGGAAAGGAGAGCGTAGGCTTCCTTGTAAAGGTGAAGGAATTGCTGGAGAATCCTGAGTTGTTGCTGTTTGGAAAGGATCCAGTCAAGACCCTCTTGGAGCTATGATCAGATCCTGAACAATTTAAAACATTACGATGAGTGCATATTTCCATTCATACCAAAGTACTGCCTCATCGATTCTCAATTCCTTTTCATTCAAGGAGTCTTTTCCTGTGTACCTGAAAAAATTTTTCAAGCAACACAAGAAATATGGTTCCCGCGACAGAAAAATCATTGCCGACCTGTGCTTTGGTTTTTTCCGGATAGGCAATGCTGCCAAAACGTATAGCGTCGTTGAGCAAATGGTGATGGGTTATTTTCTTACCCATGACGTTGATGGAGGATACCTGGCATTCGCCAATCCCGCCTTGGCGGATAAGATTGGAGCATCCATCGATGACAAAATTGATGTCATCAAACAACAATTCAGTGGTTTTCAGTTAGCCACACTTTTTCCTTGTCATTCCTCGATCTCAACAGCGATTGACCAGCATGATTTTGCTTTGCATCATTTTAAGAAGCCATCTTTTTTTCTCCGCGTCAGACCACTCAAGCGGGACAAGGTGCTCGCTGCATTGAAAACACAATCAATCCCTGCAAAACTGGTCGGGGATATTGCCATAAGGATTGATGCGAACGTTGATGTGGAGAAAGTGATTGATCTTGATGTTGATGCAGTTGTGCAAGACATCAGTTCCCAAAAAACAATCAACCTGCTTGCTGATTTGCCTGCTCATCCAACCACCATTTGGGATGCCTGTGCAGGCAGTGGCGGAAAATCCATCATGCTGGCAGACCGCTACAGGAAAGTAGGGCTCTATGTTTCAGATATACGGGAAGAAATTCTTGAGGAATTGGAGCGCCGATTCAAGCTTGCCGGCATTGTGGCCCAAAAGCTTTTTTGCACAGACCTGCAGCATCCCATGTCAACACAGGTAGCCAAGTCTAATCTACCTGATGGTGGTGTTGACCTCATTGTTGCCGATGTTCCATGCAGTGGCTCAGGAACATGGGGTAGAACTCCGGAGTTGTTGCGTTCCTTTGATGAAACCATGATCAGCGAATACCAGTTCATGCAAAAAAGTATTGTATCAAGGCTGCCAGCACAGTTGAAGCCTGGTGGGCATCTTCTCTATATCACCTGTTCCGTTTTTAAGGAAGAGAATGATGAAGTGGTTGATTATATACAGCAGTCGCTTGGTCTTGCCCTGGTAAGAAAGGAGATGATATCCGGCATCAATGAAGGCGGAGATCATTTGTTTGCAGCGTTGTTTACTTCATGATCCTTATTGTTCCTGCACCAACGCCGTCATGGTAAGACAAAATATATTGACCTGATGCTTGTGAGCCCAGCCCATTTACATTGAAAAAATAGTATTCATTTTCCAGTACATCGTAAGATAGATTTCTGATCAATTTCCCTTCGATAGAAAGCAATTGAACCAATAATTTGCCATTGGACTTACCATTATAAACAATGGTAAATTGCTCTGTCATGGGGTTAGGATAAATCTTGAGCCGATCTGACTTGAGGATGTCTTTTGCTTTTTTGATATTCCTTTCCTTTTCAAGCATCTCAAAAGCCAAACGCATGTTGGGAATGCCATATCCTGTGCGAACATCCGGGTTGCTGTAGCGGTCTCCACTTTTTCTTACTGCGGCAATGATTTCCTTGTTGGAAAACTCAGGGAATGCCTGCCACAAGCAAGCAACCAGCCCGGCAATATTGGGGTTGGAGAAAGAAGTTCCATTTGCTTGTGCTACAGTTCCATTGGTGCTGATCAGAAAGGTATTCCAGCCCACAGAAGCGATATCGGGCTTGACCCTGTTGTCTGATGAAGGACCAAAGCTTGAAAATGGTGCAATTTGTTTGAGGCTGTTCACTGCTCCAACGGCCAAAACATCAACACCATCTGCAGGAGCAATAAGGTATTTCCAGGCACTGCTTCCTGAGTTACCAGCACTGTTCATGACAATCATCCCTTTGTTGCTTGCCATGGCAGCTCCTCTGGTGACCATTGTTTTTTTACCGTTCATGTCTGCATATGTATAATTGAAGCTGGCATCGTCAAATGTATTGTATCCCAGGGATGAGCTGATCAGCTGAACGCCAATGCTGTCGGCCCTCTCTGCAGCGGCCAGCCAATTTTGTTCTTCAACTGGAAATTCTGACGCTACATCTTCTGTTCGGAAAAGATAGTATGATGATGCTGGAGCAGTTCCCACAAACGCACCAGGAAGATTGGCCGCAAGGATGGAAAGACATTGCATTCCATGTGCATCGTCTTCATTCACAGAAGCATTGTTGTCTACAAAATCCCAAGTCATTTTCAGCTGTCCATTGACTTTGAGGCTATCGAATGCTGCAATGTTCTGGTATTTGAAAAAGCCTGCATCGAGTACAGCAATCTTTATTCCTTTCCCCTGAAACCCTTTGTTGTGAAGGAATTCACCTTCATGGATGTTGACCTGCTTGCTGCTGTTGCCGTATTTGAGTGTGGTGGTTTTTGTTGAAGCAACCGTTTGTGTAACATTGGTTTCTGTGATTGTTTCAATGAACTTCTCTTCATTGATTGCACTGGGTCGGTTTGCAATTGGGGCTCTTCTTTTGACGAAGGAGAATTGGGATATCTTGTTCAATGCAGCTTGGTCAGTGGTTTTGATGAGTACCTGGTTCAGCCATTTTGAACTGTTGAGGATCTCTACTTTTCCTGCCCTGGCAATGCTATCGAGGTAAACTTTTGATACAGGAAGGTCTGTGCTGTCGATGGCAATATTGAATTGTTTTCTTCTGGCAATGGTCTCCGTAGAAAGAAATGTTTGGGGATTTGATAGGGAATGGACGGTGCCTTTTTTATCAGTTAATTCAATGATATGTCTTGTGTATTGTGCCTGGCCAATGGTAAGCATACCCTGCAGCAAGATGGCTAGAAAAATAGCTTTCATGTTGAATTAAAAGTTGTGACCAATGATGGTTAGCCTTATGCCATAGCTGTTCGCTTCATAATATCCGCCAAGAGAACTGGCATTGGGCGGTTGCCAAGCCTCATGAAGAAACTCCTTGAATATCAGACCAATGCTTTTTGAATAGACTTCTTTTGAGTAGTTGATCTCAAAATAGGACTTCTTGTCTGTGGCAATTCCGGATGTGTCATTTCTTTGGTTAACCGTTACCGTTTCTGTATAGGAAATTCCATTCACAGTGAAAGGGCGTCTAACATTTTCATAGGTATACTTCCAGTCTGCCAGGTACTGCATTGAAGGGATACCAGCTGTATTGATGTATGAATTCCCTTTCCAGTTGAATCCGTTGGAAATGGGTTCAACCATTTTCAGGTAGCGTTGGTTGTCTTGCACGAGCTCAAGCCTCGTGCTGTCGAAGGTTACCAGATAAGACATCAGGTCTTTCCATTTTGTGGTATCCGTATTGCTTCTGATGGTTCTTTTTATTTTGTAGGAAGGCCTGCCAAGGTTATCAGTAATGATTGAATCAATCTTGTCCTGGATGAGGTAGGAGCGGACCTCCTTTTTTGTACCGAGGCTGAGGTAGACGGTTGAATCCAGTCTATAGTTGATGTATTTCCCCACTTTAAGCGGATAATAGTCCTTGATTTTTTCTGTTTTGAACACAGCGGACTCTTTCTTGCATGCAATCAGCAGGAAGATGATGGATAGAAAGATTATGCTTTTGCTTTTCAGCATTAATGCTCAGTTCTTTGGATGATACCGCCGCCAATCACATCATCACCTTCATAAAATACTGCAGACTGACCCGGTGCAATGCCTTTGGCGTTTTCATAGAATGAAACGCGAATACCGGTATCTTTATTATGCAGGGTGCCTGCACTTCCCATGTCTTTGTAGCGGATTCTGATGGTGGCTTCCATTCCATCATTGATGCCGGCGTGCTTGATGTAATTCATCTTGGCAACATACATGTCTTTTTTCATGAGGTCTTCCTCATCGCCCAGCACCACGGTATTGGTGTTGGGATCAATGGCCGTTACAAATGCAGGTTTACCCAGTGCAATATCCAGCCCCTTTCTTTGCCCAATGGTATAGAAAGGATAGCCCTTGTGCTGACCAAGAATCTTGCCCTGTTTGTCAACAAAGGTTCCACCCTTCATTCTTTCTTCCAAACCCTCCACATTGCGTTTCAGGAATCCACGGTAATCATTGTCTGGGACAAAGCAGATTTCATAGCTTTCACTTTTTTTAGCCAGCTCTGGGTAGCCAAAATCGTGTGCCATTTGTCTTATGGCTGTTTTCCTGTATCCTCCAAGCGGTAGAATGGTTCTTCCCAGCAAATCTTGCTGAAGCCCCCACAATACATAGCTCTGGTCTTTGGTTTCATCAATCCCTTTGCTGATCAGGTGTCTGCCATTTTCTTCCCTGACTTTGGCATAGTGCCCAGTAGCGATGAACTCACAATCCATGGCATTGGCCCTTTTCAATAATGCACGCCACTTGATGTGGGTATTGCACATCACGCAGGGATTCGGTGTTCTGCCCGCCAGGTATTCATCAACAAAATTTTCAACCACAAAACCGCCAAATTCTTCGCGTATATCTAAGATATAATGGGGGAAACCATGGTGTACTGCCGCAGCACGGGCATCATTGAAAGAATCGAGGTTACAACAGCCTGTTTCTTTTTTACTTCCTCCGGAACTGGCGTAGTCCCAGGTTTTCATGGTGATGCCAATCACCTCATAGCCTTGTTCGTGCAGCATCAATGCTACTACAGTGCTATCTATGCCACCACTCATTGCCACAAGAACTTTTCCGTGCCTGCTCATCTTTTTTTTACAAAGTTAACGTAAAAAGAAAGGTTGCTTCAGAAACAGGATAATTTTGACAATTCCATTGGAAAACGTCAGTCAATCATGTTGTTTTTTACCGCAAAGAAGACCAGTCCAGCAGTATTTTTTAAGCCGAAACGTTCCATCAGCCTGTCTTTGATGGATTCAACCGTTCTTGGAGAAATTTCCATTTTTTGTGCAATTTCTGCAGCGGTAAATTCCATGCAGAGCAGCCTTACCACCTCTTTTTCCTTATCAGACATGACAATTTCGCTGTTGAGGGATGGTATGGCCTTGTTTCTTATATTTGATTTCCTCAGCAGCACCCTGTTGACGAAATTGTTGAGGTAATATCCCTTCACCATCACTTCCATGATGGCTTTCTTGATTTCAGAAGGATCTGCATTTTTGAGAAGATATCCATTGGCTCCATTTTCCATAAGGTGGGAGACAAACCTTTCGTCCTCATACATGGTTAGGATAAGGACTTTCACGTTTGGATAGCGTTTGCTGACCTCCTTTGTTGATTCAATACCATCCTTTCCAGGCATGCGAAGGTCCATTAGCACAACATCTGGTTGCTCTTCACTCATCTTGGCCAACAGTTCTTCACCGTTCTCTGCCTCAAATATGAATGAAAGGTTGGTGTATTGTCTTAAGGAAAGTATTACTCCTTTGCGAAAGATTTTATGATCATCGGCTATTCCAACCTTTATGATATTCATTGTGCAATGGTTTGCTTGTTCAGAGATCCATTACAAAGATAAGCTATAAGGAGGTAGTATCAGAAAGGGGCATTTCAAGGGTAACTTTGTAGAAAGTTTGGGAGGCATCTTTTTCAAAAAAGACACTGCCATCCAGTACTTTCATCCTGCTTTGGATGTTTTTCAGGCCCAGGCCTACAGAACTTTTGTTCATTCTTTCAAAATCTGCCTGTGTAATTCCTTTGCCATCATGGTGTAAACGGATATAGAATTTACCGTCACTGGTATTCTGTGTAAGGTGAATGAAACTGGAATTGCTGTGCTTGAGGATATTGTTGACCAACTCTTGTGCCACACGGAAAATAAGCAGTTCACGCTGCGGAAGCATTCGCTCACGGTAGTCGTGAAAACGGCAGCTTGCGTTGATCGCGCCAGATCCACTGATCTTTTGGAAGAGGTCATTGATTGCTGACTCCAAACCGAAGTTCTTCAGGGTAGGAGGCATCAGGCTGTGGGAGATATTCCTGATCAACTGGATGGTATCGTCTATGATTTGCTTGGCATTGTAGATGCTCTGCAATTGGGTTGAAATGTCTTGGTGTACCAGATTGTCATTCAAATAAAGGCGCGCTGTAGCCAGCAACGGGCCTGCATCATCATGCAGATCAGCCGCAATGCGCTGCCTTTCTTCTTCCTGCCATCTAATGGATGCATTGAGGAGAATCTGTTGTTGTTCCTCTTCCAATCGCTGAAGTTGCTGCTGGTACTTGATGACCTTCCTTTGGTGAAAAACAATGAATACAACCAATCCTATGGCAAGCACCAACATCCCCAATGTGCCGAAGAATAGCACGGTTGAAACGTTTGAAGATGATGATATGGCTTGTAGGAGGGGCATTAGATCGAATACTTAGTGGAAGGTGATGTATATGTATTTTGATTGAAAGACGCTTTCAGGTTCTTTAAAAACGCAAAAACTAAAATTAAATTCCGACTTGTCAGAACTAGAGCATTAATTAACGAGTATGATGATCTGAAATCTTGATCTATAAAATTATTTTTTGTTAGAATATAGATAAAGAAGGTGCCTGAAAAATAGATAATAATTGAAGAGATAATCAAAAACGTTGAATCTATTTTAAAGCTTTCTTGATTTGACTCGTAACTGACTTTTGAAAATAAATATGTTATGGAATAAATCAAAACTAAAAGAGCACTGACTCCTGTTGAAACAGAATCAAAATTTTGATTATTAATTAAAACGTTTTCAGTGAACAACGTAAGAAAAAATAGGAATGAAAAGGCTAAAAAAATTATTTTTTTTAGCTTCAGCTGGATTAAAGGATATAAAAAAAGTGAAACTAAAACGAACTCTGTAGCCGTAAAAATTTTTGAAGCAAAAAACGGTGAGTTGAAATAAATTTTTGAAATAGGATTCAAAAATAGATCTGTAAATAGACCTGCAAATAGGTAAAGTGAAATTATTCTAAGATTTCTAGTTTTCTTTGGAAAGAAAATAGAAATTAATATGGGAATAAACCCCAATAAAAGAGATAGATATAATAAGTACGTAATAATAGGGTGTGTGTTTATACAGACCAAATATAAACACTTGGTAGTTAAAATGGAAGTGATTTGCTATTTTATTACATCATCGAACCAGCCGAATTCGAAATTTCTGTCTGCAACAATACCCTCATTAGTTTTAATTTGACCATCGATGTTGACTGCGGTATAGTTTAAGATTGGATTGTTTTCTTTGTCAAGACCAACCAAAACATAAGTTTTTGAACCTTCCTCATTGAGGGCTTTATAAATATTGATCCCAATACATCCGGGTTGAGAAATTATTTCTTGAATGATATTCTTGCCAACAAACTGAGCACCACCTTCGCCAAATTTATCATAGTAATCCTTGACCATTTTAACCCCCAGGTCATATCCAATATGTTCACCAACTGTCTCATCAACCAACTTTTGCTCCTGGATTTCGATATTACTTTTTAACATGGTATATGTTTTTTGTGGATAAAAAGCTACTTTATTTCAGAAGTTGAATTTGAGTGAAAATTTATCCATGGTGAAATGGGGTGCGTAGATTTACGATAAAAAAGCTTGTTTTAAATGGTGTAAAGTGTTGAAATACATATAAATACAAATTATGTGCATTTATTACCTGCATAAATATAGGGGAAATCTACGTATTGAAATGCGTAAAATTACGGTCTTTGTTTTCGTGTTTTTCCCAAAAAAAATGAGGAAAATCTACCTGAACGCAATTTTGGCTTTTTTTTATCTATTCGATATTATCACATGATTGCTTCAAATGATAAAATTTATTGCAACTTTGAGATTCCAATACCAAAAGAGTGAAAAAAAAACAAGGAAACCTGCTTTAATGCAGATCGATTGATCAGTGTATTTCGACTTCATGTCACTGAGTTCTTGTTTGTTATTTTCTTCTGATTACAATCCTATTTAATGCCAACGTCTTTGGGTTTTTGAAGAATTCTGGATTAGCATTTTCCTGCCAATTCATTGGGTTTTTTAAAAAATCGGTGTTCGTAGTTTTACTAGTTGTGCCATTCGTAAAAATCCCAAAGTTTTTGAAAGAATTTCATCACTGAATGTAAACCCCTGTGAACCATGTCAACAATTGAAACGATTAAGGTAGCCATTGCGGATGACCATAAGATCTTTAGGGATGGCATTAAAATGGCATTGTCTGGAAAAGATTACCTGAAAATCATCTGGGAGGCTGAAGATGGGAAAGATTTGATTCATAAAATGAAAATCAAATTACCAGATGTATTACTGATGGACATCAGGATGCCTGAAATGGACGGTATCAATGCCATTTCATTGCTCAGGAAAGAATATGAGGAAGTTCGAATTATTGTTTTGACCATGTATGATGATCAGGAGATGATCTCAAAGATGATGGAAATGGGTGCCAATGCTTACCTGACCAAGACCACTGATCCTGAAGAAATCTATAATGCAATCCTTACTTGCATGAATGATGATTTCTATTTCAATGATCTCCTCAACAAGGCTGTGTTGATGAAATTGCAGCAAAAAAAGGCGACAAGACAATTTTATCCCAATGCTGTCAAGTTCACCGAAAAAGAGATCAGCATACTTAGATTGATCGCCCAGGATAAAACAACTGAAGAAATTTCGAAAGAGGTTTTCCTTTCTCCAAGAACAATTGAAACGATTAGGCAAAACATGAAAACCAAGGTAGGGGTAAAGACCATCGCAGGTTTAATCATGTATGGTACCAGGAACAAATTGATTGACTAAACCGTAACCACGCCATGTTTTATGGCATACATGGCCAGACCAACCCTGCTTTTTACATCCAGTTTTGTGAAGAGATTGTCCCTCATGCCGTCAATTGCTCTTGGATTCATTTTCAAATTGCCCGCTATTTCCTTGTAGGTAAGTTCAGAACAGGCATATTTGAGAAAGTCAATTTCCATCTCTGTTAACATTACCTTGTCCAATTGTTGATGGTCTTGGTTGTTCCGAAACAGTCCAGCGAGTTTGCTGCTTGTTTGAGCTGAATAATAGTAGCCAAATTCATGAACTGACTCTATGGCCGCCAGCAGTTCATTTGGATGAATGTCTTTTTTCATGAATCCCTTTACACCGGCTTTTAACAGCCGTATCAATGCCAAATCTGAATCATACATGGTTAGCATCAATACATTAATTTCAGGAAAATGTTGTTGAAGATAAGAAGCTGTTTCATGTCCATTCATTTCTGGCATATTTACATCTAGAATGACAACATTGGGAAAGTTGTTGTTCTCGAGTTGTGTAATCAGTTCTCTTCCGTTGGATGCTTCAAAAATAACCTTGCATTTGCCGGAATTGTTGATGAGAGAAGAAAGTGCATTGCGCAACAGCACATGATCGTCTACCATGGCTACTTTTATAACATCATTTTTCATGGTTCAATTTGATTTATAGGAATTTTAATGTGAATGGTTGTGCCAATATTGGGAGTGGAGTAAATATATGTTTCTGCGCCTATGATTTCAGCTCTTTGGTGGATGTTTTTGAGGCCTGACATTTTTCTAATTTCCTTGGCTTTCATTGTTTCTTCAATATTGAAGCCTATCCCATCATCAGAAATTTTTAAGTGTACATAATCGCTTTCATAAGTAAGATCAATGGTAATGTTGCTGGCTTTGGCATGCTTCAGAATGTTGTTGCATGCCTCTTGGAAAATTCTAAAAATAAGGAGCTCTTTTTCCGAATTGAGAAAGAGTACTTCTCCTCTGACGTCAAACACGACATCTACAATTTTAGAGCGACCGATTACTTCAGTTTCTGCCTTTAATACATCAATCAATCCATGGGAGAAAAGTTGACTGGAATCAAGAGATTTGGAAATATCATTGAGGTCTATAAGTGATTTTGTGATAAGTTCTACCGAAGATGTCAGCAGATGTTTGTTTGATTGATCTACTTCCAGATAATTGGTAATTTGCAGCTTTGAAAGTGTTAGTCCAAGTGAAATATTGTCATGGATTTCACGGGATATTTTATTGGATACATGTTCCTGGATTTCAAGTTGAGTTTTTAAAATTTCTTTTTCATTTCTTACAGTTAATAAGGATATTTCAGATTCTAATTTTACTTGTTTTTTTGAATATATCGATGCCAATATGATAATCAATATGATTAAAATAATAATTACGAATAGGCCTGAAAATAAGAATTTAAATAGTTCTATATTTTCTTGTAACATAAAAGGAATATGATAATGAAGAAAATAAAATTATATAAGCAATTGAGTTGTAAATGAAAATCAATTTGAAAAAAGGAGAAGAATAACTTAATATATTATTTTGTACAATAATCGTAGGCCAAGAAATTATAAATGAAAAAAATATTCCGAGTGTGGCAATAAGATTTGAATCTCTTGAGTAGTTTTTGATATTTCCTTTCTTAATTAGTCCAATATTAATAAGTAAAGCGGTTATTAATATAATAGGGCCTTCGATTATAGAAAGTATTTCCACTTTTAATGGTCTTATGATGTTTACAGAGTACAGGGATATAATAATTGAAACTATACCTACTGGGATTAATGCTATTGTAAAAGCTTTATGTCTAAGGGTTTTACTTAACTTCCAGAGATATAGAATAATTAAAATAAATTCTAAGTATATGTATATGGATATCATATTATTTGTGAAAGTAGAAAGTTCAACTTCTCGAACCAATCCCTTCGACTCTGTTATAAT
>JBIPNK010000158.1:0-19074 GCA_044373365.1 Chitinophagaceae bacterium
CTCCGTCCACTGGATGCGGCCCTTGTATCCCTCTCGCTTTCTCTCTTGCTTGATCAGCTCCAGGGGAACACACTGATACGTGATGATGTCCTTGTCCTTCACGATTGACCACTTGCGGCGGAGAACGCCCCGAATGGAGAAGTCCTGAAAATCCAGTCCCTCTAGCTCACACTCGCTGATCGTGGTTGCCGGGACCTCAAAGTCCCCGTCAGCACCCGGGGATATTCCCACGGTGCCGTTGAGGCCCGACTGGGACATGAGCATCTGAACGACCAGCTCTCCACCATCCTGCTGGTTCATCAGCCACTGACGCGAGGATAAGGCAGGAGAATATGGCTCGTAGTATTCCAGCAGCTTAGGAGACGGCTTATCGCCACGAGACACAGGAAACTCCACCTTGACCGACTCACTCGGAATGGCTGCTTCCACTGGGGGAAAGCGAGACTTCCACGAACTCCACGGAATATCCGACAGCTCCACATCGTAGACCCGAAGATACTTCATACCCTCGCCGTAGGGATCGGTCGTCACAGGAACCGCATGGGTCAGAATGGCATCCAGGGACGGCACAACCTCTGACAAGGGTGCAGTTGTCTCCACCATCACCGCAGCACTTGACTTCAGGAATGGATGTCCCTCCAGAGGATTAGGCAAGGGCACTGGGCGTTTGGCTGCGTAGTAGCCCACAAAGTTCACCGAATCCATTGTCATCGGAATGGTGTTCGTCAGCACGGTAAACCGCCCATCCTCGTGGCGTTGAGTGCGAGGATGAGTGAACACCGGCAAGGCACGAAGCGGTGAACCTCCTTCTACATCCACAAACTCGGTGGGTTCTGTGATCTGATAGGGAGTCCCGTCCTCTTGCTGTCCAAATGGCCGAGGCAGGGCCCCGATCATTCTACGGAAAAAGTTGGGCAAACGCAGATTGGCTCCTGTGAATAGGGGATTCCATGAACGGTAATAATCATAAGGAGACAGATCCGCAGATGCATACACCGGCTTAATCCAGCTGAAACGCTTTCCATATTCAGGCTCTCGGATCTCATACGTATCTGCCGTGGGCACGATATGCTCAAGATACAACTGTCGCAGCCGGTCCACTTCCTTCCTCAAGACTTCCAGCTTGAACTTCGTCGTGCGACCCCGAGGCACCATCTTATCATACGCATCACCCACCTGCTCCTCCAGAGTGTAAAAACGAATGGCCTCCGGACGCTGAATGGTTTCGTCATACTCCAGCTCCTCCACGATGATAAACTCAGATGGCTTAAAGATGAAAAGTCCCTCGGTGGCCCGGTCCCGCACGGTCGCCTCCTCTGCGTCAGCCCAGGAACCAATCTGGTCGCTGTCCACAGACTCCCAGAACTCTTTTGCCTTCTCCAGGTCGCTCATTATACAGACTGAAGAATGGTTTCGCACAGAGCCACCGCCTCCTTCTTGAAACCCTCAATGACCTTCTCCGGCTCGGTCTTAGTATTGAAGCGAACAATCATCTTCGGAAGCAGCGGGTGCACGATCCGATACGAGACGTAGTTCACCTTCTGGTTGTAGATCAGGATCTGAGCAAGAGCCCCGACTGTGTGACCCTCCTCCTCTGTCTCCACGGAATACCAGTCGCTCTCCTCCCGCAGAATGGGATTATTGCACCAGTCCTCAATCTTCTTCTTGAAGACCGCAGCGGCCCGCTTCAGCAGATCCTTGGCCGGGATCACACCGATGCTCTCCACCGTGAAGTCAAACCAATACGGCCGCCCCTCGTCATTGACTGAGAAGGAACGCTGGATCTCGTAGTTGTCAAAGATCTTAGCCCGCTCTGCACGCAGGACCTCGTCGTCGCCGGCAACGGCAACGTAGGTGTCCTTGTCCAGCTTGGCCTTCTCTGGATCAATGTGGTTCCTGAAGGTTGACACGCAGACCTGCGAGGCACCCTTGGTCTCCAAGGCCAGAGATGCCTTCACGTGAATGGACTCAGATGGCTGGAGATTCATGAAGAACAGCGGCTTCCCCAGATCGCGGTCCTTGAGAATGATGTCAGGACGAGGACCATCCACCACGAAATCGTCGCTAGTGACCTTAACCGGACCCTTGCGAGTGAGATCGGGAGTTGCAGGGGGCAGGAACCGCAGCTCAAGCTTTGTATCGCGAATGACAGCGGCCTCCTCGGGCTTCACGTTGATGGGAAGCATCTCAACACGGTGCCGCAGCATCTCGTGGATCATCTTGGTAGAGTTGTCAATGATTTGAACGTCCCGCACGACGACCGTGGGAATCTCTGACAAGAGAATACGACGCAGACCATTGACGAAGGCAACCGGGACATTCTTGAACTCGACGTCGATGCGATTTCCGTTGAGAGAAATAGAAGAGGACTCCATTGGGTTGTCTTCCTTTCGTTATACCCTTATCCGTTTTTTTCAGGGCAGACAGCAACGAAATGAACAACCAGCCGATTCTCTTTTACAGCCCTCGCTGCTCCCACTCGCAGCAGATCATCCAGACGCTCAAGGGTCTGAAGAAGGAGAGTCTCTGCCGCATGATCTCAATTGATGGCAAGACCCGTGCCGAGCTGCCGCCGTTCCTGAAGAGCGTGCCGACGCTCTACAATCCGGAGACGAAGGATCTCTACAGTGGCAAGGATATTTACGCCTACATTGCCAAGCCCGTGACGTCCCGCCGCGAGGTGCCCACGCAGCAGCAGTCCCAGGTCGCCGCCCAGCAGCCGACGGGATCCAAGGTGAGTGCCCAGGGAGGCAACGAGGGTATTCAGGAGTGGTCCTTTGCAGGGTCCGGCTTCTCGGACATGTATTCTGATTGGGCCGCTCCCAATAAGTTCGTGGCCGACGAGCTCCACTACACCTACATCGGCAGCCAGCAGTATACGGCACCGGCCCCTGAGCCGGAGACCAAGCAGAGCTACGACGGTGAGAAGGCTGGCCGCAACGGCGACCTGGCATCCAGGATGGAGGCGATGCAGAAGCAGCGGGACGCCGAGTTCGCCGGCCCCGTGCGTCAGTAAGCTTACACATTCTACCAAAGTATAAAGTAGAATGTCTAAGAAGATTTTTATGGACGCGTTCTTCACTCAGTTCCACGAGTTCATGGGTCAGCTGATCAGGGTGTTTCCTGATGACCCGGACTTCAAGATGTATGACGATGGCGTGGCCCTGGTTCAGAGAATGAACCCCGGGCTGGTTATTTCGGAGTTCGGCAAGCACGTGGGTCCCTTTGACGAGATCATTCGCAAGAAGGATGATGCCTTCTTCATGAATCACACCTTTGATTCGCTGGAGCCCGACAACACCATGGAGCAGGTCATCCAGAAGCTCAAGGGTTACTGGGCTGCCATGCCGGATCAGAACAAGTCGTCTATTTGGGGCTACATCATCCTGCTGTTAGACATCCACAAGCGTTGTGTGTGAGTCATCAATCCCATACAGCCCCTTGGGGTTCAGAGACACCAACTCTGCCACCGCTGCTTCAGGACTTCCAAAGTTCTGGAACAGGATCCGCACTGCCTCCGCCGGAGACCACTTGCCATCTAGACTGGGATCATCGGGGAGCGTGACATCCTGCTCGTAGAACGCATCCACCATCTCTTTCAGAACCGCACGACTGCAGTTCTTAAAGTGAACAATCATATCAACACGACCCGGACGAATCAGGGCCTTGTCAATCCGCTCAGGGTAGTTGGACGAGAAGGCAATGATACGACCATTAGCCTCCAGGGTTCCATCCAGCAGGTTCAGCAGAAACGACAGGTCAAACGTCTCCTTCTCCTCCTGCTTACGGTCTCCAAAGATGTCATCCTCCTTCTTCTTGGCGTCTTCTACCACCGGCTTCTTCCACTCACGACGCAGCACCACATCACCCATGGCGTCAATGTCCTCAATCACATACAGACGCTCAGCAATCGGAATGATGTACTTCTCCGTATTGACACCGTTGAATACGTAGAGCTCGTCATTGAAAAACAGGTGCTGCAGCTGCTGCTTGGTCTTGATCTCCGACAGCTGGATATTCACAATGTGCCGACGACCCGCGTGGGCAATGGCCTTGATAGACGATGTCTTGCCCGTGCCCGGAGGACCGTGAAACATGAAACCCAGTGTATAGGGAATGCCCTTCTTCTCATACCAGTCACGATGCTCCAGAAAGAAGTTGACACGATCCTTGACCTGCTTTCTCTGTTCAAAGAACACATTCTCAAACGTGCGGGTGGTCACGAACTTGGTCTTGGTATACACCAGGTGGCTGGTCGGCAGCGGGTTCTGAACGGTGCCCTTGGTCTTGGTCTGCACCATCTGATCAAAGTAGTAGCGGTGAGCACCCAGCTTGTTGGCCATACGCCGCTCGTAATCAGCATTGCAGTTGTCAATGAACGTCTGGAGGTGCTGGACGTCGTGCTCGTAGCAATAGAGCTTGAACTTGATAATCTCCGGGGCACCGTCTGTGACCTTAAGATCGTTCAGCTCAAAATACACATCATTGTCCAGACACACCGGCTCAAACTCGTTGGGCAGGTAATCGTGGTTGGTGACTGCCAACAGGCTCTTCATGGCCGGAAGGGTGGTCACGAAAAACACCACGGCATCCATGCGTCCGGAATACACCGTCTGAGCCACCGGACGGTTGGCGTTGGCTTGTGTCTGGGCTCCTCGCTCACATGTAATGGAAGCCCTGGGAACCTTCAGGGATGACATGGGTGCCTCTTTCACACCTCGGGATCTACGGGGAAAGCAGGTGGCAACGGCCCACGCCCACCAGGTTGGGGCAGTCCGAACGGCAAGGTCAAATACATTCAGGGCCATCACATTGAGCAATGGGTTTTTCGTGGCGGGCATTTGCAGCATCATCTGCGTCTTGAGCATCTCATTGAACTGCATGCTTTATAGAACGCCATATGATGTAATACACTTGTCTAACGTAGATCCGGTCTGGTGCACGGGCTTGGTGCGACGCAGACGAAGCTCCTTGGATGCCTTGTCCACCGTATCCTGCGAAAGAGAGACGAACTTCTTGACATCCCGGATCGGTCCCTGCACATTCATGGACGGAACATGGAGGCGAAGAGGGGGAAGCTGGATGGCCACCATGTCCTCAGAATGGGCGACATACTCTCGGAACTGCTCAATATCCAGGGGACCTCCGAACATTCGGAGCAGGTGCCGATGGGGAGCCGGGGTCAGAGTCTTGGTTCCGTAAAGCTTGCGATACATGTCCGACAGCAAGGCATGGCGATTCCAACGGGTCACATCCGAGAGCGAGATGTCATTGTAGAGGTAGGACAGGGCACACTCGGGAGAGCAATAGTGTCCCTCGCAGGTGTGCATGTTCTCGTATGCATCGTAGCTGATCGGAAGGACCGTGGCACGCCATGGAAAGGGATGGCAGCACCACATGCAGGCTGACGTAGCACCGTAGGTTGGAGTGCGAGTTCGGCTCAGGATGTCCTTCATGGTCTCTGTGTTGAACCGCTCAGCCACCCGAGAGGTCTCCACGGTCGAGAGAATATCAGCATAGTTCGTGGCACTCTGCGTCGGCTCTGACCAGGCACACTGGGTGACGTCTACAAAGGACGTGGTGCTTCCCGCAGGAACAGGTAGGTTCTCTTCAGAGGGAAGTCGTAACGAAAAAATGACAGGTGCTTCCACAACGTTCTTTCTGGGCATTACTGTGTTGAAGTGGATTCAGTGAAAGTGTAAAATGGACCTTCAGCCAGCAACATCACAAGAGTTACAAGATGGCAGACCTTTCTTCAGCATACCAGCGTAAGACGCACCGTGAGCACATCCTGGACCTTCCCGACACCTACATTGGCAGTGTGACAACTGCTAGTGAGGAGGTGTTCCTCCGCAATGATGACACCTTCAAGGCAACAACGATCCCGGTCAATCCTGGTTTCTACAAGCTGGTGGATGAGCTGCTGGTGAATGCCCACGATCAGGTCGTGCGGCTGCGGAGTCGCCAGTCCACCAACCCAGTCAAGTCCATTGAGATCACGTGCACGCCGCAGTCGTTCAGCATCAAGAACGATGGCGAGCCGATTGATGTGGCTGAGCACCCTGAGCACAAGACGTGGATTCCGCAGATGATCTTTGGCGAGCTGCTGACCAGCACGAACTACGACAAGAACGAGAAGAAGCTGGTGGGCGGTAAGAACGGCTACGGTGTCAAGCTGGTGAACATCTTTGCAAAGCAGATGGTGGTGACGATCGTGGATCCGTCCAGGAGCCTGATCTATGCACAGACCTTCAAGAACAATATGACGGAGGTGGGCAAGCCGACCGTGAAGCCGTCCAAGCAGAAGGCGAGTGTCTGTGTGGACTGGACGCCCGACTTTGCTCGGTTCGGAATGACGGAGATTCCGGCGGAGATGATGCAGCTGATGGAGCGTCGTGTCTGGGATCTGGCCATGACCCTGGGCAAGGAGGTCAAAGTCTCCTGGAACGGAACGGCAGTGAAGTGCAAGAACCTGACCGAGTATGCGAAGGCGTTCGGATGTGATCCGGTGGTCTACGAGACTCCGAATGAGCGGTGGCATATTGCGGTGGCTGACAGCCCGGTGGACAAGTCCTTCAGCATGTCGTTTGTCAACGGCATCTGGACGTCCAAGGGCGGGACTCACGTGGATGGCGTGACGAACCAGGTGGTCAACCACATCGTGGAATACCTGGAGACGAAGAAGAAGGTCAAGGTCAAGCCGAGTTTGGTGCGTGATCACCTGGCTGTGTTTGTGACGGCGATGGTGGAAAACCCGAGCTTCACTAGCCAGACCAAGGAGACGCTGACAACCAAGGCGGGGTCGTTCGGGTCCAGCTTCAAGCTGAGTGAGGACACCTTGAAGAAGATCGTGTCCAAGCTGGCAATCGTGCCGAAGCTGTTGGAGGCCCAGTCGGCCAAGGATGCCAAGGACAACAGCAAGACCGATGGCAAGAAGCAAAGCCGCATCACGGGCATTCCCAAGCTGGACGATGCGGTGATGGCGGGGACGAAGGACTCGGCCAAGTGCACGCTGATTCTGACGGAGGGAGACTCAGCTAAGGCGATGGCACTGAGCGGTCTGAGCCAGGAGCAGAGGAAGCTCTTCGGCGTCTATCCTCTCAAGGGTAAGATCCTGAACGTGAAGGACACGTCCGACGCCAAGGTGGAGCACACCAAGGAGATTGCGGAGCTGAAGAAGATCATTGGCCTGACGTCAGGCAAGAAGTATACGGACGTGAAGGATCTGCGGTATGGGTCCATCATGATCATGACCGATCAGGATCTGGACGGGTCCCACATCCGCGGCCTGCTGATCAATCTGTTCCACGAGCTGTGGCACGAGCTGATTGCGATCCCCGGATTCCTGACCTACATGGCGACGCCGATCGTCAAGGCCAATAAGGGCAAGGAAACGAGGATGTTCTACTCGCAATACGAGTATGAGCAGTGGCGTGCTGGTGAGGGTGCCAAGTCGTGGAAGGTGAAGTACTACAAGGGACTGGGCACGTCCACTCGCGACGAGGCGAAGGATTACTTCAGCAAGGTGAATGCCGTTCGCTTTGACTACGACGACAAGACAGACAAGTCCATTGACCTGGCCTTCAACAAGCAGCGTGCGGATGATCGCAAGGAGTGGCTGAAGGGCTACGATCGCACAGCCCTGATCCCGACGGGCAACCGGGTTCCCTACGATGACTTCATTCACAAGGACCTGATCCACTTCAGCTACTACAATCTGGAGCGGTCTATCCCGAATGTGATGGACGGTTTGAAGACGTCGCAGCGTAAGATTCTGTATGCAGCGTTCAAGCGGAACCTGACAGCGGAGATTCGTGTTGCACAGTTTGCAGGATACGTCTCGGAGCACACCGGATACCACCACGGTGAGGCCTCGCTGAACGAGACCATTGTGGGCATGGCTCAGGATTTCATGGGATCCAACAATATCCCGTGGCTGGTTCCGCAGGGTCAGTTCGGGACTCGCATCCAGGGTGGCAAGGACGCAGCATCGCCCCGTTATATCCACACGTATCTCCAGCCTCGTGTTCGCAAGCTGGTGCCGGAGGAGGACTTTGCGGTGCTGAAGTATCGCGATGACGATGGTCTGCCAGTGGAGCCGGAGTGGTATGCACCGGTTCTGCCGATGCTGCTGATCAACGGATCCCGTGGTATTGGCACTGGGTATTCCACCTACATTCCGCCGTGCGATCCGAAGGTGATCAAGAAGAAGCTGATCTCCAAGATCACAGCGGGGCATCCGCTGAGGAGCGATTTGTATCCGCTCGTGCCATACTTTGAGGGGTTCAAGGGCACGTATACCGAGGATGGTGTCGTTGGCGTCTTCAGGAAGGAGAAGGACGAGTTCGTGGTGACCGAGCTGCCCCCGGGCACCTGGACGGCCGACTATCGCGAGTGGTTGGAGAAGGAGTTGGCGGAGGGTCGCATCAAGGACTTCACAGACACGTCCACAGACCAGCAGATCAACATCCGGATCAAGGGTATTGATGAGAAGGCACTGGTCAAGTCCCTGACGGAGAAGATCCGCACGACGAACATGCACGCCTTCAACTCTGAGGGTGTCATCACGAAGTATGAGACGCTGACCGACATTCTCTGCGAGTTCTGGACGGTCCGCATCAATCTCTACGAGACGCGTCGGGCCTACCAGATCAAGACACTCAACGAGAAGCTCCCGTATCACAAGAACGTGGTCCGCTTCATCCGCGATCAGATTCAGGATGAGCCCAAGGTTGTGCTGAAGAAGAAGAGTCTGAAGGAGTGCGACGACATCCTCGCAAAGCATGAGTATCAGCATGTGGACGGAAGCTACGACTACATCATGCGTCTGCCTGTGTCGGCCTTCACTGCTGAGAAGGTGGCTAAGCACGAGAAGGACATGGAGGAGTTGCTGACCGAGATCTCCCGACTGGAGGGGACGAACGCGGAGAAGATGTGGCTCGCAGATTTAGAGCAGGTATAAGTAAGAGGAGTATGTCAAAGAGTTACTTAGACTTATTGGTTCAACAGGATAGGCGTGCACGAGAGGAATATTCCTACGATCCTCGTGTCCAGATGCAGGAGACACGCAGGTATGCATCCATTGAACCTTTTTCAAATGCAAGTGCCTCCAACACAATGTCAAGCTACACTTATACGGGTCAGCCAGAGGGATCACACTCGGACGCGGGGATTGTTCAAGTGTCACCCAACACCATAGCTGTCAAGCGATATGTGATTATGGACACCTCGCAGAGAGATTGGATCAAGCAACCTAACCCTTTTTCTAATCTGGTGTTCACGTTCGGCAAGCAGGATACAACGTCCAGCAATCCCCCGGTGTATACGAACAACCCCTTTGTGCCCACATTTGCAGATCAGCAACAGGCTCTGCCGACACCGATTCCAGGAATCCCTAACGCCGCTGGATGGACACTCTCCAACGTCTCGTATCCGGCCTACAACTCTAGTCTCTCAAGCGGGAACTTTATTGCCTACGACACGGGGTATACCATCGCTGCATCTGGCTCTGGATTTGGAAGTGTCTTTACTCCATGCAACGTGGCTGCCATTCGCTTAGTGCGTGCCGTTATGCCTCAGCGTCAGTTCTCGCAGATCCCGTTGGTTCCCAAACCCGATGGCAGCTTGACCACCATCTCGGAAGAGATCAAGACCAAGCTAGATGACACGACCTTTTCTACGTTCTCCACCTACCCGTATCTGATGCTGTATCTCAGCGAGTATTTTGGACAATACATCGGTGGCAACGAGCCTACCCGTCGCTCCTTCTCCGTGATCACTCAGCGTCAGCGTCAGCAGCAAAGCTTCACGCCCAACAGTCTCGGTGTTCAGCAGTTTGACTACGAGGCATGGGGAGAGGAAGCTCTTCGGCTCCAGAGCCCAATCACCAATCTCCAGCGTCTTCAGGTGAGTGTCACAGATCCCATCGGCAACGTCTTTATTCACACAGACAATCTGTCTATCTCGCTGATGCAGACAGACTCCAACGGTGTCTACATTAACTGCTTCACGCCGAACCTTCAATACTTTAGCGGCAACGAGATGCGTGTGGGCGACCGTATCGTCTTCTACGAACCCACGATTTCCAACATGTTGAAGTCAAACTACTTGGCGGCACAGAACACGGACAAGAAGAAGTTCGTGCAAGCTCTGCTGACGGGAACGTTTACTGTGTTGGCTCTGCTGGACTACGTGCCGGACGCGTTCGGTGTCTACGGACCAAGAGCAGATGCAAATCCGCCGCAGCCCCACACAACTCCCTACGTATCCTCCTACAACGGATTCACAATCCCCAACTTTTTCACAGTCGGGGATCAGGGGACTGTAACGCCAACCTATCCTGCGTCAATTGATGGATATGGAACGGGTGCATCCAACGCAACGTTTACTATTCTGGAGCCGAACTCGCTGGTGGGTTCAAACCTTGAGTTCATGAACGCATCGTTGCAGCCCGTGTATACACTTGAGTTGGACATCTTGCAGCCGGATACCGCTACGATTGGAGGAAAGATTGTCTTGTAACAAAGCAATGAGTTCTCCTCTTGTCGATCCGAGTGCGACTTCCCTGTCCGACTTCTACACACAGACGGCGATCGCGAATGCTCCCAAGCACACTGGACGTCTGCCTCTCAGTGGCGATGAGGAAAAGTCCACACTTCCTCCGTTCCGAATGACCGCGTCGGAGCCGTATGTTGTTCCCTCTCGTGTGGCGGAGCAGATGCAGTACCGTCAGGAGTCTACGCCCCTGAACACAATCTTCTTCAGCGAGGCCAACCTGGAGAACCTGCAGCAGGAGATCGCTGCTGCCGTCTTCCAGATGAGCGGAAGCAAGCGTTACATCATCGGCCCGCAGAACGATGCAGATCTGAAGACGGTCATGCGGTCGTATTACCTCCAGTATGCCCAGAACGATCCCACTCGTGTCTCGGAGGAGCTCACCTCGCTGAACAACCGCGTGATCGGCTGGTGCTCTAACAACATCATGGTTGAGATTGAGGCCTACAAGTATTACCGCAGGGACATTGAGGACTTTCCGGCTCCCATTGAGCGTCCGGTGATGACTAACATCTATGGCACGCGGACAGGCGAGCTCAAAAGCTTCTTCTGAGTAAGCAATGTTGGTCAAGTTCCAAGATCAGGTATTTCTCCAGGTGACGCTTCGTTGCTATGTGTGGGACTCAGGACTGGGGTTCTTCCGCCCCATTGATGGATATGGGTGGAATGGAACCGAGTGGGTCCTGGATGACAAGGCGTATCGCAAGGATCCCCTTGAGCCGACCTATTGCTTTGGGTCAGCCACAATGATGGCGATCTGTGCCGAGCTTACCAAGAAATACGGTCCAGCTGTAGAGACCGCACCCACTGCATCGTGGATTTCCATTGGAACCCCGGTGTGGTTCCGCGACCGCCCTGTGCAGTTTACCCATGCAGCCCCTCGAGACTTGGCGTCCTGGAGGCGGCTCGTGAAAGGACGTGCTCGTTCTTGCAAGCGTCGTTCAACAAACAAGTTTACAAAACGCAATCTGTAGAAAGGTATGCGAGTCAACATTATTGGTAATACAAACTCTCTGGGCCTTGCACAGGATATTCATATCCTCCATGCCATGGTCTTCACTACACTGGGGAACGGCACGGTCATCCGTCACGTTCCTCATTTCCATCCGCAGTGCGAGGAAGCGGACGTCAACTTTTTTGTAGAGACCATCAACCCCGCTCTGTTTCAGTATGCGGCCAAGAATATCTGGATCCCCAATCCGGAGTGGACGCAGACGAACTGGAAGCCATACGGCAAGATGGTGGATGAGATCTGGGTCAAGACGCATGAGGCCGAAGAGCTCTTTGCAGAGTGGGGCACAGTCCGCTACATTGGTTGGACATCTATTGACAAGACTGTTCCGGAGACGAAGGACTATGCACAAGGAATAGTTCCGATTGGCAAGAATGTGTGGCGTCACCCGAAGCCGATTGTTCAGGCCTACATGCGGATCTACGAGTCCGATCCCGTGCTGTATACATCTCTCCCGGTCATGCACCTGGTCTACTACGATGTTCACATTCCCTCTCTGCCGAAGCAGGTGAACGATAAGTTTGTTGTGCACTCTGAGCGGATGTCGGAAACAGACTATGATAAGCTTGTGGCAGAGTGTGGACTTACTGTCTGCCTCTCCGCTGCCGAGGGGTTCGGACACGCAGTCAATGAGGCAATGTCGGCAGAGAGTGTGCTTCTTCTGAATCCCATCAAGCCGTTCCAGGAGCTGACCTCGCATGCCCTCTTTGCAGGAGGTATGCAGTCTATCACCCATCCTGAGTGCCTGGGCACACTGGACGACACGAGCGTGAAGTCTGTCGTGGATGCACTGAAGGACTACGTCAACATGAGCCACCACCAGAAGCGTTCTGTTAGCCGCCTCAACCGCAAGGAGTATGAGGAGAGACACGCCCGGTTCATCAAGTGTATTCAGCAGCAGATTGAGCGGATCACTCTCAATCTTCCACCGTATTCTCTGGAGGCATCTCTTCCTAAGGAGGCAGACCTTCCGTCAATCTCAGTGATCACAATCACTCGTGATCGCCGTGCATTCATTCCCCTTGTCAAGTATGGCCTCATTGCACAGACGTATCCGGCCGACAAGATTGAGTGGGTCGTGGTGGACGATGGCAAGGATCAGATCAAGGACCTGATTTCGGATATGAAGAACGTCGTGTATGTCCTGGTGGACGAGCCTATGACCATCGGTGCAAAGAGGAACATTGCAGTGACCTATGCCTCTCATAAGATCCTTGTCAATATGGATGACGATGATGTGTATCCGAGCAACAGCCTGCTCACCCGTGTTGCCCACCTGCTGGCTGAGCCGAAGAAGGGGTGCCTGTTTTCTACTGTGATTCCCTGCTACAACATTCACGAAACAAAGTCCTTCATGAATGTGCCGCCGATCAAGCTCCCCATGTGCGAGCGAGTGTCCGAGGCTACTCTCTGTTTTACATGGGACTTCTGGGAGGCAGGACGGTTCCCTGAGCAGCAGATTGGTGAGGGTGGTGGCTTCGTAAAGGGACGTGAGTCGCAGTGTCGCGAGATTTCTCCTCAGGAGGTTATCGTGAGTTTGATTCACAAGCACAATACATCGTCTCGCAAGGCACCTCAGATGGAGCCCAACGGATGCCACTATGGGTTTTCGGATGAACTCTTCACACTAGTTACAGAGATCGGCGAGTCTATCTAACAATGCCGTTTGTCTTTGCCCGAACCACATCACTTCATGATTGGATTTGGGCGGGTGGATATTCGCACTGTCACCTGGGTGGATCCATTATCCGAACTGTCAAGCAGATTGCGTGGGATCTTACCACAGTGGTTGTGCCATCTACAGATGGGCTCGTAGGCCAGCCTGTTCCCCCTCTGACTATGTGGGGACCCTCTGACTTTGAAGCAGTCCTGACTACTCCGAATACAATCGTGGGTGTTCTGTGCACCCGAGGATTTAAGGATCCTCGTGTGTTCCTGATGCCCTTGGATGACGAGTCCTTTGACGTTGGTGTTGTCGAGATGATCTCTCGCCGCGTGATTCGTCCGAGTTGGGATGTCCGACAGCCTGTTGCATTTTGGCGTGGCTGCATGTCAGGTGGATATGCACCCACTCCTCGCACGCGGCTTGTGTCGGCTCTCCGAGACTATCCTCACGCAGACGTCAAGATGACCCGTATTCATGCTGCACTCATGACGCCCGAATTTCAGGGCGACGTAACTGATCCAGCACTCTATGATGATGAACGTGGGTTGGAGGAGCACCTCAAGCACAAGTACATTTTCATTGTGGATGGCAACTGCATTGCATCTGCACATCAGTGGGTTTTCGCGTCAGGATCTGTGCCATTGATGGTCACACATCCCGAAAACGATTGGTGGTTTCGGCCGTATGTAAAGCCTATGGTTCACTATGTTCCGATTGCATACGATCTATCGGATGTGAAGGAAAAAATTGAATGGTTGGTGGCGAACGATGACAAGGCAAAGCAGATTGCCCAGAATGCTATGGAGTTCGCCCGCACCGTATTAAGCCCCGAGTTTCAACGAGGCTACCTGCTCAAAGAGATCACGCGTGCTGCGGGTCTTTAAGCGAAGAGGCCCGCACGGCTGCGGCGAGTGCGGCGGCGACGGCCACCCATCGCCGGCTTCTCCTCCTCGGCGGCAGCGTCCACGGCGTCACCAAGAACACCGCCCTTGAGCTTCTTCATCGCCTTCAGCATCTTCTTCATCTTCTTGGTCATGCGGCGGCGACGTCCACCGGCAAGAGGGGCCGGCGAGAGCATGAACCCACCACCCTTCATCGGAGTGGCCTTGGCGACAGATCCAGCGTCAGTGACAACGGCGGCAGACATTTGTTTGTTCTAAGCATCACACAATTTCCTACGCCGAGCAGGAAACGCACGAGGGGGGCTCAACAGTAAATTGCTGAGCCTTGGCGGCGGCCTTCGTACGCAAATAATAACACCCAGTCTTCAGTCCTGCCTTCCATGCATAAAAGTGCATAGACGACACCTTGGACGGAGTTGGGTCGGCGAGGAACAAGTTCAGACTCTGCGACTGGCAAATGAACGGGGCACGATCACGGGCCATGTTGATCAGGGTCTTCATGGGGATCTCCCACACAGTCTTATACAGCTCGCGGATCGCAGTAGGGATCTCCGGAATGTTCTGCACTGAGCCGTTGTTTGCAATGATGGCAGTGCGAATATCCGACGTCCACAGACCCAGGGTGACAAGGTCCTCCACAAGATACTTGTTTACAATCATGAACTCCCCCGACAGCACGCGACGGGAATAGAGGTTGGATGTGAACGGCTCAAAGCACTCGTTGTTGCCTAGGATCTGGGACGTGGAAGCCGTCGGCATGGGTGCAACCAGAAGGGAGTTCCTCATGCCACCCTTGCACATCTCGCGAAGTGCATCCCAGTTCAGGTAGGTCGTGATTGGCTTGACATTCCACAGATCTGGCTGCATCTTACCATGGCTCATTGGGGATCCTGCGAAGGTGGGGTGTGAGTTGAGCCCATGCAGTGTAACGCCACGCCAGCTATCCACTGAGGCCGCTGTCATACTGACAGTCGCAGCAGCAAAGTAGATATTCTCAAAGATCTCCTGGTTCAGCCTCGCAGCACCCTCGGAGGACCAGGGCAGACGGAGCATCGCAAAGACATCTGCGAGACCCTGAATGCCGATCCCGATGGGGCGGTGGCGGAGGTTGGAACGCTTGCATTTCTCAGTCGGGTAGTAGGTCTTGTCAATGACAAGATCCAGGTTCCGAGCGAGGATGGAAGTATAGCTGCGAAGTGCCTCAAAGTCAAAGACCCCGTCCTTGACGAACTTGGGGAGAGCCAGAGACCCGAGGTTGCAGACCGCCGTCTCCTCCGGGGACGTGAACTCAATGATCTCCGTGCACAAGTTGGAGGACTTGATGGTTCCAAGGTGCTGCTGGTTGGACTTGGCATTACACGCGTCCTTATACAGCAAATACGGACCACCAGTCTGGATTTGGGCATCTACTATCATCTGCCATAACTTCTTGGCGGGCATCTGCTTGACCCACTTGCCGGTGTCCTCATACTTCAGGTAGAGTGTGTTGAACTCATCACCCCAGCAGTCTGACAAACCCGGGCACTGATCGGGGCTCATCAGCGACCAAAGATCATCCGTTTCCACACGATTCATAAATAGGTCGGAGATCCACAGGCCGTAGAACAAATCACGGGCCCGCTCATCCTCATTGCCTGTGTTCAGCTTCAGACGCAGGAACTCCTCAATATCGGCATGCCACGGCTCCAGGTAGATAGCAAAGGATCCATTACGCTTACCACCCTGGTTGACATACTTGGCCGTGTCATTGAAGACCTTCAGCATAGGCGTCAGACCCGTGGACTTGCCATTGGTTCCCTTGATGGTTGCATCACGAGCCCGCACATTGTGAACGGACAGACCAATGCCACCCGCCCACTTGGAAATCTGAGCACACTCTCCCAGCGTATCGTAGATGCCCTTGATGGAATCATCCTGCATGTGAACCAGGAAGCACGAGCTCAGCTGGGGATGGGGCGTCCCAGAGTTGAACAACGTAGGCGTGGCGTGAATGAAGAACCCCTGCGACAGGGCATCGTAGGTCTCCTTGACCTTCGCAAAGTTGACTCCGTGCAGCTGGATGGCCGCACGCATCCACATGTGCTGAGGCCGCTCCCAGACACGACCATCACGACGGCGGAGCAAGTATCCCTTCTCCAGCGTCTTGTAGCCAAAATAATCAAACATGAAGTCGCGAGAGTAGTCAATCATCGTCTCAAACTCCAGATCCTGAGCAACACAATAGTAAGACTCGTTCACAACGCCCTCGGCAAACAGGGCCTGGGCAACCTCCACCAGCCGGCTCGGCGTATTCTTCTGGTGATTGTCAATGACCAACCGGGCGGCCAGCTTACCGTAGTTGGGGTGGTAGCGAGCCTGCATCATTGCACAGGTCTCTGCAGCAAACTCATCCAGCTCGGACGTCTTGATCCCGTCCTGAATCTGATTGCACACCTTCTGTGCGACCAAATCAGGGTTCACATGTGCAAGGCCATCGGCCAAACGTTGGATGCGAGTCAACACCTCGTTGAAGGAGACGGGCACACGGCTGCCGTTACGCTTTGTTACATACATATGGTCAGACATCTTCACTACTCTATCCTCCATCCTTACCTCTAAGCGGGATCTTTTTGGGGGCGAACCGACAAAAAGATACCGTATGCGGGGCTCGAACCCGCGACTACGGGCTCACCTATGGGTTTCCCCGTAAAAGGCCCGTGCTCTACCAGCTGAGCTAATACGGTTATGCGACACGTGGGGATTGAACCCACGACCACGGCCTCATAAGGACCATGCTCTACCACTGAGCTAGTGTCGCTGAAGTACGTCATGTGGGGATTGAACCCACGGCCTTCCGCTTCCCCCAAGGGGTCAGACCCCCGTAGAAGGCGGACGCTCTATCCACTGAGCTAATGACGCAAAGTTCCACATAAGAAATCAACCCAATATTCACTGTAGTTGCAGTTTGGATATTTATGATGGATCAAGTGATGATCGCCAATTAAAAATGCACAGCGACGATCATGACGCATCATTCCACGCACATTAAGAATAACCAGAATCACGCCAATCTCCATTGGTGTGTATGTATACACAATGCACGGAATGACCATTCCTAATGACTGAAACCCACTCTCAAATATGTGACCCTTGTAGGTGTCTAGAAACATAGGCTCTTCTTTTGAATGGTGTTCTGCATGGAATGGATATAGCATGGGCGTGTGGAGAAGGACGTGAGACACGTAGAACCACACATCATAGGAGATGACTGTCAATAGGATTTGGAACATTGTATACTCAAATAAGAAAAATTGGTTACCGATACCGGGAGTCGAACCCGGGCCAAGGCTGTGAAAGAGCCCTATCCTAACCGCTAGACCATATCGGTGGGTTGGTGCTACTCGGGATCGAACCGAGGTTCAGAGGTTCAAAGCCTCTTGTCCTGACCACTAGACTATAGCACCTTATGTGTTTTGTTGTGTGTGTCTGTAAGCTTGACTTCAGAAGCGACTGCCGAGATCAAACAGCGATCCGTTGTGCTCATACGCGGGAGCCGTCTGTGTGTAGGTGACGCGGCCGCTGTGCTCCACGTCCTCCCAGTTGTCCAGATCCGCCTCCTCCTCCAGCTCCTCATCAGAGCGGATGCGGTAGATGCGAGAGACGCCACGCTCGCAGTCGCGGCAACGCTTGCGGCGACACGTTGTCATGCAACGCTTGACGGTGCGCCATCCCTTGGAATCGCTGTCCAGAAGGGGGCGGGAGCTGCAGGGGTGCTGGCCGAAAGGAGTGAGGATGTAGTAGGCAGACATTTTAGACTTGAGTTGGACCTACCTTCTATCCCCCGCCACCCCCTAGATCCATTTTGGCCGACCTACAGCTTCGTTTCTGTCAGAAGTTTCATCTCCACATGGCAGGACTCCAACTCTTTCACGAACAAACTCATTGCATACGGCATCTCAAGAGTATCCTTGCTCGTATCCAATCGCCCTGTAGCACGATCAAACTGAACCTCAGCTCCATCTGACCGATCCATGAAACTCTCGTGCAGAAACTTGGACATGCCGTGAGCAATCATTCCATCGCGTTCCATCTCACCGATTGCCAAACCACCACCCGCGGCACGCCCGTGGAGAGGCTGGTGTGTCAGCAGTGTCTTGGCACCCGTTGCACGATAGTTGATCTTGTCCTCCACCATGTGCTTGAGACGCTGGTAGTAGATAGGTCCCATGAAAATATCCGCCTCCATCATTTCACCTGTCTCACCGTTGTAGAGCATCTCGTGTCCACGAGGCTCAAATCCCATCATGATCATCTCTGTCTTCAGATCGGCAACACGCTTGGACGTGGTGAATGGCGTGGCATCCACGAAGGTTCCCAGTTCAAGTCCCAGTTTGTTGCTCATCGCTTCTAACAGCTGCCCGATGGTCATACGCGTAGGCATACCGTGGGTGTTGAAGATCAGATCAGGACGCACACCCTTTGCAGTGAAGGGCATGTTCTCCTCGTCCATCAGCTGGCCCACTGTGCCCTTCTGCGAATGACGGGACGCCATCTTGTCACCCGGAACCGGCGAGCGTTCCTCCACAATCCGAATCTTGACACCGTTCGTTCCGTCTGACATGGAATACCGATAGATGGCATCCACACGTCCATGTTGACCACGCTTGGGAAGCTCGGACGCATCGCGGAATCCCGTCTCCACGCCCTCTGCATTTGTGATCGGAGTGACAATACCCACCAGCACCGTCTTATCGTCCACAATGGAGTTGAGCTTGATAATGCCATCCGCATCCAGCATCTCGTAGGTCACATCCTCCTTGCGTTTCACAGTTTCCATATACTTGGCATTGGTGACCGGATTAGCAATCAGTGTGCGAACCGGAGGCTTCACAGACGGATCCAGCAGAGACTCCCGGACATCGTAGGAGTGGAAATACTGCGTCCGGAACATACCCCTCTTC
>JBIPNK010000009.1:0-68111 GCA_044373365.1 Chitinophagaceae bacterium
CTTCAACCCCCTCAACCTCTTCAACCCCTTCAACCTCCTCAACCTCTTCAACCCCCCAGCCTTTGGCTGGCAAGTTCAACCCTTCAACCCCCTCAACCTCTTCAACCCCTTCAACCTCCCTAAACCTCACAGTCAGTATCATCACCGTCTCCTTCAACTCCGCTCAAACAATCGGAGACACCTTGAAATCAGTGGCTGCTCAATCTCACCCTAACATCGAACACATCATTGTTGATGGGGCCTCAACCGATCAGACCATGCAAATAGTGGCGGGATTTCCCCACGTTGCAAAATGCATTTCAGAAAAAGACGAGGGCATTTATTTTGCCATGAACAAAGGCATTGCCATGGCTTCGGGGGACGTGATCGGAATTCTGAATGCGGACGATCTTTATGCAGACAATGAGGTAATTGCAAAAGTTGCTGCTGTTTTCGAGGATCCTGCGGTGGATGCAACCTATGCAGATCTTGTATTTGTAGACAGGGAAGAGGTTTCAAAAGTGGTAAGAACCTGGAAATCAGGGATTTTTAAACGCTCCTCCATGTACAATGGCTGGATGCCCCCACATCCCACTTTTTTTGTGCGAAGAACCATCTACGAAAAATATGGGCTATTCAATACAGTGCTTCGCTCTGCGGCTGATTATGAACTCATGTTGCGGTTCTTGTTAAAAGGCCAAATAAGTTTATCATATATCCCCCAAACCATCATCAACATGCGTCAGGGTGGCAAGAGTACGGCTTCGATCAGCAACAGGATCAAAGCAAATTGGGAAGACAGAAAAGCCTGGAAGATGAATGGTTTGAAACCTCATTTGTTTACATTAATTTTGAAGCCTCTACGTAAAATCAAACAATTCATTTCCCATGGCTAAAGTTGCACTGGTGACAGGCGTTAATGGACAAGATGGTGCATACCTCACTGAACTTCTTTTGAACAAAGGATATACGGTGCATGGCATCAAAAGGCGTTCGTCACTCTTTAATACAGCACGTATTGATCATCTATACCAAGATCGTCACGAGAAGGGAGTTAAGCTTACCCTGCATTATGGTGATCTTACTGATTCCACCAATTTGATCAGGATTATTCAGGAAACACAACCTGATGAAATTTATAACCTGGCTGCCATGAGCCATGTAAAAGTGAGTTTTGATACACCTGAATACACCGCCAATGCGGATGGTATTGGAACCCTCCGCATCCTGGAAGCGGTGCGCTTGTTGGGGCTTACCCAAAAAACAAAAGTGTACCAGGCCTCTACCTCTGAATTGTACGGACTGGTACAGGAAGTACCTCAAAAGGAAACCACACCATTTTATCCAAGGTCTCCATACGCTGTGGCCAAAATGTATGCCTACTGGATCACGGTAAACTACCGTGAAGCCTATGGCATGTTTGCCGTCAATGGTATTCTTTTCAACCATGAAAGTCCACTCCGCGGAGAAACGTTTGTTACACGGAAAATTACCCGTGGCGTTGCTAAAATTGCCCTGGGTATGCAAGACAAAATCTACCTCGGCAACATGGATGCGAAAAGAGACTGGGGCCATGCAAAGGATTATGTTGAGGCCATGTGGTTGATCCTTCAGCAAGACATTCCGGAAGATTATGTGATAGCAACGGGCGTTACAACAACAGTCCGTGATTTTGTGAAGATGGCTTTTGCTGAAGTGGGCGCTGTGCTTGAGTTTAGGGGTGAAGGAGTGGAGGAGAAAGGCTATGTTGTTGCCTCCAACAATCCTGATTTTCCTATTGAAATCGGAAAAGAAGTGGTGGCAGTAGACCCCACTTACTTCAGGCCAACTGAAGTGGATCTTCTCATCGGCGATCCCACCAAATCCAAAACCAAGCTGGGATGGGTGCCCAAGTATGACCTGCCAATGCTGGTGAACGACATGGTGACCAGTGATGTCAGGCTTTTCCAGAGAGAAAAATTATTGAAAGAGTCGGGATTTGACGTAAACCACCAAGATGAATAAGGATTCCAAAATATACATCGCCGGCCACCGAGGAATGGTGGGATCCGCCATCCACAGGAAACTCCTTGGCTTGGGCTATACCAATATCATTACCCGAACATCCTCGGAAGTGGACCTGAGGGTCCAGGAACCGGTGAATGAGTTTTTTGAAACAGAACGACCGGATTATGTATTTCTTGCTGCTGCAAAAGTGGGAGGGATCATGGCCAATAACCTGTATCGTGCAGATTTTCTTTATGAGAACCTGATGATCCAGAGCAATGTGATCCATTCTGCCTATGCAACCCGTGTTTCAAAACTGATGTTCCTCGGATCATCCTGTATTTATCCCAAATTGGCCCCACAGCCCATGAAAGAAGAATACCTCTTGACAGGATTGCTGGAACAAACCAACGAACCCTATGCCATTGCAAAGATTGCGGGTATAAAAATGTGTGATGCATACCGTGCCCAGTACGGATGCAATTTCATCTCTGTGATGCCCACCAATTTGTATGGGCCCAACGATAATTATGACCTCCAGAATGCGCATGTGCTTCCAACACTGATCAGAAAATTCCATGAGGCCAAGCAAAATGGCGATCCTGCAGTGACCATTTGGGGAACAGGAACGCCCATGCGTGAATTCCTTCATGCAGATGACCTCGCCTCAGCCTGTGTTTACCTGATGGAAAATTACAATGAAGAAGGGTTGGTCAACATTGGTACCGGCGTTGATGTTACCATTACTGAATTGGCCATGTTGATCAAGGAAATTGTGGGATATGAAGGCACATTGGTCTACGATCATACCAAACCCGACGGCACCCCCAAAAAACTCTTGGATGTATCCAAGTTGACAAAACTTGGCTGGAAATATTCGATTGAATTGAAGGAAGGCTTGAAACAAGTCTACAATGATTACCAAAGCTCCCACCCCTAAACCCCTAAACCCCTAAACCCCTAAACCCCTAAACCCCTAAACCCCTAAACCCCTAAACCCCTAAACCCCTAAACCCCTAAACCCCTAAACCTCTCTCAACCTCTCAACACCATCTTCAACTTCTTCACCAAAAAACCCCTCCCATCCTTTCCGTTTCACCAATTGAAAACGGATGTGCACTCGCATATCATCCCCGGAATAGATGATGGTTCGCCTGATGCAGAAACATCAATCGCTTTGATGAAGGGCATGATTGACCTGGGATATGAGACCTTCACAGCTACGCCACATGTCATGGAAGACATGTGGAGAAACAATACGGATTCAATCAGCAATGGCTATGAGGTGCTCAGGCAAGCCATGAAGGAAGCGGGCCTTAGCAATCAAGTGAGGATGGCTGCCGAGTATTTGGTGGATGGCAATTTTACACGCTTGTTGGAAGAGAAAAAAGAGTTGCTGACCATCCAAGACAACAAGGTCTTGATAGAAATCTCTTTTATCGAGCCTCCCCGGAACCTGAAAGAAATCATATTTGAGATGTTGATGCAGGGTTATCATCCCGTTTTTGCACATCCTGAACGGTATAATTATTACTACAAGCGATTGGATGAACTGAAGTCCATCAGAGATGCCGGTTGTATTTTTCAGTCGAATATTCTTTCTTTTTCAGGCTATTATGGGCCTGCAGCCACGCAATGTGCAGAATGGATGGCAGACAAGGGAATGGTTGACCTTTTGGGGTCAGACCTACACCATGAGCGTCATTTGGATGCCCTGAGGCATTTGAAACTGACCAAAGCCTTGTCAAAAGTCATGGACCAGATGGCGGATCCGAACAATTCGGTTGGCGCTGTGTTATAAGGCCATGAACGCATTCACTATCAAAGACCTGGAAAACCTTACGGGCATCAAAGCCCATACCATCCGTATTTGGGAACAGCGTTATAATTTCTTGAGACCCCAGCGAACTGATACCAACATCCGTTACTACAACAATGATGAGCTCAAGAAGATCCTCAACATATCCCTGCTCAATAAATATGGGTTCAAAATATCCCATATTGACAAGATGTCCGAGGAGGATATCCGCAACAAAATCCTGAGCATCAATGATGTGCATGCCCAGCAAGAAAGGATTGTCAACGGACTGATCCAGGGCATGATCGACATGGACCTGGAAGGTTTTGAGCAGAGTCTTGAAGAACAAATCCGTGCAAAAGGCATTGAAAAAACAATCCACCAAATTATTTTTCCTTTCATGGAAAGGATTGGGGTGCTTTGGATCACAGGGCATATCAACCCTGCACAGGAACACCTGGTTTCCAATATCATCAGGCAAAAACTCATTGTTGGAACGGAGGCTGTTAGCCCTATGTTCCAATTGAAAAAGACGGGCCTGCTTTTCCTTCCCGAAGGAGAATACCATGAATTGGGCCTGCTTTTCGTTCAGTACCTCCTGAAAAGCAGGGGTTTATATGTGTATTACCTCGGCTCCAATGTTCCGTTGGACGACGTTGAATATGTTGTCAAATACAAACAACCTGATTTCATCTACACACACCTTACTTCGGTTTCAAGCGTTTTCAACTTCGATAAGTTCATTCAACAATCGCTGAAACGCTTCAGTCAGACTCCTCTCATCATCTCTGGTCGCCTTGCTGCCACCTACGAGAACAAAATCCCCTCTCAAATTCATTTCAAACGCTCGCTTCAAGAGGTTACCGCCTTCATTACCGAGCTGGTTTAAGCGCCGCAAATCAATTGTTTAATATTTATTAAAAAATATTAAACAAAATTAGTGTCCCGTATCCATGTTTTGTTTAATTTCACTTCATAAACAATTAAACAAAGCGATATGTCAACACAGGAATTCAACCAGCTTCTGCTCCAGAACTCAGAATACCTCAGGCCTTTTGCTGTAACCCTTACCAAGGACCAGGAAACCGCCAAGGACCTGCTGCAGGAGACCATGTTTCGCGCTTTGTCTAACCAGGAAAAATACAGTGTTGGAACCAATATAAAGGCATGGTTGTACACCATCATGCGCAATATCTTCATCAACAATTACCGCCGCAAGTCCAAGCAGAATACCATCTTCGACAACAGTCCCAATGAATTTTTGCTCGACCACAACCAGTCAGCCGTTCCCAATGGTGCAGAGACATCCATGAGGATGAAAGACATCAACAAGGCCATCCATGAATTGCCTACTATTTTCAAGCAGCCTTTCATGCTTTATTTTGAAGGGTACAAGTACCACGAAATTGCAGACATGCTCACTGAGCCGCTGGGCACCATCAAAAGCCGCATTCACTTTGCCAGAAGACTGCTGAAAAACCAAATCAGCAAGTTTTAACTTAACTTTCCAGCGTGGGAAAAAAAGCAATCGTCATCGGTAGCGGGTTCGCAGGACTCTCCTCTGCCTCATTCCTGGCCAAGGCCGGGTGGGAAGTAGAAGTTTTGGAAAAGCATGACCAGCCAGGAGGCAGGTGCAGGCATTTCAAGACAGAAGGTTTCAGCTTTGATATGGGACCAAGTTGGTACTGGATGCCCGATGTGTTTGATCGTTACTTTGGATGTTTTGGAAAAAAAGTGTCAGATTATTACGAGCTGATCCGGCTTGATCCTTCCTACAGAATTTACTGGGAACAAAACCAAATGGACGTTCCATCTGATTATGCAGCATTAAAAAACATGTTTGATCATCTTGAGCCTGGTGCAGGTGCACAGCTGGATGCCTTCATGGCAGAGGCTGAATACAAGTACAGGGTTGGTGTCAACAAACTGGTCTTCAAGCCAGGTCAATCACTTTTGGAATTTTTGGACAAGGAACTGATTGCAGGATTGTTCCGCCTGGATGTGTTCAACAACATCAAGTCTCATATCGGAAAATTTTTCAAGCATCCGCAGCTTCGTCAGATGATGGAGTTCCCGGTCTTGTTCCTGGGTGCTCTGCCTGAAAATACCCCAGCACTCTACAGTCTCATGAATTATGCTGATGTGAAGCTGGGTACCTGGTTTCCCCGTGGAGGGATGTACAAGATTGTTGAGGGCCTGCACAAGCTTGCTGTTGAGCAAGGGGTGACCTTTCATTTTAACCACAATGTTTCTTCGATCATTGTTGAAAATGGCATTGCCAAAACTGTGGTGGCCGACAATGGCAAACAATTCAATGCCGATGTGGTGATCGGTGGAGCGGATTATCATTTTATTGAAACCAAACTGCTTGAAAAGCAGTACAGGAGCTATTCTGAAGGATATTGGGACAAGCGTGTCATGGCACCCGGCTGCTTGATTTATTATGTGGGCATCAATACAAAGATCCCTGACCTACCGCATCATTCCTTGTTCTTTGATGTTCCATTTGATGTACATGCTGCGGAAATTTACACACATCCCGAATGGCCCAAGGATCCACTTTTCTATTTGAGCGCAACCTCTGTAACGGATCCTACACAAGCACCCGAAGGGTCAGAAAATCTCTTCTTCCTCATCCCTGTTGCAGCAGGGTTGGATGGGGATGATGAAAATACCCGGGATCATTATTTCAACGTACTGAGTGAGCGTTTGAAAGAAAGAACTGGAGTAGACATCAGAAACCATGTGGTGTATAAAAGGTCTTATGCGTATGCAGATTTTGTGAGCGACTACAATGCTTTCAAGGGCAATGCATATGGTTTGGCCAATACCTTGATGCAGACTGCCATCCTCAAGCCATCCTGCAAAAGCAAAAAAGTTAAAAACCTGTATTATACCGGTCAGCTGACAGTCCCCGGGCCAGGAGTGCCTCCCAGCCTCATCAGTGGCGAAGTAGTAGCTAAATTGGTGGACAAGGAAAATGATAAGGGGAAAACTGCTAAATGAGCAATTTATCAGCAGAACTGTTGAACAAAACGAAGTTTTTCACGGTTATTGTTTAACTTGAAAGGCAAAACAAGCATAATTTACCCATACAAACATGATCGGAATCTTTCATAATGTTGCCCATGAGTGCAGTCGCATCACCACACAGCGCTACAGCACTTCATTCAGCAGTGCCATAAAACTGTTGCACAGCGACATTCAGGGTCCCATCTATGATATTTATGGTTTTGTACGATTCGCGGATGAAATCGTGGATACATTTCATGATTTTGACAAGGAAACCTTGCTTGCTGATTTCAAAAAAGATGCTTACGAGGCCATTGAAAAAGGCATCAGCCTGAATCCCATCCTACAAAGTTTTCAGATAACTGTCAACCGATACAATATTGACCTTGCCTTGGTTGAGGCATTTTTCAAGAGCATGGAATTTGACCTCAACAAGGCCAAGTATGATGCCCTCGGATACGCAGAATACATTTACGGCAGTGCTGAAGTAGTTGGATTGATGTGTCTGTATGTTTTCTGTGACGGAAACCAGCATGAATACGAGAAGTTGAAACCCGCTGCCCAATCATTGGGTGCTGCTTTTCAGAAAGTCAATTTTTTAAGGGATGTAAAAGCAGATTATCAACAACTGAACCGCGTATATTTCCCTGGTGTTGATTTCAACTCATTTACACACGAAATGAAGGAATCCATTGAGGATGATATCGAAAATGATTTCTGCCTGGCCTATGAGGGAATCTTGAAACTCCCACTGACAGCCCGTTTCGGCGTATACCTTGCGTATAAATATTACCTCAGCTTGTTCAAAAAAATCAAGGCTGTCAAACCACAGCGCATCATGGAAGAGCGCATCCGCATACCCAACTACCAAAAGGCCTGGGTGGCTGCTAAAGTGGTGATCAGAACCCAGCTAAATATGCTCTAAAAAAGTTTAAGCGGTTGAAGAGGTTTAAGTGGTTTAAGATTTACTTCAACCCCTTCAACCCCTTCAACCCCTTCAACTACTTCAACTACTTCAACTACTTCAACCCCTTCAACTCACTTCCACAGCTCCTCCATCACCTTCCCCCTCACGTTCAAATCCCCGAATGTATTTTTTGCGGTTGGATGAACCCTGTTCGCCAACAAGACGAATACAAGCCCTTTTTCAGGATCCGCCCAGGCGCAGGTTCCTGTGAATCCTGTATGGCCAAATGTTTTGGATGAGATGTTCAAAGCAGGGTAGGGAACTTTTCTGGTTGCATTGTCTTTTTCTGGTTTGTCAAATCCGAGTCCGCGCCTGCTGATATTGCTCTGGTAGGAATTGAACAGATCAATCGTTGCAGTAGAGAAAAATCTTTTTTCATTGATCACGCCCTTGTTCATGATGATCTCCATCAACACGGCAATTTCATAGGCATTGCTGAAAAGACCGGCATGGCCGGATACCCCGCCAAACATGGCTGCACCGGGGTCGTGTACATATCCTCTCACCAACCTTTCCCTGAAATAAGGATCTTGCTCTGTTGGGGCAATCGTTGATTTCTTCATGTAAGCAGTGGGGTTGAATCCTGTGCTCCTGAACCCAAGCGGTCGGTAAAAATTGTTCCATGCATACTGGTCCAATGACTGTCCGCTGACAGCCTTCACTACTTCTCCCAGAAAAATAAAATCATTGTCACTGTAGATATAGGGTTTCTTGTTGTCCACCGATGAAGTAAGGATCCTGCTGATCATGGTATCCTTCCAGTCGGTTCTCATGTACAAGGAGTCATCAACCTTTACATTGTATTTTGCATTGTTGATTTTGCTGAAATAACCTGGCTTGGCTTTCATGGTAACACTATCTGAAATTTCCTTGTAAAAAGGTATCCAGGCCTTCAATCCTGCCTGGTGCAGTAGAACATCCCTGAGTGTGATGTTGGCCTTGTTGGATCCCCTGACCCAAGGGATGTATTCGCCCAGTGTTCCATCAAGCCGGATTTTTTTCTCATCATACAATTTCATGATGGAAAGGGTAGTAGCACAAATTTTTGTGACGGAAGCCATATCATATACAGACTCCTGGGTCACCTTTTCTGGAGCCTCATAGCTCATGTTGCCATAGGTTTTCTGCTCGATGATTTTGCCATCTTTGATGACCAGCAAAGCCATGCCAGGAGCGGCTTTTTTACGGATGGCATCCTGGATGATGGAGTCTACTTTTACCATTTTTTCATTGCCGATCGATGCTTTATTAGCAGGGCTAAAAACCTGCATTGCCATTGCGGGCAAAATGATGCCTGTTCCTGCAGGCAGCGAAGCACAAATGCTGACAGGTAAGGAGCCTTCTGTTGGCAGTTCACCACTGAGCATCTTTGCTGCGGTTTCTTGAACAATGGCATCATCTTCATAACAGACCATGATGTTTTTTACATCACAAAAACTTTTTGCAGCATAAGGATTTCCGAAAATGAAAAGGGAATTTGATTTCGATGCGTTGATGGTGTTGACCAGACGAACCACTTCGTTGCTGATGCCAAAATTATTGGCAGGGAACCTTGGCAATTCATGCAGTGCCATGATGATTTTGTCATAGCCTTTGAGCAGCAACATCATGCTGTCTGTAGCAGCTGCATTTTTTGAATTGTCGAAAAGGAAAACATCAGCATTGTAGTTCTTTCTTATGGCAGCAGCAAAGGCAGTGTTCCTGTTCTTGCCAATTTCTACAAGGGCATAATTGCCGAAAGATTGTCCTGTTTTGCTGAGGCTTTCTGTTGTGCCCATGGTTTGCATAAGGCCTGATGCTGATCTTCCTGCGGGCAAAGGAAATGCTGTTTTGTCATCCAGTTTTGCGAGCGTAATGGCTTTTGCTGCAATCTCTTTTTTTAGTCCATCCGTTTTTTCGTTCAGTCTCATGGACAGTCCTTCCAGGGGAAGGGGTTTCCAGTTGGCCAATCCTGTTTGGTGTTTTGCCAACAACAGTTTTCTGACATGTTCATCAATTTGTGACCAGCTGAGCACGCCTTCGGCGATGGCACCCTTGACCTTTGAAATTGTTTTTTCAACATCACCTGGCAGGCAAAGCATGTCGTTCCCTGCAATCAGGGATTCTACGCTGGAAGCCCCGTCAGGAAAGGCATTGGCAACACCCTTCATCTCCAGGGCATCTGTGAAAGTGATGCCTTTGAAACCCATTTCCTCTTTCAATAATTTGGTTACGCTTTTTCTTGAGACTGATGCAACCCTGTTCGCATTGCTGTCAATGGCAGGGATGAACAGGTGCCCAATCATGGCGCTTCCGACACCCGCATCAAATATTCTTTGAAAAGGATAGAGCTCAAGGCTATCCAATTGTTCTTTTGATTTGCTGATCACGGGCATGGCCAAATGCGAATCCACATCTACATCACCATGACCTGGAAAATGTTTGGCTGAACCCATGACGCCCTTGTCGCGCATGCCCAGCATGTATTGAATACCCATGGTGGCCACCTTGTACTTATTCTCTCCAAAAGAACGATCATTGATGACAGGATTGTTGGGGTTGTTGTTCACGTCTACCACTGGGGCAAAATTCACCTGTATGCCCAGTTGCCTGCATTGTTCTGCCACCCAGCTGCCATAACGGTAAACCAGATTCGTATCCCGCAAGGCACCGAGCATCATCATCCTGGGCAGTCCTGCAACACTGTCCAGCCGCATGCCAACCCCATTCTCCCCATCAATGGCCATCAGAATCGGTGTTTTGGCAATGGATTGCAACCTGTTGACGATGGTTGCCTGCCTTACAGGCGCACCCTGAAACAGGCAAATTCCACCGATGTTGTATTTCCGTATATCACGCTCCACTGTTGAATCATAAAAGGTCACTGTCTTGGTTTTGCTGTCAATGCTGGACAGCCTCACCATGATCAATTGTGCAATTTTCTCATCCGGAGACAGTGTTTTCATGACACTATCTGCCCAGTTTGAAGCATTCTGACCTTTCAAAGCCAGGGAGAAAAGCAAAAACAACACTGAAACAAGGGAAATTCTACTGCTCATGACGATGTCTTTTGTTAACTTTGTATGTTGAAATCTTTATACTTGCGGAAGAGTCATGCATGTAGCGCCATTATTTTCGATGGCTTTGATTATTGAAAACCGCCGTTTTTAATGTCTTCATGTACTGAAACCAATCCGCAGGTGATAAGGATTGTAAGTTATCATTTCTACAGCAAGCAACAAATGAAAAACCAATGAAATTCCTTCAACTGCTCTAAACCTTTCAACCCCTCAACCCCTAAACCTTTCAACCCCTCAACCCCTAAACCCCCATGCCCAATCTCATCCAACTCCTCCCCACCCATATTGCCAACCAGATTGCTGCTGGAGAAGTCATCCAGCGTCCTGGCAGTGCGGTGAAAGAGTTGCTTGAAAATGCCGTGGATGCAGGGGCTACAGAAATCAGGTTGATTGTGGAAGATGCGGGCAAGGCTGTTTTGCAGGTCGTGGACAATGGAAAGGGGATGAGCGAGGAAGACGCAAGGAATTGTTTTGAAAGGCATGCTACCTCGAAGATTACGGGAATTGAAGACCTCCAGAAGATCAAGACCATGGGCTTCCGGGGCGAGGCATTGGCCTCTGTTGCTGCCGTTTCCCAGGTATTGTTGCGCACCAGAAGGGAAGAGGATGAGTTGGGAACCGAAATAGAAATTGAGAACAGCAAGGTCCTGAGACAGGGGCCATGCAGTTGCAGTATAGGCAGTTCCATCAGCATGAAAAATCTTTTTTTCAATGTACCTGCAAGAAGGAATTTTTTGAAAAGCAATGTTGTTGAGCTCAAGCACATCACGGATGAGTTCATCCGTGTAGCCCTGGCCTTTCCTGAAATATTTTTCTCTCTTTCCAGCAATGGGCAGGAGGTATTTCATTTGGACAAGGGAAACTTGAAGCAAAGGGTGGTGCAGCTGATGGGAAATACATATGCCACAAAGCTGGTTCAGGTAGATGAAAAGACAGACTATCTTGACATTACAGGTTTTATTGGGAAGCCGGAAACGGCCAAAAAAACCAGGGGTGATCAATACCTCTTTGTCAACAACAGGTTTGTTAGAAACGCATACCTCAACCATGCCATCGTCAGCGCCTATGAAGAACTGATTCCGCAAGGAAGTTTTCCTTTTTTTGCTTTGTATATCGATCTTGATCCTGCCAATGTGGATGTCAATGTGCATCCGACCAAACAGGAAATAAAATTCCAGGATGAGAAGCTGGTGTATGCATTTATCAAGTCTGCGATCAGGCATTCCCTGGCGCAATTCAGTATTGCTCCAGCCATTGATTTTGGATTGGATGCAGGAATGCAGCAGATGGATGCAATTTCAAAACCATTCACCCAGCCACAGCAAGATGAAGTGAGGTCCAGTGGTTTGTACAAATCATTTGTAGGCCGTAACCAGGCCCACCGCATTGAATCATCCAGCAATCTCAGCAGTTGGAGAGATTTTTTTGATCAGGCGCCGAAGTCTCAACTGGCAGAACAGTCAACTTTTCAGGATTTTCAACCCAAACCCGGCAATCCGTTTCAGCCCTCATCAGGCAATGAAGCGCCAAGGGCGCTGGGCGTAAATGGGCAATCATCCATTCACCAGATCCATCTCAGCTATGTTGTTTTTGAGCAGCCCAATGGCATGACCATCCTGCACCAGCAACTCGCACACCAACAGGTGTTGTTTGAAAAATTCAATGCCAGCTGGCAAGGGAAGGGGATGGCCATACAGCAAAATCTTTTCCCCATTGCCATCCAGCTCTCCCCGACAGATGCACAGCTGCTCCAGTCCATTTTACCCGATCTGTTGCACATGGGATATCAGCTGGAACCTTTTGGCAACAATGCTTTTCTCTTGCAAGGAAGCCCTGCCGATCATCCCTCTGAGAACAACCAATCGGTGATAGAAATGGTTCTTGAGGATGTAAAGGATGCAGCATCAACCTTGCACCAATCCTACAAGGAAAAAATTGCCAAAACACTGGCCAGGAAACATGCGGTGAAAGCCGGCAAAAAATTGGATGAAATGGAAATGCTCGACCTTGTTGAGCGCCTTGCACAGTGCAGCAACAATACCACACATTTTGATGGCAAACCGATTTATGTAGAAGTGAAGAATGATTATCTAAACGACATTTTCACGGTCTAACCGGCATCCACCCCTAAACCCCTAAACCCCTAAACCTCTAAACCCCTCAACCTCTCCATCCTCACAACCTTTCCAAAAACCCCTCAATCCTCTTCCTCAGCACCGTGCCGGATGCATTATGGTTGTTGATCATGATGGAGAACGTAAGCCATTTTTTATCTTTCGAATAAACATATCCACTCAAGCAAACCACGCCGGTCAATGATCCTGATTTGGCATAAATAAAAGGTCCATTCTTAGATTTGTACATCCTGAGTGTGCCTGTGCCAGCTGGCGCAAAAATGCCTGTAATTCTTTCCCAAGGTTGTTCTGCCTTGATTTTGTTCAGCACCTTGATCATGTCTTCTGGTGTAAACTGGTTGAAGCGGCTGAGGCCACTGCCGTCCACCCATCTGGGCATTTGCGGCAGGTCTGAAAGGTCTTTTTTCAACAGCTCCTGGATGATGGCCTGCTCGTCCATTTTTTTCAACAATACTTGGCTGACCATCTCAAGGCATTGGTCTGCATAGAAATTATCGCTACGGTACATCATGTTCCTCAACAAAGTATCTGTTGGCTGAGAATAAATGGTTTCACTGAACTTTCCTTTGGATGCGTTAACCAAGCCCTCGCTGGCAAGTCGGATCTCCTTGTGCAGGGTATCTTTCAGGAGTTCTAAGCCGGTCAGGTTGCCGTTGGTGATATAGGGGACGGCCACTGTTGCTTGCTGTTCTTTTCCCTCAAACAATTGAAACGCATTGCTGCTTTGGCTTCTTTGCACTGCAAAACTGGTTCTTGATTTTCCGAAATCAACAGGCCAATTCACTTCCGGGTTGGAGTAAACAAACAGATCAATGGTATCTCCGGGGTAGGTGGGATTTTCTTTTTTTGATTTTTGTTGAAACCATTGCACCTGGTTGCCATACACTGGGAATGCACTCCGCTCGGTCATGTACTCTTCTGAGTAGTCATCCCAGCTCCATCCCATGCCAAGGGCCTTGCTGTTCCAGTTGTTGTTCAACAGGTAAAGGGGTTTCTGGATCGACTTTAGTTTTTCCAATAAAGGTTGACGGGAAAATTCAGGATGAAGAAAGCTCGGGTCACCAGTAGGCGTTACCAATACGGCAGTATCCATATCTGTGAGGATGGCCGCAGGAAGCTTGTTGGGTAAATGTTTCATTGCCGCATAGGCGCTGAAGATCTTGGTATTGCTGGCCGGGGTAAAGAACTTGTCTGATTGGTATTGGTAAAGGAATTTCCCGGTTTCAGGATCCTGAACAGCAATACCCACATGGGCCTGCAACAGGCTTGAATCCCTTATCAGCAAGGAGTTGGCCGACTTACCGATTCTTTGCTGCATCGAGCAAGCACCCAAAACAAATGGCAGAAATGCAATCGCAAAAAGACGAATTATTAATAAGCGCATAAAAAAGTTTTTAAATTCACACCCCTAAACCCCTAAACCCCTCACCCCTAAACCCCTAAACCTCTCCACCCCTAAACCCCTCAACCCTTCACCCCCTCTCCTGTAACCTCAACCACCTTTCCGGAATCTCATTCTCACCTGCCAAATTGAAATCATTGTAAGAGCAAGGCACATATTGTCCGTCAGGCATCTTCATCCACCACCTTCCGGTTTTCCTGCTTTTGATGAAGGTGCTTTCTATCGCAGCAAAAGCAAGATGACATTCAATGAACATTTCCTTGTCATCCAACGAGGCTTCGGTTCTGCCAAAATGAAGACCATCAATATAGTACCATAACATCTGCGAGACCTGCTTGGCAAGGTTGTTGAACGGGTCCTGTTCTTGGTTGTAACCATAAATGCCAATGGCTTTCATCTTCTCATTCATGCCCGCATAGCGCATGAGCGTGCAGGCCTCTTCTCCATTGAAACCATTGGGGCTGCTGCCTTCCCAGAATGTAGCAGATCCGAGGGCGGCCAAATCAAAACTCATGAAATCGCTGCTGCGAATAGCAGGCTCCATCTCTTCAATGTTCTCTTTCACTTTGCCCAGCCGGTAGCAATCAAAACGCAGTTTGTCCATGGTCTCCAGCATGTGCGGATGAACATAATAACTCTGGAACCCAATATGGTTGTAGTGACGGATGAAATTGGGTTCGCCGGTGAGCATCTCCATCAGAAAATTTTTCGATTTCACAGGATTGTCAATGGACAAGTCGATATACGCATCAACGCCTGTGGCTTCAATGATCTTGCCCATGCTCCGGTATGCCTCGTATACCGCAAGAGTAAGGTCATGGGATCCTCCAAGAAGGATAAATGTTTTTCCGTTCTTGATCAGTTCTTCTGCAACCGTCTTCACGGCCGCATAAGTATCAGAGAGGTTTTCACCTCTTTTGATATTGCCAATGTCTGCGATCTTGATATCCTTGTGCCAGAAATAAAGGGCGTAAAATTCTTTCCTGATCCTGTTGATGCCTGCAAGGTCTGCAGGATTTCCATCGCCCCGAAGGTCGTCACAACCGGCAATCACAATATCGGTATTGGTAAGATCTGGGAATTCATCTTCATACATGCCCAGTGATCTGCCCATCTGCCCTTCTTTTATTTCACCATCTCCCGTAATTGCTGCCAAATGAATGGGCTCAAGAAAATCAGTAAGGCTGTAAAACGACATGCAGTTAAGTTTAGGCAAACCTACTGTAAACTGATGATAATTTCCTCCGCAAAGTCCAAAAAACTGCGTTGAAGGGCCATCTGAATGAAGCGGTGATTTGTTATCTTCGCAGGATGGAAGAAATTCTCAGTCAGGTCAAGGCATACAGTGAAGAGATTACCAGTTTCACTGCAACGGATGCGGATTCACTTGAGCAGTTCAGGATCAGGTTCCTCGGAGTAAAGGGAATGGTGAAAGCAATGATGGGGGAAATGAAAAATGTTCCTGTTGATCAAAAAAAGGAATTCGGTCAAACCATGAACGGGTTCAAGCAATTGGCAGAAGAAAAATTTGCAACTGAAAAAGAGCGCATCGACCTGATGGGTGGTGGGGCTAGTGAGCAGATCGATTTCACCTTGCCAGGTACTCCTTTGCCAACAGGCAGCAGGCATCCTGTAACACTGATGCGCAACAGGATTGTAGAAATCTTCCAACGCCTTTCCTTCACAGTGGCAGAAGGTCCGGAAATTGAAGACGACTGGCACAATTTCACTGCCCTCAACCTCGATGAAAACCATCCGGCGCGAGACATGCAGGATACTTTTTATCTTTCCACAGATCCTGCGATCTTGTTGCGCACGCATACCAGCAATGTGCAGATCAGGGAAATGGAAAAACAACAGCTGCCCATCAGGATCATTTGTCCTGGCAGGGTTTACCGCAACGAAACCATCAGTGCCCGTTCTCATTGTTTCTTCCACCAAGTGGAAGGGTTGTACATAGACGAGAATGTTTCTTTTGCCGACCTCAAGCAGACCCTTTATTTTTTCGTGAGGGAGATGTTTGGAGAAGATGTGAAGGTCCGTTTCAGGCCCAGTTATTTTCCATTTACTGAACCCAGTGCAGAAATGGACATCAGTTGCATGCTCTGCAAGGGCGATGGCTGTGCTGTCTGTAAAAGAACGGGCTGGCTGGAAATCCTTGGTTGCGGCATGGTGCATCCGAATGTATTGAAGAACTGTGGCATTGATCCTGAAAAATATACTGGCTTTGCTTTCGGCATGGGAGTAGAGCGTCCCGCACTCCTGAAATATGGCATAACAGACATAAGGCTGTTCAGTGAAAACGACGTGCGCTTCCTCGAACAGTTCAGTGGTGTTTAGCGAATCATTAATTATCCAACTTTGAAAACATTGGTCACCGGAGCATCCGGACTGGTAGGCATCCATCTTATTCGCGCATTGTTAAAAGAAGGCGATGAAGTAGTGGCATTGTACCGTTCTGCAATACCCACTGAGCTTACCGCAGCTGAAATCCAGCAGGTACAATGGGTGCAAGGGGATATCCTTGATGTGGTGTTTTTGGTGGAATTGATGACGGGTTGTGCACGGGTTTACCATTGTGCAGGACTGGTTTCCTTCAATCCCACCAAGGCCGATGCATTGATGAAGATCAATGTGGAAGGCACGGCCAATGTGGTGAATGCAGCGCTTGCCACCGGCGTTCAAAAACTCGTGCACGTAAGTTCTGTTGCAGCGCTTGGCAGAAAGCGGAACAATACCACCGTTACAGAAAATGTAAAATGGGATGATAACGCCAATCCATCGGTATATGGCTTGAGCAAATACCTGGGCGAGCTGGAAGTTTGGCGGGCCATCAGTGAGGGATTGAATGCCGTGATTGTCAACCCCGTAATTATTCTTGGCCTTGCCCAATGGGGAACTGGTTCTTCTGCGATGTTCAGGAATGCCTTCAATGAATTTCCATGGTATACAGAAGGCGTTAGTGGCTTTGTAGATGCCGCTGATGTTGCTACTACCATGGTCTTGTTGATGAAGTCTGATATTGCTGCAGAAAGGTATATCCTCTCTGCAGAAAACAAAAGTTACCGGTCTATCTTTACAGAAATGGCCCAGGCCTTCGGAAAAAAACCACCTACCAGAAAAGTAAACCCAACCCTGGCAGCCATCGTATGGCGTATCGAAAAAATCAAGAGTTGGATCACTGGTAAAGAGGCACTGCTTACAAAGGAAACAGCAGAGACGGCACAGCAAAAAGTAAACTTCGACAACAGTAAAATCCTCAATGCCTTGCCAGGATTTGCATTCAAGCCGGTCAGCCAGACCATCAGTGAATCTTGCGCTGGTTATTTGAAAATGATGAACTGATTGTTGCTGCCTATCCTTCCTGTTTTTTTTCTTGCAGTTGTTTGATCATGTTCCAAATTTCTGGAATCCTCCTGATCCAAATCATTTCCCTTCTTTTAGAGATTGCTTCTTCAGCGGTATAACCAAAATACGTTTTTCCTCCCTCCAGGCTGTTGGCAACCCCGCTCTGTCCCATGACAACAGCATTCTTGCCAATATTGATTGTTTTGTTAACGCCCACTTGTCCCCAGAGGATGACACCATCTTCAATGGTGGTGGCGCCAGCAATACCAACCTGCGCAGCAAACAGGCAATTTTTTCCTACTACAACATCATGACCAATGTGCACCATGTTGTCCATTTTTGTTCCTTGACCAATGATGGTATCATGTGTGACGCCCCTGTCGATGGTACAACCTGCACCAATCTCCACATAGTCCTCAAGAACAACCCTTCCACAGCTGCTCATTTTTTTATACCAGACATCCCTGTTCTTTTTTGTATTGTAATAAAATGCATCTGACCCGATGGTTGATCCTGATTGTACAACAACATTGTCGCCTATGATGCAATGTTCCAAGATGCTTACATTGGGATGAATGGTGCAATTTTTTCCAATGGAAACATGCTGCCCGATGAATGCATTTGGCGCAACATAACTGCCTTCTCCAATCGATGCTGTAGGGTCGATCAATGTTGTGGCAGCATGAAATGGCCGGAACTGCGCAACGATTTTTAGGTATGCTTCAAAGGGTTGCTCAACAATGAGCAAAGCCTTTCCTGCAGGGCATTCTGTGGATTGATCAATGATGATGAATGAGGCCGCAGAGTCAATGCATTTTTTATAATATTTGGGATGGTCTACAAATACCAGATCACCTTCTTCCACCTTGTGGATCTCATTGATGCCAGTAGCAAATCCTGTTGTATTTCCTTCAATGCTTGCATTGATCAATGTTGCAATCCACTCGATGGAGACGGGAGATGGGAACTTCATGTTGCTAAATTTCCAACAAAGATAATGCTATGCAATCACTGCATTCAAGATCAGATAAGAACATGATAGCAGTTGAGTAATTAACATCTTGAAAAAAAATGTGAATAAAATAATGCAACAAATATTTTAAGTTGATGAAATATATTTTTAATATTGTGAAGGGAATTTATTCCCGTACTTATTAACCCATCTATATAACAACGCCCGGTTCCAACTGGGCGTTGTGCATTTAAGTAGTTTCTCTTCTGCAAATTCTTTTCAGGCCTGCGTTTCAGCCAAAAAATTCTCTTACATTGCAATAAATATTTTACATGTTAAGATCGATGACCGGTTACGGAAGGGCAGAAAATGCAATCAATGAAAAAGTAGTTTTGGTAGAGTTGCGTTCATTGAATGGAAAACAATTTGAGTTGTTGCTCAAATTGCCGGTTCAGCTAAAGCCTTATGAATTTGAAATAAGGAACATGCTTTCTGAGCAGCTGGTAAGAGGCAGCATCGAGTGCACCATCATCATCAAGCAGAACGGAGCCACAAGGCCCACTTCAGTAAACCTGGATCTTGCAGCATCATATTACAACCAGATCAAGGGCCTTGCAGAAAAACTGGAGGCTGATGACAGTCAATTGCTGGCATCCATACTGCGCATGCCAGAAGTAGTCTCCACTTCAACAGAAACCATCACTGATGAAGAATGGAATGCTTTCAAATCTACCATTGTAGAGGCACTTGCCATGATCAACAAGCACAGGACAGACGAAGGGCTGGCATTGGAAAATGAACTGTTATCGCGCATCGCCAATATTGAAACTTTGCAGCAAACAGTCATCAGCCTCGAGCCTTTGAGAAAACAGAAGATCAGGGAGAACATCCTGAAGCTCCTGGAAGAACAGGTTGGGAAGGACAATGTAGACAAGAACAGGTTTGAACAGGAGTTGATTTACTACATCGAAAAAATAGACCTTACAGAAGAGCAGGTAAGGCTTTCCAACCACTGTGTTTATTTCAGGACCCTGTTGGCAGAGCAGGAATTGTCAAAAGGCCGAAAGCTCTCGTTCCTGCTGCAAGAAATTGGAAGGGAAATCAATACAACCGGATCAAAAGCATACGATTCAGAAATACAGAAATCAGTGGTCGAGATGAAAGATGAGCTGGAAAAGGCCAAAGAACAGATCCTTAACGTGCTTTAAACCTTTTCGCATTTTCAATGCGATTTATGGATTGATGCCTAACTTTGCCATATGTCATTCAAGCAGCTCATTGTCATTGCCTCTTTATTGACGGTTGTTTCATGCACCGAAACCGGTCTGTATGAGAAAGTCGTGTTCATGAAAGGCAATGAATGGTCCAATGCAGAATCCCCTGAATTCAACTTTGAAATCAAGGATACCAGCGCCAATTATCTTGTCTATTTTTTATTTCGGCATGCAGATGCCTATGCGTACAACAATGTCTGGATCAGGTTGAATAGCAAACTTCCCGGAGATTCAGTTGCACGGAGTGAGCGTTTTGATATTCCACTGGCCGCCAACAACCGTTGGTTGGGTTCCGGTATGGATGATATTTTCGATCACCGGGTCTTGCTGTACAAGGACCCGGTCAGGTTCATCAAGCCTGGTAATTATACCATTCAGGTCAACCATGACATGCGCATTGAGCCACTCAACCATGTTTTCAATGTCGGCCTTCGCCTGGAAAAAGTCAAATAAGATGCGTAAGTTCTTTGATCGCATACCGCTTAAGTTCATCAATTATGTTTTTTGGTTATTGCTGATTTACCTGATCGCCGCCTTGGCATGGTGGTATATTGAACTGGATCAACAGAATGATCTGATGCTGGCTTTTCAGTTGGAGCAGGCAAAGAAGAACAGTGCCATGGTCCCTGGAGCCACTGAAGCAGTGCAGGATGCGCATGACAGGAATGCCAAGCAGTATATTGGAGAAGGGTTTACTTTTCTCATCATCACCATTTTGGGTGCCGTTTTTGTGTACAGTGTGGTGCGCCGTCAAATCCGCTATCACCTGCAACAAAAAAATTTCATGATGGCGGTTACCCATGAATTGAAAACACCCATTGCTGTTACCAAATTGAACCTTGAAACCTTGCGCAGGCATAAGTTGGATGAAGAGCGTCAATCAAAAATTCTGGGCGATGCCATCAATGAAACCGAAAGGCTTGACGCACTCTGCAACAACATCCTCTTGAGCTCACAATTGGAATCTGGGGGTTATCAGCTTACCAAACAGGAATTTGATTGTGCTGAAATGCTTTCTGCTGCAGTCGTCTCTTTCCAAAAAAGGTACCCGACCAGGTCATTTGTTCTGCAGGTTCCAGGTGCTGTGCTACTGAATGGGGAGGAGTTTTTGATTCGGCTTGTGCTCAACAACCTCATTGAAAATGCTGTTAAATATACTACTCCTGAAATGCCCATATCTGTTAGCCTTGAAGAACAAGGCCATCAGGCCATTATCAAGGTAGCAGATTTGGGAGAAGGAATACCGGAGGCTGAAAAACAAAAAGTATTTGAAAAATTCTACCGGGTCGGGGATGAGTCCAAGCGTAAGTCAAAAGGAACAGGTTTGGGTCTCTACCTCAGCACCAAGATTGTAAAGGACCATAAAGGTTCTATCTTGATTGAGAACAATCATCCTGTTGGAACTGTTTTCAAGGTGATATTACCCAAAAACCGATCATGATGAATCCTGCTAAAGCCTCCATATTGTTGGTGGAAGATGAAGAAAACCTGCTTGAGGCCTTAAAACTCAATCTTGAACTGGAGGGCTATGAAGTTACCTGCGCCAACAATGGTGCACTCGCTTTGAAGAAAGTGGAGGAGGAATATTATGACCTGATTTTACTGGATGTGATGCTTCCTGAGGTGGATGGTTTTGATGTATGTGAAACCATCAGGCTCAACAACATTGACACACCCATCCTCATGCTCAGTGCAAGGTCTGGCAGTGCCGATCGGGTGGCAGGATTAAAAAGGGGTGCAGATGATTACATGACCAAGCCTTTCAATTTAGAGGAGTTGTTGCTTCGGGTTGATAAGTTGATTGAAAAGAACAGAAGGTTGCATGAGAAAACAACGCTTGGTGATCATTATGCTTTTGGTGGCAACAGCATCGACTTCAAGGCACAAACTGCAACCAATGCAAAAGGGGATTTGATCAGCCTCAGTAAAAAAGAAATCATGCTGCTCAAGTTGATGATTGAATATAGAAACGAGGTGGTTTCAAGAGAGAAAATCCTTCAGGCAGTATGGGGTTATCAGGTTTTTCCAACCACCAGAACCATTGACAATTTTATCCTGAACTTCAGAAAATATTTTGAGGCAGATCCCCGTGAACCCCAGCATTTTCATTCCATAAGGGGTGTAGGCTATAAGTTCACTGATGCCTAAAGATCTCCCAGCTGGGGCCGGATGATAATTTCCTCCACACAGGCCTGTGCAGACAATTTGCTGGCAGCAATGATCATCTTGGCAATATCATCCACTTCCATGATGCGTTTTGGGTCTATGTCAAATCCATCCCATGAACTGCTCAAAGTAGCCCCTGGATGGACAGCCGTCACCTTGATGTTGAACGCTTTCATTTCTTCCCTCAGGTTTTCGCTGAAGCCCGCCAAGGCCCACTTGCTGATGCTGTAAGATCCGCCATTGGCATATGCTTTTAATGCCGCGATGGAACAAATATTGAAAACATGCCCGGCTCCTTTTTTGATCATGGTTGAGATCACTCCCCTGGTCAGGTGGTAGGCGGAATAAAGATTGAGGTTCATCATCTCCTCCAACTGCCCTTCGGGCTCGTTGTAGACCGATCCCGGCACATAATTGCCTGCATTGTTGACCAGTACATCAATTTCATCCGTTGCCCCCAGGAGCTGTGCTGCAAAAGATTTTACTTCTGCTGGATTGGACAGGTCTGCATTGAATGTAGTGATGTTGATGCCATGTTGTTTCATCAGTTGTTGTTGCCAATCAATAGTCTTGTCCATGTTCCTGGAACAGAGAAAAAGGTTGGCCCCCTCTGCTGCAAAATGTTCGGCAATGGCCCTTCCAATTCCTTTTGATGCTCCGCTGATGACAACATTCATGGCAATGATTTTTTCAAAGTTAGGGAAAGCCAGGATGCATAACTTTGCAAACATGAAAGCAAAGCAATACGAGCATCTTTTTTTTGATCTTGACCATACGCTCTGGGATTTTGATACCAATTCTGAAGCCACCCTCCGCGATCTTTATGCAGAACTGAGGCTGGATGAAAAAGCAACTGGTGATTTTGATCAGTTTCACAAGACCTATCAGCACCACAATAATATATACTGGGACCGCTTCAGAAAAGGATACATCAATCGGGAAGAACTTCGCTGGAGAAGGATGTGGAGAACCCTGGTGGATTACAAAATTACAGATGAACCCCTTTCAAAGAAAATGAGTGATCGTTATCTGGACATCCTTCCCACCAAAACCAACCTGTTCCCTCATTGCATGGAGCTCTTGAATTATCTGTCAGCAAAAAACTATCCCATGCACCTGATCACCAATGGGTTTGAGACAACACAGCACCTGAAGATCAAGAACAGTGGGATCGGCCATTTTTTCAAGGAAGTCATCACTTCAGAACAAGCGGGCATCATGAAACCACATGCCGCTATTTTTGAATATGCTTTGAACAAGACCAATGCCGCCGCTGAAAAAAGCATCATGGTGGGAGATACCCTGGAGGTGGACATCCTGGGCGCGTTGAATGCAGGATGGGACACGGCGTATTTCAATCCTGCCGTTCCGCATACACCCAAGATCAAGCCCACCTACGTGATCCAAAACCTTGGTGAGCTGATGAAAATTTTCTGATCAGTAAATCAAATGCTGGCCAGTACGCTGATACCATTTTTTACGGTGTCTCCTATCTTTACATTGACCTTGGTGCCAACTGGCAGCAACAAGTCTACACGGCTACCGAATTTGATGAAACCCAGTTCCTCGTTCTGTTTGGCCTGTTCGCCGGGTACAGCATAGTTGACGATTCTCCTAGCCAGTGCACCGGCAATCTGCTTTACCAGCATGGTTACTTTGGGGTTGGAAATCACGATGCTGTGGCGTTCGTTTTCCGTAGAGGATTTCGGATCCCAGGCTACCAGGTATTTGCCTTTATGGTACTGGCTGTATTCCACTTTTCCTGAAACAGGATAGCGGTTTACGTGTACGTTGGCTGGGCTCATGAAAACAGAAATCTGCAATCTTTTTTCATTGAAATATTCTGTGTCAAAAACCTCTTCAATCACCACTACTTTGCCATCCGCTGGTGATACAACTGAATTTTCATCGTAAGTGAAAGTTCTTGACGGGATCCTGAAAAATGAAAGGATGAACAGCCAGAACCCAAGCAGGACAATATAGATTACCCAGGCCAAGATTGGAATGCTGGGTTCAAGGTGAAGGTTGGTGGCAAAGCCCAGCAACAGGCAGAGCATGGTAATGAGGGCGATGGTGGGAAATCCTTCCTTGTGTATGGTCATGTTAAGGTATTAAGGCCGCAAAGTTAAGCAATATGCCGGGCATCAACAGCTGATCTTCCTTTTTCTTGCGGCTACCTTCCACTCTCCGACAATTTTTTCTTCTTCTATTGCAATCAGTGTTTCATGAAGGGCAACCGTGGGGCAAATATGATAAGGGATACCGATCAATGTATCGCCGGGCTTGAAACCATGTCCTGGAGCCAGTTCCATGACCAGGTGTTCCTCACTTTGTCCTACCGGTTTCAGTTCGGGATGCTCAGGAAAATAGACCCTTTTGGACAATTCATTTTCTGAAGCAACTGCCTTATGCCCAAGGTCTAGGCAAATGCGGTTGGCCGCAGGAAGAGAAATCACCCTGGTGAGGATATGGACTGCAGGGGTAAAATCCTGTTCAGGACAAATAAGTCCATATCCGAGGTCCCAAAAAATATTGGTACCGGGGCTACAGTCCCTGTCCGTTTTTTGGGCATGGATGGAAAAACTGGGAGAGCCACCTGCAATGATAAAGGGGCGAGGGTATCCCTTTGATTCCATTCGGTCAATCAAACCATAAACAGCTTGAAATGCTTCATCACAGGCAGCTTCACGGGCTACAGGATCTGCCTGGCGGTGCTGACCGTCATAGACATGCAATCCCATGAAATGAATGCCTTTGACTTGCATCAATCCTTCATAGAGCGCCAAAGCAGTTTCCTCAGGGGCGATACCTGTCCTGTTCATGCCAACATTGATATCAATATAAACACCCATTGATTGCGCTTGCTTAGCGAAAACCTCACCCATCTGCTTTGCAGCGTCAAGGTTATCAGTAATGGTGGAAAATTCAGTCTGGGGATATTGAATACAAAGTTGTTGCAAACGTTCAATCCTTGGCCCTACGGGCTGATGGGCCAGCAGTACATCTTTGGCGCCAGTCATGGCCAACAGTTCGGCTTCTGCAATGGTGGCGCACTTGAATTTGCTGATGCCTGCATCCATCATCAATTGAATCCCTTCTGCAGTCTTGTGTGTTTTGATGTGGGGTCGGAGCCGTTTCACGTCGCCGACCATCTTGATCATTTCAGCAATGTTTTTTTTCACCAGTGACGGGAAAACCAGCAGGGCAGGGGAGTCTATGGTTGAATAAATCATTCTTCAGTCAATATCAAGCTGCTAAATTCTTCCAGGGTTTCTTCTATTTCTTCCACCGTGTTCAACATCACCAACTTGGATCTCAGTGGTTTGATGTTGATGATCCCTTTCAGGTAGTTGGCATAATGCCTTCTCATCTCAAAGATGCCTATTCTTGGTCCCTTCCATGCAACCGATGCACGCAGGTGTTGACGGATGACATCAATGCGTTCTTCAATAGTGGGTGGTGGTAATATTTCACCTGTTGCAAAATAATGTTTTACCTCACGGAAAAACCAGGGATATCCGATGGCGGCCCTGCCAATCATGATGCCATCGACACCATATTTGTTTTTGTATTCCAATGCTTTTTGTGGCGAGTCTACATCTCCATTGCCAAAAATGGGAATCTTGATCCTGGGATGGTCTTTTACTTTGGCGATCCAACTCCAGTCGGCCTCTCCTTTGTACAACTGGCTCCTTGTTCTTCCATGGATCGACAATGCCTGCACTCCGATGTCCTGCAATCTTTCTGCTACCTCAATGATGTTGATGCTGTCGAAATCCCATCCCAGCCTGGTTTTTACAGTCACGGGCACATTGCAGGATTTGATGACAGCATTGGTCAGCCTCACCATCAGGTCAATGTCTTTCAGTACAGCAGCGCCCGCACCCTTGCAGACTACTTTTTTTACCGGACAGCCAAAATTGATGTCCAACAAATCAGGATTCACCGCATCAACAATGCCTGCACTGATGGCCATGGCTTCTTCATCCCCACCAAAAATCTGGATGCCAACAGGCCTTTCTTCTTCAAAAATATCCAGCTTCTGCCTGCTCTTCATGGCGTCCCTGATCAGGCCTTCACTGCTGATGAATTCGGTATACATCAGGTCAGCACCATGTTTCTTGCATACTGCACGAAATGGCGGATCACTGACATCTTCCATGGGTGCCAGCAAAAGTGGAAATCCGGATAAATTTATGTTGCCTATCTTTATCATTCAATTGTTGCAAAGTTACAAATAACAATCATGGAACAGCAAATGGAAAACAGACCGGGGTTGAATGAGAAATCGGGCTTGTTTATTTTGATCGGCCTGATGGGCGTTGGATTTATGGTGGGTGGTTTTCTTTCTTTTTTTGTCTGGAAACTCATGACGGGTCAGGGAATGGCAGACATGCAATTGTCGATGAGCAATCCTGCCTTTGCCAACCAGGTAAGGGTTACACAGACCCTGCTTTCTTTGTTTATTTTTCTTTTTCCGGCCTTGCTCACAGCAAGGATCATCAATACAAAACCCTTACAGCTGTTGGGATTTTCCAGGCAATCTTCCTGGAAAACATATGGTACGGCCATCATCATCATGTTGATCATGATTGTGATTGCAGGATCCCTCTCTACTTTGAATGAAATGATCCCCATAACACCCGCCATGAAACTGTATTTCACAGAGATGGAAGACAAGTACATGCAACAGGTAGAGGTGATGTCGCAGATGAATGGGATACCAGATCTCCTGGTTTCATTGGTGGTGATGGCCTTTATTCCAGCCCTTGTGGAAGAAGTTTTTTTCAGGGGTGGTTTTCAGAACCTGATGCACCGTTCTACCGGCAACATGTGGGTGAGCATCATTGTCACTTCCCTTTTGTTCAGCGCCATCCATTTTTCATTCTATGGTTTTTTTGCGCGGACGGCACTCGGCATTGTTCTCGGCTTGTTGTTTGCTGCCAGCCAAAATATTTGGGTGCCTATATTGGCGCATTTTGTCAACAATGCCATCGCGGTCGGTCAGGTGTATTACCTCAGAAGCACAGGACAATCCCTGGCAGAAAGCATGGACGATAAATTCCCTCTTTGGGTGGGTCTTTTTCACATTGTATTTTTCTTTTTTGCATACAGGAGATTTGAAAAAACACTTGAATAAATGGCACTGAACAAAGCAGTTTTCCAAACGAGGGCAAAAACAGCCATCGTTTATGCAGCCATCATGTTAACCGGTCTCTTCTGGAATGAATGGAGTTTTTTCATCTTGTTTTCAATCGTTCATTTTGGAGCATGGTATGAGTTCCAGAAATTGTCCAGCCTCATCCATCCCGAGCTTCGATGGAGTTTGTGGTATGATCGCCTGCTTTTTCCCATCATCGGATGGGGTGTCATGTTGATGGCCTCTGCAGGCTCATTGGAGATCAACGGATTGCTGTTGAGTGACCTGGGATATTACTTGGTCAGGGTTGGTCTGTTGCTCATCCCTTTGAATTTTTTCATAGACAAGCAATTTAGTTTCAAGCATTTGAAACAATTTGTATTGGGATTTTTTTACATCTCCGTTACCCTCGCCTTGCTGATCAACCTCCGATCCGGTTGGATCTGGTCGCAGGTACATGATAGTGATTTTCTTGCCCATACCTTGTCAGGCTTTAATGGAAAGACAATCTGCATTCTATTGGTGGTGGGGATTTGGATCAATGATACCATGGCTTACATTGTTGGGTCAATGATTGGTAAAACACCATTGACTGCATGGTCTCCCAAAAAAACCTGGGAAGGTACCATTGGTGGTATCATCCTCAGTTCCGGCCTTATCCTTTTGATTGCCCTTTGGCAATTTGAACCCAGCTGGGTCTTGCTCATCATTGCTTTTGTGAATGCCATCAGCGGAACCATTGGTGATCTTGTAGAAAGCAAACTCAAAAGAATTGCCGGAGTCAAAGACAGTGGTTCATTCATGCCCGGGCACGGAGGATTCCTGGATCGATTTGACTCCATCTTGCTTGCAGCGCCTGCGGTTTGGCTGGTCTGCTACCTGCTGTTCAGATAGGCAGGATTTATTTTTCCTTGTTGATTTGAATGCTCGGTTTGGTGCGTGGAGTATCAGAAGCTTTAGGGGCAGCTTTTTCTCTGGGTGCCTGTGACCTTTCCTGACCCTGTGGTCTTTCCCTTTGGGGCCTTCCACCGGCTTGTCCCTGGGGTTTTGGACCCTGGGCTCCAGTAGATTTTTCCTGCATTTTCGGCCTTTCCCTTGGTCCCTGGTTGGCACTTGGTGATTGCGCTCTTTCCCTTGGTCCCTGAGGGGGATTGTTGGACTGGCGGCTGTCCCTTGGTCCCGGACCTGAGCGTTGTCCCTTTCTTTTTTGGGCATTCCTGTCCAGTGTACGAAGGCTGATCTGGCCCACCAATTCCACAAACTGTGGTTCAGCTTCTTTTACCTTGCCCGAAGCACTGACAATTTCAGCAGTTTCCAGTTCATCTGGTCTTTGTCCTTTCTCATTCATTGCCTTGACCTTCTTGACCGTATCAATGGTGAGCGGGTATTGCTTGTTGCTGTCAGGAAGCGTATACCACATGAGGTTTTTGAAAATATCTTTCTTGATCAGGTTGGCATTGCCCTTTGTTGTGTGCAACACTTCAACATGGTCAGGGAAATGCTGCAATGCATCAAGATAACTGTCCAATTCATAATTGAGGCAGCACTTCAGGCGTCCGCATTGTCCGCTCAGTTTTGTTTGGTTGATGCTGAGGTTCTGATAACGCGCCATTGCGGTGGTTACACTCTTGAACTCGTTGAGCCAACTGCTGCAGCAGAGTTCCCTTCCACAACTTCCAATGCCACCTACTTTTGCAGCTTCCTGGCGGGCACCGATTTGTTTCATTTCAACTTTTACCTTGAAATCTCCAGCATATATCTTGATCAGTTCGCGAAAATCGACACGGTCTTCAGCAGTATAGAAAAAGGTAGCCTTTCTGCCGTCGGCCTGAAATTCAACCTCACAGATTTTCATGCTCAGCTTTAATTGCCTGGCAATGGCGCGTGAACGGGCGAGGGCTTCTTTTTCACGGGCTTTGTTCTCTTCCCATTTTTGGATGTCCACTTCTGTGGCCCTGCGCAATATTTTCTTCAGCTCTGCGCTGTCTTCTGCAATCCGCTTCTTTTTGAGTTGCATGCGCACCAGCTCTCCGCTAAGGTTCACCATGCCAACATCAAATCCTCCAACTCCTTCTACACTGACCAATTCTCCCTTGTTGAAATGATGAAGTGTTGTGTTCTTGAAATATTCTTTCCTGCTGCCGTTGCTGAAGGTTACCTCTACAATCCTGCAGGATACCGCAGGGTCTGTAAAAGGCAAATTGGCAAGCCAGTCATGTACATTAAGTCTATTGCATCCGCCTGAGCTGCATCCGCCGTTGCTTTTACAGCCGCTTGGCTTTCCGTCTTTCGTACCGCATGAACTACATCCCATAATCTATATCAATGGACCAAAATTACTGCTTTATCCTTTATTATATGATAAATTTTGATGGTCAGGGCCATGAACAGTATTTTGGGGTTTGCATTTCTTTCAATTTGATAGGAAGCCCTGTCGAGTTCAGCAACGATGGCCTCCAGCTGTTCGGTTGCTGCCAGCCTGAGCAATCGGTTGGCAAAATCAAGCTCATTGTCTGCAACTTCCGGTGCAGTTCCTACATTGGCAATGTGTACCGCACAGGAAAGCAGGTGAATGAAATAAGCAAGGAATTGCTTTTGTTTTTCCCTTCCCAGTTTGCTGTTGTCATCAACCCATTTGACCTGCGCTGCAGGGCCATTTTTGAGGATGGCGTTCAGCCACTCCCTTAGGATTTCTTCCCAGTTTTCATCGCTGTTGTGCAACAGCTGGAAGGCCTCTCGCAGGTTTCCCTGAGACAGGGGAGCGATGGACAAGGCTTTTTCCCTGGGAACAGCCTGTTTGTTGATCAGCCACTCTTGCACATCTTTCGATTCCAGTTGGTTGATCTTGATCAGCTGTGTTCGAGAGAGGATGGTCGCAAGCAGCTTAGACTCGTCTTGCGCCACAAAGATGAGCAGGGTATTGGCAGGCGGCTCTTCTATCAATTTGAGCAATTTGTTGCCCATCGGGCCAAGGTATTCGGGCATCCACTGGATCAGGATCTTGTATCCGCTTTCAAAACTTTTCAGGTTCAGTTTTCTGATGATCTCTTCGCATTCGTTGGCGGTAATATTTCCCTGTTTGTTCTCTGCTCCAATGCTCTGTAGCCAGTCAAATGCATTGCCAAAAGGTGTCTGGGCAACAAAGCTTCTCCATTCCTGGATGAAATCGCTGGCAATGGGTTTGTCTCCAGGCGTTTTCACAATGGTCGGAAATGAAAAATGGATATCAGGATGAATCAGCGCAGCAGCTTTTTTGCAGGAGGGGCAATTGCCGCAGGCATCTTCTAAAAAAGTTGTTGTTTGGGTGGGCTCTCCAAACAATGAAGCTTCTTCATGGGCAGCCCCAGGTTTGTTTTTTTCGCATACCACATACTGGGCCAGTGCCAGTGCAAGCTGCAAGGCACCGCTTCCTTCTTTTCCCAACAAAAGCAAGGCATGGCTGAGCCTGTTGCTGCTCACCAGATTGACCAAATTGGCCTTTACTGCAACCTGTCCTGGGATTTCACTGAATAACATGCCGTAAAGATAATGATATACGGCAGCAAGGACAACTGCCGAGGCTTTCTTAAACCTTTTTTCCACGAAAGTGTTACATTGCTAAATAAAAATTATTGTATGATCAAAGCCATGATGATAGCCCTCGCCCTTTTTGCTGCAGGACCTGCAACCATTCACCAGTTCAAGGTTCCCTCCATTGAAGGACAAACCATTGATTTTTCAAAGTTCAAAGGCAAGAAAGTATTGATTGTGAACACCGCTTCAAAATGCGGTTATACCCCACAATATGCTGAATTGGAACAATTGCACAAGGCATACGGCAGCAAATTGGTTATTGTTGGATTTCCTGCCAATAATTTTGGTGGACAGGAGCCAGGATCCAATGCAGAGATCAATGATTTCTGTCAAAAAAATTATGGGGTGAGTTTTGTAATGGCAGAAAAGGTTTCAGTGAAAGGAACCGATATCCATCCTTTGTTCAAATGGCTGACCAGCAAGGAAGAGAATGGTGTGATGGATGCTGAAATCAAATGGAATTTCACCAAGTTTTTGTTGGATGAAAAAGGAAAACTGTTGGCTGTATTCCCAAGCAAGGTCAAGCCCATGGGTGAAGAAATCACATCATACCTTAAATGATACTACAGGGTAAACGCCAGGCTATAGACGCCTGCTGTTTTTGCCCCATGTTGCATCAGTGTATGTATACAGGCTTCTGTTGAAGCACCGGTGGTGATCACATCATCCACCACCACAACATGCCTGTCTTTGATGATCGATGGCTCATTGACATCAAATACCGATGCTACATTTTCCCATCTTTCTATCCTTGATTTTTTTGTCTGGGTCCTGGTGTTCTCATTGCGCACCAGGGCCTTTTTATTATAAGGTATCCCCGTCTGTCTAAAAATCCCTTCACACAACAATGCGGCCTGATTGTATCCTCTTTTGTATTCTTTTTTGGGATGCAATGGCATCGGGATGCAGAGATCAGTTTTAAATGCATTGAAAAGGCCTGATCCATGGATCCCCATACGTTCACCCATGTGGATTCCCAGTTCTTTTTCTTGCCTGTATTTGATATGGTGGATAACCTTTTGCAGAGGGGTACTTTCAATATAGTAGTATGTACTGGCTGCAAATGGGATGTCGGCCCTGCCCCAAAAAAGTTTTTCAACAGGATTGTTCCTGATGTCTTCAAATTGGGTACGGCCCAGCTCAGTTTGGCATTGCAGGCATAAAAACTGATCGCATTGGATCAGCTCATTAGTACATCCAAAACACAAGGACGGATAAAATACATGCACCAATGCATCGTACCAAGCTTTTACCATTGGTTTTACTGAAATATTGTTCGGTAAACCTCTTCAATCAATGCTACGGAAATCGTCTTGATTCCTTTGTGTGGTTCCGCTTTTCTGTTATACTTGCTGATGACGATGCTGTCAAATCCAAGTTTTTCCGCTTCTGAAATCCGTTGGTCAACCCGGTTTACTGCCCTGATTTCTCCGCTCAAGCCTACCTCGCCTGCAAAACAGGTTTTTTGTGAAAGGGGAACATCTTCATAAGAGCTCAACAAGGCAAATACCATGGCCAGGTCAATAGCAGGGTCCTCAATTTTCAGTCCACCGGCAATGTTGACAAAAACGTCCTTGGTTCCAAAATGGAATCCTCCCCTTTTTTCGAGAACAGCCAATAAAAGCTGTAATCTTCTCAGGTCAAATCCACTGGCAGTTCTTTGTGGCGTTCCATAAACCGATGGTGTAACCAATGCTTGCACTTCAATCAGCAATGGCCTCAATCCTTCCATTGTTGCACCAATCGCAATGCCACTCAGTTGTTCTTCTTTCTGGTTGATGAGAATGTCTGAAGGATTCATCACAGGTTTCATTCCAGTTCCAGTCATCTCATATATTCCCAGCTCTGCTGTTGAACCAAAACGATTTTTGGTGGTGCGCAAAATCCGGTAGGCATAATGCTGGTCACCCTCAAATTGCAATACCGTATCGACCATGTGTTCCAACAGTTTCGGGCCTGCAATGCTTCCATCTTTGGTGATATGTCCGATGAGAAAAACGGGTGTTTGTGTTTCTTTGGCAAAGCGTTGGAACTCTGCCGTGCATTCCCTGATTTGTGAAATTGTACCAGGAGAAGAATCGATATAAGGTGATTGCAATGTTTGAATGGAATCGATGATGACCAGCTGTGGCTTTATTTTTTTGATCTCTTGAAAGATGCTCTGGGTCGATGTTTCAGTGAGAAGATAGAATGCATCATGTGCTACATTGATGCGATTGGCGCGCATTTTTATTTGTTGTTCACTCTCTTCTCCACTCACATAAAGAATCCTTAATTCATGCATCATCAAGGCATCCTGTAAGAACAAAGTTGATTTTCCAATGCCAGGTTCTCCTGCCACCAAAACAAGACTTCCGGGAACAATTCCACCACCCAATACACGGTTCAATTCCTGGTCTTTGGTTACAATTCTTTCTTCTTCTCTTGAAATGACTTCATTCAATTCAATGCTCTTTGCATTGCCAGGAGTTGTCTCTTTCCATGAAGTTTTATTGCCAGCAGTTTCTTTGTGTATGATTTCTTCAGTCAATGTATTCCACTCATTGCAGGCAGGACATTTCCCTGACCATTTGGGTGATTCATGGCCACAACTCTTGCAAAAAAATGCTTTTTTGATTTTGCTCATTGAATAAAGGTAATCAACAGCTTAGCAAAATGAATGAGATTAACACAGCATGGCGAATGTATTTTCACCAAAAAAATAGGGGATTGGTAGAAACCAGTCCCCTGTACTTACTAACCCATTAAATTCTGACACTAAATTACAAATTGCTCCCACAGTACAAAATTATTTTTTGGATCTGTGCATAACTTTGAAATTGTCATCAATATTTCACGAATATTTTTTTACCATTCTACTGTATCTGAGGGATTATTCTAAGGTATTTATCATTTTTTGAACGATTGTCTCAAAAAACAACCTTCGACGATGAATATTTTACACATATAAATATTTGTAATGTAAAATAAATTTTAAATAGTGTACATTTTTTTTGGGGGTTTAATTTTCCCTTAAATTCTATATAAAGCATTGTAAATTAGTATTTAGTATATTATTTTTTATTTAGTACAGGCATTAAAGGGGTTCTTTTTTACCTGCTCAAGGATAAAAAGTGAATAAATTGTTATATTCGCAAGGAGAAAATCATCGTATTTCAAACCAAAAATCAACTGCATGAGAAAACTTACGCTGTTCATGTGCTGTTTGCTTTTTGCATTACCAATGGTATTTGCGCAAACAGTTGTAAAGGGGAAGGTGTCGGATTCCGACGGTTCTCCTTTGTCAGGTGTATCGATCAAGGTGGCAGGTTCCCAAATAGGAACTACGTCTGCTGCTGACGGTACTTTTTCGCTTTCTGTAAAGGACCTCAACACCAACCTTGAGGTAACCTACGTAGGGTATGACCGCATCACCCTTCGTGCTGGTTCAAACCTTTCCAACATTTCGCTGAAGTCTGCCACTTCTGGTCTCCAGGAGGTTGTAGTAACAGCACAAGGTATCCGCAGGGAAAAGAAAGCCCTTGGATATGCTGTTGCTTCGGTAGATAAAAAAGCATTGGAGCTTCGCCCTGATGGAGACGTTGTACGTCTTTTGAATGGTAAGGCACCTGGTGTTGACATCCTCAACTCCAGCGGTATGTCAGGTTCTGGTACCAACATCATCATCCGTGGTGTAAACACCATTTCTGGTAGCTCTACTCCACTGTTTGTTGTGGATGGTGTTCCTTTTGATGCCTCTACCAATGCCCAGGCCAGCTTCGTTTATGGTAACACAACTTCCAGCCGTTTCTTGGATCTCGATCCCAACAGCATTGAGAACATCAGTGTTTTGAAAGGATTGAGTGCAACCACCCTCTATGGTGAGTTGGGCCGTAATGGTGTGGTATTGGTTACTACAAAAAACAGCTCATCCAGGCGCTCCAACAAGAAAAATGAAGTAACTGTTTCACAGTCTTTGTTTGCTAACAAGGTTGCCAACCTTCCTGACTACCAGGATACCTGGGGTGGTGGATTTGACAATGGTGTAGGTTATGCCTTCTTCTCCAACTGGGGTGGAAAATTCAAAACACCTGCAGATTCAGTTGCTCATCCATATGACAGGGCTTCTTCTTCTGCTTTTGGTACTCCCTGGAGGACAGCTTTCCCTCAGTTTGTTGGTGCCAAGCTTGCTTACGAGCCGAACAACTCTGTAAGGGATTTCTTCAATACAGGAATTATCCGCACCACTTCTGTAGGTGTTACAAGTTCTGTAGGTGCTACAGGTACATTCAATGCCAACTATTCTTATATGGATGATGAAGGCTTCACACCTGGAAATCGTTTGATCAAGAATACATTTGGATTGGGTGGTAACGCCAAGTTGTCCAACAAATTCACTGTTGGTGGTACATTCAACTATGCCATCACTGATTTCAAATCTCCTCCCACTTCTACTTCATTTGGTTCTAACCCAAGTGCTTCTTCTGTATTCGGTAACCTGATCTACACGCCTCGTGCAGTAGACCTCTTCAAGTTGCCTTATGAGAATCCACTGGATAAGTCCTCTACTTATTACAGAGGCGGTAATGATATCCAGCACCCTATCTGGACTGTGAAGAACTCCTTCACCGGACAGAAGATCAACAGGATCTTTGGTAACATGTCATTGAAATATGATATCGCCAAGGACTGGAATGTGCTCTACCGTGTAGGGTATGATCAGTATTCTGATTATAACTATTACAACCAGAACAAAGGTGGCGTTGTTGGTGGTGCTGATTTCCAATTGGGAATGCACCGTACGGTCAATGGTTACAACAGCATCTGGGATCATTCATTGTTGACTGCTTATCAAACAGACCTGAACAAGGATTTCCGCCTGAACATCGATGCAGGTGTAAACTCTCAAGAGCGTTTGTATGAGCAAAATGGTCAGCGTTCTACCCAGCAGCTTGTATATGGTCTTTTTGACCATGACAACTTCATCAACCACGATAACTTCAACGAAGGTGGTGGACGCATTGATTTCAAAAGCCGTACACTTTCTTTGGGTGCTTTTGCCCAAGGTTTGTTAAGCTATAAGGAATACGCTTATTTGACAGTAGGTGGAAGAAACAGCTGGTCATCCAATCTGGAGCAGGCCAACCGTTCTATTTTCTATCCTTCTGCGAGTTTGTCTTTCTTGCCAACAACTGCCATTGCAAGTTTGCAGAACAGCCGTATCCTCAACTATCTTAAGTTAAGGGCAGGTTATTCTACTTCAGCAAACTTTGGTTTCCCTTACAACACAAGAAACATCCTGAACATCAATACCAACGTATTCGTTGACAGAATGAACACTGTATTCAATTCAAACAGTATCGGGAACCGCCTTGCCAATCCAAACCTGAGCCCAGAGCTTCAGCAGGAATTTGAAATCGGTTTCGAAGGTCGTTTGTTGAACAACAGGTTGAATGTTGATTTCACCTACTACAACAGGAACTCCAAAGACCAGATCCTTGACCGTGAACTTGATCCATCATCAGGTTTCACTGTTACCTCAATCAATGCAGGTTCTGTGCGCAACAAGGGTATCGAGTTGCAGTTGACCTACAACATCATCCGCAACAAGAACTGGACTTGGGATTTCACTACAAACTATTTCCAGAACAGGAGCAAGGTTACACTTCCCAGTGATGTCAAGCAAATTGTTATCGATGGTTTCACCAACGAAGGACTTTTTGCCATCAATGGTCAGCCACTCGGGGTGATCCAGGCTTCATACACCAAGAAAGATCCTAAGACTGGTCTTCGTTTGACCGATGGTCTTGGCAGCTATGTTTCTTCAAATGAAACCGGAATTGTGGGCGACCCAACGCCTGATTTCAAGATGAGTGGAATTTCTACACTGGGTTACAAAGGGTTCTCCTTCCGTATGCAGTGGGATTACACACAAGGTGGAGACATGCTTGCCTATACCCCTGGTACGGTTGTGGGTCGTGGCTTGACAAAAGACACAGACTTCGATCGCTTTCTTCCTTTGATCCTTCCTGGGGTTAAGGCAGATGGTACACCTAACGATGTTCAAATCTCAGCGAGCTATGCATACTTTAACGTTCTTTCAGGATTCTTCGGAATGCAAGACCTTATTGTATACGATGCAACACAAATTCGTTTGAGGGAGGCTTCACTTTCATATGCTGTTCCTACAGCAAAGTTGAGCAAGACTCCATTCGGATCGCTTTCTGTGACCTTCTCTGGACAGAACCTTTTCTATAATGCACCCAACTTCCCCAAGTATGTGAATTTCGATCCTGAAACTTCATCTCTTGGTGTAAGCAACGTTCGTGGTTTGGAATACCTCTCAGGTCCAACTTCCAAGCGTTACGGTGTGTCAGTTAGGGTATCCTTCTAATCAATTAAATTGATCGACATGAACATGAAAAAAATATTCATCCTCGTACTCTCGGTGAGCCTGTTGGGTTCTTGTACCAAAAAGCTTGATGAGCTTTTGGTGAACCCTAACGGACCTACACCAGAGTCAGCGAACGCTGATCTATACCTGACACAGCTTCAGCTGAACTTCGCAAGTTTCTTCAACACAGCTTCAAGCTTTGGAATGGAACTTACCCGTCAAACCGTAATGTATGGCCCAACCTATCAGGCGGCATACAGTCCACAATCATTTGATGGTTTGTGGAATACTGCCTACACTGGTGTATTCAAGCATGCAAATGCCTTGATTCCAGTAGCAGAAGCAGAGAAAAAATGGATTGCGGCTGGTATGGCAAAAACCATGAAGGCGTACACCCTTATCACCCTGGTTGATATGTTTGGTGATATCCCTTATACCACAGCAAACCTTGGTTCAGCAAATAGCAATCCTACCATCGATAAGGGTAGTGATGTCTATGCTGCTGCTATCGCTTTGCTAGACGCTGCCATTGCAGATTTCGGTAAATCAACTGCATTTCCTGGTAACCAAGACATGTTCTATGCTGCAGCTGATGCAACTGGTGCTGCAAGGTGGAGAAGGACTGCAAAGCTTTTCAAACTGAGGGCGTTGAACAATACCCGTTTGGTTGATGCAGGTGCAAAAGGAAAAATTGATGCATTGTTGGCTGATGCTGACATAACAGCGACATTGACTGGTACTGCCAACGACTTTGAATTCAAGTATTCAACAAAACAAGCAAACCCCAACAGCAGACATCCCCGTTACAACGGCAACTATGTAGCTGCTGGTGGACCTGGCGATTACATGGGCGTTTATTTCATGTGGTCTCTGGCTGCTGACAAGGGAACTTTCAACAACCAGGAAGCAAGGAATACTTCTGATCCAAGGACCCGTTATTATTTCTACAGGCAGACCACTGATGATGCTGCTGTTTCCTCTAACAGTCTTTCCTGTTCAACCTTCCCTGTTCCTTCTCATTACACTTCTGGTATGCCTTTCTGCCAGTTTGGTTTGGGCGCTCAAGGTTTCTGGGGACGCAACCACGGAGACAATTCTGGTACTCCTCCAGACAACAATTTCAGGACAACCGTGGGTATCTATCCTTTTGGCGGAGACTTTGATGTAAACCAGGGTACCCCAGTTAGTTTGAACAGGGGTGCACAGGGTGCCGGCATCCAACCCATTTGGCAATCTGCTTTCACCTATTTCGTAGCTGCTGAAGCAGCAGTTGCTTTGGGTACAGCAGGCAATCCAAGGGCTTTGCTGGAGTCTGGTATCAGGGCTTCCATTACCAAGGTACTTGGTTTCCCCTCAACTGTTAACGTAGCGGTTACAGCTGCTGCTGTTCCAACTGCAGCAAGGATCACTGCCTATGTTAACCTGGTGTTGGCCCGTTATGACAAGGCTACTACTGTTGCTGCCAAAATGGAAGTTATCCAGCAGGAATATTACATCGCTCTTTGGGGCAATGGCGTTGATGCTTTCAATAACTACCGCAGAACTGGAAAGCCAGGGAGTATGTCTTATACTGTTGCACAAGCTGGTGGTAACATGATCCGTTCACATTACTATCCTTCTGTATTGGTTAACTTGAACAAGAACATCACCCAAAAGACCATTGACAAGCAAGTATTCTGGGACAACAACCCTGCTGGCTTCATCAAATAAAATCAAGAGAACATGAAAAAAATCATATCATCATTGTTTTACACAGCCCTGGTTGCTATAGCCATGAGCTCGTGCCAAAAAGGTGAAGTTGTTCAGGATGTCAATTCTCTCAGCATCGGTTCTTATGTAACCCTTGTGACTGCAGGAAACAACATCATTGATGCAACCAACCTCGCAGGAAGCAAAGTTTCTGCCTCTGTTAAGGAATACGGTTCTGCACAGGAAAAGCTGATTGTTTATGTAACAAAAGCGCCTCAGACAAATGACAGGACCCTTTGGAAAAAGGTAAAAGAGTATACCAATAACGGGGGTACTTATAACCTGGAAGTAAATGGTCAGGAAATCGCTACAGCCTTGGGTACTACCCCTGGCCCTGGCGAAACCTATATCCTTTACAACCAAGTCATAACCAAAGACGGAAGGAAGTTTGACGTGTCCAACACACTTCCTGACCTTGCTACAGTTGGTCAATATAACCTCAAGTTGACTTGGAATGCAGTAGTGGTTTGTCCTTTTGTACCCGCTCAGGCTACAGGAAGGTATACCATTACCAAAGATGGTTGGGATGGTGCTGTAGGTCAGACCTGCAATATTGTTGGTTCTGCAGGAAGTGCCAGGGTTACTTATCTTTTCCCATATGCTGAAACACCTGGTTTCAATCCAGTTACCATTACTGTTAATCCTGCAACAGGTGCCGCTACAGTGGCAAAGCAGACCTATGGTAGTTATGGTGCAGGTTATGAGAACTTCACTTGTGAAGGTACAGGCGGATTCTTCTTTTCTTGTAAAGGAGATTTCACGATCAACCTTACCCATAAGTTACCCAATGGTTCCAGCTTTGGTACTTATCCAATCGCTCTCAAGAAGCAATAGTATAAACATACTTATATGAAAAAAGCCGCTCAGCAATGGGCGGCTTTTTCGTTTTTGTGAATTAGCATTCCAAAAATAAAATTTAGCCATTCAGCCCATGAAATAGTCATTTAAGAAATCCGGCTCATCAAATTAATTCGAGGTATTCCGGGCAATCCAGATGCATGGAGATGCCATTAAACATCAATAAGAAAGGAAAGTAGGAATGAATCAGAGCCTGATTTCTTCTTCGTGGTTATCGAAAAAGTGAAACTCAGTGAGGTGGTAGGTAGAGTCTTCCCTGATATCCAGTTTCATTTTGTATTTCCAGGCCCATTTCCGGCGCTTGGAGATAATGCCTTTGGTAAGATAGGCATAGAGGATAGGATGAACGGCAATTGTGAGCGATTTGTGCTTCTGCTCGCTCAGGTAACTGATGTTCTTTTCTATTTCATCCTCGAGTACGAGGGTAGAGGAAATTTTGCCGGTTCCTTGGCAAGAAGGACATTGCTCCTGGGTATTGATGTTCATTTCAGGTTTCATGCGTTGACGGGTCAACTGCATGAGTCCGAATTTTGAAATCGCCAATACTGCATGTTTTGCCCTGTCTATCTTCATGAAGTTCTCCATGGCCTCATTGAGCTTCTTCTTGTTCTCAGGAAGCTTCATGTCGATAAAGTCGACCACAATGATGCCTCCGATATCGCGGAGCCTTAATTGCCTTGCAATCTCTTCTGCTGCCTCCATATTGGTCTGAAGGGCGTTCTCTTCTTGGTTGTTGCTGACACTCTTGTATCCACTGTTGACATCAATCACATGCAAGGCCTCAGTATGCTCAATGATCAGGTAGGCGCCAGAAGGAAGGTTGACTGTTTTTCCAAAAGCACCCTTCACTTGCTTGGTGATTCCGGTATGGTCAAAGACAGAGGCTGATCCCGTGTACAGGGAAACAATTTCTGCCTTGTCTGGGGCTATCTTTTGGATATAGGCTTTTGTATCTGCATAGATCTGCTTGTCGTTCACCACAATTTTATTAAAATCGGCATTGAGCAGGTCCCTGAGGATGCTCGTAGCCTTGGTCTGTTCACTGAGAATTTTAGCTGGCGCAACTGCACCGCTAAGGTTTTGCTGGATGGATTTCCATTTGCTGAACAGTGCATTGAGGTCCTCATGCAGTTCAGCCGTGTTTTTCCCTTCGGCAGCGGTGCGTACGATTACACCAAAATTTTTCGGTTTGATGGCTTCAATGATTTTCTGAAGCCTTTTTCTTTCTTCTGCAGAATGAATTTTCCGGGATACAGCAATGATGTCGTTAAAGGGGGTGATCACCACGAATCTTCCAGGCAGAGATATCTCACAGCTCAGCCTAGGTCCTTTTGCCGCAATGGGCTCCTTGAGGATCTGTACCAATACATTGGGCTTTTGACCCAATACTTCGTTGATCTTTCCCGTTTTTACAATTTCTGCCTCTACGGTAAATGTAGAAAAATCAGGTTGAGAGGAAGCTGGTGAATTGATGGAGAGCTGTGTAAATTTGAGCAAGGATTTTGCAAATGGGCTCAAATCAGTATAATGCAAAAAAGCATCCTTTTCAAAGCCCACATCAACAAATGCTGCGTTGAGACCAGGGATGAGTTTCTTGACCTTACCCAAATAGAGGTCACCTACATTAAAACTGGCGTCAGCTTTTTCGTTATGAAGCTCGACGAGTTTCTTGTCTTCCAACAGGGCTATCTGTACACCCTGGGCAGATGAGTTTATGATCAATTCTTTATTCAAGCGAACGCTGAGAATTATAGCAAACAAAGAAAGGGGCATTGCCAAGAAATAATTTCTTCGCAATGCACCATGATTCCATTATGATTGAGGTCAGAAGGGGTTATTTCTTCCCTTTCTTATGACGGTTCTTTCTCAATCTTTTTTTACGTTTGTGCGTTGCTATCTTATGACGTTTTCTTTTTTTACCACAAGGCATGTCTGAGTCAGTTTAGTTGTTAATAATTATTTCAATGTTTTAATCTTCTCTTCAAGGGCCTTCACCAATTCCGGATTCTTCACATTTTTCAATCCCCTTTCGTACCATTCCACGGCTTCTTTCTTTTTACCAGCCCTTTCATAGAGCTCGGCAAGCAGAAATACAGCTTCTGTGTTTTCAGGATCCAGTTCGATTACTTTTTTGAATCGTTCTGCAGCCTTGTCTGTTTGCCCTGACACCATCCCACCATAACCAAGCATGAACTGCGCAAAGACATTGTTGGGGTCTTTTTCTGCGACTGTTCTGATTTTCAGGATGCCTTCCATTGGAGCGCCGGATGCACCGAAGAAGAAAGTGCTTCCCTGGCCAATGATGGTTGAATCGTTTTTCGGGTTGATTTTCAAGGAGCGCAAGAAGAGGTCGTTGGCCTCATTCGCCATCCAGCTTTTCAATCCAGGGTTTGATATGCCCCTTAGTTCTTCCAGCATTGAATGGGCGGCAAAGTTGAGGTTTTTTTCAGAATTTTCCAACTTAGCCTTTTCGCCCAGGTAATAAATGTAGGGAAGGAAGCTCCTGGCACTGTCTCGCCAGAAATTAGACAAGGACTGAAAGTTGGATTTTTTTTGTGTAACCAGGTCTCCTCTGGTCAATGCATCTTCTAAACTGGTGAGGTAAGCCGATTGGCTTGGTGTAAGATCTTTTTTCAACTCACTGATGAATGCATTGATTTCAAATGGTTTATCTACTCCTCCGGCGGAACCTTCATTCTCAGTATGTCCCTCATGGTCTGCATGGGGCGCGGCCTCCTTGTGAGAAGGCGAAAATTTTCCAAAAATAAATAAACCGAACAGCAGCACTGCTCCAGCAGCAACCACGATCCATTGCTGTTTTTTCAACATTGATCAGAATTTATAACGCAAAGGTAATGCCTTATGCCATGTCATCAGAACCTTCGTCCTTGATGATGGTATCAATTTCAAGTTTTTTAACTTCTTGCATGAACTCTTTTGCTGGCTTGAAGGCAGGAATGAAGTGGGCTGGGATCTGAACTGCAGTGTTGCGTTTGATATTTCTACCAATCTTGGCTGCTCTTTTTTTGGTGATGAATGAGCCAAATCCACGGATGTAGATGTTTTCACCTTTTGACAATGAGAATTTAATCTCTTTGAACATCGTCTCGAGGGTTACCAATACATCCACTTTGGGAATATTGGTTTTTTCAGCAATTTTGTTGATCAGGTCGGCTTTTCTCATTTTGGTTCGTGTTTAAAAGTTTTGGATTTTATTTATTTTACTTTTGATGTAAATCCGTAAACATTTTATTTACCAATGCAGGCCCTAGAACGCCTTGGGCCCTATTAAAATTGCGCATAATTTTTCTTTTTACCAAAAATAAATTGATATAAGTGGTTGAAAAACAACATAAAGTGTGGTTTTCAAAGGCCCTGAAAAACTGGCATTTGGTAGAAAACAAGAGAAAAATGCCATGGAAAGGGATAAAGGATCCTTATAAAATATGGCTCAGTGAGATCATCCTTCAACAAACCAGGGTTGAACAGGGACTCGCTTATTACAACCGGTTTATTGAAAGCTATCCTGATGTGCATGCCCTTGCCGATGCGCCTGATAATCAGGTGTTTAAGTTGTGGGAAGGATTGGGTTATTACAGCCGTTGCAGAAACCTGATCAAGACGGCAAGAACGATTAGTGTAGAACATGCAGGCCTTTTTCCCGCCACCAAAGAAGGCTTACTGGCGTTGAGTGGCGTTGGTCATTATACTGCTGCTGCCATAGGTTCTTTTGCCTTTGGGCTTCCCCTGGCTGTGGTGGATGGGAATGTCCTCAGGGTTTTGTCCAGGGTATTTGGTATTTCAACCCCGATTGACCTTCCTGCAGGCAGAAAAGCACTCGAGCAACTGGCTGAGCAGCTCCTCGACATTAAAAATCCCGCCCTCTACAACCAGGCCATCATGGACCTGGGTGCAACGGTTTGTAAACCACGCCAACCCATTTGTGGTGCATGTCCTTTTCAGCGTAAATGCCTGGCTTTTGAGACGGGGAAAATGGAAGAATTACCAGTTAAATCAAAGAAAATCAAGCAGAGGGAAAGATTCTTCTACTACCTGATCCTCGAATCCAAGGGCAAACAATTGGTAAGGCAGCGGAAGGGAAAGGATATTTGGCAGGATTTGTTTGAATTCATTTTAAAAGAAGCGGATGAACCCGTTGAAGAAAAGGAGTTGAAGTCCTGGTCTTTCTGGAAGCTTGGAGCAAAAAAAGAAAAAATAGAACTGATTTCTGTCTCAGAAGAAATGGTTCATCAGCTGACACACCAAAAAATTCGATGCCGGATAGTATATCTGCGCAGTTCAGCGTTGGTAAATGTGGAAGGATACCAATGGATGGACATTTCATCCATCAACCAATTGGCTTTCCCCAGGCTCATCACCCGGTACCAAACATCTATCCGCTGATCAACCGCATCTTGTTCAATTTTTGTAATTTTAACCCATGATCGTTCTTCCTGTCCTGCTCCTGGCCTCCATCCTGATGTTGTTCATGAACTCCGGAGCAGAAATAGCTTTTTTTTCACTGGGCTACCGGGAATTGAAAAACTTGCGTACCCGTCAGTATCCTGCCTCCACAAGAATTCTTCAATTGCTGCAGGAACCACGTTTGCTGATGTCATCCATGCTGGTAGGTAACATGGTTTTTAGGATGTTGATTATCCTGTTGTGCAATTATCTTGTCAAGGACGACATGTTACCTGAAACCACTGGCTTTCTTTTGTTTTTTATCCGCATGCTCATAGCCATTTTTATTCTTGTTCTTTTCGGAGAGCTGCTGCCCAAAGTTTGGGCATCCAACAACCATATTCGCTTTGCATACTACTCATCTTTTTTTGTTTGGCTGAATGCCACCATGTTTCGCCGCCTGGGCCAATGGACAGCTGGCATCACCGATCATATTGAAAAAGCCCTTGGGCGGAACAATGACATGCGCACCAGGTTGGAGCAGATTGATCAGGCCATGGGATTGGGAGAAGCAGACGGAAGTTCTGTCGAGGAAAAAAACATCCTCAAGGGCATTGCCCAGTTTGGTAACATCACCGTGAGACGGGCCATGCGCAGCAGGCTGGATGTGCAGGGTGTTGAAGCAGGCATCGCTTTTTCAGAACTCAAACAAAAAGTGGCGGATCAGCAGTATTCCAGGTTTCCTGTTTTTAATGAGAACCTGGATAATATTGCAGGAATGATCCACGCAAAGGACCTGATTCCACACCTGGACAAAGCGGATGATTTTGATTGGAAACCACTGCTCCGCCCGGCATTTTTTATCCATGAGCAAATGTTGGTGGAAGACCTGCTGAAAGATTTTCAACAAAGAAGGACCCATTTTGCCATTGTAGTGGATGAATTTGGTGGTACAGATGGCATCATCACCATGGAGGACATCCTGGAAGAAATCGTTGGAGAGATAAGGGATGAATATGATGATGAGGAATCCGTGAACATGAGGATTGATGAGTTCAATTTCATCTTTGAAGGAAAAATGATGATCAATGAGGCATGTAAGCTGATGAACCTTCCCAACAGGGTTTTTGATGCTATCAGAGGGGACAGTGAAACCGTTGCAGGGCTTGTATTAGAACTTGCCGGAGAGATACCCAAATTGAACCAGGTATTGGTTGCCAATGATTTCACCTTCACTGTTCTGGAGGTTGCCATGAACCGCATCCACAAGATCAAGATTACCATCGCTGCTCCGCAGCAATAAATCATTTCATGAAAAAATTCCTCAACGGATTCGTACTGTTTCTATTGGTTGCATTCATTTTTGCCTGCAACAGCGATTATACGCCCAGGCCAAGAAGTTACTTCAAGATAGACCTTCCCCAAAGGGCTTACAAGGAGTTCAATGAGCCCGGTTATCCTTATGCTTTTGAGTATCCTGTTTATGCCCATATCTCTAAAGAAGCGGATAGCACCGGCAACAATCCCTATTGGATCAATGTCAATTTTGATCAATTCCAGGGAAGGATCTACCTCAGCTATAAATCCATCACCGGCAGTTCTGTGTATAAAATCAAAACCCCAACCGGATATAAAGATTCAGTGGTCGCCAATAGTTTTGAAAGCCTGCGGGAGGAGGCCTATAAAATGACCTACAAACATACCATCAAGGCAAGTGGCATCATTGATTCTGCCTTCGTTACAGAAAACGGTTCCGCTGGTGTGTATTTTTATGTGGCAGGAGAGGCGGCAACATCAAAGCAGTTTTATGTTGCTGATACGGCCAGGCATTTTCTGCGTGGGGCACTGTATTTTGATGCTTCACCCAATGCAGACTCCATCTCTGTGGTCAGTGATTTTCTGGAAGAGGACATCAAACACCTGATCAAGACGCTGCGTTGGAAAGGCAAACAATAGCATCTTTATTTAACCAATCTTGATTACAGCAGCAACTGATTGCATCTGTGTATTGATCTCCTCTGTGCACAAATTACCAATGCTCCCCTCGTGGGTATGGTTCAGTTTTTGTGTGGCATCGAAATGGAAATTTCCCTCATCAATCATGTTTCCAACCTGCGCATAGGCATCCCGGAAGGGAATGCCCTGGTTGACCAGTTCATTGACTTTCTCAACACTGAACAGGTATTTGTATTTTTCTTCTGTAAGAATATTTTCCCTCACACCAAGGGCATTCAACATCAGTTTCATCATCTCCATGCAAGAACGCAGTTCCTCCATGGCAGGAAACAGGATTTCCTTTGTCAGCTGCATGTCGCGGTGATATCCTGAAGGAAGATTGTTGATCAGCAGGGTAAGTTCATTGGGAACCGCCTGTATTCTGTTGCATTTGCCACGGATCAATTCAAATACATCAGGATTTTTTTTGTGGGGCATGATGCTGCTGCCGGTGGTCAGCTCATCAGGAAAATGAATGAAACCAAAATTCTGGCTCATGAACAAACAACAATCCATTGCCAAACGGCTCAATGTTGCAGCAACAGAAGCCATCGCCATGGCAGTCAACTTCTCTGTTTTTCCCCTGCTCATTTGCGCATAAACGGCATTATAATTGAGGGTGTTGAAATGCAACAATGCTGTGGTGCGGCTCCTGTTCAATGGGAACGAAGACCCATATCCTGCGCCACTGCCCAATGGATTTTTGTTGGCCACTTTAAAGGCGGCAGCAACAAACTCCATGTCATCAACCAGGCTTTCCGCATAGGCACCCAGCCATAGACCGATGGATGATGGCATCGCAATTTGAAGATGGGTATAGCCTGGTATCAGGGTATCCTTGTGCTCATTGCTTTTTTGAATCAGCAGATCAAAAAGCGATTGCATATCATCTTTGACATCAATGATGGCTGATCGCAAGAAGAGCTTGATGTCTACAGCCACCTGGTCATTTCTGCTTCTGCCGGTATGGATCATTTTTCCTACATCACCGATCCGTTCAGTGAGCATGAACTCAATTTGTGAATGGATATCCTCTGCCCCGGCATCAATGGAGAATTGACCGGCTTCAATATTGGTCAGTATTTTTTTCAGCTCAGCTACAGCCAGGTCAGCCTGTTCCTTGCTCATCAGCCCCTGTTCTCCCAACATGGTTACATGTGCAATGGAGCCCTCCACATCAAAGCCTGCCATCTGGACATCAAAATCACGGTCTCTCCCTACAGTAAAGGCTTCTATTTGCGCTGCTGTTGATGTTTTGTCTTTGCTCCAAAGTTTCATGGTAATGTATTGGGGATATGATCAGTAAACGGAAATCGTTGTTTCAAGCAATTGAATATAACCAATGATGCCGTTTTCAATCTCTGAAATGTAAATATACTCATCGGCGGTATGACTTCTTGCAGAATCACCGGGGCCTATTTTAAGGGCAGGAAAGGTCATCAACGCCTTGTCGCTTGTGGTGGGAGACCCATAATGGGAGAGGCCAAGCTGTTTGCCTGCCTTCACTATAGGGTGATCCATGGCAATCATGCTGGACCTCAACCTGAAACTTCTGGGAACCAGCTCGGCTTTCAGGTTGGCTTTCAAGCGATCAAGCACCTCATCAAAACCATATTGTTCATTCACCCTTACATCAACAACGAATCGGCAGGTAGCGGGCACCACATTATGTGCCTTGTTGTCGGTTTCAATGACCGTTACTTTTGCAGTTGTTTTCCCAAGCAGCTCAGATGTTTTTTCAAAATCCATTTGTGCAATGGCTTGAATATCTTGCATGGCAAGGTAAATGGCATTGATGCCCTCTTCCCTGGCTGCATGGCCGGCCTTGCCATAAACGGTTCCGTCCAATACAAGCAGTCCGCGTTCAGCCACTGCCATCTGCATTTTGGTGGGTTCTCCCACCAGTGCACCCATGAAGGTGCTGCCTTGAAGCCTGTCTAAAAACTGTTCATTATTGAGCAGCAGCTCTACCCCATTTGTGCCAGAGATTTCTTCTTCAGCAGTTGCTGCCAGGATGATATTGAAAGGAAGGTCTTCTCTATTGAAAAAATGAATGAATGTTGCGATCAGGGAAACCAAGGGGCCTCCGGCATCATTGCTGCCCAGGCCAATCAAGCGTCCTTCTACTTCTGTTGGGGTAAAAGGATCCGTTGTATATCCTTTTGCGGGCTTTACCGTATCATGGTGGGAGTTCAGCAGGATGCTTTTTTTGGTAGGATCAAAGTATTTATTCAATGCGTAAACATTGTTGATCAGCCTGCCTGTGGTTATGCCATTTTCCTGGAGGTATTGTTCAATAAGATCTGCCACCTCTTTTTCCTCCCTACTCAAGGATGGGATGGCAATCATTTTCTTGAGAAGATCGATTGCGCTTTCTGTGATGGTATGTATGGTTGACATGTTGCTATTTTTTATCAGCAGATGGCGGTCCCTGTTTTTCCTTCTATCAATGCACTGAGTTCGGTGGCATCTCCAATAATAACCTTCTCTACGCCAGCTTGAAGCGCAGCAAAGGCATTGTCGAGTTTGGGAATCATCCCGGCAAAGATGGCCTTGTCTTTTTTCAACTGGTCAAACAACGCACTGTTGATCATGGGGATGGCACTGTTTTCATCATTGACATCTTGTAGCACACCTTTCTTTTCAAATGAATAGACCAGTGTGACAGGAATATGGTTGGCCATTGCCTTGGCGATTTCTTGCGCGATGGTATCGGCATTGGTGTTCAGCAATTGACCGGTTTTGTCTTGTGTGATGGGGGCAATGATGATGTTGAAATCCATCTCCAGGAGGGAAAGGATCAGCTTGGTGTTCACGCTGTCCACATCTCCCACAAATCCAAAATCAATTGTTGGATGTACCCGCTTGTGGGCAGTAATGCAGTTGCCATCAGCACCAGAGAGCCCAATGGATGGGGCATCCAGGGCATTGAGCGATGCAACAACCTGTTTGTTGATCAGGCCTGCATACACCATCGTGACAACCTTCAGTGTTTCGGCATCGGTGATCCTTCTGCCATCAACCATTTGCTGGGGGATTGAAAGATCTGCCGCCAGTTTTGTTGCCAGTTTGCCTCCGCCATGCACAAGGATTTTTTTGCCTTTCAGTGTTGAGAAGGAGGAAAGAAAAGTACTGAGCTTGGTAGCATCGTCTATGATGTTACCGCCGACTTTGATGATATATAATTTGTTTTCGTTCATTGAAGTAGTGATGATATCACTGCCTGAGCGGCCCATACCCGGTTGGACGCTTCCTGTGTGATGATGCTGTTTGGCCCATCCAGTATTTCGTCAGACAGTTCTATGTTTCTTCTTACAGGCAGACAATGCATCAGTTTTGCATCGCATGTTTGCCCGATTTTTTCGTTCGTTAACATCCAATCTCCCTCAATGGGTGGCATGCTTCCGTATGGGGAATACGCGCTCCAGTTTTTCACGTATACAAAGTCAGCATCTTTTAATGCTTTCTCTTGGTCGTATTCGATGGTTGCTCCCTTTGTAAATTCTTCTGCCAGCTCATATCCTTTGGGATGGGTAATTACAAAATCGGCTTCTCCCCAGGCATTCACCCACTGCGCGAAGCTGTTGGCAACGCACTGTGGAAGCGCTTTTACATGCGGCGCCCAGGTGAGCACCACTTTGGGTTTTGGCAACTGAACCTTGGTTTCAGCCAAAGTATTGTTTGTTGTATGCCAGGATTCGGTGATGGTGATCAGGTCTGTAAGGCTTTGCAAAGGGTGCAGGGTAGCACTCTCAAGGCTCAGGACAGGGATTCCTGCGTACTTGATGAATTGTTTGATGATGTGTTCTCCGTAATCCGCTTCGCGGTCCTTGAGCCCTGGGAAGGTCCTGATGGCAAGGATATCAAAATAGTTGCCCATGATGGGTGCAGCGTCTTTCACATGTTCTACCGTTGTGCCGTTCATGATGGCACCCTCTTCAAATTCCAGAGACCAGCCTTCATTGCCAACATTGAAAATCACCGTTTCCATGCCCAGTTGTTGTGCAGCAACCTGTGTGCTCAACCTTGTGCGCATGCTTGGGTTCAGAAAAAGGCATCCAATTCTTTTGCGCTTGCCCAGCGTTTCGTCTTTCCATGGATCGGCTTTGTAATCAAGGGCTTTCCTGATCAGTGCCGGAATGTTCTGGACGTCATTTGCTGAGATGAATTGTTTCATGATGGCTTTATTGTTGATATTGGGCAATGGCAGTTTTCAGTGCTTCTATGAATGATGTTGCTTCTTCCATGGTCAGGGCCAGGGAGGGGAGCAACCTGATCACATTGGGTTTTGCTTCTCCAGTGAATATCTTGTATTTGAAGAGCAAATCTTTTTTCAGGTTCTTGTGGGAGTCTGGCACATCAAATCCAATCATCAGGCCATATCCCCTGACACCGCTGATTTCCGGAATGGCCTTTAATGCTGTTTGAAGATAATTACCAACTGTTGCCGCGTTTTGCATCAAGGATTCCTGTTCAATTACTTCCAGCACAGCGAGTGCTGCAGCGCAGGCCAAGTGATTTCCTCCAAAGGTTGTACCCAGCATGAAATGTTTTGCTTTGATCTTGGGAGCGATGATGATGCCGCCGATGGGAAATCCATTGCCCATTCCTTTGGCCATGGAGTACATGTCTGCATCAACCCCAGCAAAATCATGGCTGAAAAATTTCCCAGATCTTCCATAACCACACTGCACGCTGTCTGCAATATAAACGGCGCCAAAGTCGTCACATTGTTTTCTGATGGCCTGTAGAAAAGCATTGCTGGCCACGTTGATGCCTCCTACGCCCTGTATTCCTTCCACAATGACGGCAGCAACCTCATTGCCTTCCTGCATGAAGTGTGCTTCCAGCGCACCAATATCGTTGAAAGGCAGAAAACTGATGTTATCGGTTTCATTGACGGGGGCAACGATATTGGGGTTGTCTGTGGCCGCTACTGCCAATGAAGTTCTGCCATGGAATGCTTTGGTGAATGCCACGATTTTTTTTCTTCCAGTATGAAAAGAGGCCAGCTTGAGGGCATTTTCATTGGCCTCTGCGCCTGAGTTGCAGAGAAAGAGATCAAAGTCTTTTTTCCCTGAAACCTCACCAAGTTTGGCTGCCAGTTCATCCTGCAATGGAATCTTGATGGAGTTGGAATAGAAGGCAATCTGGTGGAGTTGGCCCTCAATGCGTTTGACCCAATGGGGATGGGTATGTCCAATACTAATGACAGCATGCCCTCCGTAGAGGTCCATGTACTCGGTATTGTTGTTGTCCCAGACCCTGGTGCCTTTGGCATGGGTGATGGTGATATCGTTGATGGGGTAAACGTCAAAAGTTTTCATGATGCTTTGTAAAGATTGTTTGCTTTCATGCTGTTGTATTAAAAGGCTGCTGCCTTTAGGTTCAGTCCGCTTGTTTGATCCAGTCCAAACAGGATGTTCATGTTCTGCACCGCTTGTCCGCTGGCGCCTTTGAGCAGGTTGTCAATGGCACTGTGTACAACGATCTTGTTGCCTTCCTGCTCAATAAAGATTACGCACTTGTTGGTGTTCACGACCTGTTTCAAGGCAATCGGCTTGTCTGCCATGATGGCAAAAGGATGGCCTTGATAGAACTCCTTGTACAGCGTCTGGATGGTTTCGAGGGACAAATCGGTACTGATGGTTGAGGAAACAAAGATGCCCCTGGTGAAATCACCTCTCCAGGGCACAAAATGCACTGCAGGCTGATCATCGTTTTGCAGCTGATGCAAGGACTGATGGATTTCCGCAACATGCTGGTGCGTCAATGTTTTGTAGGCCTGGATATTGTTGGCCCTCCAACTGAAATGGCTGGTAGCACTCAATGATTGCCCGGCACCTGTAGAGCCTGTGATGCCGGTTGTATATACTTCACCCAGCAATCCTGCTTTTGCCAGGGGCAACAATCCCAGTTGAATGGCGGTTGCAAAACATCCTGGGTTGGCGATGTTGTTTGCCTTAGCTATTATGGTTTGGTTGATTTCCGGCAAGCCGTACACGAAGGTTCTGTTGCCTTGCGTGGCATCTTTGTTGAGCCTGAAATCGTTGGCCAAATCGATGATCTTTATTGCTGCTTCAATATCATTTTCCTTTAGAAACTTAGTGGATTCGCCATGGCCAAGGCATAGGAAGAGCACATCGATGTTGCTGTTGATGTCTCCGGAAAAAAGCAAATCAGTTGAGCCGATGAGGTCTTGGTGTACATGGTGCAAGGGATTGCCTGCATTGCTCTTGCTGTGCACAAAGGCAATCGTAGCGTGGGGATGGACAAGAAGCAGTCGAATCAATTCACCGCCCGTGTATCCTGCCCCGCCGATGATGCCGATCCTGATCTTGTTGCTCATGGGATTGAATTTAATCTTTTTTATTTTCTTGCTGCACGGCGTTCCAGATGATGGTCTGGTTTCCGAAGATCTTGCTGAAGCCTCTTACGTCATTGCCAGTGAAGCCTGAATTCATTTCGCCATACTTGCCAAACTTGCTGTTCATCAGGTCGTAGGAAGATTCAATGCCGATTACCTGGAACCGGTATGGCATCAAGTGAACAAATACTTTTCCTGTTACATTTTCCTGAGAATGTTCAAGGTAGGCTTCAATGTCGCGCATCACCGGATCCATGATCTGGCCCTCATGCAACCAGTTGCCATAGAACTGTGAAAGGGTGTCCTTCCATTGCAGCTGCCATTTGGTGAGGACATGCTTTTCCAGTGCATGGTGTGCTTTGAGGATCACCATGGGTGCAGCGGCTTCAAAGCCAACCCTTCCCTTGATGCCAATAATGGTATCGCCAACATGGATGTCACGGCCAATGCCGTATGGTCCTGCAATGGATTGAAGGTATTGAATGGCCTCGGAGGGATGATCAAATTGTTTGTCATTGACTGAAACAAGTTCACCTTTTTCAAAACCAAGCACAGCCTCTTCAGGATCATGTTTGGTTACCTGTGTTGGCCATGCCGATTCTGGGAGCATGCCTTTGGAGGAAAGGGTTTCTTTGCCTCCTACACTGGTACCCCAAAGTCCTTTGTTGATGGAGTACATGGCCTTTTCAGCATTCATGTTGACACCCTTGGATTGGAGGTACTCGATTTCCTGTTCACGGCTTAGTTTCAGGTCTCTGATAGGGGTGATGATTTCTACTCCCGGAATCATGATGTGGAAGACCATGTCAAACCGGACCTGGTCATTTCCTGCACCTGTGCTGCCGTGGGCTACTGCGTCAGCCCCCAGTTTTTGGGCATGTTCAGCGATATGGATGGCCTGGCTGAGGCGCTCAGCACTCACACTTAGGGGATAGGTATTGTTTTTGAGCACATTGCCGTACACCAGGAACCGGATGATCCTGTCATAGTATGTTTTTACGGCGTTTACGGTGGTATGGGAAGCAACGCCCAGGGCATGTGCATGCTTTTCGATATTGGTTAGTTCTTCTTCTGTGAAGCCACCTGTATTGACGATGATGCTGTGCACCTCGTATCCTTTTTCTTCAGAAAGGTATTTAACGCAGTAAGTTGTGTCTAATCCGCCACTGAATCCGAGTATTACTTTTTTTGACATGGTATCGCTTGCTTTAGAAATTGAAAAATGGTGAAAGTAGGCTCTTCAACGACTTGGAAGGCTTCTCATCTTTTTTGAGAAAAGGTTTCAGGAGTTTCCATTCCCTGAACCTGAGCAACCGCTCAAGGCCTTTTGCATTTTCCTCAAAAAACTGTTTGGTTTCTTCGGGCTCATAATGGTCTTTGGGATCATAGAGCATCGCTGTGCACATGCAATTTTTTCTTTCCTTGCTCATCAGGATCTCGTAATTGATGCAACTTTTGCATCCTGCCCAGAAGTCTTCATCTTGTGTGAGTTCTGAATAGGTAACGGGTTCGTAGCCCAGTTCAGAATTTATTTTCATGACAGCCAATCCGGTAGTGAGCCCGAATATTTTTGCATCGGGGTAGGTGGACCTGCTGAGCTTGAATACGGTGTGTTTGATCAACTTGGCCAATCCGCTTTTTCTCAGTGTGGGTTTTACAATCAGTCCGGAATTGGCCACATATTCTCCATGTCCCCATGTTTCTATATAACAAAAACCAGCCCATTCTCCCGCCTGGGTCAGGGCAATCACAGCCTTCCCTTCGCTCATTTTTTGGCGTATATAATCAGGGCTTCTTTTGGCAATACCTGTTCCACGGGCTTTTGCAGATTCTTCCATTTCCAGGCAGATCTCTTCGGCAAAACCGTAATCCTGCTCACTGGCGATATGTATATCGAAAATTTGTTTTTGCTGTTCCATTTGTGCGGCGAATTGAAAAATTGACTGTTGCCGGATGAAGCCACTTAGGGCTGAACCGGTTAAACGACTTGTGTCGGACTAAGGGGTGGTATCTATCAACGTCGTACCAAAAATGGAATCGGTCGGCGTAAAAAAACTGTTCCGTTTGGTACAGCAAAAACCCAACGCATGGAAGCGGCAGGAGCCGTTTCTGCTATTGATGAAGAGGTCAGGTTTTTAATCATTTTTCTGTGTCTGTCTTGTAAAGAAAAATTGTGAGTTGCAAATAAACTGATTTTTTTTAGAAAAAAGGCTAAAATCAGGCACAAGTTTAGTACGCAGGGACGGTTTGGTCTGATGCTGAACTGGCGTGGATGGCCAGGCTGATTTCTTTGATCAGTGCAGGATCCTTCTCAATGGCATTGCCAACGACTATGATGTCGGCACCTGCCTTGCAGTTTTCGTATGCTTTTTCTGCTGTGGTAATGCCTCCACCGATGATCAGTGGAATGGCGGTATGGGATGAAACTGCTGCTATCATGGCAGCTGGAATGGGCTTTTTGGCGCCGCTACCCGCATCCATGTACAGGAGTTTAAGCCCAAGCATTTCACCGGCCATTGCCGTGCAAACTGCGATTTCATTCTTATCAGACGGAATGGGATTGGCGTTGCTGATGTATGAAACTGTTGTGGGAGCCCCACCATCAATCACCATATACCCCGTAGACATCACTTCAAGGCCACTTTTTCTGACAACGGGGGCAGACACTACGTGTTGGCCTATCAATAACTCTGGGTTTCTTCCTGATATCAGGGAAAGATAGAGCAGGGCGTCAGCAAAGGGGGTAACCTGTGATGGGCTCCCTGGGAAAAGGACCACCGGAATGGAACATTCCTTCTTGATATGTTGCACCAGTTCCTCCAGATGGTCGCTGACCACCAGGCTGCCACCAACAAAAATGAAATCCACCGAGGCTGCAATGCACAAACGAATCAATTCATCTGCTTTCGAAACAGATGTTTTGTCTGGATCAACCAATACAGCAAAGGATTTTTTTCCTTTGTTTTTGTTTTCCAGTATCGTGGTGTAAACGGCTTGATGCATTTTTGGGGCTATTCTATTGCAAATGTGCGAAAAACTTTCTTATAAACGAAGGAAACTGGAAAGCTGTATGATGTTATTGGTGGTATATTCCTTGTTTCTGCCCTCAATATAGACCAACATGTAGCCAATTTCCAGGTCGGCTTGTTTGCTCAGGCGGTAACCGGCTCCGGCATAGGTTCTTGACTGGTCGAACAGTTTTCGGTTGGCATGGCTTGCTCCTGCAGCATTGAAGAAGAATTCATTCTGGGCAACCCAATACATGCCTTTTGTCAATTTTTCTGTTTTTGAGAAAGGGCTTAACCATCTGGTGAAATACCTGAATCGTGCATTGAACTTGGGGTCTGATTTCACAATATCGTTGCCAGCAACTTTCAATACGGGGATCCATCTTTCTTCCAACCTGATCCTGTGTTGCAGTGATGCTTTTTTTACTTGCTTGACGATACCCAATTGTTGCCAAATCCTGTTGTCTGAAACGGCATCTCTTACCCCTCCAATTGTTTTCCAATTGTGTATCAATGCAAGTCCTGCAGTCAGGGAAACATCTTTGTTCAGAACATAGGTTAATCCTGGCCTGAGGATGAATGTCTCAGGTTGTTTCCACTGGTCATTTGACCGCAGTTGGCTGTCAAAAACCAGGTTGAATTTTGGGCTGAGCCTGAATGTATTTACTGTCATTCCCCAGCCACTGAATTTGTTTTGTTGGGCTGTTGCAAACATTGAAAAGAATACAAGGGAAAATGAAACGAGGTAGCGGTTGTGTTTTTTCAAAGCAGTGGTGATTTTTTTGAGGACAAAGGTAAACTTTCGTCATGCCCAATGTATGACTTTTGTCACCAAGCGGCTCCCTTTTTTTGCCCACCTTTATGATATTGATTTCCCAAAAAACTGCCAAATATTTTTTTACAAAATAGTGAACAAAATCCCAAATCCACTGCCATTGCGGATTGTTGCAGTTATCAACAGGGTGTTGATATTTAGGGGTTTGAAATCAGGCAATAGGTAGATATTTTCGTACTCTGTCCCTGAAAATAGGGGGTCTTTCACCAACATTTAACAATTTAGCGATATGGCAAACAACAAATCAAAGACTACGACCGGTAACAGCACAAATGGTCTGAAGTTCAAAAGACAGTTCACTTCAGACAAGGTGGCGGTCTATGAAATGTTTGATTATGACTATCGCACTTCGGTTATTCGTAATCCGAGTGGCGAGGTTGTTTTTGAGATGAACAACGTTGAGGTTCCAAAGCAATGGAGCCAGATCGCTACAGACATCATCGCACAAAAATACTTCAGGAAGGCTGGTGTTCCACAGGCTGACGGTTCTCTCGGAAGGGAGACCTCTGCCAAGCAGGTCGCACACCGTATGGCACATTGCTGGAGGGTATGGGGAGAGCGCTATGGCTACTTCGCTTCAACAGAAGACGCAACCGTTTTCTACGAAGAGCTGGTCTATTCCATCCTCAGCCAGGCCTGTGTTCCCAATTCACCCCAATGGTTCAATACCGGCCTGCACGAGTGCTACGGCATCAAGGGTAAGCCACAAGGACATTATTATGTTGACCAGACAGATGGTCAGTTGAAAAAATCAACCTCTGCTTACGAGCGTCCACAGCCTCATGCCTGCTTCATCCTCAGTGTTGATGATGATTTGGTGAACGAGGGTGGCATCATGGATCTTTGGGTCCGCGAAGCAAGGATTTTCAAATATGGCTCAGGTGTGGGTACCAACTTCTCCAACATGCGTGGAGAAGGAGAAAAACTCAGTGGAGGTGGAACTTCCTCTGGCTTAATGAGCTTCCTTAAGATTGGTGACCGTGCCGCGGGTGCCATCAAAAGTGGCGGTACGACACGTCGCGCTGCCAAAATGGTTTGCCTTGACCTTGACCATCCAGAAATTGAAACCTTCATCGACTGGAAGGTAGAAGAAGAAAAGAAAGTGGCTGCCTTGATCGCTGCAGGTTATTCCAGTGATTATGAAGGAGAAGCCTACAGGACAGTGAGCGGACAAAACTCAAACAACTCAGTCAGGATACCCAATGCATTTTTCGAGAAATTGGCAAAAGGGGAAGATTGGGAATTGACCGGCCGTATGGATGGCAAGGTCATGAAAAAAGTATCTTCGAAAGCCCTCTGGGAGAAAATATCATACGCAGCATGGCGTTGTGCTGATCCTGGAACACAGTACGATACCACCATCAATGAATGGCATACCTGCCCTCAGGGTGGTCGCATCAGGGCTTCCAACCCTTGCAGCGAGTACATGTTCCTTGACAATACCGCCTGTAACCTCGCCTCAGCGAACCTCAGGAAGTTTTTCAATGAATCAGACAACACATTTGATGTTGCAGGATTTGAATATTCAGTAAGGCTTTGGACAACTGTATTGGAGATTTCAGTGCTGATGGCACAGTTCCCAAGCCAGGAAGTGGCCCAGCTCAGCTACGATTACCGTACACTTGGTCTTGGTTTTGCCAACCTCGGCAGCATGCTGATGGTCAGCGGTATTCCTTATGACAGCGATGAGGCAAGGGGTATTGCTGGTGCGATTTCTGCCATCATGACGGGTATTGCCTACAAGACCTCAGCCGAGATTGCCAAGATCCACGGACCTTTCCCTCGCTATGCCGAGAACAGGGAAGACATGTTGAGGGTCATGAGAAACCACCGTGCTGCAGCTTATGATGCAGACCAAGCCTATGTTGGCCTCAGCATCAAGCCACATGGAATTAAAGCAAAAGATTGTCCTGATTATATGCTTAAGGCAGCTTGCAAAGCCTGGGATGATGCAGTAGAGCTTGGAGAACAACACGGTTACCGCAACGCCCAAACAACGGTTATTGCGCCTACAGGAACCATTGGTCTTGTGATGGATTGCGATACCACTGGTGTTGAGCCTGATTTCGCCCTTGTGAAATTCAAAAAACTTTCTGGTGGTGGTTATTTCAAAATCATCAACCAATCGGTTCCACAGGCCCTTGCCAACCTCAAATACACGGCAGCAGAACAGGATGCCATCATCAAATACGCAGTAGGTTCAGCCTCTTTTGCAGGAGCGCCTTTCATCAACCACCAAACCCTCAGCGAGAAAGGATTCATCGCCGAGGAAATCAAGAAATTGGATGATGCTGCCCTGGCCGCTTTTGAAGTCGGATTCGTATTCAATGTTTATACGCTTGGTGAAGAGTGTTTGCAGCGCCTTGGTTTCAAACCAGAGCAATATTTTAACTTTGATTGGAACATGTTGCAGGCACTTGGTTTCAAAGGTGCTGAAATTGATGCAGCCAATGATTTTGTTTGCGGAACCATGACCATTGAAGGTGCGCCACACCTCAAGCCTGAGCACTACCCTGTATTTGATTGTGCCAACAAATGTGGCAAAAAAGGAGAGCGCTATATCCATGCCCATGGCCATATCTATATGATGGCTGCAACCCAGCCTTTCCTCAGTGGTGCCATTTCAAAGACCATCAACCTTCCAAACGAGGCTACCATCAGCGAGATATCTGACTGCTATCAGCTGAGTTGGGAACTTGGCCTCAAGGCTTGCGCCCTCTACCGTGATGGCTCCAAACTCAGCCAACCCCTGAGCAACAAGAGCGATAGCAAAGTCACTGAAGAGGAAGCGGAAGAAGCAGCAGCCATTGCATCAACCGATAGCCCGTTCATCGACGTGAGCAAGCTTACGGTTGAAGAGTTGCTGAATGAATTGCAGAAAAGGATGCAGGCATCACCGGATACTAAACTCAAGCGCCAGCTTTCAAGAATTGTAGAACGCAAGACCCTTCCTGCCAAGAGAAGGGGCTATACCCAGAAAGCGAAAATCAATGGGCAGGCCATCTTCCTCAGGACAGGAGAGTACAGTGACAATACACTGGGGGAAATCTTCATTGACCTTGCAAAAGAAGGTTCTACCCTTCGCAGCCTGATGAACTGTTTCGCGATTTCAATCTCTGTGGGCTTGCAGTATGGTGTTCCATTGGAAGAGTTTGTTGAAAAGTTTGTTTTCACCAAGTTTGAACCAGCAGGAATGGTGGATCATCCAAACATCAAATCAACCACTTCAATTGTAGACTTTGTATTCCGTGCGTTAGCGTATGAGTACCTGGGAAGAACAGACCTGGTTCATGTGCTGGACAAGCCAGAGGTGATGAATACGGGAAACGATGACTGGGATGACAACACACCAAGGTTTGAAAGTGATTCAAAGCCGGAGCTCTCTGATGTAAGGGTAGTGGCTACCAACAGCGCAGTACCTGCCCCCAAAGCCCAGAAGGCTCCTGCTGCAGTGAAAGCTGAAAACAGCACACAGGAATTCATGAAGAGCATGCAAAGCGATGCGCCGGCTTGTTCAACCTGCGGACACATCACCGTGAGAAGCGGCACCTGTTACAAATGCCTTAATTGTGGAAACAGCATGGGCTGTAGCTAAAACATACATGTGAAACTGAACATACGTTACAACAAAGGAATGGTACTGCAGGCACTGCGGTACCATTTCATTTCCAGGAGGGAGATCAAATTATTGATGATTCTCGTCAATGTTTTTGCATTATTGGCAGCTGTGCTTTATGCATTGAAGCTGATTTCGCCCCTTCCTTTCCTGATGAGTTCGGTGTTGTGGATCTCCATGATGGTGGCTTTCTGGATCTGGCTTCCTGCCATGATCTACCGCAAGAGCAAGACATTCAAGGACGAGTTTACCATCTCTATTGAAGAGAACCATTTCTTTATTGAAACCGCAAATGGCCAGAAAAGCTGGGCCTGGAGGGAATTCAGCAGTTATTATGAGACACCAGGGTTTTTTCACCTGTATTTTGACAGCAAATCATTTTTCCTGATTCCCAAAGATGTATTTCCTGAGCAGGAGCAGCTCGATAGTGCCAGAACAATTTTCCGTGAGCACATCAAAAAAGGTTAAATCAGGTTCTTTCTCATCTCCACATGAGGAATTCCTACCTCGCTGAATTCATCGCCAGCAGCAGCATATCCTAGTTTTTCATAGAAGCCGATGGCCGTTTTTCTGGCGTGCATCATCACTTGCTTTCCTCCAGAATCCTTGGCCAGGTTCTCCGCAAAATGCATGATGGCGGCACCCACGCCATTTCGCTGCATCTTCTGGTCTACTGCCATTTGCCTCAGCTGGAAGGTGCTGGGCAGTTTTCTGGTGAGTATACAACAGGCCAGGATGTCATCTTCTTCAAAGGCGCCAATCAGCAAATCATTTTTGTCCCTTTCCAAATCTTCTTTGGAATAAGTTAGCCCTAAAGGTTTTCTCAAAACTGATCTCCTCAGTTCAATCATCTGATCGTATTCCTTGGAACCGTGGTCTATGATTTTAATTGCCATGCTACAAGTTAATTCATTGGACAATTACAAAAATCTTCAGCCATTCTTTTTTGTCTTGAAACAGTGGATAAATAACTTTTTTTTTCAGATACAACATTATTTATTGATAATCAATGAATAATGATATTTCGGACTTCAAAAATAAATGAATAGAAATTGGCAAGAAGACTTGTTTTTATCTCAAATAGTTTATTTTTGCCCCCAATAAACCAAAAAATAAAATCATGTCAGACATTGCAACAAGGGTAAAGAAAATTATTGTTGACAAACTTGGTGTTGATGAGAACGAAGTTACACCTGAGGCTTCTTTTACGAATGATCTCGGAGCAGATTCTCTGGACACAGTTGAACTGATCATGGAATTTGAAAAAGAATTCAATATTTCCATTCCTGACGAACAAGCTGAGACCATTACAACTGTAGGTCAAGCAGTAACTTATCTGGAAGAGCACGCAAAGTAATAGGTACTCCCTCATTATTTATTTATGGAACTGAAAAGAGTAGTCATCACCGGACTTGGTGCAATAACCCCCATTGGCAATACCGTACAGGATTATTGGAATGGCTTGTTGGGCGGAGTATCCGGTGCAGACCGCATCACACTCTTTGATGCTTCCAAATTCAAAACACAATTTGCCTGTGAGGTAAAGGGGTTTGATCCAGTTGCTTATCTTGATAGAAAAGAGGCAAGAAAGGTCGATCGCTTTACCCAATTGGCTATTGTATCCAGTGATGAGGCCATCAAGCATGCAGGAATTTCAAAAGACAATGTCAATCCTGACAGGACTGGGGTTATTTTTTCCAGTGGAATCGGCGGTTTGCTTACTTTTCAAGAAGAAGTGATGGCCTATGCGAAAGGTGATGGAACCCCAAGGTTCAATCCTTTTTTCATTCCCAAAATGATCCTCGACATTGCAGCCGGGCACATTTCGATGCGCCATGGTTTTAGGGGCCCCAATTTTGCTGTGGTCAGTGCTTGTGCTTCATCTACCCATGCACTAATAGAAGCCTTTCATTACATCAAGCTTGGAAAAGCGGATGTGATGGTTGCTGGTGGATCTGAAGCCGTTGTTTGCGATGCGGGTGTAGCAGGCTTCAATGCCATGAAAGCACTCAGCGAACGCAATGATGATCCCAAGACGGCTTCCAGGCCATTCGACAAAGACAGGGATGGTTTTGTGATGGGTGAAGGAAGTGGAGCCGTTGTGCTTGAGGAGCTGGAACATGCCATCCGCCGTGGTGCCACCATTTATGCTGAAATTGCCGGAGCAGGCGCCACCGCCGATGCCTACCACATCACAGCCCCTCACCCTGAAGGACTGGGAGCACTCAATGTAATGCGTGCATCATTGGAAGAAGCGGGAATGAAACCCGAAGACATTGACTACATCAATGTGCATGGAACCTCAACACCATTGGGAGACATTGCTGAAACAAAGGCAATCCTGGGCGTTTTTGGAGATCATGCCTATGATTTGAGCATCAGCTCAACAAAATCCATGACAGGGCATCTGTTGGGTGCTGCAGGAGCTGTTGAGGCCATTGCTTGCATCAATTCAGTTATTCACGATATCGTTCCGCCAACCATCAATCACTTTACAGATGATGATGGATTGGATCCTAAACTCGACTTTACCTTCTGGAAGCCAAAACAAAGAACCGTTCGAGCGGCATTGAGCAACACATTTGGTTTTGGTGGACATAATGCATCTATCATTGTAAAGAAGTATCTTTAATGTCGTCAACCTTTCAGCATTTTTGTTGAAGGGCCACAAACGCATGAACAGATAAACATCCTCGGTTGCTTTACAGGTTATATTATATTTTTAGTAGCGGGAAAAAAAAGCATTTTCTCAATCAGCTCTGCAACCTGCTTGGTTTTGTTCCAGGTAAGGCAAGCCTCTATATTGCTGCCCTCTCTCACCGTTCAGTTAAGGAAAGAACTTCAGAAAACAATGAAAGGTTGGAATACTTGGGAGATGCCATCCTGGGAGGAATTGTTGCCGACTATCTGTTTATGAAGTATCCCTACAAAGGGGAAGGCTTTCTTACTGAGATGAGAAGCAAGATGGTGAACCGGCAGATGTTGAATGATATCGCCATAAAGATGGGGCTGAAAAAAATCACTTCCTTCAACAAGCACGACAACTCCCTCAAGTCCAGCCAGATTTTTGGAAATGCCCTTGAAGCCCTTGTTGGTGCTGTTTACATCGATAAAGGATACCGCAAGACCAAGGCCTGGGTCATCAAAAAAATCATCATCCCCCATCTTTTCATGGAAGAGCTTGAAAATGTTGAGATCAACCAGAAAAACAAATTGTACAGTTGGGCCAACAAAGGTGGAAAAATGCTCGAATTTGAAACACTGGAAGAACGTCTGGAAAATGGCAGGCGTCTGTTCAGGGTAGGGGCGGTTGTTGACGGCGAGGTGATTGCCGAGGGCAAGGCATTCAATAAAAAAGATGCCAGCCAGATTGCTGCACAAAATGCAGTGGACAAGTTGAATTTGGTTTAACGATTACCGGACACAGTTTTTTAAGTGGCCTATTCCTCAACAATTTCCTGACAAAGTTCTATCAGTATGCCATTGGTGCTTTTGGGATGAAGAAAGCAAATCAGTTTGTTGTCTGCACCTTTTTTGGGAACTTCATTGATGAATGCAAATCCCTCAGCTTTGAGGCGCAGGATTTCGCTGGCAAGGTTCTCAACGGCAAAGGCAACATGGTGCATGCCTTCCCCTTTTTTATCGATGAATTTGGCAATCACACCGTCTTCTGTAAGGCTTTCCAGCAGTTCCACCTTGCTTTCTCCTGTCTTGAAAAAAGCTGTTTTGACGTTTTCCGTTGCCACTGTTTCTGTCTTATAGCAGGGTGTCCCCAGCAATTTTTCAAACAGGGGGATGGCATTGGAAAGGGAACTGACGGCAAATGCGATATGTTCAATTTTGTTCATGGAATGGATGGGTGTTGGCTAAAAGTACAATTCATTTGTCAAATCTGCTGAAATCCACGGAAAGTGTAACTTTGCATAACAACGGAGGTAATATGGAAGCAACAGCGATGATGTCTGGTATCTATATCAGTGAGAAAGCGAAGGCCCGCATAGAAAGCCTGCTTGCTGAAGAAGGCAAGGGGGATGACTATTTTGTGAGGGTTAGTGTAGTGAGTGGCGGATGCTCCGGTCTTACCTATAAGATGGACTTTGACAATGAAATCAAAGCCGGTGATCAGGTGTTTGAGGACAAGGGCATGAAATTGGTTACCGACAGAAAAAGCATTCTGTATCTTTTCAATACCACCCTCGAATTTTCAGACGGACTGGATGGCAAAGGCTTTCATTTCATGAATCCGAATGCCAGCCGCACCTGTGCCTGCGGGGAAAGTTTTTCTGTTTGATTTAACCTAACAGGAATCATTTTTCATTGTTTGATAAAGGGGAATACTCCTTTTTTGCCATCAACAATTAGCATCAAATAATAGCTCCCGGGCTCTAGCTTCCTCACGTCAATTTCCAGCTGATTTTCTCTAACCCTTGGTGTTGTCTGTATCATTTGCCCCAATGGTCCCAGCAGCTGAACCATTGCCTGGGGTTCTTTGATGGGCCCTATGCTGAGGATATTGCTGACAGGATTGGGGAATACACGCATGGTTTCACTGGTTGGTCTTACATAAAGAATATTGGAGTAAACAGTCCTTCCTTTTTTGTCCACTGACCTGAGCCGGATCAGATTCCCTCTGATGCGTGATGACCGCAAGTCAAATGAATAACTGACCTTCCCCAGTTTATTCCTGGAAGGGATGGAATCCAATGCAGCATAAGGGTCATCCCCATTGCTTTTTTCCACCACATACTGTGCCACCGTTTCATCCTTATCGGTTGTCCAGCGCAACCGCGTAAACCCATTCCGCTCCTGCTGAAAGAGCTCAAGGCTTTCCTTTGGTAAGGCCGATGGAAACATGCTGCCAAAGGTGTAGATCCCAGATGCAAGGATGGTGGGTGCACTGGCAACTGTATTGGAAACGGTATTGTTGGCATACAAAGGAAGGAGTTCCCACCTGACAGCAGATGATCCTTTTCTCACCAGCATGGGTTGCCCAATGATGTTGTTGGTGCTGTTCATTCCCAGCCTGAGCCGGAGAATATCTGTGCTGGGCAGGCTGTCTGATGGGAAGATCTTTTTGATGCTCCAGTATTCGCTCTTGCTCACAGACTGCAAGGGGAATGCCATTGCGCTGTCTGGAAAAGCATGACCCATGGCATGGTATTCTACCTGAAATAGGGCAGCGTCGTTGTTTTGTTTGGAAAGGATGAAGGGCGCAAAATAATTTGCTTTACCCACAGGGAATTGCAGGTCTTTGGCAACATTTACCGAATACCTGAAAGGGCCGGCTACAAAACCATTGTTGCCGGCCTGTAGTTTACTGCCTGAGAAGGTCAGGATATGGTTGCTATCGGTGTTGATGTTTCCTCTATCCAAATGTAGGCTATCGGTAACCTGCAGTGCTGCGCTAAGCACCAATGGTCCGCTGGGTTTATTCACTGAAAGCGAAGCCACAATGTTGGGGAATAGACCACCTGTTTGTTGGGTTCCCTCTCCATAGAAAACATGGTTGGTCTTGGGATGAAACGACAGGTTTTTCAGCCTGATATTTCCGGTGGTACTATCCGTTGAAATGCCTTCTGCTGCGCCATAACCCAGTGTGGACGCACTGTCAGCCACCATGATTCCTGGTCCTAAAAGGAAATAATTACCAAACATCATGGAAGCAGAAGGTGCTATGTTCCAGGATGCATTGGCCTTGTTCAAAGACAGGTTTGATTTCAAATGAAAACACCCCCTTGAGACCAGCACCTCATTGAAATTGTTGCCCATGGTCCAGGTTCCTGTGACGGCAATACTGCTGCTGTCTCCATTGAATTCCAATGCCCTGTTGATGGTATCTGCCAGGGAAGGATTGATCGACAGTCTTCCTTTTACTACAAGGTTGTTGCCGATGCGGATATTGTTGTTGAGTGAGGACGTGAAACTGCTGCTGTCACCGACCTCCAGGTCTCCAAAGATGCGGAGTACACCTGTACCACTGCCCGTATAGGATTTCTTTCCAGCAGATGCAGATGACAGCAAGAGGTTTCCGAACTGTTTGCCAGAAACAGACAAAGTATAGCCAGCATTGCCCGGAACGTCAAATTCAAAAACACCCTGGTAGGTGGACGGTTCAAGCAAAAGTTTTGAAACGATGGTGGCATTGCCCCTTTGGGTTCTGTGTACATACCGGCCTCCATTTTCTATATAAAAACTGCCATTCAACACGATTGGGTTGCCGGAACTTGCGCCAGAGTTGTTGATGAAGATGCCAGCCTTTGCAATCCTGAGTGCAGTTCCAGTTGAGGAAAAGGTCAGTGCCGATGAGGCAATACTGGTACTGGGCAGTTCAACAACAATGGCATTGCCTGGCCCTGGTAGGATGGAAAGGGAATGGACAGTTACAGCATTGAGCCCGGAGGGCAACATGATCTTGTATCCTCCCAAAATCCGCTCGTTGTCGAGGATTACATCATCATTGGACAATGGAGTTCCATCCGGATACCAGTTGCGCGCATTGCTCCAAAGGCTGTCAAGGCCCTCCCCATCCCATTTTTTCTGTCCAACTGCGGATGCTGCCAAAGCCAGCAAAAAAATTGCCATCATGATCCATTCTCCTCTTTTCATACCCTTTCACATTGATTTGAATGCAAGGTATTAACAGAGCTTTCGCTTAAAAAGGGGTTTTCACCATGATTTTTCTGTTATTTTCACGACTTCTTGTAATCTTGCAGTTGAATATGTTTACAGTCATCCAAAAAGAGTTGCGCCAGTTTTTCAGTGGCTTGTTGGGCTACCTGACCATTGGGGTATTTTTATTGATTACAGGCATCCTGCTGTTCATCATTCCTGAATCGGGCATTCTTGATGCGGGCTATGCCAGCATGGATTCATTTTTTGCCATCGCCCCCTATATCATGCTTTTTTTGATACCCGCCATCACCATGAAAAGTTTCAGTGATGAATACCGGAATGGCACGTTTGAAATTTTGAAAACATCGCCTCTGCCTATCAGGGAGCTTGTATTGGGAAAGTTTTTGGCCGCCATGGCATTGGTCTTGATAACCTTGTTGTGCACCCTGGTTTATGTGTACAGCCTCGCCTCACTCTCCACTGATGGCATTGACACTGGTGGAATAGCGGGGGCTTATATCGGATTGTTCCTGCTTTGCGGTATCTATGTGGCGATTGGACTTTTTACCAGCAGCATCCAACAAAATGCTGTAACAGCGTTTTTGCTCAGTGCTTTTCTTTGTTATGTTGCCTATGCTTTGTTTTCATCACTTGCCACCATAGAAGCATGGAAAGCGCTGGGGTATTACATTTCATTGATCGGCATCAAATATCATTTTGAAAATGTCAGCAGGGGTTTCATCGACAGCAGGGACCTGGTTTATTTTCTGTCTGTTATATCCCTGTTCATCTACCTGACCATCACCAAAATCAAATTAAAGAAGTGATGAGCAGAAAAATACAAAATATCCGCAACTGGTTCTTGCCTTTGTTGGTCATCGCAGCAGTAAACCTTTTGTCCTATTTTTTCCATGCAGGGATAGACCTGACCACAGAAAAGCGATTTACCCTTGCCCCTTCCACCAAGGCCATGGTGGCCAGTTTGGCGGAACCACTTACGTTGACAGTTTACCTGGAAGGAGACATTCCTGCTGGTTTCAAAAGGCTGGCCAATGCTGCGGAAGAAATGGGTTCATCGTTCAGGTCCATCAGCAACGGAAAATTTGAGGTTGTTTTTGAAAGGCCTGGAGAAGGCCTGGGAGATACAGCGAAAGCCATCCTGTTTGACTCCTTGCAACGGATGGGCATCAACCCTACCAATGTAAAAGCACAGGAGAAAAAAGGAGAGCAGAGCGAAGAAACCCTTGTCTTTCCAGGGGCCGTATTGACGGGCAGCAACGGCGCCATTGGCATTGATTTTCTGGAAGGCCAAAGCAACCTCAACGGATTGGAATCGCTGAACAATGCTGAAGCCTTGATGGAATACAAGCTGGCCAAGGCCATGATGTTGCTGACGCGTGATACCATTCCATTGGTGGGATACCTGACCGGCAATGGCCAACCGCTTGATCTTAGTGTTTATGACCTTGTTGAAAAAGTTTTGAGAAACGACCATCGATTCAG
>JBIPNK010000178.1:0-3524 GCA_044373365.1 Chitinophagaceae bacterium
GGGGTCCATTAACACCAAACATACCTGTTGTCCAAAGTTTAAATTCAAACTCAAACCAATATCCAAGTGTAAAAACATACGGGGCTGACACTAACGTTACTTTAGCAACAAGTTATGGTCCAAAAATAAGATTTAGGGTGACTAACTTAGCTGGATACGAATACATTGAAATAAGAAGATTATCTTACAATATAGCTGCGGGAACAGACTTTGTTCCAAGCGGTGAAATTGTGGCAAAAATTCCTATTGCAGTTGATGAAATATCCATAAGAGAGTTTATTGACCCATTAGATTCCAATGTAGAAATAGTTTTAGCAGATTCAGAAGAAACTAACATTATGGGGTATATTGAGAAAGCAAAAGCAATTCGATACCACGATAAAAGATTGGTTTTAATGAATATTCAAACTTCTGATAGAGAAGATGATGGAACATTTTTAGATATTAACGGTAAAAAGATATTTCCAATAGTTCAAAAGATAGGCAAAGCAGGTCATAATGACCCTTATAACTTTACTTACTATAAGAATTATACAAGTGGGGAAAAGAATACATTTGCTATCAATTTTTACGATGGAACCGGGGGAAAAGGATTTGCATTTACCGATACAGATTTAGAAAACGTAGAAGCTCCAAACAGAAGAAATCCTGCCGATGCTGATAGCCAACTGTATTCATATAGAGGAACAGTAAAGGCAGCAGACACAACTTGTACAGTAGTAAGTCAAACCTTTGAGGTTTTTGATTTAGAAGATGCTATTAAAAAAGAGGATATTTGCCCTTTTAAAAACATATTAGATGTAATAGAAGGTAAAGATTCACTTTTTAACGGAATAAACGATTATTGTGACCCATCTCCTTTACAAATAGGAACAGTTGTACATTCAAATGATATAGGATTGGAAATATTCACTCCTATAAATCAAAATGATATAGATGTAACTGGACACGACTACGTTGTGAATACTGGCGTTGCTATTAACGATACAACTATGTACACTGGTCCAGATGTTGTGCCACAAGGATTTGCTCCAACGTATTATACGAGAGGATATGCTTTGGCGGGGATAGACAATATACCTTCTTGGGTTAAATCATTTTCTGTTGTAAAATCAGAAATAGCAAGTAGAGTAGTATGCCAAGGGATAGGATTCTATTCTTTAATATCAGGAGATTTAGGAACAGGAAGTTTGGGGACAAAAGATTTGAATAAATTTTGGTTTCATTCTCCCGATATTGAGCAAGGTTTAATAGCTGCTGATATTTTAAGTGATATTACTACAAATCCAAGCAATTACGCTATACAATTAATTTCTCCTTTGGGATTCTTTTCTGAAATTTATGGCTTCGAGGAAGCTACATTATCGAGAGATAGAATTATAGATATGATTAGTTATGCGAGAGTATTGCATGATGAAGGTCAAATAAACTATGATGAAGATTCTAACATTGGCATTGACGATGGTTCGGGGGAAAGATATATAACTTACAATAGATATAGAAACATAGCTGATACAGCAGGAGCAGGAGCATTTGGAAACGATGGTGACACTATCTTTACAATAGATGGATTCACTCCAATAATAGGAGATAGAGGTGGGGTGCATTACGAATTAGAAACAGCCGGAAACTTCTATAACACAGGAAACACAGGTGGAGTTGGAAATAATGATTTTGCCAATGCAGGATTAAAAGCATTTACAGAACCTATGTACATTGTGAACATTATCCAAACCGGGAAAGTAGTTAGAGATTTGAATATTAATTCATATCGCTCAACAGGATGTTACCAAAAAATGGAAAGTATTATTGGAGTAGGAGATAACACTGTAGATCAAGAGTTTTTATTAGTTGATGAAAGATGGGAAGATTGTATTCCTGCGCTTGATAGTACTTTTTCCTTTGCTTCTGATGAATCATTTGTTTACTTACAAGATGTTTTAGGGATAGAAAGGATATTCATGAATGTAACGTACTTGTCTGCTCCTGCAATAGCTTTAATCATAGCTGATATTACAGTAAATGGATTTTGGCTAAGTTTGAGCGGAAAACAAGTAAGAGGGCTTTATACACACACTAATGTTAATGACAAAGAATTTACATTAATATTTAACGTAAACGCTTACAATCCAGAAATAGGAGAAAGGGTGATTGTTAGATACGATACTCGATTACCAATAAGATTTTTTGGCGGGGATTCTACTATTTCAGAAAACATATTCTCTCCAATAGATAGAGAAGCCGATGGTAGTGATGGAGATACAAATCTATTTGGATTAGGAATAGGATTTCCTTATAGAAGATATGAAGTTAATCCGAGATACTACATTGTATCCGATACAAACGGAATAAATAAGATACAGGGAGCAAGTACGGTTGGATTAGGATGGATTCGTCAGATGACAGTAATGTACGCAAGTGAAAACCGAGTGGGAAACCAGTATGCTTACGGATTAACATATCCATTTCAACATTTCCCTCAAACTAACTACGTCATAAGACCCAACAGATTCAATAATAATTTTAGTTCAAACGACCCTGCAATAATAGCTTCAAACTGTAATTTATTTCCTGAATATTTTGACGATTACCCAGAAGAATGGAATAATTGGAGATTTGGAGGTTTCAGATTTAGAGAAAAGATAAATATTGATTACGCTGTAAAAGGTCCAATAGAGTTTTTCAGTAGACCCGAAGTGGGATATACCGATAACAATAAATTCTGCACAAGAGTATGGTGGAGTTTACCAAGACAAATTAATGTTCAAGATTCCCCATCTTTGAAATCATTTCCTGTAAATAACATTTACGATATTGACGACAAAAATGGAAGGATAGTATTTGCTTGGGATACGCAGACAGGTCAAACCGGGGAAAACTTATATGCTATAACACATAGTGGTATATGTTTGCTTTTAACTAACAAATCAATACTTTCCAATTTATCGGCAGATGACTTAACCGTAATGGCCGCTGATAGATTTATAAACAGTCAATATTGGATAAGCAATAACATTGGTTCCCCTGCTGAACTATGGAGAGGAATTGCGCAAGGAAGCGTAGATATTCAACAAGAAGGTGGGAACGCTGTAAGAAAGAGTGCTTTATACTTCTTTAACAAGGAAAGTGCTTACCGACTAATGGATAACGTAGTTTTAGATATAGCCGCTAATTCATACAGAAAAACATTAACTCCTATTTTACAATCTTTGGCAAATGATTATTCCAACAAAATATCTTCTGTATTTAACCGATTAAACAATGAATATTGGTTTCAGATAGCAGATAAAGAATTTGTATTTGACCAAAATTTCAATGCTTTCGTGGGGAGATTCACATACGATTTTGATAAATACACTTTTCATAAAAATAGAGTTTACGGATCAAGAGAATTAGAAACTTACAAATTAGAGGAAGGATTCCAAATAAACGGATTACCTATTGAAGCGTTTTTATTAAATAGAACTTCTGCTCCAACGCAACCTATTGAAAAGGAATTTATTTCTATAAATGTAAATACGGGT
>JBIPNK010000113.1:0-5346 GCA_044373365.1 Chitinophagaceae bacterium
TCTTGGATAACGCCAATAAACTTTTCTTTTGTGCTAGACATCTTTTGGTATTTAGATCATGCTTTTAATTTTCAATTTCACCAAGGGCAACTCCAGCTTTTTGGAGATTTTAACCAGTTCCTCAGCAGTAAATTGCTTGGCAATAGATTGCAATGCCTGTTGAACATGGCGAGCCTCTTGTTCCGATTTTACATCGATTGAAATAGGTATATCTCTTGTTGTCATGGTGTTGTTGTGGGGTTTGGTTGCGTGACGTAATGCAGTATTTTTTGAAGATTTTGACGGTCTTTTTCGATCTCACTCAATAGCATGTACATGGTTCCTAATTCCTGATTATTCATACTCTGGCAGAACGTATTGATCATTTCCAATATCGTCTCTCGTTGACTGTCTGCCGGATCAGTAGACTTTTCAGGTTCAGCAGCTTCAGATTTCTCAGGCTCTGTGCCTGCTAAAAAATTGATGGCTGAAGCCATGGGTGTACCGGTAAAAAACTTAGCCAAACCGGGCATAGCAATTCCAATGATGTTGGTATAGTACTCAACTTGCTTCTTAGCATCCAGGGTGTTTTGCATGTCCTGGACTTGGAATTCCAACTCTTCATTTTCCGCTTTCAATCGTGAAACCTCAGCCTGCATGCGATCCAGTTCACGGCTCTTTTCTAATTCAGAAAATTTGCGCTGAACTAAATCGTTGACCTCTGCCTCTCCCAAACCTGCATATCCACTCAGAGTTCTTGGAATTTCATCATCTACATCCGTCCACTGAAAGGTTTTAGACCAAATCAATGTGTTTGTATCCTGATCCTTGAATTCTACTTTGATTTTATCCGGGTTTTCAGACTTATCATAGCTTCTCACTAGGGGAGAGAAATTCTCCACTACTGCCTGATCAATGCTATTAAGCTTCTTTCCATTGCGATAGAACACCGCATTGAACACAACATGATTGTGTCCCTGTTTGGGAAAGGTCTTAATCATTTTTTGACTGACCTGAATGACGTGATATATCTTTCTCTTACTCACTCCTTGACGATTTGTATAAATTCTATTACTGGATACTGTTGGGTTTCTTGGGGTAGTTCAATTCGGATCAATCCACTGAATTCCTCGATACCTTCTAGGCTGGAATGCCCTTGAACGATTTCTAAACTGTTGGTATCAGAGATGATTCGTGTACCTATGGGAAGCGCGTGTGCATTGGTCAGTATCAAATACTCATTGTAGGCATCAAGCTCATATCCCTTCTGAGGATTTTGCGTTGTGATGCTACGAAAGCGTTGAAGCTCAATTCCCGTTTCGCGTTGTTTGAACTGCTGATGGATATGGATTAAATGATCGAACATAGTTGGTCGTTGTTGTAATCGTGCTCATCTGTGTTGTCATCTTCCTGTGAATAATCCTCACAGTTTTCACGGTTGCTTTTGGCATGAATACGGCTATGAATAACCTTGGTTTCCTTTGGCGATGGATCGGTTTGCTTACTTACCTGAATTCGTGCCGTTGGCACACATCTCAGATACAGACTTACCATATAGGGGAAGAAATTTGACTTCATACTGTCTACATATACTCCCACTACCAATTGTCCAGGCTTCAGGCTTACATCCAGGGTTTGAAATCCACTTGGTTCCTCCGGCTCATAGAATGGTTGTGCTGAAATCGGCGCTACAATAGCCTCTTCTTTTAAGCTGTTGAAACTGGCTGATATCCAGCCGATCTCGGGCATATAGAAGTCAGTTTGAACACCTTGGACATGCTTGGCAACAAATCCAGTGCACCGTTTTAGGTAGCTTGGGATCTTGTGTTGAAACCGAACAATTTGTCCTGGGCGATCAACCTTAAGGCGAATGATATTGTAGCGAGTGCCTACCATGTTGATTATTTTTCATTGGTCAACCAGAGGTAAATTTTTGCTTCGTAGGGGTAGCCCATTGGCAAATAAGGCTCGCTTGCTGCTGCACTCGATACTTGACTGATTGGAGTACCTCCATCCGTTAACCGTCCCTCAATGGAACTTCCGGCGGCTTCCAAGTGCTCCTCAAAAAAGAAGAACTTTTGATTGGGAGCTACCTGGTGACCGCTGGTTAATAATCGGATTTCATGCACGTCTTCAAACACTTCCTGGTTATTCACTTTCAAACCCAACAAGCTTCCAGGAACCAAGCGCTCTTCCGGCAGGGACACATAAATGGCTCTGATTTTTGCATATTGCTTATCAGTCTGCGCCGTGATGCGTACCGATTCTCCGGGAGTATTTATTCGAACTCTGATTTGCTGAAACTTGTGGTTTTTCATGATCCAGTGGGATTAAGTGATTAGGCTTTGATTACCGCTGTACCGCGAAGGATTGCCTTCAAGTATGAGTTACTTGGTGCATTGGCAGACCATTCAACATTGAATTCAATGCTTTGCTGGTCGCGGATGATTTTTGGATTATCCAATACGAACAAGCCCTTGAAGATGTCTTTTCCTTCGGTTTGGAATACCTCGCAAGAAGTATTGGGGATCAAGACAGTGCCGTTGGCTTTGAATTCGAACTCGCCATTGCGCACATAGTCGGGAATGACATCGTAATTGACGGTTCCTGCTGTGTCAGCTCCGTCACCAACGCCCCCCAACAATTGGATACCGTACAACAAGAAGTAGTTGCCCTTTTCCAGCTTGCCGCTAGAGATGTTGCTGGTTCCTACAACTTTGTTGTCGTCATCCTTAAACATCTTGACAACCTTTGATCCGCTGATGGTTTTTACCACATAGTATGCGGTATCAACAGCCTGAAGGCTTTGTGATGCCAAACCTTGTTGGATTTCTTTGGGAAGAAGACTGATGCGCTTTTCAAACTCTGCGCGAGAGCGTGAGCCCGTTGCCGTTGATACGGCACGAGATTGGTTTTGCATTTTGCGGAACAACTTCTTTTTGTCATTGGGGCCGCTGAGCTCCAATGCTTGCAAGAAATCGTCTTCCGACATTGCACCTAACAAGTTGTACTCACTGTTTTCGATTTGTCCGAGCGTTAACATGATTTTGATTATTTAGAGATTTTTGATGGGGTTAAATGATTTCGATGTAAGAGAGTTCTGCTTCATCCACATTTTCCATTTGGGTACTGGAAAACTCTTCAGGATTGAAGGAGGTTGGAGATGACAATGCCGGCAAGTCCGGATTGTATCGTTCAACAGAAAGGTTGATGGGTTCGCGGTAAACCGAGGGTTCTCCTAACGCGGAAAAGCCATTCAGGTTAAAGTCGGCCAAACCAGCGAGAAGGTCTTTTTTCATAAACACCTTTACGCCAGAGAGCATGCCTGCTGCACCAACTCCCGTTGCAACAAGTTTCATATTTTGATCTTTTAGCATCAGGTTACCGGCAGCGCCTACACCCAATAAGACTAAAGGACGAGCAAGTGCCTTGGCATTGAATCCAGTTGCAGCTGCATCTACATTCAAGACTTTATCGATCATCTTTCCACCGACGGAGCCGAGAACAACACCTCCGGTGAGCATGGCCAAGGTTTTGATTTCACCCATTACAGCTTGGCCACTGATCTTGGATTTTGAATTGCGTTGTGTTGCCATGATTTGATTATTTGATGTTTAGAAGAGTTTCATTGATTTTACAGGCAGCTTCTTGGCTTTTGAAGTGCTTTTGGATTTGACACTTTTGGCTGGAGCTGACTTCTTGGTTGATTTGCGAGTACGGTAACCGGACAGGTTTGAAGCCTTTTTCTTTGGTTTTACCATTTGGTAAATGCCGAAGGCCAATAGACCTCCACCGATAACCGCTGGAACGGGGTTCTTTTTGATGAAATTCATGATTCCACCCCCAGATGTGCTCGAGGTACTTGAGCTGGTTGATTCAGATGCTGTTTGTGACATTGGAATTGGATCGCTGGTTGCTGGGAGATTTTCGCTGCTCTCAATCTCCATCATTGCGGAGGCAGCAGCTGGGTCGTTTGCTATTTCGCTAGATAATTTGTTGATGTCGATATTCTCGTTTTGGCCAATCAATCCGGCTTCTTTCAATATTTTGATTGTTGCAAGAATGATGGGGGCAGCAGCAGCAACTACGGAAGCAGTAGCAGGATCACCTAGTTCTCCCAACATTTGATCTTCGACCATTCCGTTCAAATTGCCTGCTTTCCCTTTTAGGATTGCATTTTGTAATGCAGAGCGACTACCCTGGAGTTTATCGGCAAATAGTTTCTCAACTTTTGCCAGGGCATTTTTACTCTTTTGCCATGTTCCAGCATCAACTCCTTTTGCTGCCGCTTGTTGCTGAGTAGCATACCCCCATTTTAGCTTGGAGGCCATCTTGCCCATGTTGAGCTTCATCGCCAACAGATAACCACCACGAGCAGCTAGCGATAGCGGATTGTATTTGACAACAGCCTTTACAGCTGCTTTTGCAGCTTGTCCAACCTTCTGTCCAACAGTAGATGCCGCTTTTCCGACGGATTTTCCGACTGTTTGTGCAGCCTTTTTGACGTTGGTGAAAAAACCTTTTACATTGATTCCGCTAAGGGCAAACTCATCAATATCGTAGTCAAGGCCATTAACTGTGTTAATACCGTTCCTCAAATTGAGCTGTTGTTCATTTTTAGAAAGTATTTCCAAAGCCTGGTCACGCTTATCGGTATACCAGTATTGGATTGCATAATCCAACATTTTCAATAGTGCCTGTGGATCATCGACAGTGGACACCAGCCTAGGGTTTTGAGCTACCGCATTGCGTGTAGCTACCATATTTTGATAGAGTTTATCGAGGTCTTGCTGTGGGGTTGTATCACCCAAATCGGAACCGGTTAGTGATGTTGCCATGACCGCATCGAAATGATCGTTTCCGGAAACACCACTCAACACGGCCACATTTATGCCTTTTAGGTTCATTGAGTAGTCCATTTTATCTGAGTAAGGTTTTTCGTAATTGAATTTTGAAACCACTGCATCGATTACGCAGTATCGCTGGCTGTCCTCCAGCGGAACGATGACATATACATGCTGCCAGGTATCCGCACTGTATCGTGTAATGCGAAAACTGTGAGGGATTTGAAGATTGGTCAGGATGCTTGATGCGAAAATGCTCATACAGTCGCAGTCTACACCTTCGTTCCTGTCTGCCCATGACCGAGCAGGCCTTCGGAGCTGTTCCAGACCGCGTTTATCCAATCGATACTGAATGAATTTGTAGATGAATTCCCAAATCGCATTGCAAGTCTCAATGGTCGATGACCGTTGGAGTAATGGAGCGATTCGCTTGGTGTCGTCAAGGTATTTCCAAACGACTTTCTCCATTAACTCCACGGTATCGGTGACTTCACCATCCTGTATGATGACACGATCTCTCTCA
>JBIPNK010000052.1:0-20037 GCA_044373365.1 Chitinophagaceae bacterium
GGGCAAGGATGCACAGGTGATACAATTGGATTGCCGTGACCTTTCCTATCAATATTTTCCCTTGAACCTTGGTGATTACAAGATCGTCTTGTTTGATACAGGCGTGAAACATTCCCTTGCAGGGGGAGAATACAATTTGCGAAGGCAGCAATGTGAACAAGGCGTTGCTGTGCTCAAAGAAAGGTTTCCAGAAGTGAACAGCCTCAGGGATGCCAACCTTTCAATGCTGGATGAACAGTTCAGGTCTGCCGTTTCACCAACCGTTTACAACAGGTGTTTATACGTGATTGAAGAAAACATCCGCCTTGCAACCGGATGTAAACTGTTGCTACAAAATGATATCCATGGATTTGGAAAACAGATGCATGGATCGCACAAGGGGCTGAGTGAGTTGTATGAAGTCAGTTGCAAGGAGTTGGACTTTTTGGTTGACCTATCAAAAGAGGAAGAAGCCATTGCTGGTGCCAGAATGATGGGCGGAGGATTTGGCGGTTGCACCATCAACCTGATTGAATCATCCGCTATTGAAGGCATCTATGAGAAGTTCAGCAAAGCATACCAGTTAGCCATGGGAAAGGAACTGAAAATGTATGTAACGCTTCCTTCTGACGGGTCTCATCTCATAAAATTTGATTAGATGAAGTTTTCCAATTCCCGGCTTTGGGTAATTTGTATTTCAATTGCATTGATGGCTTGCCAAAGCCCCTTTGCGCAAACCATCTATGTCTCCGTTAAGGGGAATAATCAACATCCGGGAACAAAAACCAAACCGATTGCCTCGTTTTCGAAAGCGCAAGAACTTGTCAGGAAATCTGGCCTGAAAAATGCAAAAGTGATTTTTCAGGCGGGTACTTATTATCTTCCAGAAACGGTACGTTTTACAAATAAAGACAGCAAATCATCTGTTGTCTACATGGCAGAAAAGGAAGGATCTGTTGTAATCAGTGGCGGAAAGCAATTGCAGTTGCAATGGACAAAATCTTCTAAAGGCTGGTATACAGCATTAATCCCTTCAGGCAATACAATTGATCAGTTGTACATCAATGGGGTAAGGCAACGCATGGCCCGTTTTCCCAATGCTGTTGAAGGGAAAAATGTTTTTGATACCTGGGACCTCAGCCATAGCATGAAAGCAGATTCAGCCCGTGATCCACTCAATCCTAAACGGATTGCCCAATGGAAAAATCCTGCAGGTGGTTATGTGCATGCCATGCACACAGCCCTCTGGGGAGACATGCATTGGCGCATCCTTGGAAAAAATACAAACGGCGAACTCAACGAAGAAGGTGGATGGCAGAACAACCGTCCATCACCCAAGCATCCGGGTTATCGCATGGTTGAAAATATTTTCGAGGAATTGGATGCGCCGGGTGAATGGTTCTATATTGAAAAGGAAGAAAAGCTTTACTACATTCCTTCCCAGGGGATGGATATCAACAAGGCAAAAGTTGAAATTGTAAGATTGAAACACCTGATTGAATTCAATGGATCAAAAGCATCTCCCGTGTCCAATATTGAACTCAAGGGTTTTGTTTTCAAGCATGCCGCCAGAACTTTCATGGAAAACAAGGAGCCACTGCTTCGTTCTGACTGGACTGTATACCGCGGTGGTGCTGTGGTATTCAATGGTGCCGTGGGTTGTAAGATTACAGACTGTGAATTTGATCAGGTAGGAGGGAATGCTATTTTCATCAACAAATACAATCGGAGTTTATCCATCACTGGTTGTTATATTCATCATGTTGGAGCCAATGGCATTGCATTTGTAGGGGATCCAGCATCGGTAAGAAGTCCTCTCTTTCGATATGGCAAGCAAGACTTCTCCAGCATTGACAGAACCCCTGGTCCTAAAACAGATAACTATCCTTCCAAATGTCGTGTCGAGAATTGCCTCATCACCATGACAGGACGAGACGAGAAGCAAACTTCTCCAGTGCATATTTCTATGTCACACAAAATTACCATCAGCCATTGTTCCATTTATGATGTGCCAAGGGCGGGAATCAACATCAATGAGGGAACTTTTGGAGGGCATTTGATTGAGCACAACGACGTTTTTAATACAGTGCTTGAAACAGGAGACCATGGCAGTTTTAACTCCTGGGGAAGAGACCGCTACTGGACGCCAGACATCAATGAATCTGTTCCTGAAGTAAATAAAGACAAGCAGTTTCCATTTCTGGACATGCTCGCGCCCAACATCATCCGCAACAACCGCATGCGCTGCGATCATGGGTGGGACATCGATCTGGATGATGGATCTTCCTGGTACCGCATCTACAACAATCTTCTGTTGAATGGTGGCCTCAAAATGAGGGAAGGGTTTGATCGGATTGCAACCAACAATATCATCATCAACAATGGGCTTCATCCGCATGTCTGGTATCCCAACAGCGGTGATGTATTTTCACACAATATTGTTTTCAGGGCCTACAGTCCGGCATTGATGAACAAGGGAATACCTGCGGATGGGAAATGGGGTGAAACATTGGATTCCAATTTTTATGTAGCAGGTCTCGGTGCCCTAAAGAAATTTATTGCGAATGGTTGTGATTCCAATTCTCTTTCTGGAGATGCTGGTTTTATCAACCCATCTCTTGGCGATTATGGACTGAACGATTCTTCAAAAGCCCGAGCGATAGGATTTATCCCATTTAGGATGGATGATTTTGGTGTTCAAAAAACATCGCTCAAGGCGATTGCCAAAACACCAGTTTTCCCGAAAGTAAATATGCTGGCAGCTGCCGATAAAATGATCAATGGTCGGAAATATGCTGTTTGGGAAAGCACGAAATTATGGGCACCCAGAGGAGAGGAGTTTTCGGCCTTTGGCATTGATTTTTCCAGCACGGGTATTGCACTTGATGGCGTTGTTGGAAATTCAAGTGTATACCTTTTGGGGTTTAGGAATGGTGATTTGATTCAATCAGTGAACAATGTGACCATCAAGACCAATGCTGATTTTAAGACATACTTGCTGAAGAACAATAATGTTGGAGAACATCATTTTGACATCATCAGGAACCAGAAACAAATAAAGCTTGTAATCAAAAAAACATTGCCCAATGTATTGGACTGAACTGCAATCAAATATTTGTAATCACATAAATCAATAGCAATGGGATTGCTTGAAAATAAAGTTATATTATTGACCGGAGGCTCAGATGGCATTGGCTTTGAGTGTTTCAAAGCATATGCTGCAGCTGGTGCGCATGTGGCCATTGCATCGCTTGGTCAAGCGCAGATTGACAAGGCATTGGTTGAAGTGGCTGGAAATCATTTGGGTATTTTGTGTGATGTGGCAGCCGCTCAACAGGTAGAATTGGCCATCGCCAAGACCATCGAAAAATATGGTAGGATTGATGCCATTCACAACAATGCAGGCATTGCAGGTGCATCCAAAATGTTGCATGAAACAACTGATGACGAATGGGATGATTTGATGCGTGTCAATATGCGTGGCATTTTCAATACCACCAAATTTGGTTTTGCATCTTTGCTTTCATCAAAGGGTTCGATTTTGAATACCAGCAGCATGGTGGGTGAAATGGGCCAGTCTTTGCATGCTGCCTATACAGCCACCAAAGGGGCGGTGAATGCATTGACAAAATCAATGGCATTGGATTACGCATCCATTGGCATAAGGGTCAATGCAGTAAGCCCTGCTGGGGTCTGGACGCCCATGCTGAGGGATTGGTCTGCATCACAGCCAGACCCCTCTGCCATGGAAGCCTATCTTGATTCCATTCACGCATTGGGCTATTGCCCCAATGGAGATGTCATTGCTGATGCCTGTGTATTTCTATTGTCAGAAAAAGCAAGATTCATTACCGGATGCATCATGCCAGTCAGTGGTGGTGCAGAATTGGGTTATAAACGTTAAATCAATCATGCCATGAAACATCTTTTATTTTCAGTAATCTTTTTTTTGGGGACCATTTTTCTCAATGCCCAGGTGAATACTACTGTCGATCCATCCATCTTAACCCCTAAAAAATATGTTGATGATTTCATGGCCAAGCGGTTTGGCATGTTCATCCATTGGGGACCAGTAGCACTGCGTGGTACCGAAATAGGCTGGTCAAGAAACCGTGAAGTCAAGCAGGGGGAATACGACAGCCTTTACAAGGAGTTCAATCCCGTGTTGTTCAATGCAGACAATTGGGTCAAGACAGCCAAAGATGCTGGCATGAAATACCTGACCATTACGGCAAAACACCATGATGGATTTTGTCTCTGGCCAACCAAGTTTACTGATTACAACATCATGAACAGCCCCTTCAAAAGGGATATTGTTGGGGAGCTGGCAAAGTCTTGTAAAAAATACGGCATCAAGTTTTGCATTTACTATACCGTGCTCGACTGGTATGACCTTCGGTATCCAATCCGCAATGATGGTACCAAAACTATTGATCCCAAAGGAGACATGGTCAAGTTTGTTCAGTACATGAAAGATCAGTTGAAAGAATTGATCACGAATTATGATCCCTACATGTTGTGGTTTGATGGCAACTGGGAACAGCCATGGACCAAGGAAATGGGAGCAGATGTTTACACCTTCATCAAAAAACTATCTCCATCCGTTGTTATCAACAACCGTTTGGGAAAGGGAACACATAAAACAATGGGACCTGATATTGTGGGTGATTATGCCACACCCGAACAAGTGGTGGGGAAAATGAACCTGGACATGCCCTGGGAATCCTGCATCACCATATGCAACCAGTGGGCCTGGAAGCCGAATGATAAAATGAAAAGCCTGCAACAATGCATTCAAACCCTGGTCAGCACTGCAGGTGGCAATGGAAACCTTTTGTTCAATGTTGGCCCAATGATGGACGGCAGAATTGAAAAAAGACAAGTTGATCGGCTGAAAGAAATGGGGGAGTGGCTGAAAGTCAATGGTGATGCCATTTATGGAACAAAGGCTGGTCCATTCTTGCCTGATTCTATGATGGCTGCCACACGCAAAGGAAACAAGATCAACTTGATGCTCTTAAAAAAGGTTGGAGATCAATTGGTTCTTCCCAACATTGAAGGAAGAAAAATTCTTCGGGCGTTTTTCATGAACGGTACGAACCTTTCCTATGAACAGGCTCCCACAACCACATCCATCAACCTTCCAAAAGTTTTGCCTGATCCGAACTGTACAGTGATTGTGCTTGAGATGGATGGGGATGTAGAAAATTTATCCTTGATAAAAAAATAGTAAAATGATCAAGAGTATCGAAATCCGTGATGCAAGATTTGTGTTGGAAAATGGAGCCGGCAGTGATGCCATACACAGGGATCCCATTTATTCCTATGCTGTTACCAACCTCAAAGATGACAGTGGAATTGTTGGAACCGGATTTGCTTTCACCCTGGGCGAAGGAAATGACCTGGTTTGCAAGGCTGCTGCTTTTTATGCGGAACAGTTGAAAGGAATGGACATCGAGGAGTTGATGTCCAATTTCGGACAGGTCTTCAACAGGTTGTCCAATGAACAACAGTTCAGATGGCTGGGTCCACACAAGGGAATCGTGCACCTGGCGCTTGCATCTGTAACCAATGCCTGCTATGATCTTTGGTCAAAAAAAAGAGGGCTTCCCCTTTGGAAGTTATTGATTGAACTGAGCCCTGAACAGATTGTCAACACCTTGGATCTTTCCTACCTGGAGGATGTGATGACAAGGGATCAGGCTTTGGCCTTGATTGATCCCGAAGGCAAGCGGCAACGTTCTTCTATCATAGATCAGGGTTATCCGGGATATGACACATCAGTGGGTTGGTTCAATTATGATGATGAGAAAGTGAGGCTTAATTGCCGTAAGGCCATCGCTGAAGGATTTACAGCCATGAAGTTGAAAGTGGGTTCTACAGATCCGCAAAGAGATATCCGCAGGGCCCATATCGTCAGGGAAGAAGCAGGAGACAACAGCAAAGTGATGTTGGATGCCAACCAGCAATGGACATTGCCACAGGCATTGTCCATTTGCAAAGAGTTGCAGGCCATGAATCCTTATTGGATTGAGGAGCCCACCCATCCTGACGATGTACTTGCGCATAAGACACTTGCAGATGCCATCGCTCCCGTGAAGCTGGCCTTGGGTGAACATGTACCCAACAGGATCATTTTCAAGAATTACCTGCAGACCGGTTCCGCTGGATTCATGCAGGTGGATGCCGTTAGGGTGGGAGGGGTAAGCGAATTCATCACCATCAGCCTGCTCTCAAAAAAATATGGCATACCCGTTGTACCTCACGTGGGCGACATGGGCCAGCTGCACCAGCACCTGGTGCTCTTCAACCATATTTCACTGGGGCATGAGGCCTTGTTCCTTGAGCATATCCCCCATTTGAAAAAGCGGTTTGTTCATCCAGTAGACATCATCAATGGTGTTTACAGAACGCCGATGGAACCTGGAAGCAGCTGTGATCTTTTGCCATAAAATTTCAATCAATTGTCATGAACAATATTGACCTTGTTATCAGTATTCTTTACTTCCTGGGTATCGTTGCAGTAGGGCTTTGGACGGGGCTCAAAAAGAAAACTGTTGCTGCTGGTAATGCCTCAAGCGATTATTTTCTGGCTGGGCAGTCTTTGAAATGGCCCATGATTGGCCTGGCTTTGTTTGCTACCAATATTTCCTGCCTTCATCTGGTAAGCCTTGCCCAGTCTGGTTTTGATACAGGATTGCTCTCTGGTAATTTTGAGTGGATGGCTTCGTTCACCCTCATCCTGCTTTCCTTGTTTTTTGTTCCCTTTTACATCAGGTCCAAAGTGGCTACTTTGCCTGATTTTTTGGAAAAAAGATACAACCGGGCCTGCCGGGATTGGCTGGCATTTATTTCCATCATCTCTGCGGTTGTCATCCATATTGCATTTTCTTTCCTGGCAGGTGGTATTGTATTAAAAACTTTGTTTGGCGTTGACATGTACACGAGTGTAATCGTGATCGCCTTTTTTACCGGTTTGTACACCATCATTGGAGGATTGAGGGCAGTGGTTGTTACAGAGTCCATTCAGACCATTGTGTTGTTGACTGGTGCTGTGGTGATTACCGTCATCTGCTACAACAAAGTTGGAGGCTGGGGAGAAATAACGAGCACCCTTCAATCCAGTGGAGAGTTGGATAAATTGTCCATGTTAAAGCCTGCTGATGATCCGGGTGGGATGCCATGGTACGCTATATTTCTTGGTTATCCTGTTTTGGGCATTTGGTACTGGTGTGCAGACCAAACCATTGTTCAGCGGGTTTTGGGTGCCAAAGATGAAAACCATGCAAGGCTGGGATCTTTGTTTTGCGGTTTCATAAAAATCCTTCCTGTTTTCATTTTTGTATTGCCAGGTTTGATGGCCTATGTGCTAGCACAAAAAGGAATGTTTGACATCAGTTCCATCCAGACCATTGGCATTGATGGTAAAGTATCGACAGATTCCAAAGCTGTTTACACGCTGATGATTACACAACTGGTTCCCAAAGGATTGGTGGGTGTTTTGGCAGCGGCTTTGTTATCAGGGTTGATGAGCCAGATATCAGGGGCACTCAATTCAATTGCCACCTTGTTCAGCTATGACCTCTACAAACGCTTTAAACCCGAGGCGGACGATCGCCAGTTGGTTCGCGTTGGCAGGATTTCTGCTGGTGTGGCATTGGTTGCCTCCATTGGTCTTCTCCCATTGCTGAACCGATATGAAAGTCTATTCAATGGCATCAATGATATCATTGCCCATATTGCACCACCCATCACCACTGTTTTTCTGTTGGGCATTTTTTGGAAAAAAGCTTCAGCAAAAAGTGCACAATACACCCTCTGGCTGGGTTCGTTGCTTGGCGCAACTGTTTTTGTGCTCAACAAGGTTTATCCATCATCCATTGCAGGCCAAATCCCATTCATGATGATGGCTTTCTATCTTTTTTGTGCCTGTGTTTTGATGCAGGCAGTATTGTCTTATGTCTTTCCTGTTGAGCATACCGCAATGAGTGCTGTTCTTTACTGGAAGTCTCCCTTGGAGCCCTTGTCCAGTAAGGGTTGGAATGGAATTGGTAATTATAAATTGCAGTCGCTGTTACTTTTGGTGATGATGATTGTACTGTATTGGATTTTCAGATAACCATTTATAAAATTTTGATCATGCGAACAATTGCATTCCTATCGATAATTTGCCTGCTCTTCTCCTGCTCGAATCAAGAAGGGCCTTCCAATACACCAACTGCAACTTCATCTGTAAAGCCCCTTCGTTATGGAATGGTAACAGGCTTGAAACCAGAAAAAATCGAGCAGTACAAAAAACTCCATGCATCACCCTGGCCGGCGGTGCAACAGCGCATCAGTGAGTGCAATATCCACAACTATTCAATTTACCTTCACCAAATTGAAAATCAGTACTATCTATTCAGCTATTTTGAATACACCGGACAAGACTTCGATGCGGACATGAAGAAAATGGCATCCGATACTGCCACGCAAAGGTGGTGGAGGGAAACCGATCCTTGTCAAATACCCTTAAAAGATGCCTTAGCCAAACACCAGATTTGGACTTCCATGGAAGAGGTGTTTCATCAGGATTGAACAAAATCGGAAGGATTTTTTTGAAGTCCTTTTTTAAAACATTGGTCAACAAATTTATATATCTATCGAAAACGTTTGCGAAACCGGTTTCGATAGATTTAGAGTATTAATTTAAATCAATTGCCATTGTTTGTTTTTTTATTTAGTATAAATTCAATTTGAATATTTTATTGAGATAGTTGACTCAATATTTATCTGTTCACAAAACAACAATTGCGTTATGAAAAAAATGAAAATTGCTTCTGTCATGCTGTTTTGTTTTACCCTCTTATTGGGTATGCAAAATGCTTTTTCCCAGGCCACGCCTCTTAAGGGCAGTGTTAAGTCTGAGGATGGTAAACCCATTGAATCGGCTTCTGTCACCATCAAAGGTTCCTCTATTGGCGTTGTTTCCGACGCATCAGGTTCATTTGAGATCAATGCCCAAAAAGGTGATGTGCTTTTTGTAACGGCTGTTGGATATGTTTCAATGGAAACGGTCAACAATGGCACTGCGCTGAATCTGGTTTTGAAGGCTCAAAATGCTGACCTGGAGCAGGTTGTAGTAATTGGTTACAGCAAGCAGAAAAAAGTAAACCTTACAGGTGCTGTTTCAGTTGTCAGTGGACAGGAACTTGTCAAAAGACCAGTATTCAACACAACCGTTGCCCTTCAGGGAGCACTTCCTGGTGTTACTGTTTCTCAGTTCAATGGCGTACCGGGTTCAGAGGCACAGATACGCATTCGTGGATTGGGTACTTTGGGCAACAATGAACCACTGATCCTGATTGATGGGGTAGTTGCTTCATTTGGTGATGTGGATCCAAACAACATTGAATCCATCTCTGTCTTGAAGGATGCTGCATCAGCATCCATCTACGGTTCAAGGGCTGCTGGAGGTGTAATTTTGATAACATCAAAGAGGGGTAAGTCTGGAAAAATGAAGGTTGATTATGATGCTTTTTATGGGTATCAAAGGCCTGTAGACAGACCGAAATACCTCGGTGCCACTGATTTTATGACGTTGTACAACGAGGCGCTTACGAACGAAGGGGCGGCTCCTCGTTTCACAGATGCCTACATTAAATCCTATGCAGACAGCAATAGGGTTAATCCTAATCTTTTCCCAAATACAGACTGGCAGGATGTTACTTTTACAAAAGGATTGCAGCAACAGCACAATGTTACCTTGAATGGTGGAACAGACAGGATGAAATTGCTGGCAGCTGTCAACTATATGGATCAGGATGGTATCATTGCCAATTCTGGTTTTAAAAGATACAGTCTTAGGTTGAATGCAGACTACAAGGCAAGTGAAAAATTGAGTTTCCAATTTGACATTAACCTGAGACAGGAAGAATTCAAGACACCAGCTGTAGGGTACGGCAGCCTGTTTTACCAGATGTACAGGGTTCCGCCCATTTATGCCTCAAAGTATTCAGATGGTACTTGGGGCCCAGGATGGGAGGGTGGCAATCCTTTGGCCTGGTCTCAAGCTTCAGGAATCAATTCAACAACTGCTAACAATGCACTGTTGAACCTTCAGGCCAACTACAATCCTATCAAGGGATTGAACCTGAACTTCAATTTTGCACCCAAGTATTTTACAGATTATACCATCAACAATACGAGGAAGATTGATTTTTACAATTTTGTTTCCAAGGCACTTTTCTTGAGCAGTCCTAACAAAAGCAGTCTTTCCAATTCAACGTCCAACAACCTCACGAACTATCTCAGGTTCCAGGCCACGTATAACAAGAGTTTCAAATGGCTCGATTTCAACGTCTTGGCAGGTGCTGAACAAACAGATAGCAGGTCACAGGGATTCAATGCATACAGAGAGTTGACTTTGTTCCCAGATTTGGTTCAATTGAATGCATACCCCTCACTCAATCAAAACCTGGGTGGCTTTGGAAATGCCTGGGCACTGAGGTCTTATTATGGAAGAATGAATTTTGTTGCAAAAGACAAGTATCTGCTGGAAATCAATTCCAGGTATGATGGATCCTCAAGGTTTGCCTCAGACTTTAAACGTTATGGTTATTTTCCTTCTTTCTCTGCTGGATGGATTATTTCCAAGGAAAAGTTCATGGACAATTTGAAATTTGTATCCCTGTTGAAGATAAGGGCGTCTTACGGTGCTTTGGGAAACCAGAACATTGGAAACTACCCTTACCTTTCTTCACTTAGCCTTGGTCAGGGCGTGTTCAATGGCAACATTGTAAGTTCTGCAGCACAGTTGATCGCTGCAAACAGGGAGATTACCTGGGAATCCACCAATGTGCTTAACCTTGGTCTTGATGCAGCAGTGCTCAACAACAAACTCAACCTTGAATTTGATTACTACATCAAAAAGACAGATGATATTCTTTTGACTTTGCCCATTCCTTTGACTACAGGCTTGAGCCCTGCTGTACAAAATGCTGGAAGGGTTGATAACAAGGGTTGGGATTTGAACATCCGATACAATGATAAAATCGGAAAGAATTTCAACTTTGGCATTACAGGAGTCCTTTCTGATGTTAAAAACAGGGTAGTGGACCTCAAAGGAACAGGACCTTATATCAGTGGGTTCCAGATAACCCAGGTTGGTCAGGAAATGGGTGCGATCTTTGGATATCAATCAGCAGGTTTGTTTAAAACCGCAGAGGAAATCACTGGCCACGCCAAGCAATTTGGGGCTTTGAAACCAGGAGATATTAAATACATCGATCAAAACAAGGATGGGGTAATTGATGCCAATGACAGGGTAATCATTGGAAGCAGGATTCCTCGCTATACCTACAGCCTTAATCTTTTTCTTGATTACAAAGGCTTTGATCTTACTGTTTTCTTTCAGGGTGTTGGGAAATGGAACGGTTACCAGAATGTTGATGGTGCATGGGCGTTTCATAACGCAGGTAGTGTAAGGGATATTCATCTTGGCCGTTGGAGTCCAACAAAAACAGATGCTGAAAATGCAAAAGCCACTTATCCGAGATTTTTTGTTGCACAGCAAAACAACCAACAAAATTCAGGTTACTGGGTTGATGACGCATCATACCTCAAGATGAAAACTGTTGCATTAGGGTATACCATTCCAAATAAGATTTTGAACAAGACCCCATTTTCAACTTTCAAGATTTACTTGAGTGGGCAGAATGTATTTTCATGGGACAAGGTTCCTGGATATGACCCTGAAACGCCGCTTGGTGGACCTTCAAATTACCCACAGGTTGCTTCATTTGTCGCTGGTGTCAGGGTTAGCTTGAAGTAATAAAAAAAGACTAAACAGATTATCATGAAAAAAGTAATAATATCTATCATTGCCATCAACTTGTTCTTGTTGACAGGTTGCAAAAAATCTTACCTCGATCGTTTTCCGGAGGATTCACCCAATAGCAGTACTTTTTACAAATCCGGAGACGAACTGGTACTTGCTGTCAATTCAGCCTACGCCAATTTGAGTTTTCAACAACAGTATTTTCCATTTCACATGATGCTTGATGCCACTACCGATATCATGTGGTTCAGGGCAGGTGATGATGCACAAACAATTGGTCTTGGACAGCATACACCCAATACAGGTATCATTAGAAATGTTTGGTCGACGTATTACAGTGGAATTGCCAAATGCAATACGCTGCTGGAGAACATGAGCAAGGCCAAAGATGTGACTTCAGTTGCCTTGTACAACCGGATTGATGGAGAGGCAAGATTTCTCAGGGCTTATTATTATGGATGTTTGATTTCATTGTATGGTGATGTTCCATTGATCAACAAAACCTTGCCTGCGACAGAATCTTTTGTTGCGAGAACACCTAAGGCTCAAGTGCTGGATTTTGTTTTTAAAGAGTTGGATGATGCAGCCGCAAAGTTGCCTGTATCTTATACCGGGCTTGATGTTGGTCGGGCTTCAAAAGGATCTGCATTGGCAGCAAAAGCCCGTTTTGCCTTATACAATGAGAAATATGATGTTGCAGCTGCAGCCTCAAAAGCTGTAATGGATTTGAATTACCATTCACTTTTTGCTAATTACCGCAACCTCTTTACTTATGCAGGCGAAAACTCCCGCGAATCCATTTTGGCATTTGATTTTAAGCAAACGGTGAGGACTGCTGCTTACTCTCAGGGCAATCAAGCAAGGCTTGCCGGAGGTTTTTCCACGCTGATTCCAACCCGTGGGTTGGCTGATAGTTATGAGTGCACTGATGGACAGACCATTGATAAATCCAACCTCTACAACACAACAGACATCTACAGGAACCGTGATCCCCGCATGCGTCAAACCATTCTCGGAGATGGAGATACATGGTTTGGAAATGGGGGCATTACATACAATGTTACATTCCATCCGGACAGTGCTACCTGTACCAAGTTTTCACCTGCACCAATGGCAAAGATTTCAAATACAGAGGTAACTAACGCGTTTTCTTCCTTTTCTGGCATGTTATTGAAGAAGTACATTGATCCGGTTGATTTGGTGCTAAATACACAATCAGAGCTGGCTTTCATGTTGATTCGTTATGCTGAAGTATTACTGACCTATGCTGAAGCAAAGATTGAACTCAACCAGATTGATGCTTCAGTACTTGATGCGATCAATTTGGTAAGGGCCAGGGGATACGGCGTTGCTGCTACTGCAACAACACTTTATCCGGCTATCAGAACTTTAAACCAGGCAGAATTAAGGGCTATCGTAAGACGCGAGCGCAAGGTTGAGCTTGCCGGAGAGGGACTGAGATTGTATGACATGCGCAGGTGGAAGATTGGCGAGAAGGCAATGAATGGAGTCCTTTTTGGTAAAGCGATGACCAGAGCACTTTACTATTCACTTCCAAAACCAACCTTGGATGCAAATTCAACACCTGATTATACAGGATTCAATGCCTTGGTAAATACTACCGGTAATTTTAAAATTATGGACAATCCGAGATTGTTTCAGCCCAGGCATTATCTGTGGCCCATACCACAAACTGAGCTGGATGTGAATAAGAATCCCGGTTTCACTCAAAATCCAGGGTATTAACTTTCAAAGGCCGATCTCAGATCGGCCTTTCTATTTATATCCACCGAAAACGTTTTCGTACATAAATTCATTAGATTAAACGTTTTAGTAAAATGATTTTATAAATTCATAAATTGATTTTATAATAACATATAATTGTTTTTATAATTCATCGCTTAGCCATTTTAAACCTTATTTACTAAAACTGCCATTATGAGAAAAGGACTTTTATTAGTCACATTCCTTGCATTAATCACTAGCCTTGCGCTTGCACAGACGCGCAAGATCAGTGGAACGGTAACTGGAGAAAACGGTACTGTTGTTGCTGGGGCCAGCGTTACCATCAAAGGAACGTCGAAAGGTACTACAACTACTAGTACAGGTAAATTTTCGATTGACATTCCAAGCACAGGAAAACGTATCCTCGTTGTTAATTCAATTGGATATGGAACACAGGAGATTTCAATCACAACTCAATCTGACATTACGGTAAAGCTGGTTACTGATACCAAGCTGCTTGAAGATGTTGTGGTAGTGGGATATGGTGCAGTCAAAAAGAAAGACCTTACCGGAGCGGTAGGTTCTGTGAAAGCAGTGGAAATTGTCAGGGGTAATCCTGCCAATGCAACACAGGCCTTGCAAGGTCAGGTGCCGGGCGTCTTGGTTACCAAGATGAGCAACAAGCCTGGTCAACTATGGCAGATTGCCATTCGTGGTGAAAATACCATTACCCCCAATCCCAATGCGGATGGCGGTGTTAATCTTACGTATACATCAAGTACACAACAATTCCAGGGCACTGAACCATTGGTTGTTATTGATGGTATCATCGGTGGTAAATTGCAAGATATCAACCCTGCAGATATAGAATCGATGGATATCCTCAAAGATGCCTCATCTACTGCGATCTATGGTTCAAGGGGTGCCAATGGCGTAATCATCATCAGCTCCAAGCGTGGACTGTCTGGAAAGCCAAGGGTTACCCTGGACAGCTATTTTGGTCAAAGGACTCCTGCTCATCTTCCAGAAATGGAAAATGCAAAGGAGTTTTACAAATCAACCATCACTGATGCACAGTTGAATGGATCAACCATCACCGAAGCCTCTGCCTTCAATGTGAATGAAATGGCGATCATCAACAGTGGAAAGACTGTTGACCTGGCCAGGTTGGTTGCAGGTCCTGGCATGAATGCAGGATCTACCTTGTCTATTTCTGGTGGAAATGGTGCAACAACGTATCGGATTTCCGGGGGATACATACAGGAAGATGGTATGGTACCATTGACTTATTACAAGAAGTACAACATGAATACTGCGGTAGATTCTAAAATTACGCGGTTTCTTAAAGTAGGATTTTCATTGTATCAAAATTTTTCAACCAATCCAACTGGTTCATTGGAAGTACCAAGAACTGTTTACCGTGAAAGACCAACCTCAACTATTTATTACAAAGACCTAGTAGATGCTGCCATTGGTGGAGATGCTGCTTTGGGAGCTGTAAATGGATATGCAGTAAGGATGGGTAGAAATACCGCAGTGAATCCTTTGCTTGAAGCCAACAGCCGCGATAATTATGTCTGGACGCGCAATGTCAACAGCCAGATGGGAAATGCTTATGCAGAAATCAATCTCTTGGAAGGCCTGGTATTCAAATCTTCAATTTCTCTTGCCTATCAACTGGCAAAGCAAGACGAGTACAGGGGTAAATATTCAAAGGCAATCAATGTAACCGGAGCCACAAGGGCTTCTGTTGAAAATGATTTCCTGAGTTCTTACACTTTTGACAACCAATTGACCTACAATTACCAAAAAGGTAAAAGCAAGTTGAATGTTACAGCGCTTCAAAGTGCTTACAAGAACACCAACGAGTTCAACTATATCTCAGTAACCGGTCTTCCTTATGTATCCTATTGGTATAACCTGGCCAGTACATCAGGTACGCCTGTCATTGGAAGTGGTTTCAACCAAAGAACACTTTCCTCCTATATGGGAAGAATCAATTACACATTCAACGAAAAATACCTGCTTACTTTCACCGGTCGTTCTGATGGTGCATCCCAGTTGGCGCCAGGAAACAAATGGGCATTTTTCCCATCAGGAGCCTTCGCATGGCGCTTGGGTGATGAAAAATTCTTCAAGAAAATCAAATCAATTTCTGACCTGAAGTTGCGCGTAAGCTATGGTCAGGTGGGTAACTCTGTTGTATCTCCATATTCAACTGCCGCTACACTTACAGCGGCCAGTAACTATTCATTCGGACAAGCTGCTGGTATTGGGTTTGGTCCCAACAACCTTGCCAACCAAGGCCTTGGATGGGAGAGAAGCCAGGAGCTTAATCTTGGTTTGAACATTGGGTTGTTCAACAACAGGATCACAGCAGTTGCTGAGGTGTACAACCGTACAACAAAAGACCTGATCATGAGGCAATCCATTCCTACGACCAATGGCTTCAGCTCAGTTATATCCAATGTAGGTAGGGTGTCGAACAAGGGGATTGAGTTGTTGTTGAACACCGTCAATATCCAAACAAAAGATTTTCAGTGGACAAGCTCCATCAACTTTACAAAAAACATAAACAAGCTTGAGGAATTGGCCAATGGCGCCAAGTTTGGCTACAGTGGTAGCAATACCAGTCCTGAATCCATTCTTGCTGTAGGACATCCGTTGAAGAGTTTCCTGTATTTCCAGGCGAATGGCATTTGGCAGTTTAAAGATAGTGCACAAGCCAGATCATACGGTGCAGTTCCAGGTTCTGTGCGCATTGTTGACCAGAACAAGGATGGTAAGATCAGTGCAGGTGTGCTTGGTCAGGACGACCGGGTAATCCTGGGATCTCAATTGCCCAATTTCACCCTTGGCTTCACCAACAGGGTCAGTTACAAAAATTTTGACCTGGCGGTAATGATGTATTATAGAAACGGTACCATGTTCAGGAATGGTTTCATGAGCAGCTATGTTTCTGATGCAGGTGGCGGTGCCCGCCTTAAACTGAATTATTGGACCAGGAACAACCCATCCAACGAAATGTGGGGTATGGGCGTTCCCAAGAGTTTCTCTGATGCACTCTACTATGAAGATGCAAGTTTCTTGAGGATCGCAGATATCACTGTTGGTTACAATCTTTCAAGAGAAAAGTTACAAAAATTGGGTGTAGACAGATTGAGGCTTTATGCCCAGATCATCAACCCAGCTTATTTTACCAAATTCAATGGTGGAGATCCTGAATACAATGGTGCTGCCTACCAGGATGATTTTCCGTCACTCACCTGCAATTTTGGTTTAAACCTAAGCTTCTAAATCAAGGTCTATCACTTTAAAAATTGAATTATGAAAATATTTAAACTGTTTCCCAAAGCCACAATCTACTTTTTGGTAGCAGGAATTTCATTCATGGGGTGTAAGAAATCATTTCTTGATGAATACAACCCCGCCAGCAGGACAACCGACAACATGTACAACGACCCAGCAGGATATGATGGTTTGATCAACTCTTGTTATCCACTGTTAAGAAATATTACCCAATCAAGAAATCTCACGGTAAAGGGTACAGACATGATGTGTGCCGGTGGATGGAGTGGAATTTTCTTCGGTCAGTCCAATCAAATAGGAAACGAATTGGATCAGTATGATATCCGCCTCAATTCTACTACAGGTGCATTGCAGGGATATTGGCAGGGCTGATGGTGTAGTTGGTCTGGATCCTGTCAAAAAAGCTGTGCGTGTTGGTGAGGCAAAGTTCTTGAGGGCCTTGAGCTATTTTTGGTTGGTGCAACAATGGGGCGATGTTCCCATGCCATTGAAAGAATCGCTTGCGGGTAAATTAGAGGCTCCTAAATCTGCTTCCAAAGATATTTATACCCAGATCATTGCAGATTTGAACAGTGCTGTTACCGCATTGCCTGTTTCTCAAACTGATCAGGGACGGGCTACCCAGGGTGCAGCAAAGTTTCTTTTGGCAAAAGTATATCTGACCAGGGGATGGAATTTCAATAATGCCCTTGGAGGATCTTCAGCAGACTTCACAAGCGCTTTGGCGCTTTCTGACGAGCTGATTGCTTCCGGGCTTTATCCTTTGGAGGCCAACTGGAATAACCTTTGGCCTATACATGATAAAAAAGTAACCAATGCACAACCATCAATTGCTGCTGCAGTAACTACAGCCAACGCAAGCAAAGAGGTTATTTTTGCGGTTCAATATGCCAATCCACAGTACTATTATGGTGATGGTAACAACAATCCCGCCACAGGCTTGATTGGTAACAACATGCACAGTCAATTTGGCCACGGCCCAAGCGGTGTTGCACAAGCGGGCGGATCAACCGTATTTTATTCAAAATTGCAGGGCGATCGCAACTATCCTACCTGGGCTGCATACCGCATGTTTGATCCAACCATGGATAGCAGGTACGAAGGAACATTCAATACTGTTTCTTATGCAACTGTGGCACAGACCATCAGTTTGAAGAATAATACATACTCTCAAAACCTGAGCATAACTTATGCAATCGGTGATACAACTGCCATTATTTTGCCTTGGAACAGGCCTTTGCCTGCGGCCAGAGACCGTGGTTTGAATGTTAATGGAGGAACCAAGAAATATGCTGTTGGCCATATCAGTGAAATTGTTGGATATGCACCTCTGACCCCTACCACTGGGGTGGTTGACAACATGTTCTGGGCCAGCCCAATGTTTTGGAAGTTTCGTCAGCCAAGTGTTCCGTTCCAGGATGGCTGGTCAACTTTGAATGACCCTATTTTCCGTTCTGCTGAGCTTTATCTGATGGCTGCTGAAGCAATCGTTAAAGGAGCTACTGGTGCAAAACTGGGAACTGCAGATGTTTATTACAACAGGGTTTTGGATCGTGCACTGGGCACAGCAAACGCAGGTAAAAATCCAAACAGGGCAACCAATCCTGAAAAAGGAACAGACCCGATTACCAATGTTGTTTCTTACCGAGCAACCCCTTCAAACATAACCATTGACATGATCATGGATGAGTCTGCAAGGGAATTTTTGGGCGAAGGACAACGCTGGTATGATTTGAAGAGAACCCAAACCTTGATTTCAAGAGGTACCAAGTACAACCCTTGGATGGGCTACGGTTTATCCGGATCACCTGCAATCGCTGCCAAACATTATCTGAGGCCAATCCCGCAGAGTATGATTGATTTGACGCTTCCAAAAATCGACCAGAATCCCGGATACTAAAATTTTAAATTATCGCATTAAACATAAAAAAACATTGGGCTTATGTTCAATGTTTTTTATGTTTGTGATAAATAAAATTAATATTTAGCTAAATCGTTTTATGTTAAATTTGTTGTTGACCATTTAATTGAAAAATTGTTTAAAACTGCCATTATGAGAAAAGGACTTTTTTTAGTCACCTTCCTAACACTGATTACAGCCCTTGCTTTTGCGCAAACGCGCAAGATCAGTGGAATTGTTCAGGGTGACAACGGCGCTGTTATTGCCGGTGCAAGCATTACGGTTAAAGGATCAACAAAAGGAACTACTACCAACAACGATGGTAAGTTCTCTATTGAAGTTCCAACTACAGGAAAACCTGTTCTTGTTATCAACTCCATTGGATTTGGGTCACAGGAAGTTGCCATTTCCAGCCAAGCTGATCTTTCCATCAAACTAACCTCAGATTCCAAACAACTTGAAGATGTAGTTGTAGTGGGGTATGGTTCTGTAAGAAAGAAAGACCTGACAGGAGCCGTGGGTTCACTCGCCCCTCGCGATATCGTAAGGGCCAACCCTGCCAACGCTGCCCAAGCCCTTCAGGGCCAGGTTACTGGTGTGGTAATTACCAAAACAAGCAATAAACCCGGACAGGGTTTTGCAATCGACATCCGTGGACAAAATACCATCACTGGTGCAACTGAACCACTGGTGGTTATTGATGGTGTAATTGGCGCAAGATTGCGTGACATCAACCCACAGGATATTCAATCTATTGATATCTTGAAAGATGCATCTTCCACTGCCATTTATGGCGCAAGGGGTGCCAACGGTGTAATCATTGTTACCTCCAAAAAAGGTGTCTCAGGAAAACCCAAAGTTACTTTTGATTCCTACCTGGGTCAAAAACAACCTGCTCATTTGCCTCAATTGCTGAATGCACAGCAATTCTACAAAGCAACCGTGACTGATGCTGTGCTCAATGGTGGAGCAGCCAACACATTAACTGCCAGTGAAATGAACATGGTCAACACTGGAAAATCAACAGATTGGGTGAACTTGGTTGCAAAACCAAGTACAGTGGCCAACACAACAGTTGCTGTTACTGGTGGAAATGCAGGAACGACTTACCGTTTTTCCGGTGGATATATTCAGGAAGATGGTAATGTTGCGTCAACTTCATTTAAGAAGTATACGCTCAACGCAGCGGTTGACAGCAGGCTGAACAACTGGTTGCGTGTTGGTATCACAGCGTATATTAACTACAGCTCAAATCCTACAGGCTCATTGGAAATCATTCGTTCTGCCTATAGAGCAAGGCCCACAG
>JBIPNK010000166.1:0-4780 GCA_044373365.1 Chitinophagaceae bacterium
CTAGAGCATAGCTATCTTGAGTTGATCCGCTTGGCCTAATGCTAATATCGTAAGATACGGGTGGATCTGCGCCTGTTTCACCTGCAAATCTTAATGATGTTTCAGGGTATGTTGTAATAGAAACAGATGATGTTCCTACCTCTGCTCTAACGAGAGCATCCTGTCCACTGCCAGACGTGCAAAAAAGTTGTGTTGCAGCAATGGTTCCAGCATCAGTTAATGTGGCAACGCTGTTTTGAATCAGCTTGCCAGTAGTGCTATCAAATCTTACTAGCGCATTATCAGTTGCACTAGCAGGACCAAAAACATCGCCAAGGATATAATTTGGTCGAATGAAGTAAGTTCCGTTTGATGCGTGAGCATGGACTACTGCCAAGACTTGAACGATTGGATTTGGCGCTGAAGGCTGCGTTTTAGTGAGCGATCCAGTCGTTGTTCCAGCGTATATGATTTCGCCATCAACCCATGTTTGACTGTAGTTTGCACCATCGGTCTGAATGCCGCGAAGTTTACCAAACGCAATCACGAATCCTTCGCTTCCAGTTGTGAGAGATTCACCCGTAAGACCCATGAAAAACGTGGCAGGGCCAGTGCCGTTCCACGGTTGGATTAGTAGCTTTCCGCTGTTGCCAGTGGTGCCAGCGAACATCACGGGAACACCTTTAGCAATCGTGCTGCCAGTGCTATTTTGGACGTGATAAACGATATGTTCTCCAACGTGTAAAGCGAAACCGTTCAACTGGATATCCAGTGTTTCTTCGTCAGCGTTCCACATCATCTGCCCTTGTGCGGCGAGACTGCCTGTTGGCGTGGTGTCCATCGTCATCGAATTGATGGCAGCAAGATCGCCAACATCCGATTGCGTGACTTGACCGTTCTGGATCAACTTACCTGTTGTGCCATCGTAACGCACTAGGGCGTTATCAGTCGCGGAAGCAGGTCCAACCACATCACCTGAGCCACTGGCTGTCGAGTTAATCGTGATCGAATCCGTTGAGGAATTCGTAGTGATGGTAATATTGCTACCTGCGACAAGCGTAAGTGTATCACTGGTGGAATCTGCCACCACGCTGCTTTGACCTGCAACAGCAAACGTACCGAAAATATTCTGATCTCCCGTATTCGTGCCAGCTAGATTTAGCGTGGTCTTCATTGTGGCAGCATCAACACCAAGCTGAATATCTCCAGATGTCGTCACGGGCGATCCTGAATCAACTTGGATGCCGTCTGTGCCTGTAATGCCAACGCTTGTAACGGTTCCGGTTCCTGCTGTACCATTTGCAGCAGATGTGATGCGCCCCTTGCTGTCCACCGTGATGTTTGCCAGCGTGTATGCTCCTGGAGTTACAGCCGTGGATGTAAGCGTGGCAGCAGCGGAACCAGGGCCAGAAGCGGTGACATCTCCAGTGAGTGCCGTGATGTAGTTTCCAGCATCCTGCTTTGAATCAAAATCCTGCCAGTCAGCGGATGTCAATGCGCCCGTGGTTGATGCAGAAGATGTTCCAAGGCTTAATGCCTGACCAGCAATGGACAAGCCGTTTGCGGTGCCAATCGTTACGTTACCTGTATTCGTGCCAGAAAGCGTTCCGGTAGCTCCATCAGCAATAGTGATGCCTGAGTTCTGGATAATCTTGCCACTTGTCCCATCAAAACGAACAATCTGGTTATCTATCGAAGAGCTTGAGCTGGTCACATCTCCGGTTCCACTGACAGGATTAGCAACATTAATTACAATGCCTCCGTCACTCAGAACCTCAATCGTTGGACCAAGTGTGGAATTGACTGAAATGTTTGTCTGGCTCATCAGGTTGTGGTCGTGTAGTTGGAGAGCACTTCTCCGATTCCTTCAATCAATGTTTCGACATAAGCAGGACTGCTGTCGTCACTTGTTTCAATCTGCCAGACATATTGACCAATGGGCAATTCGTAGCGACCTGGATTGATAGTGAATACCCAATTCGCCGCATCTGTAATGGTGATGTCGGCATTTCCACTGGTGAGTTCCAGTGTTGGCATCACGCTCTTGGGATTGAGCTTAAACGCCATCTTAACTGAGGCCAGATTCCCAGGCGCAACACGATTTGACACGGTGATGGACGGAAATCCATTCCATGTGTCTCCGGCAACGAAGACAACCATTGCGTTTACTTCATCAGAAAATGCTGGCCTCATAAGATGGGATGGTTATTTGAAGACGCCCATTTTCTTAGCGCGATCCATCATGTCTTCTTCTTCAGACATTTCTTTCTCAGGCATCGTCACTTCGACTTCCACCCCTTCATCCTCCATCTCCATCTCGTCATCTTCCATGACAGGGATTTCGGTGCCATCAATGGCGGTCAATGTGATATTGCCATCCTCATCAGCGAGGAATGTGCCAACAGCTTGAAAAGGCTGTCCAGGTGTTGCGTCTTCTGGCATTTGCCAGCCTTCAGGTGATGTAAAAGAGAGAGTCATAAGCAATGAGCTATTAGCAGAGTTTTGGTGTGTATGCAAGAAAGGCGGGGCTAGTTTTTTAGACTAACCCCGCCTCAAGTGGTTCTACTCAATTAAGAGCAGGCGGTGTTCACAACCCAGTTGGTTGGGCAGCGACGGAAGCGGAGGATTGCGCCGTATTCAGGAATCACTGGCTGAGCACCGTAGGCGAACTTGCCACGGAAGAAGCCAATGTTTTCGTCAACGTTGCAAGTGCGGTCATACTTGTTGATCCAGTTGAATCGGCCAAGGTAGTCTTGAGGAGCGAATTTCATTTCCCCAGCGGCAAGCTGAGAATCAGGAATCGCAAACTTCACAACCTGCTTGGTAGCGATGATAGCATCTTCGTATTGAGCCGTGAAGTAGGCTGGATTGACGTTCGCAGGATCACCCTTGTTGGTAGCAGGGAGCATGAAGGGAACGCGCACCCAAGCACCACCGACGAGATTCCAGCGAGCAGCAGCGATGTCGATGGTCATCTTGAAGCCGTTGAGGCTGTCAAAGGAACCAGGGGCATTGTTGAGCGCACGGACCTTTTCGGAGTCCCAGCGGATGTTCTGGATGGTAACACCATCGGTAGCGAGCGTCTGCTGAGCTTCGTCGGAGAGGACAAGTGGCAGAAGTGGCTGACCCATCTTGTTGACGGAGAGGCCGTTCTGGATGTCCGCACCATTACGGATGAGGCTGTAGCGGATGTAATCAAGCATCTCGCGCTTCAGGGTGCCAATCGTTCCAGTGGCGAACGAAGAGGAGTTGACCGTAAGGCCAGCGTCAGCGACGTACTTGTTGGAGCAGATGGCCGTGAACTGATCGCGGCGTTGATTTTCCCACAGGTAGCGGGAGTATCCACGAAGGTTACGGATGAAGGCAGCGGCCTGCTGAACGATGTTGTAGCTCATGCGAGCATCTTCGATACAGAAGGGAGGGCTTTCGACAGCCGCAATCTTGAGTTCCATCGAGCGGCGAGTCTGCGAAGGATAGATTGTGGACACAGGAGGCTGGCAAGAACCGCCTTCGTCACCGCTACCGCCGTCATTGAAGCCGTAGGTGGTGAACGCGACATCGGAACCGTACGGCATCGCACGCTCAAATGTCAGGAAGTTCGGGGTATCGCCCATACCATTGGGCCAGCGGGAACGCGGAACGATAGAGTCGTTCTGCCAAGGATTGCTGATGAATTGCTTTTCTGAAGGATCATCGACGATTCGATTACTTTCAGACTCCAAGAATTGATTAATATCTGTACATGCCATAGTCTTAGGTGAGTTTAGTTGTTTTGCCTATTAGGCGGGTGTTGGAACGGGTTGTTTGTTTGAACAAGAGGATGCCATTGGCTGAATGCCATGACGCTTGTTCTACTTCCATTCTTGAGCCTGGAATGCCCCATTGCTGGGTTTGCCCCGTGTAGGGCGCTCAGTCACCATTTCACCTAGAGAGCCTCCTAGGAGCGTTGATACACGCTTTTTAGCTCACGCGCATACTTGCACCGCAAGCTGATATGTCAATGGAATTTTTTAGAGTCTATGGATTTAGCTATATACTCTTGACTCTAACGAATCAATCTGCGACACTTAATCACGCACAAGGTTTTGTTTTCATGTGTCCCTAGTGCCAGACGCCGTGGTGAGTTGGTTGCTCCCACGGCGTTGCTTTTTTTTAACTCCACACTTGCAATCTTAGTGTTGATGACCGAATATGAATACGCCAAGTAAGAACAAGTTCAAACAGTTGGTTGCCAACATCCTCCCTATCGTGTTGCGTCATCGCAAAGGAAATCGTCTAGTGTCCATGCTAGACTCTCAAGCAATGGCTGAAAATGTCGGTCGTCCTCTGTGCAAAATATGCAAACATGAGATCGGAAGCGACGAATGTCGTGGATGGACTGGTCTGAAAGCCTAAGTATTGAAAAATTACCGTTATGAACATCACTCCATCTATCTACATCCGCATCGACCAACTGCCAGTTGGCTCAAACTCTCGCTTCGAGGCTCAAGTTGCCATTGGCGACGACGAAAAAGGCCAAGCAGCAGGTTTCAAATCGCCTGTATTCGAGTCAGAAGACGAGCATGAGCCATTCGTTGGCATGATGCAGCGAATCACTCAGGCGCTTCTTCAAGTGTGCGACTTCAAGAAGAAGGCAACTGTTGAAGACCTTCATATTCTCAACAAGCAAAGTCAGGAAGTGAAACCTGACGATGCCCCGTTGATTATTATGCCATGAGCACTGAATCAAAAACAATCAAAGAGCTTCTTGCCAAGTTAGATCCATATCAATCTGTCATCGGTATTGATGACAGTTTGGATA
>JBIPNK010000154.1:0-5223 GCA_044373365.1 Chitinophagaceae bacterium
AATGAAAAAGAACTTTCTATTATTGCTGGTGACGAAGCGTTAAAAATCTTTAAGCTATCAGATGAATTAAGAAACGAAGATTTCGCAATTTTCGTGGAAAAAGAAAATTCTGACCAAGCGTTAAAGAATAATGCAAATCAAATGCTTCAAGTATTCCTTGAGATGGGAATGATAGATCAAGAGATTTTTGCAAACTTATACGAGAGAGCAACACCAAGTAAAGTGATGGCAGAAGTGAGGAGATTTGTTAAAATCCAAAGAGAAAGCGCACGTAGAGCAGAAGAGCAACAAAACGCTATGATGCAGCAAGAACAAGCAGCATTAGCAGAAGCGGTAACTATGGAACAAGCGCAATCACAAGCACAAAAAGACCAAGAATTTGGAAGAAAGATGGAGGAAAAAATGGTTGACCAAGATAATAAAATGGAGGAGATTTACGCTAAAGAATTATTAGCAAACCAACAAAAATAGAATTAAACCGATTAAATTTCTTTATAAACCGCTTGTGTATTAAAAAATAATTATAAATTTGCAAAAGAAAATTAAGTAAAGATGTCAGAAGAAATAGAACAAGTAGTACCAGATACTAATAAAAACACAGTAGAATCATTGATGAACGCAATGGGTTCGTTAGGCGGGGATAACCCATATTTAAACGAATTAAAGCAAATAAGAACTGAATCTGCTGAAGAAAATAAAGAGGTAATTGCTCCTACTAATGAAGAACAAAGTTTACCGCCTAACCCAATCGAGGGTGGGGAAAATATTGAAACTAAGGAAAATCTTGAAATAAATCCTATTTTTGGAGATAAAAACTTAGCTGTAAAAACTGAAACATATTATCCAATTGAAACGCCAAAGGAATTAAGTGAGGTAATCACAAAGTTTGGAGTTAAAGATTATGGGGAATTTGAGCAAAAGATAGAGGGATGGAAACAGACTGAAGAAAAGTACGTAGAGCAAACAAAGCAAGTAGAAAACTTTGAATCTATACTTTCAAGTCTTGACCCGGCTTTATACCTTGCTTTACAGAAAGCAGCGAGAGGGGAGGATTGGAGAGCTGAAATTAATCAAGCTCCTGCAATTGACTTCGCTAAATCAGTAGACCAAATTGATACGCAAAAACTCGTGGAAACATTTATGCCAAACGAATTTACAGCAGAAGATTGGGAAGAGTATAATGATCCACATGGAGATGCTTCAATTAAGAAAGCAATCAACATAGCATATTCATCTTCAAAAGAGAAGTTTGAAGCAAAGAAAGGAGATTTTAACACTAAAATCGAAACTGAAAAGAATCGAGGAGTTAAAGCTCAAGAAAATTTCAACGAATCGCTGGGAAAATCAGTTGACTTTGTTAAGAAACAAATGTCTGATATAGACCAAGGTTATTTGAATGGTGTTGTAGGTAAGATAACAAAAGAAGGTATAGTAAATGCCTTTTATAATACCGATGGCACTTTAAAAGAAACAGCAATAGCTTCTTTTATTCGTTCAACAGACGAATACGAGAACTTCGTTAAGATTAGAATTAACAATGCTGTAAAAGAAGCTGTCAACAAGGAAAGACAGAATCTATTGGAAAGAGGACAAGAAAACCCAAATATAAGAAGAAGCACGAACAGTGGAACAAATGATTTAAGACCAGAAGTACAAAGTAAGTTAGCAGAAATCGAAAGATTAGGAACAGGAAGCACTTATTAATAAACTTTAAAAAATCATTTTAAAATGGCAAATGAAACATATACACCGGGGACACAAAACTTACCCTTCGGTTTAAGAAACACAAACCCTCAAGGAGCGAATTACGCTAACGATTCTGCGTATTCTCCAGAGGAAAGTAACTTAATTGCAAAAGCAATTAGATACAAATTATTTGATGCTGCGCCAGAGCAGTATAACTCAATGAAAATTCTTTTCCAAAAAGAGGTTAAGGATGTAATGTCTGACGAGTTTGAATTTTTGGAATACACTTATGGTCGTTCACCAATGGAGTGTGTTGCTGGTGTACAAACAACTGCTGCTGCTGCTGCTGTTGTCGCTGTACCGGGTAACTTTGTGTCACATACGTTTAACGTAAGTGCTGCATCATTGTTAAGAATGTCTATCTCTAACATTATTACTTATCCTAACGGACAAGAAGGTGTTATAGTTAGTATTGTAGGTAACGTTGTTACTGTAAACTCGTTAACAAACGTTGGTTTACCAGGAGTAACTGCTGGAGATGTGTTCGCACTTCGTTCAACAATTATGGCTGATGGTCAAGATCAATTTGACAATTACTCAAGATTGGAAACAATCACTCGTTACAACTACGTACAATTATTCTTACGTGCTTCACGTTGGGATAGAGTAGAGCTAATCAAGTACAAAAATATGGGTACTACTGATTACTTAGATAGAGATAAAGAGGAGAAAATGCGTCAATTGCGTTTAGATATGTTTATTTCTTATTGGAATGGGCATAGAGGTGAGTACACTTTATCAGGAACAAGAGTTGCTAAATCAATGGGAGGTATCTACCCAACAATGATTGCTGCTGGTTCTGCGACATCTAACCCAACTGTCGGTGGTTTAGCTGCTGCTTTTGAAAACTTAGCGTTTAACACTAACTTCAAAGCTGAAGGAGCAACACGTTTCATTTATGGAACACACGAAGTATTACACGAGCTTTCTAAAATCTATCGTGTACCTGGTTTGAGATACAGACCAGAAGATAAAAACGTAAAACTTGACCTTGAGATGATTGAGGTAGGTGGAGCAAAATACGCGTTAGTTCCTTGTGAACTTTTCCGTGAACCTGCTAACTTCCCTGCTGATTGGGCAAGACGTTTATTTATCTTGGATCAAGAAACAATCAGACCGGTTAAATTGAAAGGTTTACCAATGTTTGAGATGAACGAAACTGATGATATTTCTAAAGGGCAAAAATCTTTCTATAAAGAGTGGTCTATTGCAGGTCAACTTTCTATGGAGTTCAACAACCCATTAGCTTCATTCATTATTGACGTTCAATAATAAAGAAAATCAATTCCCCTCTCTATAAGTTTAGGGAGGGGAATTTTTTAATAATCAAAAAATAATTTTATGCCAGAAGTACAAGAACAGGAAGAATTTGATAAAAGTAAAGTTGATAATAGCATAAACGAAGCTATGATTCAACAAATGAATCAAATGATGACCGAGATGGAGAACTTGAAAAGACAAGTTACTCAACCGGTTACAGCAGAACAGGATAACTACAAAAATCTTATACGAGATTTAGGTAAAGTAATCAATAAAGATTCGGACAGTAAGCCCGTATCGAATTTTCAAGGGTTTTCTGAAATTTCAGATACCGATCCAGACGATATTCTTTCACCAGAAGAAATCTGTACATTTATAAGCCATAAGGTTTTATATGTGATAGTAGATGGGTTCGTCAACAATAAGCCTGTAAAGGTTCCTTATAAACCGATTGTGTTTAAATTTCAAGGAGCTAAAAAAACGGGTTCAGGTAGAGATACTAATATCTTTAATTTTTCTACCTATGTGTGTAAATCGAGAAAAGAATTAAATTTCTTGAAAACACACCACTTATTTGGAGTTATGTTCTTTGATAATATAAACAAAAGTAAGTCTATTGATACTGAATACGCAATTAAACTTGCTTCAGCAATGAAAGCATTACAAACTGTTGAAGCAGGAAGATTAATACCAATGTGTAAAGAGCTTGGTATAGACATTACTTCTGATGCTGACGTTCACCAAATGAGAGCGCAGATTGCCATCAAAACCGCAGCCCAATACGAAAACTCGGCTAAATTAAAAGCTGAAGAAATGTTGAGGGAAACGGAAGCAAATAAATTATTTGCACCAAACCTTTAAAAACAATGAAAAATGATACCTGTTACAGAGATAGTTACGAGAGTTCAATCAATCCTTGATGCCGAGGGTTCAGACAGGTATTTATTTGATCAAGATTATAGACCCGCCATTAATTCAGCTAAAGACTGGATTGTGGCGGTTTTTAGTTCTATATTTTCAGATAAAAAAGTATCCGAAGAAAACTTGCGTGACCTTGTGTTTACGAGAGTATTCCAGACCTCTAAATTTTCGAGAATACAATTAGATACCTTGGTATCTCCTCACAATATTTGGAGTATTTTATCTGTAAATCCAGAAGCGGTAACATACCCAAACTCTACGATAACAACACCTCCTAACGATTGGACTTCTTATTTGAGAGGTGACTTGACTTACATTGAAAGTCAGCACTATGCAAAAAGAATGACTATTGAACAATGGGAGAATATGAAAACCAATATTTTTCAAGCGGGAAGCCCATCATTAACTAATAATTTAAAGACTTATGGTTACTTGAATGAGGGTAATTATAATTCCACCGCTTCCCCTACTGTAACTGGGGAAATTGAAATTTCTCCTAAATTAGAAAATAAATTAGTAGGTATTCGATACTTGAAATATCCAAATAACGTATCTTTGTTATCTGATAGTATAGAGTTTCCTTATTCAGTGTTGGACTTATTTGTGCAAAAGGTAGCAAACTTTATATCATTCAAGCAAGGTGATCAGACGAACCTATACACCGTAACGCAAAGAGATATAAGCACCTTAATACAATTAATGTCATGATAGGAGGAACAACTTTAAGGACAATAGTAAACGATATATCCAAGGACTTAAAACAAGTTTCTGATGATAAAGAAGTTTTAGACGTTCAAATAGCCCACTGGGTTATTATGATTGCTAACCGTATTCGTAGCCAACATATTTCCAAAAGAGATTCGGGAGCGTTTTTAAGCATATTCTCGAATATACCTGTACAGCAATTTACGGTTAATACAAACCCAAACGAAGTAAAAGGCAGGAAATATATTGAAATTCCCGAAGTAATTTACGATTACGATAAAGATGGAGGGATAGAATACATTTCTTATTATGTAGATGGCATTGAACCAGGTTGCCCCCCTCCATTTACGAATCAAACATTTACAAGAACAACACCTTCAGATGTACAAAGATTATACTTCACAAATTATGAGAAGCCTAATCCAAAAAACCCATACTTTTATAGAGTTGGCCCATACGTTTATTTATTGGGAGTTGAATGTGTGAATGTAAAAGCTATTGAGATAGGTATTTACGCAGCATTAAGACCGGTAACAGACCCTACATTAGATTTAGATAAACGATTTGATTTCCCGGAGGAAACGTTATACA
>JBIPNK010000050.1:0-21191 GCA_044373365.1 Chitinophagaceae bacterium
AATCATATTTCACAGGGTCTTTGGGATCAAACTGTTTGAGGACATCCGTGAGGGCAATAGCGGTTTTCCAGTCTGATTTTTCTGCTTCAATCAAGTTGAGCCTGCAGGCAACCCGTTGTACATGGACATCCATCGGGCAAACAAGCTGGCTCATCCGGATGTTTTTCCAGATGCCAAAATCAACGCCCGCTGCATCTTTTCTTACCATCCAGCGGAGGTACATATTAAGCCGTTTGCAGGAAGAATTGTTATCGGGTGTAGAGATGTGTTTTTTTGTCCGCTCAGGGCTGTCGTCCAGCGAAAAAAAATAGCGGTGAAATGCCTTAAGGCCATTTCCCATGTCTGGATCATTTTTTTGCATCCCATGGGTAAAAGCATTCTCCAGACTGGGTTCTATCCCTTTGAACAATTTGTATCCGGATGTATAATGATGGTTCAACAGCCTGATAAAATGCAACACATCGGTTGCATTGAAAGTCCTGTGTTTGAATTCCAGCAAGCGTTTCAGGTCATTGTCCTTGTGGCCGATAATGAATTGATAGGGTGCTTCATCCATCAGTGCCATCAGTTCATTGCATTTGTTGATGATGGTAGTGCGGTTGCCCCAAGCAAAAACGGCAGCAAAAAATCCAGCGATTTCGATGTCGGCTTTTTGGCTAAAGCGATGGGGGATGGAAATCGGATCCTTTTCAATAAACCCCTGCTGGTTGTGCCGCTTCAGTTCCTTATCAAGGAAAGACTTTACAGCCGTTAATTCTTTTTTATTCATTTGCTCAAGCCGAGGCTTTTCCTTTTTTGAGAGATGATCCAATGGTTGGTGATCAGCAAAATGCAGATCAACTGGTTATCGCCAATTGAATGGCATGGTCGAGGTCTGCTATGAGGTCGTCTGCATCTTCAATGCCCACAGACAGGCGGATCAGGGTATCTCCCAATCCGTTCTTGATTCTTTCCTCCCTCGGAATGGAGGCATGCGTCATGCTGGCCGGATGATTGATCAGGGATTCAACGCCACCGAGGCTTTCGGCCAATGAAAAAATCCTGGTATTGGAAAGCAGTGTTTTAGCGGCTTCCATGGTGTCCAGTTTCAGTTCAAAACTGATCATCCCACCAAAATCCTTCATCTGGCTTTTGGCAACGGCATGGCCTGGGTGATCTTCAAAACCAGGCCAGTATACTTTTTTTACAGCCGGGTGGGCCTTGAGAAAATGGGCGATGGCAGCACCATTCTGGCAATGCCTTTCCATCCTGATGCCCAGTGTTTTTATGCCCCTGAGGACCAGAAAACAGTCCATGGGTCCGGGAACTGCGCCACAGCTTTTTTGGATAAAATACAATTCATCCCGCAAGGCCTGGTCGTTCATTACCAAGGCGCCTTGGATCACATCGCTGTGACCACCAAGGTATTTTGTTGCAGAATGCATCACGATGTCTGCGCCCAGCGAAAGTGGATTCTGGAGGGCAGGCGATGCAAATGTATTGTCTACGCAGAGCAAAACCTTGTGCCTTTTTGCAACGGTGGCAATGCCCCTGATGTCGGCGATTTTCATCAACGGATTGGTGGGCGTTTCCGCCCAGATCAATTTTGTATTTGGATTGATGCTTGATTCGACATTGTCAAGATCACTCATGTCAACATAATGAAAAATAATCCCGAATTTGCTGTAAATCTTGCTGAAAAGCCTGTAGGTTCCACCATACATGTCGCTGGCTGCAATCACTTCATCTCCTGGTTTCAGCAGTTTCATCACCGCATCGGTTGCAGCAACGCCACTGCCAAAAGCCAGTCCGAATTTTCCTTCTTCAATCACCGCCAATGCCTCTTCCAGGGCCTGCCTGGTGGGGTTTTGGGAACGGGCATATTCATAGCCCTTGTTCACGCCAGGGGCTTCCTGCACATAGGTAGACGTTTGGTAGATGGGTGTCATGATGGCCCCGGTACTTGGGTCAGGATGCGCACCAGCGTGGATGTATTGTGTTGCTTTTTTCATTGCAGCTATTTAAGGTGTAAAGATAGGTTGTTGGAAGAAGTCTGGTCTTATCTTTGCGGTATGCCGAACGTTTATTTCAAGTCATCCATACCGCCAGCATACGAGGCCATCCTACACCATGCAACATCCTTGAATCTCGGGGAAAATGATCTTGTCATTCATGATTTTTATCATCGCTCTCCAGGATCTTTGGTTGGTTTTTGGGATGTCTACCGGGAAAACAAATGGTTGAAAAAATCCATCCAAACAACAGACAATGTTTTTGTATTCTCCTCCCACACAAAAACGGAAGTCCTGAAATATTTCCCCCAGGTCAGGGACATGATCAACATTCTTCCCCCTGTTGCAGAAGAGCTGCACAGGCCTACAGATGAAGATGCCCGCGATGTGGTGCGTTATCAATTCACCCAGGGGGATGCTTACTTCTTGTACCGTGGCCCCGTTCATCCGGCTGCCAACATCATTGAACTGCTCAAAGGATTTTCCCTTTTCAAAAAAAGGATAGGCAGCAACATGAAACTGGTGTTGGCTGGCCCACAGGGTGAATATTCTGCCAATATCCTAACAGACCTCGCGTCTTATAAATACAGGAATGATGTATTGTTGATGGAACATTTGTTACCAGTTGATGAGTCTTCGATCATCAGTGCCGCCTATGCGATGGTGCACCCTTGCCGGTTTGAACGGTTTGGAATACCTGTGGTCAATGCGATGAAAGCCGGCGTGGCAGTGCTTACCGCAGAAAACAGCAGCATGGCTGAATTTACTGGCATGGCAGGTATGTTTTTCAATGAAAAAGATCCCCAAGACATTGGCGATAAACTCATCAGGATTTATAATGATGAACAGATGCGGTCTGAAATGATTGGCACAGGTTTGTTGAAATAACAAACGCTGTTTTGACTTGGTAAGCGTTTATGGACCAATTGAACATGACACAATTGTTTTATCTCGTTTGATTGGTCATCATTCTATTTGACCATTGTCATTGGTTAAGGGGTGCCCTGTAACTAGGTTTGTGATGTAATTTTTTTTAAAACAATAAAAGAAAAAATCATGGAACCGACACAAAAAAGAACTACGGAAACCTTTAAGATTTCTGGAAACTGGAGTGCCCAGTCAAAGCAACTAAAAGAAAAGTATCCGCAATTGACAGATTCAGACCTTAAGTTTGAACCGGGCAAAGAGGAAGAACTCCTTACAAGGCTGCAAAGCAGGCTTCACAAAAACAGGCAAGAAGTGATTGCAGTAATTGGTCACACTCAATTGGAAAGAGTATAAGTATTTCTGAAATCCACAACTCATTCATTTCTGGACTATCTACAGGCAGGTATTCATTTACCTGCCTCTTTGTTTTTATGTGATTTTGAATTGACACACTCATAACGATGTACAGACTCGCTAAGAAATCTTTATGACTGGCTTATTGATATGATGCAGAAGACCCTCAGGGGAAAGCTTTACTGTTTCAACTCAAGCAGGTACTTTGTCAGGTGCACCAGGTCTTCCTCTGTTAATCCCAATGAAACTGCATTGGGCATGATGGAAGATTCCTGCTTTTTTCTTTTGGTTATCGATTCAGCGGGTATTACATGTTTCTTGCCAGATAGATCTTTGATGACAACGTTCTTGCCATCTGCAACCAGAAAGCCATAAAAGGATTCTCCTGTTTTCGTGTCAATAATCCAGGGTTCATATCCAAATACAATGGAGGCATTTGGATATTTGATAGCATTGATGAGGGAGGATTGGTCCAATTTTTTTCCGATAAATGTCAGGTCAGGGCCAATGTCGCTTCCGGCAGCAGCAATTTTATGACAGGATGAACATTTTCCCATAAAAATATTTTTCCCTTTTGCAAAATTGGCTGGAACCTTTATTCCAGCATCATTTGACATACCCAAGTCTGCAGGTTGATTTTTTTCAGCGAACAATTTCTCTGCCCTTAAACGATTGCCCAGGTCTGGATTTTTAGTGAATCCTTTGATGACACAGGATTGGATATCGGCGGGGATGTTGTTTGCCTCGCCAAGTCCTAACAATATTCTGCCCCCTACTTCATCATTTGCCATTCCTGTGGCTGTTCTGCAGCGGTCATCAACTGAAATATTTGTATTCAGGATTCGTTCTTTGGCTGCAACCATTGAAGCCAGATGCCGCTCTTGTTTCAAATCAAAGCCAACCGTTTTCCAGTCGAGTAAATCAGCCCAGTCATTTCCCTGCCTGAAGGCCAGCCAATATTTCGCCTGGTCAGCAATGATTTTGCTGGAACTGCTGGTAAGTTCCAGCATCAGTTTTGCAGCCTTGGCATCATTGATGAATGCGAGGGCTGTGATTGCCCGCTTGCGTTCTGTTGCAGGGATCGAGGGACTCAATATCCAGGATTTTAGTTTGGGTACAGAGGATGCAGGGTGTAATCGCCAAACCAATCTTGCGTATGGTTTAATCCAGTGTCCGCTTGCGCTTTGAAGTTTGGTGCTATATTTTTGGGTGATATAACCATAGAGTTCTTCTTCATGTTTTTCAGCAATGATGCCGATGGTCTCCAACAAGTAGTCATCATTACCATCATAGCGATTGGTGATGCGTTCAATCAATGCTTTTTTTTCAACCCAAGTGAAGTCTCGCAAGGCAATGGCCATTTCGCGGTCCAGGAATGAATTTCTTCCCATCTGTTGGCTGATCAGTTTCAGGAGTTGGGGTTTTGCAGTAGATTGACGCAAGGCCCTGAAAGCAACAACGCCCAAGCGGGTATCCTTTTCCGCCACCCATTGTTCCAGTGTTTTTTTACTGGCACTGTCTGCAGTATTCAGCAGCCAGGCGGCCCTTGCATGGTAGTAATGATTCTCAGATGACAGCAATGCAGTCACCAATTTTTTTTTCCTTTCACCGAATCCCAACGCTCTTGCACGTTCAAATCCGAAAGCCCTTACATTTACAGCAGGACTTTTTAGGGCTTCCAACAATCCATCTTCGGTATTGACATCAATGGATGGGGCGGTTGGATTTTTTCCTTTTGGAGTGATCCGGTATATCCTTCCGTATCCAATGCTGTCCTTCATTTGATGCCCTCCAACAACCGGATCATACCAGTCTGCAATGTACATGGCACCATCAGTACCCATCATGACATCGCTCGGGCGAAACCATTTCCGCTTGTCTGATTGATGTCCTTTATCATTCCAGACGTATGCCTCATTGTCCTTTGATAGGGATGTGATGAAATTGGTCCGTTTCCCCTTTAAATCAAAGCCACTGCCTTTTAATTGAGGTTTGTATCCAAACACCAAATTTCTTCCAGCGTCTGCACTAAACAGCATTCCCCTGTATGCCTTACCCAAGCCATCTCCTTCATTCAATACCACACCAGTTGGAGATCCAGCACCAGAATTGTCTCCAGCAGGCATTACGCCTGGATCTTCCTGATGCCAGTGCGCAGTAAACATGTCTTGACCCGGCCGCTGATCCGCCTGCCAGAACCGGCTGCCATCTGCACTAAAATAACCAGCATTACCGCCTTCCATCAGCCAACTCACCCTGCAGGTAACCACCTGGTCATCGTTATCGTTTTGCCACATGTCTCCATATGAATCAACATAGGTTTCATAACTATTGCGGAAGCCATGGGCAACAGGGCGTAATCCGGTTCCATCTGGATTGATTTCCAGCTGAACGCCGCCCACCCATATCCGCCCGTCATCACTGACCAATGCAGCCTTGTTTTTATTGTTGTAAGGAGTCCCTCCATTGTACGAACTGCCTGATCGAAGCGTCCACCCTGACTTGTCGGTTACAATGTGTGGGCCAGCATTCCCGTTATTGAAACGCCATTTGCCATCCGGACCCCCAACAACAGCATGCAATGCATGGTCGTGGTCGAATCCGCCAAACCCAGTCAGCAAAATTTCCTTGTGGTCAGGCTTGTCATCACCATCATCATCTGTATAAACAATCAAATTAGGAGCGCAGGAAACAATGACCTTGTTGCCAATAACCGCTATTCCCAATGGAGATACCAGGTCACGGTCTTCTGTAAAAACGGTTGATTTGTCTGCCTTTCCATCATGGTCAGTATCTTCAAGAATGATGACCCTGTCACCCTTTGTGTGGTGTAGCAACTTGGTTGAATCGTTGTTGAAATTTCTATAATTAACAGCTTCTGTAACCCAGATTCGACCCTTTGCATCTACATCCATGTTGGTTGGATTGAAAAACAGAGGACTCTCTGCCCAAAGGCTGACTTCAAGGTCGTCGGGGAGGAACAATCCGAGATCATCCTGCAAAGGTTTTTTCTGCTTGAGATGCAAAAAAGACATGAGCATGCAAGCTGATATGGCTAAAACGATCCTTGAATATTTCATGAACCTGAACTTATTTGAAAATGTTTCTTAGAAAACCCAGGTTGTGCTGGTAGGCTTTTATGAGATCCATGTTGTTGGGCTTGGCCCATTCGATTTGCATCCATCCGTCACCATGATACCCAATTTCTTCCAGTGCATGCCCAATGCCGTTCCAATCCATTGTACCCTCACCCAAAAGAAATCCATTCTCTTTCATGTGAATTTCACAGATATTGTCTTTTCCAAGCAATTGGATTTCTTTTACAACATCATTTCCTGCATCTGCTGCATTCCTGAAATCATAATAAACCTTTACTGCTTTTGAGCCAACCCTGTCCATGATGTCGAGGTGTTCCTCTGCTGTGAGATAAGATTCAATCCCAAGGGTGATGCCCATTTTTTCTGCTTTGGGAGCCACCATTTTCAGGCGTTTCACTGCTTCTGCCTTTCCTGCCGGATCATTGCGGAGATCGCCCTTTGAAAAGAACGCCAACAATATTACCGTCACGCCAAGATTGCTGGCCACATCGATGCTGTCCCATACCCATTCCTCCGTACGAGGATCTGATTTATATGGAACCTGGTTGAGTTCACCAATGCCAAGACTTGAAATCCTGACCCCTGTCTGCCTGGACATTTTTATATATTGTTGTTGCAGCTCTTTTTCCCTTAAGTGCATGTTATTTTTGAGGTTGCCAAGACTTACCTGTAAACCATCCAAACCAATATCCTTGGCCAGCTGAAGACCTGTAACATCAGCAGTTTTACCTATGGACCAGTCACAGGCTCCGATGCGAAAATGTTTTTTGTGGAGGAAGTCCCAAAACGAATTGGAATGGATGGTTGTAGCACCCATCAGCCCGACTCCATTGCGGATCAATTCTCTTCTTGTAAGCATTTTAGTAAATATTGTTCAGGAAAACAGCTAAAATGAAGTTACTTAATTGTGACCACTGAACATTGAATTTGCAATATTTGTGGCAGACCACTCATTGGGGTGCTTTTAATCTCGAATTGTGTCATTCAATCAATTTCTATATGTGCAACTGCTCTCAAGCCAAGCATTCCCCTAATTCATTAACTTTGCCGTCAAATCAAAAAAATGACACAATCGACAATATCAATAGACGTTACCCTTGATGACCAGAAGATTCCCCATCAGATCCTTTGGAATGCAAGCCAATCATCCTCTGAAGAAAAGCAAGACGCAAAAGCCATCATGATTTCTTTCTGGGATGGAAAAGAAAGGGCCGCCCTTCGCATCGACCTTTGGACCAAAGAGATGATGGTGGATGAGATGGCTGATTTTTACTACCAAACCATGATGACCATGGCTGATACATTTGACCGCGCCACCCACCAGCAAGAACTGGTAGGCGAGATGAAGGATTTTGCCAAGCAGTTTTACAACAAGTTCAAGAAAAACATGCAGGAGCAACAACAAGGCTAATCTCCCTTAATCTCTTCAACCTCCTAAACCCCTAAACCTCTCAACCCTTCAACCCCAAAATATGTCACTCGAACTCACCATCAACGAAAACCTGAAAAAGGCCATGCTGGCCAAAGACGAAAAAGGCCTCCGTGCCCTCCGCGCCATCAAGGCATCCATATTGCTGGCAAAAACAGCCGAAGGTGCTGGTGAAACGTTGTCAGAGGATACGGAAATGAAATTGTTGCAGAAACTCGTCAAGCAAAGAAGGGATTCCATCGACATATTTGAGCAACAGAACCGAGCTGACCTTGCCCAAAAGGAAAAGGAAGAAGTAGAGGTTATTGAGCAGTATCTCCCGAAACAACTCGATCCGGCCGAATTGAAAACGATCATTGCAGCCATCATCAGCCAACTGGGGGTAACCAATATCAGCGGACTCGGCCAGGTAATGGGCGTAGCCTCCAAGCAGTTGGCTGGAAAAGCAGACGGGAAGGCCATTTCAGCTATCGTAAAAGAGTTGTTGACACCACAATAAGGTCGAAGGTTGAAAATAGAGCATCATGATGAATAAGCTCCAACTTCAACCCCTTCAACCCCTTCAACGATGGTAATAGACATCCTCCTCCTGATTCTACTCGTGCTGGCCCTCTACAAAGGATGGACAAAAGGCTTCATCATGGCTATTTTTGTGTTTGTCTCTTATTTTGTGGCCCTGGCCCTGGCATTTCATTTTTCAGGTACGGTTGAAGGCTACATGAGGGCGCATTCCAGTGGCGAAAGCAAGTGGTTTTCGTTTTTATCTTTCATCTTGGTCCTGATTGCAGGCATTATTGCGGTTAGGTTGGTCGGTAAGCTCATCGAGAAATCAGCCGAACTCATGTTACTGGGCCTGGTCAACAAGTTGCTTGGCATCCTGGTCATGGCCATTATTTATACTACCTTTTATGCTGTCACCCTTGTCTACTGCAACCGTTTCGGTCTGGTGGGAGATGGGCAGACGATGGATTCCAGATCAGCCAGCTACCTCATGAAGTACGGCCATTGGCTGGTCTCACATTTCAGTGAGTGGATGCCCGCCCTTAAAAATTTGTTTAATGACGCCAGGGGTTTAGTTAAACAAAAATCATAATGATAATACAGGAAGGCCGCCATTTCCCCTCATGTAGTGGGTTATATCAGGCATTTTACTTTTCTTTGTCGGAGTTCTACGCTATTTTACCATTTTAATATCCTGTTTCGGAAATATATATGAGTCTACCATACGAAGTCAAAGAGGATGGAAAGTTCAAGTTCATTGAGGAAGGAGTGGGTGAACCCCTGATCCTTCTGCATGGATTGTTTGGTGCCATGAGCAATTTTGCAGGCATCATCAACCATTTTCGCCATACCCATCAGGTTATTGTACCGCTTTTGCCATTGTTTGAGCTAGACTTGCTGCATACCACAGTTGGCGGTTTGGAAAAATACCTGACCAAATTCATTGATCACCGCGGTTATAGGGGAATACACATGCTTGGCAACTCATTGGGAGGCCATGTTGCACTGGTACATGTACTAAAAACTCCTGCCAAAGTAAAATCATTAATCCTCACCGGAAGTTCTGGTCTTTTTGAAAATGGGATGGGCGATACCTATCCTAAGCGGGGAGATTACGAATACATCCGGAAGAAGACAGAAATGACTTTTTACGATCCCAACACTGCTTCCAAGGAATTGGTGGATGAGGTATACCAGATTGTCAATGAAAGGATGAAGACCCTGAAAGTCATCTCTTTGGCCCGCTCCGCCATCAAAAATAACCTTGGGGATGAGCTTCGCCAGATCAAGCTGCCCACCCTGCTGATCTGGGGAAACAATGATAGCATCACGCCGCCATTTGTTGGCCGGGAGTTCAATAAATTGATTCCACACAGCGAGTTACACTTCATTGACCACTGCGGACATGCCCCCATGATGGAGGTGCCAAACGAGTTTAACGTAATTCTTGCACAATTTTTACAAAAACAAGCGACAACTGCAGCCAATTAAGAGTAATATTGGTCTATCAATATAGAATATGACCTACTGCAGCCAACTTCTTGAATCCACCATGATCACCGTAGACCTCCACGATACGGTTAGCCATGCAATGGAATTGATGGATGAAGCCAAGCTTGAACATCTGCCAGTCTTGGATGGTTTGCAATATCTTGGCATGGTTGCATTTGATGAATTGGAGGATGCAGACCCCATTGCCGAGGTTATTTCCCTCCAGCATCGCTTTATCAAACCCTTGGTGCGGACAGGAGACCATTTTCTTCAGGCACTCCGCGTGAGGTCAAAGTATTATATCGATCAGGTTCCTGTGGTCAATGAAAAGAATGAGTGGGAGGGCGTTATTGGAATGACCAAAATGCTGGATCAGATTTCCCTTTTGGCCGGTGTTTCTGAATCCGGATCAATGCTTGTGCTGGAAATGCCTGGACAGGACTATGCGCCAGGAGAAATCAACCGACTGGTAGAGTCTAACGATGCCATGATCATGCAATTGAATTCTATCCAGGATCAACATACCGGAATGATGCAGGTTGTGCTTCGCATCAACAAGGAGGAAGTTTCTGATGTTGTTGCTACTTTCCAGCGACACGAATACAACGTGCTTTATTACTATGGGGATGAATCCTATGATAATTCCTTGCAGAATAACCTCGACCATCTGATGAATTACCTGAATTTGTAAGCCTGCACTGGGCGCTAACTGATCAACCCCATGAAATTCCTGCGGAAGTTTTTTTCGCTATTGTTCCTCTTCAATTGTTCGCTGCAAGCGCAGGATCAATCGGGTATTGAACACCAGGATCATGCTGTTTTGAAATCCTCACATGTCATCATCCGGAACTTTGTCATTCAGGGAAACAAAAAAACCAAACCCTATATTGTAGCAAGAGAGCTGGTCTTTCAAAAAAATGCTCCCTACTCCATCTCAGACATGCTGACCGGATTACAACAGAGCCGTCAAAACCTCATGAATACTGCGCTTTTTGTGGATGCCAGTGTGGGCTTCACCAATTGGTACAATGACTCCCTGGATATTTTTGTTGATGTAAAAGAGCGCTGGTATTATTTCCCATTGCCTTATCTCAAGCCTGCAGACCGGAACTGGAATGTATGGTTAAATGATTTTGGCTTGAATCCGGACCGTTTGAATTATGGCATGAAATTTTTGGGAAGGAATATCACGGGAAGGAATGATAAGCTCAACATATGGTTGGTCAATGGCTATACCCAGCGGGCAACCATGAAATATTACAACCCTTTTTCTGACAATACCCTCAGGCATGGATGGGGTTTTGATGTTTCCTATTCCCGCAACCGGGAAATCAACCACAATACCATTGACAACAAGCAGGTATTCTACAAGGATGAGAACAAGTTCATCAGAAAACAGGTTTATCTTGGCGGCGTTTACTCTTATCGCAAAGGCTCTATCGCGCGGCATTACCTTAGGCTGGGTTATCAGATGGAATCCATTGCAGATACCGTTGCAGCCTTGAACAGCAACTATTTTGGATCTTCAGCAAACAGGGTTTCATTTCCAGAATTGCGGTATACCTACCAGTATTATGATGTCAATTATATCCCGTATCCAACCAAAGGAAAAACCATTGAAATTGAGTTTCTGCGCAAGGGAGGACTCAACAACAAGGTCAATCTTTCTCAGCTTTTCATTCATTTCGGCAAGTATTTTCCTCTTCCCAATAAGTTTTACTTTAACACCATTGCAGAAGGCCATATAAGGGTTCCGTTTGATCAGCCTTATTTCAACCAGTTCATGTTGGGATACAACGATGCCTATTTGCGTGGATTGGAGTATTATGTAGTGGATGGGGTTGCTGGAGGATTTGTCCGCAATACGATAGGGAAGGAGTTTTTTTCCTATAAGCTTAAGACCGGTCTTCGCTCCAAAACCTATGCAGCCATTCCTTTCCGGTTCTATCTCAAAGCCTATGGCGACCTGGGGTATGTTTACAATAAAAACAACAAAAGCCTCAATTTGCTGAACAACAAGATGATGTATACTGGCGGTATTGGGTTGGATGTCATCAGTATTTATGACATTGTATTGCGCATTGAATACAGCTTCAATCAGTTGAACCAGAATGGGCTTTTTGTGCACAAAGCAGACCCAAGGAATTAGCAGAAAAATCTCCAGAAAATCCTATCGGCTAAACATTTGTTACTTTTGTAAGATCATGAAAGTAGCCATATACAGTAGAGGAGGAGAAACCGTTCAGGCCCAAGACCTGATCAACCTCACAGAGGCATTGCTCAATGCCGGCATCTCGCCTGTAATGTACAGCGCATTAAACTACCAGTTCCAAAACGAACTATTGGCACGCTATGCCCAAACCTCAGCGCTTCAGTCCTTCGCTGACGCCAGCGATCTTGATGATTCTTTTGATGCCTTGATTTCGTTGGGAGGTGATGGTACACTGTTAGACACGGTTTGTCTTGTGCGCGATAAAATGATTCCTGTATTGGGCATTAATTTCGGCAGGCTCGGATTTCTTGCAAGCCTGGGCAAAGACAATATAGACGAAGCCGTTCAATCGCTCAAAGCAAGAAGCCATGTGCTCGACAAACGCGGTTTGTTGCATTTGGATGCCAGTATACCCTTGTTTGGCAAAGAGCCCTTCGCCCTGAATGAATTCACCATCCACAAGCGTGAATTTTCCCCCATGATCAAAATACATACCTATCTCAATGGGGAATTCCTCAATACTTTTTGGTCCGATGGATTGATTGTGTCAACCCCAACAGGGTCTACCGGCTATTCACTCAGTTGCAATGGACCAGTGATTTTTCCAGACAGTGAAAGTTTTGTGATAACGCCTATTGCTCCCCATAACCTCAACATCAGGCCCATTGTGGTACCCAACCACCATGTCATTTCTTTTGAGGTTGAAGGTCGGGTGGATGATTTTATTTGTACCCTGGATTCAAGGAAAGAACTGGTAGACAAGAGTGTTCAATTGGCCATCAAAAAAGAAAATTTTTGCTTTAACCTGGTCAGGCTCAATGAAAACAATTTCCTTAAAACCCTCAGGGAGAAACTGACCTGGGGCTTTGATACGAGGAACCGGTAGATATTTATGGCTCCTTTAACGCAAATAAATTTTAAATCGGTTTATTTTACATTGTCATGCCGAAATTCATATACATCCTCATCTTAACAATATCTTGCGCTGTGCAGTCATTTGCCCAGAACAATGCCATTGTGCAAGAGGGAGAACTGGGGATATCCGTTGGCGCAGCACAGTATTTTGGCGACCTGAACAACCGAAACGATTTTAAGCGATCCAAACCCGTGCTGGGTTTGTTTTTCAGGAAACAATTTGGAAATTATGTTGCCCTGCGCTTGAGTGGACATTATGCCGAAGTGGGTTATGCAGACGCTTTCAGCAAGATCGAATTTCAACAAAGAAGGAACCTGAATTTTCGTTCAGAAATTTGGGAAATGTCTGCACAGGGTGATTTCAATTTTTTTGAATTCATCCCCGGCAACCCTTATTACGCTTTCACGCCATATGTTACATTGGGTATTGGCACTTTCAATTATGATCCCTACACCTACCTGAATGGTGAAAAATACTACCTGCGGAAACTGGGGACCGAAGGACAGGGCAATTCATTGTATCCAGACAGAAAACCCTACAGCAACCAGGCTTTCTCTTTTCCTTTGGGGATGGGGATCAAATATAACCTGGGGAAGAACATCAACCTTGCTTTTGAGGTTTCACACCGATTTACGACTACAGACTATCTCGACGATGTGAGCATGACCTATGCCGGGGAAAATATCTTTCCAGCCCAAGTCAATGGGAAAACCAACCCGGCCTATCTCCTGCAAGACCGATCATACGAAACGGGAACCCGCATCGGCGTAGCCGGAAAGCAAAGAGGGTTTAGCGAGCAAAAAGACCAGTTTCTTTTTGCCGAACTGGCCATTTCCATTTCATTCAGTTCATATAAGTGTGCAAAACCGAACACTCCCTAAAAAATTGTACCTTTGCTCCCCATGTCATTAAGAGCACTGATAGACAATGAACGCGTTCCCAAGCATATCGCCATCATCATGGATGGCAATGGTCGTTGGGCACAGGAGCAAGGCCAGGATAGGCTTTTTGGTCATTTCCATGGTGTGGCCAGCGTTAGGGATATTGTGGAAGGCAGTGCTGAGCTGGGTGTGAAATACCTTACCCTCTATGCATTTTCCACTGAAAACTGGGATAGGCCGGAGCAGGAAGTCACCGGTTTGATGGAATTGCTTGTTGAAACCATCAGAAAAGAAGTACCCATTCTCAACAAAAACAACATCAGGTTGCACGTGATTGGTGAATTGGGCATGCTCCCGGACCATGCCAAGATTGCCCTCCAGGAAGCGTTTGACCTCACCGCGCAAAATACTGGCCTGAATTTGGTACTTGCCCTCAGCTACAGCTCACGTTGGGAATTGGTCAGTGCCGTGAAGAAAATAGCCGAAGATGTGAAGGCTGACAAGCTTGATCCGTCCGCGATTACCCAAGACACCCTCCAACAATATCTTTCTACCAGTGAATTTCCTGATCCTGAGCTCATGATCCGCACCAGCGGTGAATACAGGATCAGCAATTTCCTGCTTTACCAGCTGGCCTATGCCGAGCTGTATTTCACCCAAACACGCTGGCCAGACTTCAGAAAAGAGAACCTTTATGAAGCAATCCTTGATTTTCAGAAGCGTGAAAGGCGTTTTGGGAAGACAAGTAGTCAGATAATTGAGGGTTTAACAAACAATTAGACAAAAACCCGTTATTTTGCCCACCGAAACAAAGAACTGGATGAAGAGGATTTCTACGCTGTTAATTTTACTGGGTTTACTTGTTTTTTCCGACAGCGTTGTTGCTCAAAACGATACCCTCCCAAAAACTTCGGTTGACCCGGCGTTGTTGGCTATTTATACTGCCAAATACCCCCGTAAATACACCATTGCTGATATTCAGGTCAAAGGAAACAAGGCCTTTGATGCAGCTATCGTTGTATCCGTTTCCGGAATGGCAGTAGGTGATGAAGTTACCCTTCCCGGAGGGGATGTATTTGCCAAGGCCATTGCCAAGCTTTGGTCTCAGAACATGTTCACCAACATCAATGTTTACATCACCAAGCTGGAAGACAACAATATTTGGGTAGAAATCGATGCAGTGGAAAGGCCCATGTTGGCTGATTTTAAGTTCAAGGGTGTCCGGAAAACGGAATCTGATGAGCTGAAAGACAAAGTAGGCCTGTTCAAGACACGTGTGGTTACAGACAACATGCGTTTGTCTGCCAAGGAAAATATCGTCAAGTATTTCATTGATAAAGGATACCAGGGCGCAGCGGTGGTCATCGATGAAACACCAGACCCCAATTCCCCCGAGAAAGTGGTCCTCACCTTCAATGTACAGAAAGGAAGCAAGGTCAGGATTTCAGATATCCATTTCTTTGGCAACAAGGCTGCCAACGCCGTTCAACTCAAAAAGAATTTGAAAGGCACCAAGGAAACCACCAGGATTACCCTTTATCCTGATAGTGCCGTCAGTCCTTATGGAGAAATTCCTTCTACTTCATTCAAGGAGTTCATCCAGGAAAAAGGCTACCTGCATCCCACCAAAATCAAGGATTTCATTGATCCATGGTTCAGGTTCAAGCTTTTCTCTTCCGCCAAGTTCAATGAGAAAAAATACCTTGAAGACAAGGAGAAAATCCTTCAGTACTATAACTCACTTGGCTACAGGGATGCTGCCATCGCTGCAGATACGCAGTATTATGATCCCAAAGGCCGCCTCAACATTTCCATGAAAATGGACGAGGGCAGCAAATATTTTTTTGGAAAGATGACCTGGAAGGGTAATACCAAATACCCAGACAGCATCCTGAACCTCCTGCTCGGCATCCGCCGCGGAGACACCTACAACCTGGACGTGTTGAACAAGAAATTGGGAAAGCAACTCTCTCCCGAAGGTGGTGATATCAGCTCCCTTTATATGGACGATGGGTATCTTTTCTTCTCCGTCAATCCGGTAGAAACCTCTGTTTACAACGATACCATTGACCATGAAATCCGCATCACTGAAGGTCCCCAGGCAACCATCAAGAATGTAAATATTACGGGCAATGACAAGACCAAGGAGTATGTGATCAGGAGGGAACTCCGTACGGTTCCGGGTGAGAAATTCAGCCGTTCAGACCTTATTCGTTCACAGCGTGAAATTGTCAACCTTGGTTATTTTGATCAGGAAAAGCTTGGCATGCAGCCTGTTCCCAACCAGGACGATGGTACGGTTGACATCAACTATACTGTTGAAGAAAAATCCTCTGACCAGCTGGAACTCAGTGCGGGATGGGGCGGTGGCATCGGTCTGACCGGTACACTGGGTGTAACCTTCAACAATTTCTCCATCAAGAATATTTTCAGGAAAACCTCCTGGGATCCTTTGCCAACGGGCGATGGCCAGAAACTCAGTCTTCGTTTTCAATCCAACGGAAGGTTCTTCCGGTCCCTCAATTTCTCTTTCACAGAGCCATGGCTGGGCGGTAAGAAAAGGAACTCATTCTCTTTCAACGTATTCAATACCAAGTTTACCAATGCTTACAACCCATACACGGGATTGTATGACAGGGCTTTTGCTGACTCCTCTTTCCTGAGTACCTCGGGCGTAACCCTGGCTTTGGGAAAGCAGTTGAAATGGCCTGACGATTTCTTCTCATTGGTTACTTCATTGAGCTATATTCAGTACAAGGCGAAGAATTATTCGATTTTCCCTAATTTTTCAACGGGCGTTTCGAACAACTTCAACCTGAAACTTGCTTTGCAGCGTACTTCCATTGATCAGCCGATATTCCCGCGCAGCGGATCCAATTTCTTGCTCAGTGGAACCTTTACGCCACCATGGTCCTACATCAATGGTATCAACAAGGCCGATGTGTTCAAGTTGGTGGAGTACCACAAATGGAGGTTCAATGGAGAATGGTTTGTGCCCATCGGTAAACCAGCAGGGGAAGACAAAACCAGGCAATTTGTATTGCGGATGGCTGCAAAATATGGTTTCATCGGCAGGTACAACCGCCAAGTGCCCATTTCACCTTTCGAGCGTTTCCAGGTGGGAGATGCCGGTTTGACAAACAATTTCGGTGTGCTTGGCTATGATATCATTGCCCACAGGGGTTATCCGGTCTATGACAATTCTGACCCAACCATCAACCCAGACAAGCAAAATGCACAGAATTATTTCACGATCTTCAACAAGTATACCCTTGAAATGCGCTATCCTTTCGTTACCAATCCAAGCAGTACCATCTACGGATTGGCCTTCTATGAGGCGGCAAACGGGTGGTTTGAGTTCAAGGAGTGGAATCCATTCAGGCTGAGGCGTGCAATGGGTGCGGGTGTTCGTTTCTTCCTTCCGATGTTTGGTTTGTTGGGATTTGATTATGGTGTTGGTTTGGACAGGATTACCAATACCGGAAAGCTTAAAGATGCAAGCCGATTTACCTTCATGCTCGGATTTGAGCCAGAATAACCTTGATGGCCCTTTCCTTGTGGGTGGGCTGATCATTAAAAAGCAAGTCATGAAAAAACTTTCGTTGCTTATTCTTCTTGCTGCAGTGTTTGGATTCACCGCTACTGCACAGCGCTATGCCGTAATTGATACCCGTTATATCCTCAGCAAGTTGCCTGAGTATACTGAAGCACAGAAAAAGCTTGATGCTTTCAGTATCCAATGGCAACAGGAGATAGACCTGAAGCAGGCCGCCTTGGATCAGCTTTACAGGAATTTTGAATCAGAGAAGGTGATGTTAAGCGAAGACCTCTTGAAAAAAAGGGAGGATGACCTCTTTAACAAGGAAAAAGAATTGCGTGACCTTCAAAAAAAGCGCTTTGGCTTTGAGGGAGATCTTTTCAAAAGGAGGCAGGAACTTGTAAAGCCAATCCAGGACAAGGTATACAGTGCCGTACAAAAATTGGCATCCGCCAGACAGTACGACCTCATATTGGATAAAAGTGAAGGAATTACCATTATCTTTGCCGACCCCAAACTGGATAAAAGTGATGATATCCTAAAAGAGTTATCGGGGAAATAAAAAAAGCATATTTTCGAATCAACAAAAAACAAACAAGTAGCAATGAAACAAATCTTAAGCCTTGGTCTGGTGATGATCGCCTTGGTAGCATTCAATCCATTCCTCAATGCACAGAACAAAACAGGATATGTTAGCATAGACGAGGTAGTTCAGCTCATGCCTGATTACAAGAAAGCAACCGCTGAAATGGCACAATTCGACAGCGCGCTGCAAATCAACTATGGTGAAACCTTGAAGGAGTTGAACCGTCAGGACAGCTTGTTCAAAGTAGATTCAGTGAAGATGACCATGGCAACCAAGACTGCAAAGAAAGAGCAGATGAAGAAATTGCTTGTAGAACTTCAAGGATATGAGCAGAACTATCAGCAGCAAATGCAGCAAAAGCAAGAAGAATTGATGGCTCCTGTTGCCCAGAAAGCCAACCAGCTGATTGCTGATGTTGCCAAAGCCAATGGATATGGCTACGTGTTCAGGAAAGAAGCACTGGTTGTTTCACCTGAAGGTGATGACATCCTGCCGCTGATCAAAAAGAAATTATCAGGTACTGTCGCACCAGCTCCGAAACCGGCAGCAAAATAAAGGAACTGACCGAAACATTTGTTTCGGTCTTTTTTTGCCCTTGCTTTTCTGGCAGGGGCATTCTCGTGAATAAACGAAAGGAAAATGAAACAAGCCATCGGCATATTTGATTCCGGATTGGGTGGGCTTACTGTGATGAAAGAGATTCACCAGCGCCACCCGGAGTATGATTACATCTATCTGGGAGACAATGCCCGCGCGCCCTATGGCCCCAGGGATTTTGAAACGGTTTATCAGTACACCCTTGAGGCCGTTCAATGGTTGTTCAACCACGGATGCCCCCTGGTTATTCTGGCCTGCAATACGGCTTCAGCCAAAGCGCTTCGCAACATCCAGCAAAAAGACCTTCCCGGCATAGATCCCAGCAAAAGGGTCCTTGGCGTGATCCGCCCCACCACCGAAGTCATTGGCGACTATACCGAAACAAAACATATTGGCATCCTTGGAACCCAGGGAACCGTTGATTCTGGATCTTATGTGATTGAGGTTGGGAAAGCTTTTCCAGACGTACATGTTCACCAGCAGGCCTGTCCTGCCTGGGTGCCCCTTGTGGAATCTGGAGACTACCTTGATTTTACGGTTGCCGACCCCATCATCCGCGATTGCCTGATCAAGCTTCTTGACCAGTCTGATGATATTGATACAGTCTTGCTGGCCTGCACGCATTATCCGTTGTTGTATCCCCGCATCCGGGCCATGTTACCACCAGACATCACCGTGGTTTCCCAGGGTGAAATTGTGGCCGACAGCCTCAGCGCCTACCTGCAAAGGCATCCCGAAATGGAAACCCGCTTGTCCAAGGGCGGCAGTTTGGAATTCTGCACAACCGGCGACCCCGAAATGTTTCAGCATGCAGCTGGAGTGTTTTGGGGGGAAGGGGTTGAGAGGGTTGAGAGGGTTGAAGTGGGTTGAGAGGGGTTGAAGTGGTTTAAGTGGCCTGCGGCCTGTTGAAGGGGTTGAAGAGATCTGTGGTTTCTTCTACTTCTTAAACCCCTTCAACTTGACCTACGGAGTAAAGTGAGAAGAATTATCTTCTTCAACCCTTTCAACCCCTTTTGGATCTTGCAGTTTTTCCATCAACTCGCTCTTTTTTTGCTTTCAATCCTAAAAAGTCTTACTTTCGCTGTCCTTTCACGAAGCCTCGGTTGTGGTGACCCGAGGTAAATTGAACAGAAAAGACCGCTTCTCCCGGTCATTTATTCAACAACAAAGGAAATAAAAAGAATCATGAAACGTACATTTCAACCTCATCGTAAGCGCAGGAAGACCGTTCACGGATTTCGCAAGCGCATGGAATCAGCCAACGGACGTGCCGTATTGGCCAGCAGAAGAAAAAAAGGACGTAAGAAACTGACCGTTTCTGACGAAAGCAGATTGAAGTAATCAGGTCCGCCTGTTATTTTACATAATCATAGCTCCGGATGCAATCTGGGGCTATTTTTGTTATGTGAAATTGATGCAGGGGGTCATTTTTAATCCTTATAGCATCAGTATAAACTTGACTAACTTAAGCAACAGAACCATCGGTTTTACATTGTGATATTAAATTAGCAATTTGACGCACCACCATACACTATCAAAAACTGAACGCCTCAAATCCTACAAAAGGATCAGGATTCTTTTTGCCCAAGGGCAGAAGTTTAAGGTGTTTCCGTTGGTGATTTATTTTTTGCTTCGCGTTGAAGAAGCTGAAGAAAGGTTTAGCGAGGTTGAAGGAGGTGTAGGGAAGTTGAGAGAGGTTAATCCAGTTGAAGGGGTTGAAGCGTTGAGCTTGCCAACAATAGGGGTTGGTAAACCTGCCGAAGGCAGGGGAGGTGAAGGTGTTCTTCAGATGGGCGTTTCTGTTGGGAAAAGACATTTCAAAAGAGCCGTTGACAGAAACCTGCTGAAACGACGAATCCGTGAAGCCTACAGGAAACAGAAACATGAAGTGAAAGAAACACTAACCGCATTGGGCATTTCCATGGACATTTTTTTCGTTTATTCCAATGCCAGGATCAGCGATTATGCAGAGATAGAAACAGCCATGACCAATGGATTGTCATTGCTCAAGGATAAAATATCGGCCAAATGACAGACGAATATTACATGAAAATGGCTTTAAAAGAAGCCGAGAAAGCCTTTGAAGAAGGCGAAGTACCTGTGGGAGCCATTGTAGTCATCAACGATCGTATTATTTCAAGGGGCTACAACATGGTAGAAAAACTCAAGGACCCAACGGCCCATGCAGAAATCATCGCCCTTACCTCTGCATTCAATGCCCTTGGAGCCAAATACCTCCCTGATGCCACCTTGTATGTAACGGTTGAGCCATGCCTGATGTGTGCCGGAGCCCTCCACTGGAGCAAGGTAGGCCGCATTGTTTGGGGCGCATCAGATGTCAAGAATGGGCATCAGGTATACACAGATGAGCGCAATCCCTTCCATCCCAAAACCCAGGTATTGACCGGCCTACTTGCCGATGAAGCCTCAGATCTGATGAAAGCGTTTTTTAAGGCAAGGAGATTATGACATTTAAAGAAAAATTGATAGCTCCGCATTGCTTCCGTTAAGATAGGGTATAATAGCAGGTCTCAAACTTGAGGTCATAATTTGTGACCTCAAGTTGAATGTTAGTTCTTACGCTTAAACCTCCCAGGTCCGGTCACAAATTGTGACCGCATTCGCTGGAGGGCTGTTTCCTTCAACCCATCAACCTCCCCTGCCTTCGGC
>JBIPNK010000090.1:0-10273 GCA_044373365.1 Chitinophagaceae bacterium
TAGCGTGGTAAATACTATATAAAGGAAATGTGATTTTACCACCCATACTTGAAATTTGAATAATAGTGCCTCCGCCATTGGGTCTCATATGTTTTATCGCCTCTCTTGTCACACGCATCAATCCAAAAACATTTGTATTAAATTGCTTTTCAATGATTTCATCTGACATTGCTTCAAATGCTCCATCAACACCATAACCTGCGTTATTAACTACAACATCTATTTTTCCGTAATCCTTCTGTGCCTGTGATATTGTTTGTTTGATACTCTCAAGATTAGTAACGTCAAGGGGATACATTTTCACATTGGGAAACTTATTAAAATCTAATTCATTTTCAGGGTTTCTTTGAGTTGCAATAACATTCCAACCCATTTTAGCAAACTCGAAAACAGTTGCTTTCCCAATACCACTTGAGGTTCCTGTAATCAATACCGTCTTTTTCATATATGTCATTTTATATTTTGAACAAAAATATTGGGTTAATATCAAACCCACAACATTAGAGTATAGTCTATGCTTGATATTTATTTTTCAACACCCTATATTTGCAATATGTTAATAAACGAACTATCTAAAAAAACAGCGATTTCTACTCACACCATTCGCTTTTATGAAAAGTCTGGGTTGATAGAGGGCAAACAAGATGAATCAGTCAAATCGAATAATTACTTTCACTACGATGAGGTAACCGTTGAAAAATTGGAGTTCATTAGTGATGCCAAGTCAGTTGGGTTTACAATCAAAGAAATTGGTCAAATCATTGACGCTTGGTACAATAGGAAATATACCAAGAAACAAAAACTTGAAATTCTTGATGACAAATTGATTTCTTTAGAACAAAAAATGAAGGAGATTAAGGAAATGAAAAAACAGATACTTCAGTTCAAGGATGACGTGTTAAATGATAGGTGCTAGGCTTATAAAGATAAAAGGGTCATACTATCAAAGTATAACCCTTTTATCTTTTTACTTGCTCTCCTTACAGGACTTGAACCAGCAACTTTCTGATTAACTGATTAAATCTTTCATTGTTGATCAACTATTTTTAATTACTTATCATTAACTCCATCAACTTATAGTTAACGTAATAAGTTGTTCTTCCAATTTTTTGGGGTTTTACAATACCAGCAACTGTTAGTTTTTTTAACCAGGTTGATGCAGTTTGTCTGTGTGCAATATCTCTATTTACCAGTAACTCAATTTTGAGATAGGGTAAGGTGAACATTAATTGCAGTAATTCGTGGCTGAATGATGATCCCAATACTTCTTTCATCTTTATTTCATAGTCTTCCTTAATCGAAAGCATAGCCCTTATCTTTTTGGTAGTAACCTGTGTAGTTTCAATTAGAGCTGTGAGTATATACATTATCCAGTCGTTCCAATTTTCTTTCTCTGTTACACTTCGTAATAATTGATAGTATTCTGTTTTATACTTTATAATGTATGAACTTAAGTAAAGCACAGGCTGTGATAAAAGATCTTGCTGAACCAGGTACAATGCATTTATTATTCTTCCTGTTCTTCCGTTGCCATCGGCAAATGGATGAATGGCTTCAAACTGATAGTGTATGAATGCCATTTTTACCAATGGATCTACTGCTGATAAATCCGGGTTATTAATGAACTGTTCCAAAGCAGCTAGCTTTTCTCTCAAAACTTCTTCACAGCATGGCGGAGTATAAATTACTTCTCCATTTATTGCATTCTTTAATGCCGTGCCAGGTGCATTTCTAATATCTGATTTATTTTGTTTAATGGTTTGTACAATTTCGATCATTGTATTGGTGAGCAACAAATTTTTTTGAGCTTTCATTTTTTCAAGTCCTACATACAAAGCCTCTCTATAGCTTAATACTTCTTTTGCTGCATGATTGGCTGTAGCTTCTTCTGTTGCTGCTTTATACAATTCATCCTGAGTGGTTACAATATTTTCAATTGCCGAGCTATCCTTACTTTCCTGTAGAACGATGGTATTGATGAGTAATTGAGGGTCTGGAAGGGAAGCGCAAAGTCCGTTTAGTTCTCCCAAATGACGGTAAGCTTTTGCAAGATGCCGTAATATTTCAGGTGACTCCGTAAATCCTAGTGGCGGCAGGTTTGGCAGCTCATTAAAGGCAGTATTTTTGTTGTATGGCATGATGATAAATTTTGCTATTAATTTCACTATCAACCGTTTTTTATTGGCGTCAAGTTCAACATCAATATTATTTAATGATGAAAATAAGTAACAAATTCATCATTAACAAATTCTAATGTCGAAATAAAGCTATTAATCATGCTTTGTGAACGAAAAAGTAGAGGAATTCTTCATGACGGATTCCATAACTGGTATCCAATTGCGATTTCGGCGATCTAATAATAACTCCTGACTACCCATCATTTCGGGAGTCTGTCTCGAACCCCTAAATAGCAGGACATAATTGTTTAATCAATTAAGTCACTAAATTTAGGAAATATGTCAAAATCAAGAAGGAGTTTCTCGGCTTCAGAGAAACTGTCAATTATCAATGAAGCAGACCAGTTTGGTGTTACCCAGACATTGCGTAAGCACAACCTTTCCCATTCAGTATTTAAACGTTGGAAAGAGAGTTTTAATGAAGGCGGTGTTTCCAATCTTCAATCTTACTCCAAGCAGCGTAATCCAGAATTGGATGCAATTATGGAAGAGAACCGTATGCTGAAAAACATCGTTGCCAAGCAATCGATTGAACTTGAGTTCAAGACCGAACTTTTAAAAAAAAGTCAATTCCACGAGCAGCGTCGGTCGAGGTAATGGAGCAGTTCAAATCAAATTCTATGGTTACTAAACAGGATCTATTATCATGGTCAGGTGTTCCACGCAGTAGTTTTTACTACAAGCGAGGAGATGGCGTTCGTGGGCGTAAACCCAGTAAGATGACCATCACCCAGGATGGAGAATTGATCGACAACGCTGTGGTCTTGCAGAACGTTGAAACCATTCTCCAGCAGGAGTTTTGCTGTTATGGTTACAAGAACATCTGTGATGAGCTCAAGGACAAAGGGTACATTATCAACCATAAGAAGGTTTATCGGCTGATGAAGATCCACAACTTGTTGTTCAACCGCAAGATTGGATCCACTGGAGTTCCGAGGCAGTTTGTCCGCTTTAGAAAGATCAAGGCGGAAAAGCCACTAGAGCATCTTTGCATGGACATCAAGTATATCCATATCCACGGGGCTCAGAGAAATGCACTGCTTCTAACTGTAATTGACGCGTACAGCAGAAAGGAATTAACACATATGCTTCGGTTCAACATTAAAAAAGGTGATGTGATTGTTTTATTGTCGCTTTTACTCATGGAGTATAAAATCGAAGGAATCACCCTAAGAAACGACAATGGCTCACAGTTCATTGCAGGCGTGGTAAGGCAGTTCTTGAAGGATAAAGGCGTTACCCAGGAATTTACCCATGTAGCTACACCAGAGGAAAATGCCTACATAGAAGCGCTTCACAGCAATGTTCAGCGTGAAGTGGTAGAGCGTTTTGAATTTGAATCCATTTACCATGCTCAGATGATTTTTAACCGCTACTACGACTGGTATAATAATCATCGAAAGCATGGCGCACTGGGTAGAAAATCCCCTGAACAGTACCTCCGCGAAAATGACCTTATATCCAGACCCTATAAAACTGAAAAAATATCCGATATTGTCTCAAATTTTAACCCCATTCTGTCCAAAAATTAAGGGGTCGATACAATATACCATTTTGATTTGTTGGGCAACTCAGTTTCTTTTAATCCCAATTTAATTGTTGTGAGAGGGTTTATGCTCGCTTTCAGTTTTTCCATTCCTTTCAACTTGCTGCCATTGTTTTCTAAAATTACTCCCACCAATGCTCTCACTCTTGGTGGATACAACAACGCATATTTGATTAAAGATGCGATTTGCTTATCGTTAAGCTTCTTAACAATAGCGCTTAATCTGCTGACTGCCTGAGTTCCCGAACAATCAGGAATGCGTTTCATGTCTTTAAAAGCATCTAATATTCCTAAAGTTTCATAATTGCTATCGGTAACTTCGGCATAGCTTTTTACTGCATCCGCTTTTAAAGTTCCCCGATTGATGTTAATGCGTTTACCACGACTGGCAATTTTTATACGAAAAGCCAACTGAGTGGTTAAGCCCATGCGATTATAGAGTGATGTGCCCGTTTCGTAAGCAATCCGTTTGCCATTTTCAAACAAGTAAGACCGAAGCAACTCGCTGTAGTCGGGCTTTAACTCACCAAAAACTGTTTGTTCGGGTTTGTAAAATACACCTTTTGAAACCTTCTTAATGAATCCTTGTTTTTGCAAACGTTCTAAAGCCTTGGCAGCTGTTGTATAGTCTTCTCTTGCAATACGTAAATTGTTATACCCAAAGGTTTTGCCTTCGGGTAGGTTCTTGATTCGCATACGTATATCTGTTGCCAAAGGCATGGTTCAAAGGTAGTTATTATTTTTAAATGTCAAGTTATTTGCTCCAAAAACTTGACATCTTATCAAAGCGAAAGATAAATTGATAGTATCCCTCCGACCAATACAAGCCTTTGTTTTAGTTTTCACCAAAAAGAACTGGGGTTTAAGTACTGGCAATGAATAAAATATAATCGTTTACATTAACAAGGTCAGCCTTTTTTAAGAAAAATTCGCCCATCTGTTATATTGTATGCTTGAGCGTATTTTTTGCAAAATGTAACCAATAGAGTTGGAAGAGTATAATTCTAAGAGACGAGGAGAATGAAATTGTCAAATCAGTGCTTTCCAACATTTTAGCATACAAACCAAGGGTTTTTTAAGTTTCTGGAAAGTAATGATAATTAATCATTATATTTATTGAACGCAATTCTTTACGATCAAAAGTCTTCATAGGTTTGATGACGGTCAGCAAACGTTAACTGTTTTCCTTAACACTAAAACAACTGTATGAAAAAAAATCACCCATTCACAACCGAACATATCCATCCGGTAATTCCCAAATTGCTAAGAATTATGAAATTATCTTTTTGCTGCATGTTGCTAATGTCTTTTTCATTAAGTGACAACGGCTTTTCGCAAGATGCAAAAGTGACCCTGTCGATTCGAAACGTGAAGCTGGTAAAGATGATAGAGAAACAGACAGAACATCGTTTTGCATTTAGCAACGATATCATCCCTGAACAAAATCTGATTAGTATACATGCCAACAGCATGCCTGTATTTGAATTGCTTGATAATGCATTAGCACCATTTCCGCTCAAGAACAGGTTCATAGAGGATGTGGGCATTATTGTGTTTTCCGAAAAAGGTGGTATAAAGAATGATTCGGAGGTAATTGCCAGTGCAAAAGAAGCGCCGTTGGGCAGAATTGTCATTGGGCGGGTTCTCGGGGAGCAAGGCGAACCACTCGAAGGCGTTAGCGTTTCGGTAAAGGGGAGTTCTAAGTCAACCATGACGAAAGCAGACGGCTCTTTTGCCATTGAAGTAGAGGACAATGAAACATTCCTGACATTCTCATATATCGATCGGGAACCCCAGGATGTTGCAGTATCAGGCAAGAACAGTGTGGAGGTAAAACTTATCTCTTCCAAAAAAATGCTTGATGATATTGTAGTGGTGGGTTACGGTACAGAGTCAAAACGTCGATTGACCAGCTCAGTGGGTAGCATCAAGCCGAAGGAACTTGAACTTATGCCAGCCACTTCACTCAGCAATGTTATTGGAGGTCGCGTTCCTGGTGTGAACGTAACTACTGTTGGAGGCCGTCCGGGTACAACATCCAATATACAGATCCGTGGTGCCAGTGTGGGTCCATTCGCAGGTACAACAGCTCCTCTATATGTTATTGACAATGTGATTTCAACCAAGGAAATGTTTGATTTGCTTGATGTGAACGAAGTAGAAGATATTTCCATTTTGAAAGACGCGGCTGCTGCGGCCGTTTACGGGGCAAGGGCTTCAAACGGTGTGGTACTGGTCAAAACAAGGACTGGAAAGAAAGGCAGGCCAATCATCCAAGCGTCCGGAACATACGGGGTATCAAACGAGGTTCGAAGGCCCCAATTCACAACAGCCTATGAGCACGCGCTGCTCATCAACCAGGCCATCAAGGCAGGGCTTGATCCGTTGATCCCAAATTCAAATCATGGAATAGTTCCGATCCCCGATAACCAGCTTCAATACTTAAAAGATAATCCGAGGCCCAGTTTTGCAGATGCGGTTAGCCGTACGCCAACTTTTCAGCGGTATGCAGTGAGCTTTTCTGGGGCAAGCGATATAGTGGATTATTTTGTGGGCGGTAACTATGTAGGAGAGGGCGGAACAACGCCAAATCTCAATTACAGCAAGTACGGGCTAAGAGCAAATGTTGGTGTAAAGCTCACAAAGGACCTCAAAGCGACCATCAACACCAATTTGACCATGGATGACGATTACCAATATTTTTGGCCTTTCGACGGAGAGAACATTTCTGATTCCTATCGTCAGATGGGTAGAAGGGGCCATTGGGCACCTGCTTTTATCGATGGTCTTCCAGTGGCAAATTTCAATGCATTCAATCCGGCAAATATTGCCGCCAACCGCGGAACGGGAGACAGAAGAAGAACCACCGATCTGAAGAATTTTATCATTACGCTCGATTATAATATACCGTTTGTCAAAGGCTTGAGCGCTGGCTTGACCTACAACAACCGACAGTTGCTGAACATCAATACTACCTGGCAACAGCCACTTGTTGATTATACATTTGAAGCCGATCCCAACAATCCATTTGACTTATCAAACAAAGTGGTCGGTACCAGGGTTACTCGATTTACAGGCGTGAACCAAAACTCTTTGGCCAAGACCTCCGTAATGGACAATGCCTATCAGTTGAATGCAAGAGTGAACTATGACAGAAAGTTCGGTGACCACGGGTTTAAAGCCATGCTCATTTACGAGCAGTCAGAATCAAAAAGGGACCAGTTTAACGGCATCCGAAGAAATTTGATTTCTCCTGACGTTCAGCAGCTTTTCGCAACCTCCCCAAGACTGGAGGACAGGGATTTTACGGGTCAGCAATTTGAAGTAGGAAGGCTGTCCTATATTGGAACCGTGGGCTATAGTTTTATGAACAGGTACTATCTGGATGCTTCTGTTAGGTACGATGGATCGGTTGCTTTTGCGCCGGGACGGCAATATGGGACCTTCCCTTCTGTTTCAGCAGGCTGGGTGATCAGTGAAGAGAAGTTTTTCCAGAACGTAAAATTCATGAATTATTTGAAACTGCGGGGGTCAGTTGGACGAACCGGCAATGATAATATTACCGGAGGTAATGAGTATCCTGCGTATGCTTACCTGGCGGGTTATTCCGTTCAAACACCGGCCAACTCTCTGGTACTTGGGGACGCCAATGCCTCAAATACAGTCATCAATGTGGGAGGGTATCCTTCCAGCAATGCAACCTGGGATAAGTCAGATATGTACAATCTTGGTTTGGATATGGCTTTCCTGAAGAATAAATTAACCGCTACATTGGAGGTATTCAGGAACACTAGGTTTGATATGTACTCCCAGCGGATATCAATTGTTCCTGTTGAATTGGGTTCTGCACCTCCAAGGGTAAACTATGGTGAATTAAATGTACAGGGTATAGAATTTTCTGCCAATTACCGTGATGATTTGGGCAAGAATGGAAGCTTCAACATTGGATTCAACCTTGGAAGCGCCAAAGACAAGATTACCCAGTTTGACGAAATACCAGAACGAGACCTTAACCGCCAAACAGGGTTCAACTCGGATAGGATCTTTGGATATATTGCTGATGGTGTTTTAAGGTCTCAAGCGCAACTGGACAAGTTACTCGCCAGTGGCTATACTTTTAACAACAACCAGCCTTATTTGGGCATGGTGTTGCTCCGTGATATCAGGGGAAACGCATTAGCTGATCCTAAAGGAGATACACCGGATGGCAAGGTGGATGCGAATGACAGAACATGGATCGCAAATAGAAGTACTCCTGCGTTGAATTATGGCTTTACCTTGGGTTTTCGTTATAAAAACTTAAGTGTTGAAGCATTTGCACAAGGGTTTGCCGGATTTAAAAAGCTGGTGCCTGCAACCGGAAGGTTCAATTTTGATCAGGTGAGTGAAGGAGGCTGGGCATGGTGGAACGATGCCTTTGAACCCGACACAAACCCCAATGGAGCTATGCCCCGTTTCGTACGCAGTGGTGCCAATGGCAATTCTATTGAGCAGGCTTCAACTTTTTGGCTGCGTGACGCTTCATTTGCCCGATTGAGGAACCTGAATGTAGCCTACACATTGCCCCAGCAGTGGTCAAAAAAAGCAGGTATCAGGAATGCATCAGTCTTTTACAATGGCATGAACCTGTTCTTTATACAAAGCAAGATCAAAGAGTGGGATCCGGAACTACAGGGTGAAGGTCTCCCCATCAACAGGACACATAGCATTGGTATCCAATTGTCACTCTAAAAGTCAATTTATATGAATAAGAAATCAATTTTCCTTATACCGATTATATTTTTAAGCATCATCCTGATCAGCTCCTGTGAGAAAGTCATGGATAAGACCAACTTGTCCAATATCACAAGCGACAAGGTGTTGAACGATCCCTCCCTGGCCTTGGCGAACTTAAACAGGATCTATGTGGTTGCCAACCCAACATGGCAGGTGGGTGCATCAGCAAACTCAGACGAATCCGCCGGTAGGAACGATCTGATGTACGGTCGATTGCTGGATTTTACCCAGAACCAGTATACAGCCCTTTACAGTCAAATTCGCGAAGTTAATATTTTCCTAGACGGATTGAAAGCGGGTACAATCGATAAGCTTATCTCTGATCCAATGCGGGGTCAGGCCCTATTCTTCCGGGCCCATCTATACTGGCAGTTGGTGGTCATTTATGGAGGTGTGCCATTGGTCCTCAATGAGCAACAGCTCTCAGATGAGTACGACCTCCCCAGGAGTAGCACCTCAGCGTGTGTGACGCAAATTGTTAAGGACCTTGACGAAGCCATCAGTTTATTGCCAGATAGCTACACGGGTGAAAATTTCGGAAGAATATACAAAGGGGCTGCCATGGCTTACAAGGGACGTATTCTGCTTCATTATGCCAGCGAGCAATTTGATCCCAACCAGTCGCGTGGCAGGTGGCAGGCTGCTTATGAAGCTTTGGTCGCTGCAAAAACCAATCTTGATGGATTGGGCAAAGGGTTGAATTCAAGTTTCAGTGGTCTTTGGTTTGACGACGGGTCTGCCAACCGTGAGATCATTTGGGTCAGGCTTTACAATTCAGACATATTCCACACAAGAGATGCCTTTGCAAGGCCTTTCCAGCCTGGACTTGGCGGTGGACGCTTAGACAATGCAACGGTAAAGCTGGTCAATACCTTCCCGCAGCGTGATGGTAAAAAAATCACTGATGCAACATCTTTCTATGCCTACAACCCTGTTGTATTTTGGAGAAACAGGGATCCTCGTCTCGCTGCAACCGTGGCTTGGAACGGGGCTAATTTTCCCATCAGGGATCCAGCTCCTTTTAAAACCAGTCCTCTTTACTGGAGTTTTCAGAATAATTCTACCAATCTTGAAGCTGACAGGGCTATCACTTTCACAGGTTTTCAGGTCAGGAAAGGGATCAGGGAAGACTATGATAACACACAGGCTCGCAACAGTACCGTACCATGGATAGAAATGCGCTATGCCGAACTGCTGTTGAATCTGGCGGAAGCTGCAAACGAAGTCGGAAAAGGGGCAGAAGCGCTTACCCTTTTATATGCGTTGCGTCAGCGTGCAGGCATTGAAAACCGGGATAGCAGGTACGGCTTGGCGGCAGGACTGGAAGGAAATAAGCTTTCTATGAGGAATGCGGTTCTTGATGAGCGCATGATCGAATTGGCTTTTGAGAACAAGAGACCAATCGATATGCGCAGGCGGCGTTTGTACAGCACAATCAACGGGACAGAAAGACAGGGATATTTTATTACAAAGACTGCTGTTTTTGACAACCTGGTCACTACGGATAACACTCTCCTCAGTGATCGCAGGGCACTGGAGAACAGGGTGCTTGATGGCTCTATCGACCTGAACAATCCTGCAGTGTATCAGAACTACTTCAACACCCAGGTATATAGCGTTGAGGAATTTTCAGATGCTCCGGGCCGAAGCGGCACCAAAATCAATTTCCAGGATAGGTATTATTTCTTCGACTTGCCACAAGCCGTGATGGCGAGAAATCTGAAGCTCAAACAAACCAATGGTTGGCCCGGCGGAAGTTTCGATCCCTTGCAGT
>JBIPNK010000087.1:0-10735 GCA_044373365.1 Chitinophagaceae bacterium
GGTATCGTATTCCACTAATTATATGTTTATCTTTTAATCCTTTATAACATGCCGAAGTCGCTGTGTATCATTTTTTTGAGTTGGCTGTTCACAGCGGTCAGCTGGGCTCAAATATCCTTCACTGCGGATGAGTTGCTTCTGAAAATTGATAATGCCGGACAGGTCACCCATCTTGGGAACCTCAGGACAAATGCCAATTACCTGAGCAAAGACACGACCTGTTTTTTACTTAGTTTGGTGGTCAATGGAAAAAATTTGTCACCTGCACAGGTGACCTACCAGAATGCCACCGGTAAATTGGCTTTAAGATTTAACGAAGGGTTTATTGTTGACGTAGTTGTATCTAAGAAAAAGAGTCATCTCGTATTCGAGATCGTAAAAGCGGAACCTGCCAAAAAAATAGAAGCCGTGATCTGGGGTCCATATCCCACCGTAGTTTCAAGCATTGTGGGAGAGGTAATTGGGGTGGTTAGGCAAAAGGATTTGGCTTTGGGTCTGCAGGTACTGAATATAAAGACACTTGGCGGCGCAATGCCTAACCAGGAAGGAAGCACCTTTTCCCGGGGTCTTGCTGCCGTAAACCGCCCCTGGGGATCCTCATTGCAGGCATATTCTATCAATAGAGACAGGCAAAGAACAGTAGATGCATGGAATGGAGCTGTAAAAAATATGAAGGTAGATCCTCTCAAAGGGGAGACCATTGTTGGCAGTAAAATCGCTTTGTTTAGTTGCCAGGAGCCTTCCACGCTTGACAGGATTGAAGATATTGAATTGGCTGAAGGGTTACCACATCCTACCATGAACGGCGTTTGGTTTAAGAAATCACCCTATTTCAGCAGGTCGTACATGATATCTTCGTTCTCCGAGCAGAATGTAGATTCTATGATCGGCTACACAAAAAAGGCGGGCCTGATGTCACTCTACCATTCTGGGCCATTTGAAAGCTGGGGGCATTTTGTGTTGGATAAACCGCAATTTCCTAATGGCTGGCAAAGCATGAAAGCAAGCAATGACAAAGCAAAAGCAGCAGGAATTCTGCTGGGCGTACACATATTGAGCAATTTTATCAACACAAATGATCCTTATGTAACGCCTGTTCCTGATAAGAGGTTGAGTGTTACGGGAACCACAAAAATTGTCAACAGTATTGACGCCAACACCACGGAAATTGTGGTGGAGTCGCCAGATATTTTTCGGCAATTGAATTACGATGCCCTCCATTCTGTTCGGATCGGGGACGAGATCATCCGATATAAGGAAGTGTCCAAAAGTTCCCCATTTACATTACTGGATTGCCAACGAGGCGCTTTTGGTACAGTGCCAGCTGCCCACGCAAAGGGAACCGAGGCTGGTAAACTTTTTGATCATGCTTACAAAGTATTCTTTCCAAACATTGATATGCAAAGGGAAGTAGCCAGAAAGTTTGCTGACTTTATCAATGTGACAGGTTTACAACATTTTGATTTCGACGGACACGAAGGTGGGTTGGCATCCGGGCATGGAGACTATGCGCTAGAGCTTTTCGCCAAGGATGTTCTTGATAATGTGAAGCATGAGTTTATCTGCGGAACCAGCAATAGCAAGACCTTTTACTGGCATATGGGGTCAACGTATAACTGGGGCGAGCCCTGGTATGGTGGTTTCAGGGAAAGCATGCAGCAGTACAGGATAGACAATCAAGCTTTGTTTGAAAGAAATTTCATGCCTCATATGCTCGGCTGGTATTTGATGACAGAAAATACAACGATGGAGGAGATGGAATGGATGCTGGCCCGGGCATCAGGGTACTCCGCAGGCTTTGCGATGGTTGCCAACCCAGCTGCGTTGCGAAACAATCCAAATAGTGACACCCTGCTTGCTGCGATCAATCATTGGGAAACGGCACGACACCGGAACCTGTTTTCTCCAGAACAACGGGAAAGGTTGAAGGATACCAAGAAGGAATTTCATCTTGGAAGGATGGGAGAAAAACAATGGCAGATTACGGAATCCAATACGTCTCCGGTTTTTGTGCGGGAGAATTATATTCGGCAACCTGGAGAGCCAACTGCAACTGCTTTTGATTACGATCAAACTTGGCCGACACAGCCACTTCAAATCCGCATCTACGCGAGTGGCAAAACTGGTTCTGCCAAAAACATCAGACTGCAGTTTGATAACTATAAGGAAATTCTTTTACCCGTTGAATTGAAAGCAGGCGAATCAATGGTATGCAGTAAAGATGGACAAGTTAGGATCACCAACGCAAGGGGAAGGCAGGTTAGTGTTCTTAAACTTAATTCTCCTCTTCCTTCAATTAATATTGGTTCTCACAAGGTGGTTTCTGATTGCGAATTTATTGGTGAAGAACCTCCCAAACTTGAATTTCAATTTAGGGGAGTAGTACGAACAGAAACGATAGACGAGAATAAAAAATGAATTAACAGTTAAAAAATCTGATCATGCATTTTTTGTCTCGCAGTTAGTATTAAATGTCCTCCTCAGGCCTTTATTTATTTCGTCTAAAGGGGCAAGTGTATCCTCAAATCGACTTGTTATTTAATGTTATTCTGGATCAGGAAATAGTCAATTCCTAAAGCACATTTCTTTTTTGAAGTCTTATCTTTTGGACTTTGCCCTTTGTAAACGAATCGAAAAGTATAAGCAGTATTTACCGGATCGTTATCCCCTAGTTGAATTAAGGGAGTCGTAATTCCTGCATGTTCAGCGTAAAAATCCTGAGAGGTCTTCAAGATACCATTCACATAAATATCAAAAAGTCCGCATTTCTTGCCAACTGCTGCACTCATGCGAACACTGGCTTTTGTGAATTGCTCGGTTAATTTTATTTCAGCAAAATCACCTTTATTTTCAAACCATAAAGACTTAAGGGCACCATTACTAATATCGCCCCAGATTGGTATTTCTTCATAGTTTTCGACTACGCCTGTACTTTTGGAAGACAGGTTGTAGATTTCCGCTTCAAAAGCTCCTGATACCATATATTTTTTGTTTTTACCTTCTTCAACCATTTTCTGAAGTGAAGCTAATGTTGGTAATGGCTTTGATACCATATTTGGCAATGGCGCACGGTTGTGTTTTACTCCAGGTATAGCATACCAGAAAGTAGTTTGGGAATATTGAAGTAAGAACCAGGTAGAACGGGTTCCACTGGAAGCTTCCATGTCAAATTTAATTTTTCGTTTAAAGGGAATTGCGTCCAACACCCTCGTTCGGGCGCATACATTATAACCCATTGCTTTTGGATTCCCTACAATGATATTGCCGACAAAAGGTTTTGAAAATTCATCATTAGGCGTTGGTACTTTACCGCCTGCCCATCCATAATAATCCTCGGTTCCTGTTCCAAAATGAGAAGGAAATTTGCGCTCAAAATCATCATCAATATAAATTTTTTCATCACCTTCACCCCACCAGCCTTCTTTTGGATTTAATACGGTCATCTCATCCCCAACAATAACACCTTTCCCTTCTGCTTCCAGAAAATTCCAATCAAAAAGCGGGAATGTAGGGTAAGGGTCATCCATACGCCAAGTTGCGTGAAAATGCATGGAATTGTTGTCCCATCTCCATTTATCGGTAACCACTTTAAAATGTACATTTGCCTTAAAATTACCAAAATTCCTTAATCGAATAAAGCCCGTTGACTGGTAGGGCATTACCCATCGACACACCATAGTTCCATCACTATGCAGGCTTCGTTCCCACATTTGGTAAGGACGACCTTTACCATTATTAGAAAAGAAATTCCCCAAAGGTACCCAAACCGTTTGTTCATTGTCGAAATCGCCTGTAAGAACCAATGAATGCAATAAGGAATCAACATTATCCTTGCTATTGAAGGATATCTCCAATTGTTTTACTGCATTACTACCATTGGGCAGGTTGATAACGAGGTCTTTTCCTGCATCAATGATTTTATTTAGTTCCATCACTTTCCCATTGGCATCTGGACAAGTTAATAATTCATGGGCAACCTTTCCCCTCAGCTCTTTTGTTTTATTAAAATCATCCATAGTAAAAGTTTGCACACGGGTTCCCTTAGAATATTTTCGAAAATTGATGATATTGTAAAAGGCCTTTTGATCCATCGTAATTTTACAGCTCTTTGCATATGGAATAGGAAAATTTAAAACCCCTGCCCTGGCAGTTGAATCGGCAAAAGGCTTGCCGATAAAATCGTACCCTTTAACCAACTTAAAGAAATTGGTATTGATCACAGGTTCCTTAGATCCATCCAAGTAGAACTTGATATTTGCTCCAGTTAAGTTATTAAGACCATAATAAAAGCAAACTGCCCAAATACGGGTCACACAACCAGGGCCTTCGTCTTCCATCAAGATCCATTCGGTCTTTCCATTAATTGTTTCTGTTCTGATAAAACCAACTCCATCGCTATCGGCAAACCAACCAGGAAGATCTGGTGAAACGGATTCCCTATTATACGAACTTGCTTGAAGGCATTGGTAATCATTTTTTGGAAATCGGGCCAACATATTTCTATCAATCATTTCGTATAATAATTTTTCCATTGTTATAACAGGCGATTGGAACGATTTACCTGATATACCAAAAATTGCAAAACTGCAGATTAGGGATATTATTATCAATTTCTGTTTCATACATCTAATTGCAGGAATCCCTGCGGATAGTTAAATCTGTAATAATCAGTTTGCTTTATATACTTTATCTGCTACTGTTTTCCATGTAGTATACAACCTTTCAACAAGTGCTATTTCATTTCCCCTCGGTATTACAAGCAATTTAGAATTATGTGTTTTTCCCCAATCCGCTTCCCACTTAGAGATCATTTTATAAAAATCATTCGCTTCATTTCGTGGACGTTTATAACGATTATTGACGTTTTCCTCTTTATAGCGGGAGGAGGAGTCTTTATTAAATTCGGTATTCAAAAATGAAATGAATTTAGTCCACCGGGGTTTGTAAAAATCACTTACCATACCATTCCACTGCCTTGCGGAATAATCATACTGTATGGCATTGGGGTCATAGGGTCCCCATGTTGTAATCAAACCTCTTGCGTTTTTTTCATAGAGATCCTTTTCCGCTTTTGTTATACCAATGGCTCTTGCATTGGTAATCCAAGCACCCAATAAAAACTCTTTCCTTGTGCCAAGCAATTCATCGAAATCATCCATCAAATCCAAAAACTGTTTGCTGTGAAAGGCAAATGAATCAGGCTTGTTATTTCTATAGGCATCCGCCATTTGTTGCTGAATGGGAATAGCAAGGTCCGCTAAACATTGGCGCATCAAATCAACCAAATCATATTTATAGGTGTCTTTACTTTTTACAGGTGCTGATGCATTTTTCAATAAAGCGACCGCATTCCATAAACTTTTGAAACGATAATTTTTTTCGCTGTTCAATGCTCCATTGGGCGAAGCTCCATTTACTTGTAACGCGGGCCTTGCACAAATAGAGGTCTCCATTTTCGTTACCCCGCCCACTTGTTTTCCATAGGCGGTATTCAACAAGGTATCCCAGGCAGTTTTGGTATTAGTATCCAAACTTCCATAACGGGATCTTAAATAATCATACAACCATTCTTTAGTATCGGGCTTTTTTGTGTGCCAAGCCATTTCACTAGCGGCCTCATATATCACCGGGTTATGTTCAATGGCTTCGGGAAACATCCCTATGCCCTGAAATTGTTTTGTTGCTTCATTGGCAAGCAGTGCTGGATAGCGGCCAAGTACCGCATCCAGGTCTCCACCCATAGCGGTATTGCCCCCGAAATTATGAATAATACCTGCAACCCAGGGCCTTCCCCAAAATGCCTCACTGCCTTTCCATTTGGCAGCGTTCAAATCCAGCATTAAGATTTTATCCTGTGGAATGGATTGCACTATTGGTTTACGCATACTCCATGTTTGCATGGCAATGATGGCTTGCGAGTCAACTGAAACCGTAGTTTCATAAATGGCTTTACCAACTGCTGCTAAATATTCGTCGCCATCTTTAGGTGGTTTACCTTCATGAAATGGATCTGCTGCATAAATGTGATTGGTCCCAAACAGTTTTGTTTGTTCATCCAAAAACGTTTTACTCATTTTTGAGAACAAGGGATCGAGTGGATCTAATTGAGCCGTACCCGCCCCTACATAAAACCAAATTGGCTTTTTTACAATATTTGCCTGTGGTTGTTTTTCCATCAACTTAATGGGTACATAGCCAGTAAAGCCCTGCAGGATAGGCGTCATGCCCAGCTCCCTTTCTCTTTGTAAAATTTTCTTTCCCAGCTCAATGCTGCGGTCAATCCATTGTTGCGGCAATGGCCCGAAAATACTTTCAATATTCGTCATCCATTGCCAGGCGAAATATGCGGGACCTACTAAAAAAGAACGTATCTCATCATCACTCATTCCATATTTTCTTAAAGTATTTTGCCAAACAGCTTCCTGCCCAGTTACCGCTAATGGCATATTGATCCCTTTCATTGCCATCCAGTCAATTTCCTTTTCCCAGCGTTCCCAATTCCACCAGCTCATAGAATAATTAAAGGTGCAATAATTCAGGTACACTCTTTCTTTATAAGGAGAAAGGATATGTACTTTCTCTTTTACCTTCGGCAATACATCCGGCAAATCCATATTGTCGCCACACCAGCTTTGCTGCACATGACAATAGTATTTTAAATACCAGTTAAGCGCTGATGCAATAGAAATACTGTTGTTGCCACGCAATATAATTTTATTGTTGACAGATTCTATTTCAAATACATCCTGCTTATTATCATCAGCAGAAATTTGTTCCACTACAAAATATTTTGCATGCGTTGGCACCATTCTTTTTATTAATGATCCAGACGCTTTAACCACATCCTGTGCATGAAGCGGAAACTGAAAGAACAAAAAATAAAAGGCCGCACCAATTGTAAATATTTTTTTCATACCGATATATTGAGCATATTTAAATTTTCACTAATACCACTGTAAATGTAATGATTTACAAGGCCATTCCAGCAGATGGATATACAATCGCTTCGTGTTCTCATTGTAAGCAAGCAAACATTTATCAACAACAATTTTAATACAACCTCATTGTTTGCCTCCTCGTATCGTTTGTTATGGGCCAAAGCAAATCATTGGCTTGTATTGCCAGCGGAGCATTTACCGTTTGTTCGGCAAGTAAATAACATTCAAAACCTTGTGCGTTGCCATATTCAATCTTTATTGTTTTTCCTGCATATTTCGACAGGTCAACAGCAATCATATTCCATGCATTGGCTTTATCACTGGGCATGCCTGCCTTGGCATAATTAGCAAATTTATTGATAGCAGCTTTGCTTTTGCGGTAGCTTGTCGCACTATCACCATTGATTGTTATTTTTGGAACAGATGGATAGCCAATGACCAACAAATCGCAGCGGCCTTTTGCGTTGGCAGGGATAAAAACAGATGTATAAGGATGGCCACCGTTTTTTTGGGTTGTAAACTGCATTTTTTCCGGTTGTAATTTACTTTTACTGGCTTCACCTTTTTGCAGTTCAAAGGCCATAGTAGCATAACCGGGCAAAATAATTTCGATGGGTTTACCTGAGATAAAAGTAGTGGGATAAATATCTTGGTACGGATACACTACTTTGGCGAAATAAGATTTATTCAAAGATTGATAGAAACCCGTTGAGGAATTAAAGGGAATAATGAGTTTTTGAGGATTGGCCTGCGTATTGCGTGCCACCAGCACAGCTTTTTCTCCATCCCATCCAATATAACCATAGGCATTCCCTTCATCAGGCCGGCCTCCAATAAATACGGTGTTATTCAATGCTGCCTGGTGAGCAGTCGCCCAGTTATGGACCGTGCACAGTGCTTTCCAATGCTCCGGCTCCAATACTTCAGGAGAAATATACCATTCTTTCAGCAGCGTGCCACGGCCGTAATGCATCAGTACATAATCTAACCAATCCTGCAGGTTATCTTCCTTGCTTTCCATACGGCCATTACTGGTTTTAATAATTCCATGCGTCATCAGGCGGGATATGGGAACCAAGGGACGGTCGTTAGGATTACCCCACATGCGCCAGATATAGGTATCACGATCGGTGCTTGCCATGGCACGTGTAGAAATTTCCGGCCAGTTGGCATTCGTGCCGTCATCACCGGCCAGCATCCACAAATAATCAGCATAGTTTAACCACCAAGGAGAAAACCAAACCCAGTTGGTCAGGTTTTGATAAATGTCGGGGTTTAATTTCCTGGTGGCAAGCAAGATTTCAATGGTTGCATCCATACATGCTTCATGTCCATGCCTGTCAGTAGCAGGATGATTATTGCCATCGCCTGAATCGCTTAACACATTAAAGTCATGCTTGTAATAAATGGCGCCTGTTTCCTTTGCAATGAAGGGTATTTTTTCCAAGACCTCATTCTTATACTGGGTAGCCGATAAACTATAATTCCTACCATACCGGGAAAAATATTTATTACGCTGAGCTTCTTTATATCCATGTTCAACGCCCCAGTTAATATCATTCGTATAACCATTTAACGATAACCATAAGCCAAAACCAACACCTTCGTTATTCAGTTTTTGGCTCAACGCCTTCACATCTTTGTATCCATTCGGAAAATATTTCGGAGAAGGCTCCCAGATAGATTTCCTGTTTTGCCAGCCGTCATCCACTACCATTGCATTCATTTTTATACCATATGGACCAATCTCTTTTTTAAATGACCGCCAGATATCAATCAGCCCATCGCCGCTCAGGTCTTTGGCTTTGGGTTCAAACCAGTTGTTGTAATGTAAAAATGAACGTGGGGACTTCCAGACGGTACTTAAATAATTCATGAAAGCCCCTTCGATCGATTGGCCCTTTATGGTGCATCCTGCAATACTTGTTTTGGTGGTTAGTAGAAATTTATTTTCTGCCGACGCAATAGCATATCCGGGAAAATGCATCAGGCGGATCATGCCTTTTGCCGGATGAGGTTCTATATCCCGGCCTTCTAAACTGATGAAACTATAATTGCCTACACTGTCGTAACTGCGGCCAAAGGATTTAGGTGTGTTGCCATCTGTATGCCGGGTATATGCTGCAGGGTATTCAAGTCCGAAGAACCATTGTCCATTTACAAATACCGGCTCTCCCCTGCCGCCGCCGGTTGCTGCTTTGTTTACAGTAAAGCGTTCCACCTCCAGGCGGTCAACAGTGGCGGGCTTATCGTAAACAAGCGAAATACTTTTACGGGTGAAAGGTTCGTCTTTTACGATATAATATTTTATAGACATCAATTGAGGCAAAGCTTCGCTAATCCAAGTTTCAGGACGGGGCTTATACCTGATGACAATATAACTGGTGTCTCCTGTTGTACCCGTTTGAGGTTGATCAATCACAGTAAAATCAGAAATGGAATACAGCTTTTCTTCCTGCATAGGCAGAATCGCCAATTCATCGCTTTTTACAACCAATGATTGGTTGTATTTTTTATTGAAAAATTTACTGGTACGCCACACTTTTCCGTCGAAAGACAAAGTCCGTTGTACTAGGTTATTTTCCAAAACAATCTGCTGTGCATGTATACCGGAAGTGATGCACAGAAGTGCTACAATAATATTTTTTTTCATGAATTCTTTTTCAATAGCTATTAGACAATTAGTACTGTCCGCGATGATTTTATCGCAGCAATTTTTTGCGAGGTTTATGATAGGTTCTCAATAAATATAGTTGTTTTCTGCAAAGCAGCGTATTCCTACTAAATGAACTTAGCGCTGTGGCAACAATTTGCTGATAATGCTATGTCAACAGCTAAGAACTACCCTTAAAAACGCCCATTAAATACCCCTGAAAGTGCACAATAATAATCGCTGAGTTCAACTGATAAGTGCAATTTTTAGAAACAAATGATAAAATGCATTTTGAGTATCCATCTGAGTATTTATATCATTAAAATAACAAAATATGAGTGACAAATTGATTAGAGTATCAAAAACATAGAAATATGGTATACTGTCTTAGCCCCCTAAATGACTGGACTGATTTTTTAATTCAGTTTAGAACATTAAATTTAGGGAACCATGAGTACAAAACGTCGAAGTTGGAGTGTTGAACAGAAGCTTCAACTCATCCAGGAAGCGGATCAGTATGGGATTACTGAGACCCTTCGCAAGCACAATGTTGCACAATCGTTATTCCATCGTTGGAAGAGGGAGTTCAACCATGATGGGATATCAGGCTTGCAGCCCAAGTACCACAGCATTGATCCGGAAGTGAAGCAGTTACAATCAGAGAATGAACGCTTAAAACGGATCATTGCAAACCAGGCTTTGGAGCTTGAGTTCAAAACCGAGCTTTTAAAAAAAAGCCGTTAAAGGTACAGGATGTAAAATCCTGTATCCAGCTCTTTGAAAGTAAGATAAAGGTTAGTCGGATGTTGCATTGGTGTGGCGTCAATCGGAGTAGCTTCTATTACCGATGTAAATCGGGAAAACAAGGCCGGAAGCCATCGACTCATACTTTGATGAGGGATGGAAACGAGATCAGTAATATCAGCGTGATACTTGCTGTAAAGTTTATCCTGGGCATTGAGTTTGTTGACTACGGATACCGGGTGATGAGTTCTTGTCTTCGGCAGGAAGGTTTTTTGATCAACAGGAAAAAGGTTTATAGGCTGATGGCAGAGCAGGGTTTGCTGTATTGCAGTAAGATCCAAGCCAAGACAGACAAGCGTAAGTTTGTTCAGTATTACACCCAAGAAGCCCAGGCACCGAT
>JBIPNK010000151.1:0-5116 GCA_044373365.1 Chitinophagaceae bacterium
AGTAGCAGTAGTGAACCGGTGATGACGCTACCGACGCCGCAGCCACCGACGCTACCGACGCCACCCGAGGTGAATGTAGTATCCACATCAAACGTTCTGTATACTCCAAATGTAAAAAATGATACACTGTTATGGTGTGCTTATATTATGATTCACGGCATTGAAAAATTCGATTGTGTTGAAAATCATTACATTGAATCGAACACCTTTAAGTTCCAAATGGTGGAATATATTCGCACGAAGAAGGTGCTATTGAAACCACATAAAATAAGCGTTTCATCTGTCGAAGAGAGCCTTGTTCATAAACCATATATCAACCTGGAAACATTCCAGGCAATCGCCGTATGTTATAATCTCTCGGTGTGTATTATTCAAGACCGCAAAATCTTTGAAGTGGGGCGTTCGGATAATGACAAGAATACATTTATCTTGGAGAAAATCCGGGGCAAATTTGGAGTATATATTGGAATGAGTGTGCGTGATAAAACCGCGTTTCTGGGAAACGTAAGAGAGAAATACTGGAGTATGGAAAATATAACATCACCTATACGTTCGATATCTGCGTACAAACTTCAGGACCTTATTGACATATGTAGAAAATTAGAAATATCTGAAACAAAGGTTGTATTGGGCGAATTTGGATCCATCGTGAGCGAGAAGAAGAAAACGAAATCGGAGTTGTATGAAGAGATAGTTCAGATGATAATGAAATGAAATGGAATGGAATGGAATGGAATGGAATCGAATGGAATCGGTGAGTGAGCCGAATGGAATGGAATGGAATGGAATGGAATGGAATCGAATCAGTGAGTGAGCCGAATCGAATGCGAACGCCCAGGATAAAATTGAAAAAATATAATAGATATATGAATAAGTGTATAAATAATTTCCTATTCATATATATAGTGGAATGCCGAGATCCTTTGCGTCATCGGATAAGCAGTCAGAATTTTCCAATATTGTGTCGTCGTATTTAGACGGTCTATTGGATAAAACCGATGGAATACCTGAATTAGAGATACGGTTTGGAACTCGCGGAAATCAACCAACCACGAAACAGAATTTTGATAATGTCATCAAGAAGTTACTGGCGTCCGGATTCAGCTTTTCCAAAAAGAACGCATATTCGTTGAAAATACAAAACGAATACGTTGATTCTCGCACAGGACAGACCAAACTGTCGCTTATTCGGGCGGAAATCCACGGAATCAATGATGTCCAGAAGTATTGTAAAACAAATATGCCGGATGAGAAATACGTATTATTCACGCAGAAGATGTATGCTCGCAAACCTGGCGCGGGGGGTGCGGGCACGGGCGCGGGCGACGGCGGCGGCGAAGCAACGCCAAGACAGGACACATCCATCCATCCAGTCATCTTTGATGACTTCAATTTCAAGGTAAGTTATCAACGTGAGAAACGTATCGCAAATACTTCCACGCTCGCACGGTCGATTATAAAAACGTGGAACGATAATAAGAAGACGTTTCGATACATTAATCGTTCAACAATGATACACCCAGACCTGCCCTTTCAGATTGATTTGAGTGTCGTGAAAGAGTCACAAAGAGACCGAACCGGATATATTTCCGCTTCTACGTTTGACACATCTAAAGTTCTTGAAAGTCCCACCCGGTATGAAATTGAGATTGAGGTGAACAATGAACTCGTCGGTCCTGGGACATCATTTACCCATCCCAAATATTTACTGGATACCATACGCCGTGTCATAAAAATGGTATTGTCAGGTATTCAAGAAACGAATTACCCGGTTTCGTCGGCGGAAATACGCAATACTCAACGACGATATTATACACTTATTCATCCCGATGAAGCCGGAGCCGGAGCCGGAGCGTCCGATTCAGAGTCTGATTCCGATGAAGAGCGTCGAAGCCGTCGTCGAAGCCGTAGTGACGACGATCCTGAAGCGGAAAAGAAAGAAGAGAAAGAGCGTCACGCAAAAGAATTGGCATCGGCTGCGGCGGCGGCGGCGGGGGAGAGTGGGCGTGGTGGAATCCAGCTACGACCCAAGCACTTTATCGGTCCGTCATCATTTACACTCCAAATGTATAATGTGCGTCCAGTAAACCCGGATTCAAAAGTTCCGAATATTCGCACGAATTATTCAGTGACTGAAAAGGCAGACGGACAACGTAAACTCTTGTTTGTCGCACCAAAAACCGGGCGTATCTACTTGATCGATACGAATATGAACATTCAATTTACCGGCGCGGTGTCTTTAAATTCCAAGTTACACAATACACTACTTGACGGGGAGCATATCATTCATAACAAAAACGGGGATTTCATCAACTTGTATCTCGCATTTGATGTTTATTACGTCCATAAGTCCGATGTTCGAGCAAGGTTGTTTTACCCCATTCACGAAGAAGAGGTTCTTACGAATTTCCGACTACCGTTGCTTATAAGCGTCGTCAAGAACCTTCAATCGAAATGTGTATCTGGTGGTGCGGAATCATTGTCTCCGATACGTATTGAGTACAAGCATTTCGAAGTCACGACGACATCGGCGACGGCGGCGGCGGCATCTGGAGGAGGCGGCGGAAAGACCATATTTGATGGTTGCGCATCTATTTTAAGAAAGTGTGCGGAGCATCAATTTGAATATCATACAGATGGACTTATATTTACGCCACTTGACTGCGGTGTTGGCAGTAATACACGCAATGATGGGAATGCGGGACCTCTGTATAAAACAACCTGGAATTATTCGTTCAAGTGGAAGCCGGCGAATATGAATACAATCGATTTTCTGGTTACAACCAAAAAGGGGGATGATAATGAGGACCTTGTCAGTAATATATTTAAATCCGGGCTAGATATGTCACGGTCGGTTCAAATCCAGCAATATAAAACGCTTGTATTGCGTGTAGGTTATGATGAGCGGAAGCACGGATATATTAATCCGTGTGTATCTGTGATTGAAGGGCACGCATCGCAGAGTCACGGACACGGGCACGGTGGTGCCGGGCACGGTGGAGCCGGTGGCGGGTTGTCTGTCGTAGACGAATCCTCAACCGACGCATATAAACCAGCACCGTTTTATCCTACATATCCGTATGATAATGACGCTCATATATGTAATATTATGTTACGCCCAGATGAAGCAGGTGTTAGCCAAATGATGACGCTTGAAAATGATATTATTCAAGATGAAACGATAGTTGAATTCAGTTACGATGAAACAAAACCGGTAAATTGGCGTTGGGTACCTCTTCGTGTTCGTCACGATAAGACTGCCGAGTATCGTGCCGGTGGAAAGAATTATGGAAACGCATATCACGTCGCCAATAGCAACTGGCATTCCATCCACAATGCGATTACACCAGAGATGATAATGACAGGTGAAGATATTCCTGATGAACTCGTCAATGATGATGTTTACTACAATCATTCCGCTTCGGGGGGCGGCGGCGGCGGTGGATATGATATCGGCGGCGGCGCAAAAATCAAAACACTCACCAAGAGTCTCCGTGATTTCCATAACTTATATGTGAAACGTAAGCTGATATTAAGTGTCGCAAAACCGGGAAATACACTCATCGATTTCGCGGTGGGAAAAGGCGGTGATTTACCCAAATGGATTGCGGCGAAACTCGGATTCGTCTTCGGGATTGATTATTCCAAGGATAATCTAGAGCATAAATTCGACGGGGTCTGTGCTAGGTATCTGGATATCAAAAAGACGAAACATAATGTTCCCGCGGCGATCTTTATCCACGGGGATAGCAGTAAAGAAATGCGAACGGGTCAAGCCGCAATCAGCGAGAGATACAGGTTAATCACCCGTGCGATATTCGGTGAAGGAGCCAAGGATGCGAGCATATTAGGTCGCGGTGTTTATCCGCATTACGGTCGCGCAGCTGACGGGTTTGATATTTGCTCCGTCCAATTCGCGATTCACTACTTCTTCGAGAATATCCTGAAACTTCATACCTTCCTTCAAAATGTATCCGAGTGTACAAAATTGGGCGGGTATTTCATCGGGACGTGCTTTGACGGCGTTCGTATCTTTCAGGCGTTGTCGCGTTTAGAAAACGGTGGTGAAATCAGTGTGATGGAAGGCACGGGTGGCAGTGCGGTCGGAGGAGAAAGCGACCCCCGAAAAATATGGTCGGTTCGTAAAAAGTATCACCAGGCTGAATTTGAACCGGATAGCAGCAGTATCGGATATGAAATTGAGGTGTTTCAGGAGTCCATCAACAAGAATACAGTAGAATACCTTGTGAACTTCGAATATTTGACACAATTATTAGAGAATTATGGTTTTGATTTGGTTACACCAGAAGAGGCCGCGACTACATTGACATTTCCAATGCCAGATGGAACAGAGACATTTGACGGGATGTTTCATCAGATGGAGATTGAATGTAAGCAAAAATCGCAAACGCAAACGCAGACGCAGCAGCAGACTCGCAATGAATACGGATCTGCTCTCTTTATGCGTCCTGAAGAAAAACAGATCTCGTTTTATAATCGGTATTTCATCTTTCGCAAAAATCGGAATATTAATGCGAAGCATTTGAAGAGCAGTTTCCTTACATATGCTGGATTACAAGAGGAGCAGGACCGTAGTGACCGCGACCGCGGCGTATTAGATGAATCAAGTGAAAAAATCGCATTGGATAAAATAGCACGAGCATCTATTCCGATTGATGTTGCTTCAAAACCGGCAATTGCTGCGCATATTATTCAAAGCCGCGTTGATGCTCCCGCCGAGACTGGAGGAGTTGTTGTTCGTAGAACAATCAAAGCCAAGCCAAAGAGTACAAAAGCAGCGGCAGCGACAGCAGAGGCAGCAGAGGCAGCAGCAGCGGCAGCAGAGGCAGCGGCAGCAGAAGGAGAATCCGCACCAATAGAACAGATTGAAAAGAAGATACAGAAACGAACGAAGAAGGCGACGATTATTGATGATACTTCAGTTCCTGTGGCACTACCTGAAGCTAGCACAGGAGCAGCGGCGAAAAAGGCACCGCGTAAAAAGACCGAAAAGACCGAAAAGACCGAAACAGCATCTAGTTCCGGTAAAAAAACCAAAAAGAAGACCACCGGTGAATCGGATGAGTAGAAAAATCAACTTATAACGATTTTATAT
>JBIPNK010000051.1:0-20720 GCA_044373365.1 Chitinophagaceae bacterium
TATCTCCCGTAAGCACATAGGCTTGTGAAAAGGTATTCAAGACTTTCTGAACCTTCCAACCCGTCCACTTGCTTGCCAACATGGCTATTTTATCATTCTCAAAATCATCCTTGCCTTTGTATGTGGGAAGTGCAGAAGATTCTCTTGAAATGGGTTCCTTAAGATATTCGTTGGCCTCTTCGATAATCAATGCAGCTTCTTTTTGTCCAGCCGAACTCACCCGAAAATCAGACTGATCTTGCTTCTTCACCAATACCCTTGGATGTTCCGCTGGAATGGCTGACATCATCGTTTTGCTGAGTGGTGTTGGAAATTTTCTTGTTGATGGGGTGATGACAAAAGAATCAATTGAATTCCAAGCACCATCATTTGTTTTGTATTGCCAATACCATTTCCCATTCGCCAACTGTGTATGCGGATTGAACATCGCATAAGGAATACCAGATTTTTCAATCAATTGACTGCTAAAATCTTTTGAAGAAGACAAACGAACACTATAGGCCGCTTTCTTGGTTGATGGCCACTGAAGACTGGGTGAATTGAACCGGGGTTCTTCCCCTTTTGATGGACTGGTCCAAATCCTGATCTTCGGATAAGGAGCATCCAATACAACTTGATTCATTTTTTCCCAATCCTTGTATTGTTTTGTCAATGCATCTACTACATCTGGATACTTTGATGCGAGATTGGTTTTTTCGCCAGGATCTGTATCCAAATCAACCAAGAACAAGGAATCTGATTCACTCAATACTCCTTTGTTGCTTGTGTCTATTGGATTTCCCAACAATTTCCATTTCCCTTTTCTGGCCACCCACATTTTTTTAAACGCCCAGCAATAACCTTGTTCATGCGCTGTTGGAGCGTTTGTATTGTAGATGACATTCACCAAACTTTTTCCATCCAAATCCGTTCTTTGTAATTTGATATTGCACAATTCCGCCAAGGTTGGAAACCAATCGGTGTTTACCGAAAACTGGTCTCTTACTTGTTCAGCGGGTAATTTTCCTGGCCAACTGATGATAGAAGGCACTTTGATTCCTCCTTCAAACAATGAAGCTTTTGCACCCCTCAGGTTACCTGCATTGCCTCCACCAAAATGGGCACGTTCTTCAGTTGAATAACCATTGTCTGACTGAAAAATGATGATGGTATTTTTTGTTAGCCCTAAATCCGCTAACTTATTAAGCAATTGTCCAACTTTATCATCCAAAGTTGACATGAAAGCTGCATACAAATTGCGTGGATAAGCCAAGCCTTTTTTGTTATAGTACTCCAACCACTTGGGATCTCCCTGGTAAGGATAATGCGGCAGGTTGATGGCGAAATACATGAAGAAAGGCTTGCTTATTGAGGTGCTCATAAACTGACCCGCTTCTTTCACCATCAGCTCTGGAAAAAACTGACCCGGATAATGCACCTCTTTTCCATTGCGGTAGAGGTCGTGCTTGTTGGGACCATTCCAGTAAAAAAAATGAGAGTAATTGTCAATACACCCCGCCATGTGGCCAAATGAATGATCAAAACCCTGGCCATTGGGACTCATCTCCGGCTTATAGCCCAAATGCCATTTGCCGATGTGCGCTGTGGCGTATCCTGCTGATTTAAACATCTCTGCCATGGTAAACCTGTCCGTAGGCATGCCCACTGCATCATTCAGCTCAGAAGCATTGCCTGGCAATCCTGCCCGCTGGGGATTCAATCCTGTGAGCAATGAAGCCCTTGATGGAGAGCATACCGGAGATGCATAAAAATTTGTGAACATGGTTCCACTCTTGGCAAGTTTATCAATATTGGGTGTTTCCAGATCCTTGGAGCCATAACAATTGAGGTCGATGGCACCTTGATCATCTGAATAAATCACAATGACATTGGGGCGCTGTTGCGCATTTGATAAAAAGGGTATGATCAACAATAAAACGAATCCAAAAAATGTAATGCGATCAAAAAATTTCATAAATCAAACTGATTTAATTGACAAGAAATTTAATAAAGGAATCGTTGTTAACCTTTGCCCATTCCATCAACTGTTTGCGGCACTCTTTCAATTGGTTTTGATAGGATGGATTGTTAACAAGATTAACCATTTCCCCCGGATCATGCTGAATATCATAAAGGGTTTCCCTTTGTTTGCCTTGATTGTAAATCCAATATTTAAATTCTTTGTTCCGGATCATCCTGCCTTCCGGTTCTGGCTTATGGCCATCGACCGGCTCTCCCTGAGTAAGATGATCTGAAACAACAACATATTTTCTATCAATTGAAAGATTGTTTTTAGAAATGATACCGTTCAAACTAACTCCTCTGGATTTTGTTGGATTGGGAATGCCTGCAAAATCACAAATGGTGGGTAGAATATCTATCCCTGATTGAACCAAGGCCTCTGATCTTCTGGCTGTCATCCCCTTTTGGCTAAAAATCAAAGGAACTTTGGCAGCTTCTTCATAAAGCACTGTTTTCTGATTCCAACGATGAGCACCTTGCATGTCTCCATGATCTGCAGTAAAAACTATCAAGGTATTTTTATCCTGACCAGTTGCCCGCAATGTTGCTAGCACCTTACCGATTTGCTCATCCACTTTTTCAATCAGTCGGTAATAAGACCAAATGTATTGTCTCCATTTGCCGTTGGAAAAAGAGCCAACAGGAAACTTATCACTTTTCTGCATTGATTTTCTAATCAATTGCATAATATCTGTCTCATCAGATGATGGCATTGCATTGGCCCTTAATGGAGGACAGGAATCCGGTGATGGTGCATTTTCAATTGCTCCATCTGGCAAATCCTCGTCCCTTGCCCACTGACATATATTGTGGGGGTTCATGAAAGAAACCACCAATAGGAAAGGTGCATTTCGTTTGGCTTGAATGAACTGACCCGCCTTCAAGGGAGAAGAACTATCACTACCATTTCCCTTCTTGTCTGGAAGAAAATCAAAACCATGAGAAATTAGATTGTTTCTGTCATAAGGCAAATGCCATTTTCCAACATACCCGGTTTCATATCCTGCATTTCTAAAAATGGCACCAATTGATGGAAATTCATTAGGATCAACTAGTTTTTCGTCATTGTTTTGGATTCCCATCTCATGAGGATACCTCCCAGTAAATATGGAGCTTCTGGACGGAACACAAAGTGGATTGGCACAATACGTATTGGTAAAACTGACTCCATTATTGGCCAAATAATCCATGTTTGGTGTATTGATATACTTACTACCCAGCCGGTTGCTCATTGCATCTGCCGACTGTTGGTCAGTCATAATGATGATGATATTGGGTTTTTCTTGTGCGTTCAAACGCATTGAAAAAACAATAAAAAATATCAACTTCAATACACTGTTAGCTTTAATTGACTTCATATAAATCTGTATTTTACTTGAATGATTATTGTATGGTGAATTGAAATCTTCCTTTACTGGTTGCATTTTTCATCCTGAACTGAGCCCTGTAAATTGTGCTGCCCCAGGTATGGGCAATTTTTGCATCTTGAATTTTTATCTCTTCGATGGAAAGCTCAAAGAGTTGTGGATCAAAGCCAATGGCAATGCTCTCTGCATCACTGGTTTTGATGACCATTTTCCCTGGTACAGTGACATCTGGACGCGCTACCAGCATCATCGGTAAAATGATAGAATCCTTTTTTATTGAAAAGTCAAAATTGTCTGCAATAACAATTGATTTTCCTTTGTTGTGGGTAATGGTTCTTTCCCATTTTCTCAAGCCCAATTCCTCATTGTATGTTTTTGATATATCCTGCTTGAATATATCTTTTTGGGCATCACTGGTAAATGAAACATTTGATGCTGCATATTTTCTTCCGGTAAGCTGCACCGCACCATTTACAATCGGAAGCATGTTGTGATAAGCTGAGCTGATTACCCAACTCTTGCCATAATCTTTTGTATAGGTTCCTGCGCCTACATCAATCAATATGGGTTTCCCATTGTAAAAAACCATAAAACTACCAACGTCATTGTGGTTATGGCTTTCCTGGTTGTGTCCTGCTTTGGCGGCAATGTATAACCCCTTCATTGATGCATCATGGTCTCGTGAGACCATCACCTGGATATCTGGCAACCATGCGCTCCCAATGAGAGGCTCAGCTGATGTTGCATTGAGCAATTCTTTTGAATAATACAACTCAGGAAGTTTTCTCAACAGCGAATAGCCCTCCGGCATGTTTACACCACCAGGAGTCCTTTTGGCCAGATAGGACCCCATTTCCATCATCGTTGAAGAACCCACTGCTTTACCATAACGGTAAATCAACATCGGTGAATGGTTGGTTTTGGAAACGGCATCTGCAAAATTCAGGTAATAGCCATTTCCAATATAGGCTTTGAAAATAAATTCACCCATGCTTTTGATCAGCGGCTCATTGAACAAATTGAATTTGTTATTGGTGGCCATCTTCACCAAGTCAAGACAGTCAAATGTTGAAGCAGCAGCCTTACCCCAATAACCAGGCCCTTCATCGCATCCACCATCTGCTGGATAAGGATCTACATAATTATCCAGCACGTCAAATACCTGATGAACAAATTTTGCCCTGCGGTCTTTATTTTTTTCAAGCAATAAAACGGAGGACAATAAATTTGAACTGATCCATGGATTCCAATTGTTGGGACGTCTTTCTAAAAATGACCTTTCCCGGTAAGACAATGTCGAATCAACATTCTTACGACCATATCCCATCCACCTGTATTGTGGATCTGATTCAATAACCTTGAAAATCCTTCTGTCTATCTCAACATACATTCTTTCTTTAATCAAGGGGTTCACCTTGTCCAATTTATCTCCCATCAAATGTGAAACCCATGCAAGCAATGAAGCGGTTTCTGCTGCAAATAAATCAACAACAGGGTCATTAACATCCGCCAGACCTATCCCCTTTTTTTGGTAAGACAAATGAGCTGGAACGCCCCAAAAGGTTTCCTCGCAGATGGTCCAAATTCCATCCACAATATCATCCATAAACCTGCCTTTGTTTTCAAGTAATTCTCCTGTTACCAATGTAGACAAGGCACCCCTGCGGGAAAAACTAATATTCTCAAAATTGGTCCTGTTGCCATTTTCAGCATAGTCAAGAAAAACTGAAGCCCTTGTCATTGGCCACTGGTAACCCAACAAACCTTCTGCCTGTTGGATGAATTTTGCATGTTGCTCGGGAGACAATATAGACTTCCAGGCAACAGATTGGTTGATGGCAGGAAATGGAACCCAATCAGAAGGTTCCTGAATATATTGCCTGAAAAAGTCGACAGTATATGACTGTTTCAAGATATGTCGCCCTTCTTGTGCAAAAGGTGAAACCATGATAATGAGCAAAATCAAAAAGAATAAAAAGATTTTTTTCATAAAAAAAATTGGACCTATTTTTCAGCAGCAAATTTTTTAAACTCGCCTGCTATGTTGGCCGTTTCATGGGTGCCTGAATGCACCAATACACGGTATTTGAGATGAATTTTTTCGCCTTTTTTGAATAAAGTTTCCTTGTCATCCTTGGGCCAGTTCAACGGCGTTGGAGAGAAAAACCCATAATCGCGTGTGAACCAAGGCGCGGGATACCAGTTGTTTGAAGGATGCTGCATGATGGCCATCCCCTCAATCTTATCTCCTCTTTTTCCATAACAATCTATCCATGGAGACGGTTTGCCATAGGTTCCCTTTTCGCCCTGTACACCATCAGCATCAATCATGGTTCCTCCAAAGTCAACCGACAATGAAGGATCCATTCTTCCAGAAAAAAGGGAATGGTTCGTTTTGGCAATTGATACATCCATCAACATTTCCATTGTCACCTCAAAATCAATCTGAAAAATATCTTTGGTTGGTGCTGTTATCGTAATTTTTCTAAAATCCTGAATGGGTGCTGGAGCATCTGGGCGTTTCCAAATGCAATCATTTTCGATAACCAACCTTGGTCCGTTATTTTCAACAATTTCTTCTCTTGTTGAAACAATCTGTCCTCCGCTCAATGCCTTATTCCAGTAGTTTCCGCCATTCACATCATCACTGCCAAAAAACAGGGAGCTGTGGTGGGGCCAGATACCATTGCGCATGGAAGTTACACCAGCACCAGATGGACCGTTTACCGGATAGAAGAATGGATATTTTTCATTCTTTGCAAACAAATAGCTGGTAAAAAAGAACTTATTGATGGTTACATCAATGCGGTCACCTACTTTAACTGCTGTTATTTTGGTTTGGGAGAATCCCATGACGGACATCAAAAGCAAAAAGATTGTGATCGTTTTTTTCATTTTATTTCCAAAGATTTTCCCCATAAGACCATCCCTTCCTCACAGGCTCCTTGATGTATGCATCCAACTCTGGTCTTCCTATCGCTTTCATTTTCTTGCTGTCATACTCAAACTTTCCTCCGAATCGCTGCGCCAAGACACCTACTTGAATCATCTCAGTGAGGTCAGATGCATAATCAAAATTTGAACCAGGCAAGGTGTTGTTTTTAATGGCATCCAGCCACTCTTTTACTGGCTTTTCTTCTTCTATCCTTGCAATGGTTTGAGGCGGTGGATTCTTCAAAAACTCCTTCCATTCTTCATCCGGAACAAGCAGTTTTGGTGTATTCGGACGACCGTCGGTAATGAGTGTCTTTTTCTCTCCAATCATGATCATGCCATTTTCCGGCAATTCAGCAATACCCCACTCTGGGCGAACAACTGGCTTCTTTCCACCTTCTATCCACTTCATCGAAACAGGTGCTTTTTTACCCCTCGCCTTAAAATTCCAGGTTACTGTTGATTCATCTGAAACAAAACTGTGGTCTGCAATTGGATTCAATAACTCAGCTTCTACCGAATGTGGCATCCCCAAATCTAAAGCCCAAAATGGTGCATCAAAGGTATGACAACCCCAATCGCCTAACATGCCACTGCCATAATCAAGAAATCCCCTCCAACGCCTTGGTGCATAATAATTGCTAAATGGCCTTTCTGCCGCTGGTCCCTGCCATAAATCCCAATCAAATCCAATTGGTATTTCCTCCACCGCTGGTGGAAAACTGCTCGGCTTTCCAAAATAATTATTGCGTTTAAAATCACCCTGTAATCCCTGTGACCAACGAATGACTTCTTTCACCTGTCCAAGCACACCAGCGTCATACCATTCCTTTATCTGCCTGATGCCATGGGTTGTATGCCCCTGGTTACCCATCTGAGAAACCACCTTATAATACTTGGCAGCTTTTTTTAGGGTACGCGATTGCCAGATATTGTGGGTCAATGGCTTTTCCACAAACACATGTTTTCCTAATTCCATGGCAGCCATCGCGGCTGCAAAATGGGTATGATCGGGTGTTGCGACAATCACGGCATCGATATCCTTTGCCATCTCGTCAAACATCACCCTAAAGTCTTTGTACTTTTTAGCATTTGGACATTCCTTATAGGCATCTGCAGACATCCGATCATCAACATCACACATGGCCACAATGCTTTCTCTGGGAACTTTGGACCAGCTTGCCCTTCCTCGACCGCCTACCCCAATCACGGCAATGTTTAACCGCATGCTGGGTGGATTGCTCATAAAACTGGGCAGCACAATTGAACCCAAGCCCAAGGCTGTCGTTTGCCTTAAAAATATTCTGCGTGAATGATTGTCCATATTATTAAATTTTAACATCAGAAAAATTACATTGTATAGTACTGCTCCCATCCCTTTCTTGGAGGTGGACCAATCAGCAATTCATTGCCAATTTTGTTATTGGTGATTTGCTTTTTCTTGCTGTCAAAAATCAACTTCGTGTTCAATCGCTGTGCCAATACCCCCAATGCCATTACCTGACACAAAGGACCAGCGATATCAAAAGAAGATCGACATTTTTCTTCGCCCTTGCAAGCTTTCAGGAAATTGGCAAAATGGGTGGATGGGCTCAGTGGCACTTCAGGCAGCATAGAAGCCATGTCCTTTGCCTTTGCTTCGGGAATAATGGCCAATGGGGCACTGTGTGAACCGCCTTTGAATATCAATTCTTTTGAATAAATAATTTTACCGGGATAACGTTTTGAATTGATGTTCCCATATGTTGGTGGTGGAATGTCTTTTGCTCTAACCGGTTCACCATAACCTTCAGGAAGCTTGGGCTGGTTGTTGAATCCATCATACCAGGTCAGATCGAGTGCTGGCATGTTTTTTCGCTTGGGAAACTTGAAAAGCAAGGTAGAAGCCTGTGGAAAAATCAAAGGACTGTGCCCTTCCATGAAAATGGGATCAACTTCCGTTGGCATGCCCAGTTCAAGGAATTGATGGGATGAATCAATGATATGTGCGCCCCAATCGCCCAAGGCTCCGTTGCCAAATTCAAACCATGACCTCCAATCTCCATTGATATATCCTTTGTTGAAATCCTTGAATTGTGCAGTTGAAAGCCATTCGTCCCAATCCATTGTTTCGGGGATAGGTTGTGCTGGAAGAAAATCTGACACCTTCATGCCGTGCCATCTCCTTCCATTGTTCATGAAGGCTGTAATGGCTGTAACGTCTTTGATGATGCCAGCATCTTTCCAGGCTTTGAATTGGAAATAATTTTCCTCTGAGTGGCCCTGGTTGCCCATCTGACAAGCGACCTTGTATTTTTTTTCTGCGGCCATCATGAGTTCAACCTCATGAAACGTATGCGCCATCGGTTTTTCAACGTAAACGTGTTTGCCTTCAGACATGGCCAACATAGTGATGGGGAAATGCGAAAAATCCGGTACTCCTGCAGTAATGGCATCAAACTGATTCCCCATCTTGTCGAACATCTCCCGGAAATCCTGAAACCTTGGCACATTAGGAAACATTTTCATGATCGCCAATGTATTGGGTGCTCCCATCTCCACATCACAAAGGGCCACAATATTGGCCAGCCCGGTGCCATGCAATTTCTTGATGATATCCGCTCCTCTGTTGCCTATTCCGATACAAGCCAGGTTTACCTTGTCGCTGGGTGCTATTTGCCCAAACTTCTTTCCAAATACAGATGAAGGCAGGATGCTTACACCCGCCACGCCTGCCAATGCAATCCCTGTCGTTTTTAAAAAATCACCTCTTTTCATATTATTTATTTTATCCGTTGAATTAAATTACTATCAGTTACCCCTCATCATCTTCATCTGATTTTTTCTTTTTAACCTTGGGTGTTTTGATGACCTCCACTTTTGTCATCTTTGGAAATACTTCCCTAAACGTATTGATCAATATTTTTTGGTCTGGCGTTAAGCTGCTTTCTGCAACGACGCTTTTTTCCTCTGGATCTTTGGCCACGTTGAATATCTCACCAGTTTCATATAATTTCCATTCTTTGTTGTGCACAAATCGTGCTTTTTTAAATTCTCCTTTCTGTGGATCATAATGCGCAAACAACCAATCCCTGCCTTCATATTTTTGTCCAGTCACCAACGGTAGAAAACTCATGCCATCCGTTACAAAACTTTTAGGCAATTGAACATTTGCAGCATCAGCCATGGTTGGTAGAAAATCAGTAAAATCGATCAGCTTGTTGTTTACTTGTCCTGGCTCTATCTTTCCTTTCCAATAAGCCACCATCGGTACATGAATACCATATTCAGTTGTAGCCCCTTTCATCCCTGGAATCTTTCTGCCGTCTTTCATGTTTGAATTGATTCCCACACCCGTTCCATTGTCGCCAGTAAACAGAATGAGTGTGTTTTCGCTTAGTCCCAATTCATTCACCTTATCAAGCAAGTCACCAACATTTTTATCGAGGTAGGCCATCTGGTCTTTGAAGAAGGCATTGTCAGCTGAAGATCCACCAGGTTCACCTTTGGGTACAATCTTGAAACTATCATATACCTTTCCATTGGCGGGCGTTGGCACAAAAGGCCTGTGCGAAAGTACCATGGGATAGTAAACCAAGAATGGACCATCCTTTTTCCGGGTCATGAAATCTTTGATATAATTCACAAATAGGTCTGGCCCAAATTCGCCTTTTGAATATTTTTTGCTAACCCCATTCTCCAACAACCTTGGGTCTTTGTATCGCTCGTTGTAGGTTGAACTGGTGTCCATGATATTCCACAACAAGTATTCATCAAAGCCTGCCTTGTATGGTGTAAACTCATCTCCCCCCAGCTGCCACTTGCCTGTGATGCAGGTTGCATACCCTTGTGATTTTAGGATATGCGCAAAATTGGTTTCGTTCTGGTTTAGATAGCCCCATCTCTCATAATTCCTGAAATTGGATTTACCGGTCATGATCTGCACACGCGATGGAGAACACAATGGTTGTGCATAACAGTTTTGAAACAAGGCTCCACCCTTGGCCATGTTGTCAATTCTTGGGGTTTTATAAGAGGTACTGCCATAAGCGCTGATGGTTTCAAAACCAATATCATCTGCCAAAATCAAAATGATGTTGGGCTTTTGTTTGTTGGCTAGATGCTGTTTGTTATTTGCAACAAATGCCGCTGTCAATAGCACAATCAGCAAAGACAGAAACAAAAATCCAATCCTTGTTTTTTTCATGATGATAGCGTTTATTAACATAAAGACTCCTTTGAAAGGAATATTCTTCACTCTGCTTTGCCTCCCCCCTTTTTATAAGGACGAGCACCTACCTTGGCAAACCAAACTGAATATTCTTCCATCATGGCTTTTGCCCTTGCAGCCTCAACACCAGACAAATCATTTATTTCTGTCGGGTCTGTAGCAAGGTTATACAAAGACCAGTATGTTTCCTGAAACTCCTTTACCAGTTTCCAATTTCCTTTCCTGATGGCCTGGTTACCCTCATGCTCCCAGCAATAAGTCCTCTCAGGAGCCTTCTTCTTTGTCCACAAATAAGAGAAGCTCGTACCAGCTAAACCGGGTGATTTTGCTCCTGCCAATTCAAGGGCTGTAGGCATAAGGTCAATCACATGCCCTGTTCCGTCACTGTATCCTTTTGCAGGTTTTATTTTTGCAGGCCACTGTATGATACAAGGCGATACAACTCCACCTTCATGCATGTAATGCTTGTATTTCTTGAAGGGGGTATTGGAGGCGTTCGCCCAACCCTCGCCATAAATATGATAAGAACCACGCTCCCCTATTTTCTTTTCCGGATCACTCAAGAGCTTTGTATTGACGGTTTCAGCACAAGCACCATTGTCTGATATGAAAACAATCATCGTATTTTCATATTGTCCATTTGCCTTTAATTTATTGATGAGCCTGCCGATGTTCTGGTCCATCCTATCAATCATCGCTGCATAGACCGCCATCTTCCTTGCCCATACTTTCTTTTCAGTTGCATTTTCCCAGGCTGGAATAATGTCCGGTCTTTCGGTAAGTTGATACCGATCATCCACCAATCCCATTTGCTTCATTTTCTGAAACCGCTTTTCTCTGGTAACATCCCATCCTTGCAAATACAACGCTTCATATTTGGCAATGTCTTGCTCCAGGGCGTGCAAAGGAAAATGGGGAGCTGTATACGCCAAATACAAAAAGAATGGCTTTCCATTATGATCTTTTTTCTGCTGATCCAAATACCCCAATGCATGGTCGGTAAAAGCATCCGTCATGTAATGCCCTTCCTTCGGAATCTCATAATCCTTGTCATCCAACACAAATCGACGCTTGTCCCTTTCGGCTGGAGTAATTTCAAAAAAGCTGGAAGCCCCTGAGATCAATCCGTAGTAGCGATCAAAACCCCGCTTCAATGGCCAATGCTCAGGTCTTTCACCAACGTGCCATTTACCCGACATATACGTATTGTATCCGACCTTTTTTAATTCTTCCGCAATAGTTGGGAAACTGTCATTCAGGAATCCCTGATAAGATCCTTTTACAATGGGTGATTGATTGGATCCAACCATGCCGCCCATGCCTACGGTATGTGGATATTGACCAGTAAGTAAAGAAGCACGGGTTGGGCAACAGCGGGAATTGTTATAGAATTTTTTCAACTTGATGCCATTGGCTGCAAGCTTATCAAGGTTGGGGGTGCTGACTTCCCCTCCATAACAACCCAGATCAGAATAACCCAGATCATCTGCCATGATATAAATGATGTTGGGCCTTGTATCAACGGGGATCTGATTATGTGATGGAAATAAAATAAATGAAATACTCAAAAAAACACCCAAACCCAATACCATTGTGGTCCTTGTCTTGAAGATGCTTGATGAAGACAGTATAAACTTTCTTCCTTTCATGGTTTTATTTTTTCAATTTGATTACTTCAGATCCAGCCAATAAAAATGCACCTGCACCATACGATTCCCAACTTTCAGCATTGAAATTTCTTTTTGGATCTGCACCAATGGGCTGAACCCATCCCACTTTTCCTTCTGAAGTCAGTAGGGTATTGAGCCCAGTCCAAGCAGCCTTCACCGCAGGGAGAAATGTTTTCTTGTCCAAAAGCTTGTTGTTCACACCCCATGCCATTGCATAACAATTGAAAGCAGAGCCACTTCCTTCTCCACCAGCATAAGCCATTGGATCCAACAAACTTGTTCTCCAAAGTCCATCTTCCTGTTGCAATGACAACAAGCGGGCTGACATGTCTTTGAAGAGGTTGATATAAAATTCCCTTGTTGGGTGATCGAAAGGCATTTCTTTCAACAAACGAACCAGGCCTGCCATCACCCATCCGTTTCCGCGAGACCAAAATACTTTCTTTCCGTTGGATTCCCTTTTCCCGTTTCCATTGGCATCGATAAGATAAGATGCATCCCTGGCAAAGAGTTTTTCTTCATTGTTGTACAACAGCCGATAGCATTGCATGAAAAGCGTATCACACAATACCAAATAAGAAGGATCATTGAACGTCTTAGACAACTTAGCCAAGGTCGGAGGAGCCATGAACAAGGCATCACACCACCACCAGGTAATACCATGTCTTTTGATTTCTCCACCCGGCACAAGCATCATTTTTTTGATAGAATCTATGCTTGCCTTCAGCATACGCTCATTATTGCTGATGCGATAAAGATCAATATAGGTTTGGGTAATGGCAATATCATCGGCATGATCATATCGCTTGCCGGGAAGCCAATTGTTGCGTTCACCAATGGCCATCAATGAATCCAGCAATGCTTTTGTTTTTGTTGTTTCATAGGCTGCAACAACACCTGTATAAAAGGCTGCATTGGTCCAAGTATTTTCAGGCTTTCCATTGGAATGTTTAAACTGCCAATCTGAAACCTTCAGCATGGAGGCTTTAATATTGGAAGGCTTGAAAATATTGGAAGACTGTGCCAAAGCTGCATTTGAAAATGAAAACAGCAGAAAAACCAAGATGACATTGACTAACACTTTTTTAATTTGCTGCATGGTTAAAGTTTAAATGATTGGTTTATTTGTTTTTGAATGCAGGATTGTACTTACCCCTTTCTTTGAATCCATCAAAAGATTTCATGGCACCAAATCTTGGATAACTTTCAAAGACATCTCCTTTTCCTTCAGCCCTAGGATCATGCTGTTCTTTGAGTTTGGTTTCCAGCAAAGTTTTGAGGTTTGATTTGATCTTGGCCATCTTTTTATTTTTAGATAAATCGTTGAGACAATAAGGATCTTTGATGATGTCATACAATTGTTCGGCATTTCTTTTTTCGAAACCGAGGGCAAACAAATCAGGAAATGACTGGCGGTCTTTGATCATATGTGTTTTGGTAGGCGATGCATCAATATCCTCATACCCTTCAATAAATTTCTCATCAGCATTTCCGCCTGCAACCATTTGTTTATTGGTTACCGGATCCCCTGCTGGCCAACGATCGGGGGTATAGTTCTTGATATACAAATATTGTTGTGTTCTGATGGCCCTTGCTGGATAGCCCAGGTTGTCCGGACGTGCATGGGTATGCCTTTCTCTGCCTGTAAGCACATATGACCTAGATGGATCCACCAGGCCTGAAGCCTTTGATTGAAGGATGGGCAACAAAGATTTACCGGTAATACCTTCAAAATGCTTGACGCCAGCAAGATCCATGATGGTTGGGGCAAGATCAATCATGCCGACGAGGTCAGTTACTTTTCTGGAAGATCCTTTGATGGATGGACCGCAAATGACCAGTGGTATATGCGTTCCATAGTCCTGTAAATTTGCTTTTGCATAAGGAAATGCCATGCCATTGTCTGCGGTAACAATGATGATGGTATTCTCCAACTCACCACGCGCTTCAAGCATTTTAATCATTTCCCCCAATTGCTTGTCGAACCAACCAATTTCCAAAGCATAATCAAGCATATCATTTTTAACCAGATCATCATTGGGTAAAAACTTTGGCACTGTTGAATCAGTTGCTTTGAGTCCTGATTTTGCACCAGAACCAGCTTCATAAACCCGGTGTGGTTCTTTGGATCCGTACCAAAAGAAAAAAGGTTTGTCGGCTGGCTTGTCTTTAAGAAAATCATTAAAATTGGCAGCATAGTCTGTATTGACAATTCCTTTGGTAGGTACTTTTTCGAACTTCCTTTTGTTGTACTCCGGCCCTACTGGATTTCTATCCCATCCTGCATTTTCAAAATTACCAGGATCCCAGGCTTTGCCTGTGAACCCAATAAAATACCCTGCAGTTTCCAATGCATTGGTAAAAACAGGAAATTTTTTAGGGAAATAACTAGAGTGGGTTCCTGCTTCTTCCAGTTGCCAAATATTTTTCCCCGTTAGCATTGCTGCCCGGGATGGGCTGCACTGTGGCGCAGCAACAAAAGCGTTTGTAAACAGTATTCCACGTTTTGCCACTTCATCAAAATAAGGCGTTTTAAAGATATCCTGACCCATTGCAGAAACATGTGCAAATGACTGGTCATCTGCTATGGCAAAAAGGATATTGGGTGGGCGATTGATTGTTTTTGGAATTGTTACAGGCAAAATAAGGTTGCTTGTGAAAACAAATGACACCAATACAATAGCCAACAGAAAAATGATCCTTTTCACACGTTTATATTTTATTGAATGATTTTTTCAATGTTTGCTCAATCTCCCATGAAGGCCTTTGAACGGAAGACTGTCTTTCAATCAATTCTGGTTCAAGAACCTTACTGATCGGGATTTCATGTTTAATACCATTTTCTACCAAACGCAGCAACAGTTCGATCGTTTCAACTCCAATCTGTCTTAATGGCTGTGATGCTACCGTAATGGATGGAGTAAATAGCCTAAAAAGATCATTGTCATCAAAACTTACTACTGCCAAGTCATCAGGCATGGATTTTCCTACTTGCTTCAAGGCTTCGATACCATAAACACCAAGATAGTTTGTTGCAAAAAACAAAGCCTCCATATCAGGATTTTCCGTAACAAAAGACATGATGGAAGAGATGATGCACGCTGCTGAATCATCAAATTTTACCTTTAATACAAGTTCATTGGTACATGATTTGTTTGATGATTCCATTGCATCAAAATAGCCCCTCTCCCTTTCAATCATTTGAGACATATCACTGTGGATGGTAACAAATCCAATCCTCTGGTAGCCATTGTTGAGCAAATGCACAGTAAGATCATGGGCCCCTTTAAAATTATCGAGCACCACTGCGTTGGCAGAAAGTCCAGGAACTGTTCTGTCCAACAATACAAAAGGAATCTTATCATTTTTAAGATCCTCGAGCTCCTGGTTAAGGTCTTTGGTTGGTGTAATGATCATTCCATCTACTGAGCTATTGCGCATTTTCCTTATCAGCGCTTTTGCTGTTTTAGGATTATTGTCTGTACTGCTTAAAAAAACATTGTATCCCCTTTTTGAAGCTTCCAATTCAACAACTTTGGCAATATTGCCAAAGAAGTAGTTTCCAAGATCTTCTACAATCAATCCAATGGTATTGGACTTTCCTGTGCGAAGAAGCCTGGCTGCACTATTAGGACTATAGTCCCGTTTTTTGATGAGCTCCAATACTTTACTGGATGTTGCTTCACTGATGCCCATTTCCTCACTCTTTCCATTGATTACAAACGATACTGTTGTAATCGAAAGTTCAAGTTCTTTGGCAATATCCTTTATGGAAACTTTTTTTGTCATTGGGTGTAAATCAGTAGTATGGTAAAATATGTTAGCATGGTGTATTCATCAATCCTTTAAACCCCAATTTTTGTTGGGGGAAGGTCCCATCTGCAGGATCAAACTTCCACCCTTTATCAACGCTGAATGATCGAAGAAAGGTTTTGAGATGGCAGCACCATTGAGTGTTGCAGACTGAATGTAAAGATTACCCGGAACATTGTTTTTGGCTTCAATCACAAATTGCTTTCCGGGATAATATTGATCATTGAGTTTAATGGTAATCTTTTTGAAAATAGGACTGGTAATCTCATAAAAAGGTTTTTCAGATGTTCCTCCGTCTGTTGAAAAAAGTCCAATTTTAAGCAGCACGGCCAATGATCCCATCAATCCCTGATCCTCATCTCCACTGTATCCTTTTTGTGGAGAAATTCCACTGTACACTGAATCAATGAGCTGCCTGGTCCAGTACTGGGTTAGCCATGGCTTTCCTGCATAGTTGAAAAGAAAAGGTGTTTGCATACAAGGCTGATTGCCGTAATTGATGTATACGCGGCGTTGCGCTTCTCTATCTGGCGGGTTCTCAGATTTACCAGAAACAAAACCATGTTTGCGTGCTTCGGTGAAAGCAAAATTGAGTTTATCGGTAAACTTGTCTTTGCCGCCATGCAGGGCAATCAAACCCGGAACATCATGGGGAACAAACCAGCTGTATTGTGCGGCATTGCCTTCATTGAAACCTCGCTCATATTGAAGAATATCCACTGGATCAGCCCATTTACCGCTCCTGTCCTTTGCAAGCATCCATCCAATTTCCTTGTTGAATACATTTTTATAATTGCCTGAGCGCTGCATAAAAAGGTCATAATCGCTTTGCTTGTTCAAAACCTTTGCTATCTGGGCCATCGCAAAATCCTGGTAAGCATACTCGAGTGTTTGTGCTGCACCATCCTGGTGAAACCCATATTTGATGGGATGCAGTGGATGAGGTACATATCCCATTGAAATATACTCTTCAATTCCACCACCCTTGAAAGTCTTGTGCTCATACCCTGCCTTGCTCATCATTCCTCCAGGAAAATGATCTTTGCGCATTCCTTCATAGGCCTTGGCCATATCAAAACCCCTGATGCCTTTGAGGTATGCACTTACAATGAACGGAGTTGTTGTTGCTCCCGTCATCACATAGGTATAATTTCCACCGGAAGGACCACGCGGAATCAACCCTCCATCATCATACATTTTCAGCATGGAATTGATGAATTCTTCTGTAACCTCAGGATATACAAGGTGCCATAAGGTGTTGAGTGACCACTGTGCCCCCCAATAAGAATCAGAATTGTACATCTTGTATTTAGGCTTTCCATCTGCTCCCAGTGGGATGTTGCGGGCAAGCGGTGTTGCTCCAGTATTGTCAATATAAGAACCGCTCACATCACTCATAATCCTTCTTCCTTGCAAGGCATGAAACAGGTCTGTATAAAAACGTCGTTGCTCTATATTTGTACCTCCTTCAACCTCTATCCTTCCCAACCAATTGTCCCATTCCTGTGCTGATTCCCTGACCACCCTGGCGAAATCCCAATGGGTCAATTCTGCCTTTAGGTTTTTCTTTGCCTCTTCTATGCTTACATAAGAGATGGCAACCTTCATCATCCTGACTTCGTTCTCATTCGTTTTAAAGCGAACAAAAGCTCCTGTATGAGGCCCTGAAATTTCTTTTGCAGTACTGATAATTTGTCCGTCTTTCCAACCGCCAAACTGCTCAAATGCCTTGTCAAAATCAGCAACAAAATAAACCGTAATCGGCTTGGGTCTTCTTATGGTTGCCGCCATTACCACTTCGCCAACAATTTGATTGTTTGAAACCTGAGAAACTTTTGCTTCCTGGGTTTCTGATGAACCCAATACGGTAGTGAAATCAAATTGAATAAAGCTTGAATCAGATTTTGGAAAAGTATACCGATGAAAACCAACCCTTGTTGTAGAGGTCAACTCAGCAGTAACGCCATAGGTATTCAATGTGATCTTGTGGTAACCAGGCTTTGCAACTTCAGTCTGATGAGAATAGGTTGAGCCATATACATCCGATCCCAAATGTCCCTTGAATTTTCCTGTAGTTGGGAGTACCGGAATTCCGGATAATTCCCAGCAATGGATATGGCTGAAACACCTGATGGTGTCTTCATTGTATTTATACCCTGTGTTCCAAACTCCTTTAAGGTTCATGTCTGGACTCAGATTGACCATTCCAAAGGGCCTTGTGGCTGAACTGAAATAGAAAAATCTTGAGTTGGCTGCATCAACCATTACCTCAACCAGGTCAGACTTTGGAGTTTTGGTTACAGGCTTTTGGGCATGGGTTAGACTGCTGAAAATTGTGAGGAATAAAACGGAAAATAAGAGAGATTTCATTGACATGGACATCGCAATTGTGGTTGTTAAGGGCAAAAAATTAAACAAAGAAAAAATGCCAGGTATTCATCACTTGTGAATACCTGGCATTGTAAATTCAATCATTAAAATTAATATCCAGGATTTTGCTCAATTCTTGGACTGGAGTTATCGAGCATTCCTTGTGGTATAGGCCTCAAAAGGTGCTTAGCAGCGATTTGAGAAACCCCGGCACGGCCCCAAGAGGTCCATCCGTTGAACCTTGTTGCACGCTCAATCAGTTTTCCAGTACGCTTCAGTTGGTACCAACGTTCATTGCCTTCTCCAAGAAATTCGCGGCCATATTCATCCAAAATCATGTCAATATTGATGGTAGATGGCGTTGCGCGGTATGAGGTAATATTGGTCAAAGGATCCAGTACATTTCCAGGATTGGTAGCACGATTGGGAGATCTGCCTGCATTTGTACCCAAAGCCCTGTCCAAAACCCTGTTGTAATACACATCGGCTGTACCCAATCTGGCGCCGGTAGCACCCTTTACAATGGCTTCCGCTGCCATCAAAAACAACTCAGCAGACCGGAAAAGTGGATCGTTGAAAGTAGAAAATCCATCACCGTAAGTGATGCCAGGCTGCCAGAACTTCCAAAACATTGGACCACCCCAACCCATGGCATCATTGACCTGTTGCGTTGGAGAGGTAAGCTTACCCAACCAAAAAAGATCAACAACATTCTGGACTGCATATCTTCTTGTTCCACCAGGAATATTCACACCAAGCTGGGCAGTGGATGTCATGGGGACATTCCAGGGCAATACAATGGCTGTGGTATCATTCATAACATAAGAGAGTGTCCGGGCCTGTGGATAAGGCCTATTCGCAGCCAATGATACGGATCCTGCGATGGTTGCATAGACTACGCTGTTGAAGGTGCCCTCATATCGTACGTCCAATTGTGGATCAAACAACCTGTATGCACCCCAGGTGACACTATGGTTAGGCAAAAACCTGTTGTAAGTAGCTGTCCTTGATTCTTGTGCTACATTGTTAGGACCACCACTGAACCTGCTGTGCATGTCATTTCCGATGGTTCCATTGGCCGTACTCAAGTTGGCATCACCATTGAATGCTGTTCCGGTTCCATTCGCATATTGCACCGCAAAAATAACTTCCCTGCTGGCATTGGCTATGGCAACAGAACTGGCAGGTGTAGCAGTTTCTCTTTTGGGATTCTTGTTGTGAATTGGCCAAAGATTGTTCCAGTTGGCTTCCAATGGATACAAACCTGATGCAATCAAATTATCACAAAGCACGAGCGCGCTGGTAAAGTCTGCACTTGTTCCACCAAGGGAATTGTTGAAATTCCAACCCCTGGTCAGGTATACACGGGCAAGCAAAAATTGTGCTGCACCTCTTGTAACCCTGCCCGGAATTTGGGAAACAGGTAATTTTGCGATTGCATCATTAAGATCAGTGATGATCTGCGTGTACACATCCTTTGCTATAGTCTTTTTTACGGTCAGGCTTCCTGAAGTTGTTTCAGTGAGTGGCATGGGAATATCACCCCATTGTTGTACGGCCCAGAAGTAAGAAAGTGAACGAAGGAATTTTGCTTCCCCTATCCTTACGTTTTTTACGGAGTCCGCCATACCGGTAACAGCAGTGGCACGGTTAACAGCAGCATTACACCTATTGACTTCCCTGTAAAGCATGTCCCAAAGTGATTGCAGTTCACCAAGAGATGAATTGAGGCTGATGTCATACGAATCATATGGGCTACCAGCTTGAGTGGTCAGTGTTGGGAACAACAAAGTACCAGTCCAACCATTGGCAGAAAACAAATCAGTACCATTCAGTGTAGGGATCCTTTGTTGTGTGATGTCCCTCAACAGTGGATAACAAGCATTCACAAGGCTTTCATACCCAGTAGCCGTTGTATAGAAATTATCAGTGGTACGATTGGCTGGATTAAACTCGTCAAGGAATGTCTTCTTGCATCCGCCTGCAACCAATCCGATAAGGACAAATGAGAAAATATAGCGTATCAAATTATTATTTTTCATGACTATTTTTTTAGGATTGATATTTAGAAACCAATGTTCAGACCAAATGCATAAGTCAGGTTTGGTACATCGTCAATAAAGGTGTTTGAATTGTATTCTGGATCCATTCCATTATACTTGGTCCAGAAGTTTGGATTGAGCACCTGCATATAAACCCTCATCCTTTCAATTTTTCTCTTATCCAATATGCTCTTTGGAACGGTATAGCCAACTGTTACATCAGACAAACGCACAAAACTTGCATCCTCATAACTTCTGGCACCGCGGAAAGGCTGTGGAATACCAGGACCATAAAAATCATTTGTAGGATTGT
>JBIPNK010000002.1:0-175439 GCA_044373365.1 Chitinophagaceae bacterium
AGGTCTGTTTTAAGCTTGGCTGCATTGTAGGCAGCAACAACATAGTTGTCTGGGTTGATTTGATCAGCTGCAGCTTTTTGAAAGAAAAGCTCCATTTGGGCAAGTGCCTGCACCGAGTCTCCCAGCTTGTCAAAGCTGTAGCCCTTTAAGCGGTAAAGCCTTGCGTCAGCCTTTTCGCCCTGGGACTTCAACAAATTGTCTGCCTTCAAGATGGCATTCTTAAAATCGCCTGCGGCGAATTGAAGGCTTGCTTCTTCATAATCCAAGGCAGGGCCGGGCTCAGCATGCTCTTTGTACTTATTGAACATCTCTGTGGCCTTGTTCACATCCCTTGAATAGTAATATACATACATATCATACAAGGCAGGTGCAAATGTTGGATCATCGGCAACAGCATCATTGAATTTTCCCAAGAAAATATCTTTCTGCTCAAAACCCTGGGTAAGGTAAATCTTACCAATCTTGTGCTTGGCCAAGGCAAGCTTGGGGTCAATCATGAGTGCATTCTCATAAGATGAAACGGCACCACCACCATTCATCAACTTCCTGTACAGATCACCCATGTACACGTAGTTCATGGCATCCTTGAAACCCTTTACGGTTGTACCCTGCTTCAATTTTTCAATACCATAGGCAGGATCTCCACCCTCTTCAAGGTTGGCCCTTCCGATAGCGGTGAATATGGATGCATCCTTACCCTTGGTAAGGGAAATAGCGGTTTCAAAACGTTGGCGGCCATCGTTGGTCTTTTTCTCTGCCAACTCAGCTTGCCCCATGGCAACGAGCAACAATGGATTGCTGCCATTGGACCCTTCCATTCCCTTTCTCAGCACTTCTTTGGCTCCATTGAGGTCTTTCAACTCAAAATGGGCCTGTGCCAACCAATAGATGGCTTCAGCATTGGTGGGAGCAGCAGCAACCACTTTCTCCAATGTGATTTTTGCTGATTGGTATCTGTGCATGAAAAGCAAACGCTTGCCTTCCTGAACGGTCTGAGAAAACAGGCCGCTAACTGTGATCAAGAGCATTGCTGTAAAGCCCAACTTCATTGTACGCATCATGTTCCTTTTTAATAGGGTTGTAAATTAATGAATCCTTGGTTTATTCCGTAACATTTGCTTTTCTTATTTGAAGCGCCATCCTGTCTGGCACCAAATAACCCCTCCTGAAGATGAGTTGACCCTTTTCATGGGTCAGGAAATTCACGAATCCCTTGCCCAATCCGGCATAGTTTTCCTTCAGGATATAATGAAGGCCCCTGTTGAGGGGGTACCTTTTCATGGCCATGTTGGCCTGATAAGGCCGCACATAGACCTCTTCAGTACAATTGGCACACTGCAAAGCAGCCAGCCTTACCTTTTTCTGGAAGGTCAATTGTGCTGAATCTTCCCGGTTGCCGATCCAGCTGACCCCAATAAAACCAATGGCATTGGGGTTGGAGGCCACATAATTGATAACACCTTCAGAGTTTCTGGCAGCCATTACATTTCCTTTCAAGGACTGTCCGCGCAAGACAGAATCGATGAGGAACCTTACGGTGCTGGTGGCTTTCAGGCCATCCATCACCAACTCGTATGTGTAAGGACTGGTACCACTCAACATTCCCCTTATCTCAGCAACAGAAAAAAGGGAATCCTTTGCTTTGTTGTTGGTGATAACGGCAATGGCATCGGTGGCGATCCTGCCATGCATGGGGATGAAAGAAAGGGTATCCTTGTAGTACAGTTCTTCATCATCACTGAGCCCGCGGGTAATGATGATCATCCTGGTGCTGTCATTGAGCATGTCCTTTAGGCAATCGGCTTCCGGCTTGTAATGTGCTATGATCTTGGCTTTCGGATTCAATGACATGAATACCTTGATCTGTGAGTCGATGATGGGAGCAAAGGATTCGTCCACGCTGATATGGATGGTACCACTGTTGATGGTATCATCCCCGGCAATGACTTTTGCCTTTTTTTTGTTTGGATTGCAGGAAGCCGTCACAAATAAGATGGCCATGATGGTCAGGGCCCGGAAAAATATGGTTGGATTGAACTTCATCGTTTTTTTGTTGCATAAAAACCCCTGTAAAGCCTGAAAACACCATAACATACGCAGGCAATACCGAAAATGGTGGAAAGCAGGGAATCAACAATCAGTTTTCCTCCCAGGTACTTGCCTGCCAGAAAAAATACGCCCGCACCCAACCACAAAATACCTGCTGCAAAGTCATACATTACCTTGAAACTGGACTGCCTTTTTTCTTCCCTGTCGCGAAATGAGTTTGTATCCATGGAATGCAATTTAATGAAATTACCCTTCTCAATACAATGACGCAGGTGCAGGAAAATTCCACAACTTATCTTTGTAAAAAATTTCCAATGAAAGTGTTGATGGTTTGCCTGGGTAATATTTGCAGGAGCCCAATTGCAGAGGGTGTTCTTCAACAAAAAGTGAAGCAGCTGGGATTGGATTGGAAAGTTGACAGTGCCGGAACCAATGGGTTCCACAATGGTGAACGCCCACACGACATGTCGCAGATGGTTTCCAAACTGAATGGTATTGATATTTCAGGACAAAGATCAAGGCCATTCAAGGCGGAGGATTTTGACCAGTATGACCTGATCATTCCGATGGCAGCCGATGTTTGGCGCGATATGAAATACATTGGCGGGAAAAAATACGATCCAGAAAAAGTGAAACTCTTGCTCAATTATTCTTTTCCCAACACTGATCTTGATGTGCCAGATCCCTGGGGCAGATCTGTGGCTGCCTTTCATGAGGTGTTCAGCCTCATCGACCATGCCTGTGATGCACTGATCAAACAATACCAATCACCAAAACAGCCTTAACTTCGCACCATGAAACCATCGATACCCCAAGGCACGCGCGACTTTTCAGCAGCGGTGTTGAGAAAAAGGAATTTCATTCTTCAGACCATCCGCAGTGTTTTTGAAACCTATGGCTTTGAGCCACTGGAAACGCCTGCCATGGAGAATACAGAAACCCTGATGGGGAAATATGGCGAGGAAGGGGACAAACTGATTTTCAAGATCCTCAACAATGGCTTGAACAATCCAGACAAAAGGGAGGCCGTCATCCGCGATTTTGATGCAGTGCTGGAAGGCAGAACCAATAAAGGCATTACAGAAAGGGCCCTGCGATATGATCTCACGATTCCCTTTGCACGATATGTTGCCATGAACCAGGGTCAGTTGACCTTCCCTTTCAAACGTTACCAGATGCAGCCCGTCTGGAGGGCAGACAGGCCCCAACGTGGCCGCTACAGGGAGTTCTGGCAGTGCGATGCTGATGTGGCAGGAAGCACAGCCCTGCTCCATGAAGTGGAACTTTCCCTGATCTATACCAATGTTTTCAACAAGCTGAACGTGCCTGTTGAAATACACATCAACAACAGAAAAATACTGGGTGCACTGGCCGCGGTCTGTGGCGGAGAAGACATGATGATGGACATCACCATTGCCATTGACAAGCTGGATAAGATTGGCATAGAAAAAGTGAAAGATGAACTCATTGGCAAAGGACTGTCGATGGAACAGGTTGATACAGTGGAGTCATTTATTTCCATTGCAGGCAGCAATGATGAAAAACTGAAAGCGCTGGAAGACATGTTCAGCAGTATCCCCCAGGGACTGGAGGGAATCAATGAATTGCGGACCATTCTTGATTCTTTCCATGCCATCAAAGGGATTGCCTCTGCGGGTACGCAATTGCTTGTTGATCTTTCCCTGGCACGCGGGCTCAATTACTATACCGGAACTATTTTTGAAGTGAAGGCATTGGGCGTACAAATGGGCAGCATCGGCGGGGGCGGCAGGTATGACGACCTCACAGGATTGTTTGGCGTAAAGGGCATTGCAGGGGTAGGCATCTCATTTGGTGTAGACAGGATTTATGATGTGATGGAGGAGTTGACTGCATTTCCAGAAAGCATCCAAAAGGGGACAACAGCCCTGTTCTTCAATACAGGAATGGAAGAACAGCAGCATGTACTTGTCGTTGCAGAAAACCTGCGCAGCAAGGGCATCTCCTGTGAAATCTACCACGAGCAAGCAAAATTCGACAAGCAGTTCAAATATGCCGAAAAGAAAAACATCCCCTTTGTAATCATCATCGGATCAAAGGAAATGGAAGCGGGAACAGCGCTCGTAAAAGAACTTGCTTCTGGGAAACAAACGGAAATGAAACTGGATGACCTTTTACAAGGTTTAGGGTACTAAGGAATCCTCAAACCATTACCCCCATTTTCTCAACTGCTTCAGCGTTGCATCAAGGTCGCGGGGCAATGGGGCAACAAATGCATGTGATGCCCCCTGGCGGTCAACCAAATCCACGCTATAAGCATGGAGGGCCAACCGTGAAAGCAGTGGTCTCTCCTCTTCTTCTTTTTTAGACATGTTGAATTTCCTCTTGAAGGAAGAAAGCAAAATGGGGTCAGGCTTTCCGTACAGCGGATCGCAAACCAGCGAGTGGCCAGCATTGTAGAGGTGAACACGGATTTGGTGTGTTCTGCCTGTTTCAATCTGGAACTTCACCCATGTGAATCCCCTGAACCTTTCTTCAACTGTATAATGGGTGATGGCAGGCTTTCCCTTTCTGCCGACCCTCATCTTTCCCAACAGGGTCGGATGTTGTTCAATCGGCTGATCATATACCCCCTCGTCTTCAGCAATACTGCCCACGACCAACCCATAATAGGTTTTCTTCAGCGTGCGTTGCTCAAACAGGGTATTGTAATATTTATGGGCTTCCGCATTTCTTGCCAGCAAAAGCAGTCCACTGGTATCGCGGTCGATGCGGTGCACGATGAATATTTTTTCTCCCTTGGCCTCAAACCAGGATTTCACAGAATACAATTCCGCATCATGCCTGTCAGGAATGGACAACCAACCCGATGGCTTGTTGATGGCTATCAGGTCGTCATCTTTGTAAATAATTTCAGGTGCAGTCTGCATCGTATAAAATTATTTTTTAGTCCTGGAACGCATGACCCTTTTTACACCACCCTTTTGTACGGTTGGCTTGTGCCTTCCTTCTGTCTGCTTTCTTGCAGCAGCTGGCTTCTTTATCTCCACCCGCTTTTCTTTTTTCTCGGGCTGTGCCATTTTAACTAGATCCCTCTTTTCTTTTGTTTCGAACTTTGCAGATGTAGATAAATCCCGCTTTTCTTTTTTCTCGGTCTTTTCAGTTGCAGTCTGACCCCGCTTTACAAGGGTTTTCTCTTCAGGATCTTCCGGTGTCTTTTTGATGAAAGAACTGTTCATGAACTTCAGCAACCTGATTTCTTTTTCCACCAGGTAACGCCATTTGCCGCGTTCTACATTCTTCTTGGTGAGGTTACCAAACATCACACGGTCAAGGTTCCTGACGTCATACCCCAGCGATTCAAACATACGCCTTACGATACGGTTCCTGCCACTGTGCAACTCAATGCCAATGATGGACTTGTCTTTGGGATCTGTATACGCAAGAGAATCCGCCCTCACAAATCCATCTTCCAGATCAAGCCCGTTCAGAATTCTTTCAAAATCAAGTTTGCCCAAAGGCTTGTCCAGCTTGACTTCGTATATTTTTCTCACTTCGTGGGAAGGATGAGATAATTTTTGTGTAAGGTCTCCGTCATTGGTCAGCAACAGCACACCTGTTGTGTTGCGGTCTAGCCGTCCAATAGGAAATATCCTTTCTGCAGTTACTCCCCGGAGCAGATCAAGCACAGTTTTTCGTCCTTCTGGATCATCGAGCGTGGTGATATAATCCTTTGGCTTGTTCAATAAAATGTAAACAAGGTTTTTTTCTGGCACAATCTTCTTTCCTGCGAAACTGACAACATCAATGGGATTGACCTTGAAACCTGGCTCGAGGATCACCACATCATTCACGCGCATTTTACCTTCCTTGATCAAAGGAACGGCATCCCTTCTGGAGCAAATGCCACAGTGGGCCACATATTTGTTGAGGGGCATTGTCTTGTCTTGCTTTCTCACAGTAATGGCAGGACGAAGATCGCTGGACTCAGAACGGTTTTTTGAAACATCCTTGTCTGCAGCTGCCGCTTTGCGGAATTCCAGCTTTTTCTTTTCTATGGCCTCTGACCTTTCTTTTTTGAATTTCTTTTTCTCCTGGCGGAACTCTTCCTTGATGGCTGCATTGCTTTTCCTGGCGGCGAACTTGGAGAAATTGTCTGTACGTTTCATGTTTTTTGTTTTGCTGTTTTACAACAGGATGAGAGAAGTTGAGGGGAGGTTGAGGGGGGTTAGGGGTTTAGGGGTTTAGGGGTGGGATTGCATCACTTGTTGGCGAGTTGTCCGCAGGCTGCATCAATATCTTTTCCTCTGCTCTTGCGGAGCCTTGCATTGACGCGGTTCTTATCAAGGAACTGCATGAAGGCTTCTGTTTTTTCTTCAGCGGGTTTTTTGAACCTGGCAAATTCAATCGGATTGTATTCAATGATGTTGACCAGGTCTGCAGGCACCTGCCTGTAAATCTTCATCAACTCTGCGGCATCTTCAAGCGAGTCATTGAAATTATCAAACAAGATATACTCAAAAGTTATCTCGCTTTTGGTCTGCTTGTAAAAATAATTCAGTGCATCAATGAGTGTTTTGAGGTCATTGGTTTCATTGATGGGCATGATTTCATTGCGTTTCTTGTCATTGGGCGCATGCAAAGAAACCGCAAGTTTGAACTTGACCTGGTCATCACCCAATTGACGGATCATTTTGGCAACCCCCGCAGTAGAAACGGTAATTCGCCTGGACCCCATGGCCAATCCATCTGGTGCAGTAATCCTTTCAATGGCCTTCAGCACGTTCTTGTAGTTGAGCAATGGCTCACCCATTCCCATGAACACGATATTGGTCAATTTCTTCTTGTAAATACGCATGGCCTGCTGGTTGAGCAAGACGACTTCATCGTAAATCTCATCAAAAGAAAGGTTTCTTTCCCTTTCCATGAAGCCGGTAGCACAGAACTTGCAACTCAGGCTGCACCCAATCTGGGAGGAAACGCAGGCGGTAAGCCTTTCGGCAGTTGGAATCAAAACACCTTCCACCTTGAAACCATCGTGGGTCTTGAAACGGGATTTTACGGTTCCATCCTCACTCACTTGCGTTGTATCGACAGAAAGGGAGGGCAGGGTAAATTTCTCTTCGAGATTTGTCCTCAGCTCTTTGGAGAGATTGGACATGGACTGGAAATCAAAGGCATGCTTTTGCCATAACCATTCCCATATTTGCTGCAAACGAAACTTTTTTTCCCCAATTGATTCAAGGTATTCTCCGATTTCTTCCTTGCTGAAGCTGCGGATATTCTGCTTAGACATGCTGCAAAGGTAATGATTAGTTGAGGGGTTTGGCAGTTTACAGGCATAGAAATAAAATTGACCCCCATAACTACCCTGCTTATTCAGGCTGGGGCGTATACCTGAGGTAGGGTTTTACCACTTGAACACCCTTGGGGAACTTCATTATGGCATCCTCCGTAGATACAGCAGGAACAACAATTACATCCTCGCCATGCTTCCAATCAGCGGGTGTGGCAACACTATGATTTGCAGTAAGTTGCAGGGAGTCAATCACCCTCAGCACCTCAACAAAATTCCTTCCGGTGGATGCAGGGTAGGTAATGAAAAGCTTGATTTTTTTATCTGGTCCGATGATGAAAAGCGACCGAACTGTAAAAGTAGCTGACGCATTGGGGTGGATCATGTCATAGAGGGTAGCCACTTCCCTATTTTCATCTGCGATGATAGGAAAATCCACGGTACAGTGCTGGGTTTCATTGATATCCTTCACCCATTGGACGTGTTTATCCAAAGGATCGACGCTGACGGCCAACACTTTTACATTTCTCTTGGCAAATTCTTCTTTGAGCAAGGCTGTTCTGCCCAGTTCTGTGGTGCAGACTGGTGTGAAATCGGCAGGATGTGAAAACAATACCCCCCAACTGTCCCCAAGATAGGTGTGGAAGTCAATGGTTCCCTCGGTTGTATCGGCAGTAAAATTGGGTGCTGTATCGCCTAAATGTATGGACATGCTGATTCGATTTAATCATTCAAATATAGGAACAATTGATTATCCTACAAAATTAGTAGACTTTTATTTCATCTTTCCCCGGCCCAATGATTTTTTTCCAAACCTCAATTTGACGTCATCAATGGCAGTATACAAATTGGCTTTTCTAACCCTGTTTTCAAATAGATCGGTCTGAAGACTGCTGGATGTTAGCTCGCTGAACCTGACACCTATCAACCTGACAGGTTGCTTTTGCTTGTATAGGTTCTCAAACAGGTCTTTGACCACCTTGATCAGTTCATCATCGTAGGAACTGGGCGCAATGGCCATTTGCCGGGTATGGGTCTCAAAGTCAGGATACCTTATTTTTACGGCAACACATTTGGTCATCTTTCCATCTTCCCTCAGTTCATGACCCAGTTTTTCTGTCATCCGCAATAGTTCAGCCTGTAAAAAGTCCTGGTCTGCGGTATTTTCTGAAAATGTATGTTCTGTTGACATTGACTTTGCCTCATGGAAATGGTGAACGGATCCGGAATGAATACCCTCAGCTTTTTGCTGCAAAACCTCTGCGTAATTTCCAAAATTCTGTTCTAACAGGTGCCGGGGATAGGCAGACAAATCACTGATGGTCATGATGCCCAGGGAATGCATGCTTTTCAACATATGCTCTCCCACACCGGGAATCTCGCCTACTTGTAAAGGAGCAAGAAACTCTTTTTCCTTTCCAGGCAACACCTGCAAAAAACCATTGGGCTTGGCGGCATTGGTAGCCATTTTTGCTACCATCTTGTTGGATGCCAGGCCAAAGGAAATCGGCAAACCAGTGGTTTCAATGATTTCATTGCGCAGGTCGATGGTCCACTGGAGCGGATCAAAGAACCTGTCCATGCCGGTCAGGTCAATATAAAACTCATCGATGGAAGCTTTCTCGTAAAGGGGAGATTTGGCGGCAATGATATCGGTGACCCATTGTGAAAATTTGCTGTACTGCCCTCGGGTGCCCTGCATCACGATAGCATGAGGGCAGAGGGCTACAGCCCTTGCCATGGGCATAGCGGAATGAACACCAAACTTCCTGGCTTCATAGCTGCAAGTGCTTACCACACCCCTTTCCCGTGAGCCTCCCAGAATCAATGCTTTTCCAACCAAGGAAGGCTCGAGAATTCTCTCTACGGAAACGAAAAAGGCGTCCAGGTCGAAATGGGCAATATAAGGTTGCTGACCAGCCATAAGGAGATGGAAAAATCAACTCAATTTAGATAAATATCAAGCAAACCATCGGGCAGCGTTACATAAATTTTCTCTTGCTTGTGGTCTATCTTGTCTAGCGTACTTTCATTCAGTGGAACCAGCACTTCTTTTCCTTCCATCTCAATGCGCAGCAGGATCTGAACAGGTTGCTCAATCACTTCCAGCACAGTAGACAAGGGTTTTTTCTTGTCATATACCATAAAACCCAACATGGAGATGGGTGCAGTGGAAGAAGCAGTTTTTTTAACATCTTCTTCCTTTAGCCATATTTTTTTGCGGAGAAAACGCTTGGCGCTTTCCGGGCTTTCAATTCCTTCCAGGCTGAGGATCATCTCTGTACCGGATTTTGTTTTGCTGCCGGCAATGAAATAGGGGATGAACTTACCTGTAAATTCTTCAATAAAAATAGCCACCACACCCTCAAGGCTGGCATCTTCACCAAGGTGATGCTCCAATACCACCTCTCCCTTCACCCCAAAGGTGGCTGCAAGTTTTCCAATGCTTAGATAATTTTCCATGGCATAAAAAAGCCCCGTATTGAACGAGGCTTTTGATTTTGATTTTTTGACTTATTCAGCTGAAGGAGCGTCTTGCTGTTCAGTTTGTTCAGGTTCTGCAGGTTGTGCAACTTGAACAGGGATTGGACGGCTAACGGGAGCACCCTGACGAGGCCTTTGGCGGCGTTCGCGAGCGGCAGCTTCCTGACGTGCCCTTGTTTTTGATTCCTGCTCCTGGTGCCAAGCTTCAAACTTGGTCATTGCCGTGGCATGATCAAACAAACCAAGGTCAACTCCACGAAGCAAATGCTTCAAGAAAAGAACACCTTTGGTAGAGAGGATCTTGCGAACAGTATCAGTTGGTTGTGCACCATTGTTCAGCCACTCAAGTGACTTCTGACGGTCTACCAATACAGTTGCGGGATGAGTGAGCGGATTGTAAGTACCGATCTTCTGGATGAATTTACCATCGCGAGGTGCGCGTGCATCTGCTACTACGATGAAATAAAATGGACGCTTTTTGCTTCCGTGACGTTGGAGTCTGATTTTGACAGCCATAAAAAATGTAAATTTTTAGTGGGTGGTGAATAAAATTGTTTCGAATCGAGGTGCAAATATAGGCATTAGGCAAGAATTACCCAAAACAACTGTCAGGAAAAAACGTGAAAAACATCATAAAAACATTCTTCCACGTTTAATGATTATCGCCTGCCGCCCATCCTGGGCATGGCGGGCATGTTGTTCATCCCCTTCATCATTTGTTTCATCTGCTCAAACTGTTTGAAGAACTGGTTGACTTCATTCATGTCCCTGCCACAACCCTTGGCAATGCGTTGCTTGCGCTTGAGGTCGATGACGTCTGGATTGGACCTCTCGAATGGTGTCATGGAACTGATGATGGATTCTACCCCTTTGAAAGCATCATCGCTGATGTCTATGTCTTTCATTGCTTTGCCCATACCAGGGATCATGCCCATCAGGTCTTTGAGGTTGCCCATTTTTTTGATCTGCTGCAACTGATCCAGGAAATCCTGAAAATCGAATTGGTTCTTCCTTATTTTTTTCTCCAGCTTCTTGGCCTGTTCATCATCAAACTGGGCCTGTGCTCTTTCCACCAAAGAAGCGATATCGCCCATCCCGAGTATACGCTGGGCCATACGGTCTGGATGGAAAACATCCAGTGTCTCCATCTTCTCACCACTGCTGATGAACTTGATGGGCTTCTGTACGGTGTATTTGATGGACAAGGCAGCACCGCCCCTGGTGTCACCATCCAGTTTGGTGAGTACAACACCTGTAAAATCAAGCCTTTCATTGAATGCCTTGGCGGTGTTCACGGCATCCTGTCCGGTCATTGAATCCACCACAAAAAGGATTTCCTGCGGCTGAAGTGCTGTCTTGAGACCTGCAACCTCATTCATCATCACCTCATCTACCGCCAAACGGCCTGCCGTGTCAATGATGATTACATTTTTATTCGTGGTCTTCGCTTGTTTTAATGCATTTTCAGCAATAGCCCTTGGGTCCTTGTTTTCAGGCTCGGCATACACGTCAACCCCAATTTGTCCTCCCAAAACCTTCAGCTGATCAATGGCCGCAGGCCTGTACACATCCGCCGCCACCAACAAAGGAGATTTGCCTTTTTGCGTCTTCAGGTAGTTGGCCAGCTTACCACTGAAAGTGGTTTTACCGGAACCTTGCAAACCTGCAATGAGGATAATGGCCGGATTTCCGGTTGCATTGAATCCGCTGGCCAGACCGCCCATCAACTCCGTCAGTTCATCCTGCACAATCTTGATCATGAGCTGACCTGGGCTAACGGCAGTCAATACTTTCTGACCCATGGCCTTTTCCTTCACCTTATCGGTAAATTCCTTGGCAATCTTGAAGTTGACGTCTGCGTCCAGCAATGCCTTGCGGATATCCTTGACAGTATTGGCTACATTGAGGTCTGATATCCTTCCTTCACCCTTGATTTGCTTGAAGGCTGAGGCTATCTTTTCGCTTAAATTTTCAAACATGTTCTTCCGGCTTTAATGAAAAAATGAACACCATGGGATGTTCATTCTTGCAAAGTTAATGATTCTGCATTTAACGTGTTGTGCTATCAAGTCGGAGCTAAAGGAAGGTTCTCAGGCGCATGGTATTGGCGGTAATCCTCAAGGCCTCCAAAGCCTTGTCCCTGATCTGCCTGACCCTTTCACGGGTGAGGTTGCATTCTGCGCCTATATCTTCCATGCCCATGGGCGTGTCCATTCCAATCCCATAGAGGCACCTGATCACTTTTTGTTGTTTTTCCGGTAAGCTGCGGAGGGCCAGCTCAATTTCATAATGCATCGATTCGTGCTGAATTTCATGGTCTGCAGCATCGGCTTCCTTGTTTTCCATCACATCAATCATGGTACCTTCGCCATCCTCTCCTACAGGAGAATCAATGCTGACATGCCTGTTCGCCAGGTTGATGGTTGAGGATACCTCTTCAAGATCCATTTCAAGGTATTCAGATATTTCTTCAGCCGTTGGCTCCCTTTCGAAATCCTGCTCAAGGTGCTGGGCGGCCCGGGCAATCTTGTTGCGAATACCGACCCTGTTCAAAGGAACCCTGACAATGCGCGACTGATCTGCCAGTGCCTGTAAGATGCTTTGGCGGATCCACCATACGGCGTAAGAAATGAACCTGAAACCTTTGGTTTCGTCAAATCTCTTTGCAGCACGGATCAAACCCAGGTTCCCCTCATTGATCAGGTCTGATAGTGATAATCCCTGGTGTTGGTATTGTTTAGCCACCGAAACGACGAACCGCAGGTTGGCTTTTGTAAGTTGCTGTAATGCTGCCTGGTCTCCTTTTCTGATCAAATCTGCCAACCTCACTTCCTCTTCTGCACTGATCATGGGAACTTTGCTGATGTCTTGAAGGTATTTTTCAAGACTTGGAGATTCGCGTAAGGTGATGGATTGACCTATACGCAGTTGGCGCATGCTCATGGGATGGATTTTAAATAAGTTTTCTTAAGGACGGTTTCTAACCTTAATAAAACGTGATTATTGCGAAAATATTGTTAAATGAAGCCATCAAGCAGGCCCAAAATTGAAAATTTGACATAAAACATTGATATTCAACCCCGTAAAAACACCATTTTGAAATGGGGAAAATCACGGATAAAAAGTTGGAAAGAAACATCAAATTATATTTTTTCAATTCCGATATTTTTCTATCATTGCAGGGTGCAGGCAGTTGAATCGTGATTAGAGACCAATACAAAACAACATGAGCAAACAGTTATTTTCCATAGAGTACCCCGTAAGATGTTCACCCAGCATCTTGTATGAATTCCTGTCAACCCCTGCCGGATTGCAGGAATGGTTTGCCGACAAGGTAGACGAAAGGGATACTGTGTTCAGCTTTTCCTGGAATGGTTCTGTTGAAAAAGCTGAAGTGCTTGAAGCTGAGGAAAATAAATTCATTCGTTTTCATTGGTTGCATGCCCCTCAGAACGAATATTTTGAATTTGCAATCGAAAAAACGGAAGTAAGCAGCCAGACCATCCTGGTCATCAAGGATTTCGCAGAAAAAAAGGAAATCGCCGACCAATCAAGGCTTTGGGGCGTACAGGTACATGATCTGTTCCACAGGCTGGGAAATTAACAATGTTCAAGAAGCTTGATAAACTTGTTTTAAAAGCATTCATCGGTCCATTCATCGCGACCTTCTTCATCACACTTTTCGTGTTGGTGATGCAGTTTTTTTGGAAGTATATTGATGACCTGGTAGGAAAAGGCCTTGACCTAGCCAGCATACTTGAATTGACCTCTTATGTTACTGTCACTGCCATACCTTTGGCACTACCCCTTGCCATCCTGATTTCCTCTATCATGACCTTCGGCAACCTGGGCGAAAGCTTCGAACTCGTTGCGATCAAATCGGCTGGAATCCCGCTGCTCCGGTTCATGCGCCCCCTGTTGGTCGTCTCCGTTGTCATCAGTGTGCTGGCATTCCTGATTTCCAATTATGTAATGCCCGTTGCCAACCTGAAGTTTACCACCATGCTTTACGATATCCGTGTGGCGAAACCAGCATTTGACATCAAAGAGGGCATTTTTTATGACAAAATCCCTGGCTTTGCCATCAAGGTTGGCAAAAAGGAAGATGACGGCAACAGCATCAGCAAGATTGTGATTTATGAAAACCAGTACTCCCTTCAGGACAATATCATCATTGCAGAGAAAGGGAAAATGAGTGTGAGCGATGATAAGAAATTTCTTGAATTCGATCTTGAAAATGGATGGCGTTATCAAGAAAAAGGTCCCTACAATACCAAGGAGACAGACTACTACCGCCTTGGTTTCAAGAAATACAAAAAAGTATTTGACCTCAGCAGTTTTGACGTGCTCAAAACTCCTGACAGCATGTTCAAGAGCAGTTATGAAATGCTCAACGTCAGTCAACTTCAAAAATCAACCGATTCCATTGGCAAGGAGCTCAAGCGGATTGAATCTGTTCGCATGAACAAAGAGATCACCAGTTATTACCTGTTTGGAAAACATTTTGAAAAAGGGTGGAAAACAGGAAAGCCAGGCCGTCCTCAAAAGGCAAAAACCTATGGGTATAACCTTCCTGACTCTACCATCAACGTTGCCTTCACCAAAGCGGCTGATAAAATCAATTTGGTCAAGAGTTCTCTTGAGTTGATTTCTGCTGACCATGAGCAAAGGGAGCGCGACTGGCGTTTTTACAGATTGCAATGGCACAAAAAATATTCACTGTCCTTTGCCTGTATCGTGCTGTTCCTTATTGGTGCGCCATTGGGCTCCATCATCAGAAAAGGGGGACTGGGAATGCCGTTGGTTGTGGCTGTTGTATTCTTCCTGGTATTCCATCTCCTGAACATGTTCGGAGAAAAATTTGTCAAACAGGAGATCATGGGGCCTTTCCTGGGCATCTGGCTCTCCAGCATCGTTCTCCTGCCCATCGGATTGTTTCTGGTATACAAGGCCATGAACGATTCCCAATTGTTCAACAATGAATATTATTTCCGTTTTTTCAGAAAAATACAAGGCCTCTTCAAACGGAAGATTGCATCAGGATCCTGAACTTTACCATAAATAAAATACCATGCACACCAACAGCTCACGCAGAAAATTCATCAGCACTACAGTAAGGGGAACCATGGCAGCAGGAGCATTGGGCATGGTTCCTGGCTCCCTGTTGGCCAACGATTCCATACAACCCACTCCATTTGTTCAATCGCCTCTTCCCTATGCATACAATGCACTGGAGCCTTATGTGGATGCCATGACCATGGAGATTCACCATACCAAACACGCTGCAGCATATACCAAGAACCTGAACGATGCAGCCATTGCAGAGTTCAAAGGCGAAAATACCAGCCTGGAACTTGCCCTCAGTAACATTTCAAAATATTCTGCAAAGTTGCGCAACAATGGTGGCGGCCATTACAACCATGAACTTTTTTGGAAGAGCATGCAGGCCCCTGGCAGAGCCCTTCATGAAGGTCCTTTGAAGCAGGCCTTGATGTCAAATTTCAACAGCTTCGAGAACTTCAAAACAAAAATGAGTGAAGCGGCCATGACAAGGTTTGGCAGTGGATGGGCATGGCTTTACCTGGATGGAGAAAAGAAATTACAGATTGGTTCAACTCCCAATCAGGACAATCCACTGATGGATGTTTCTCCAGTGAAAGGCCTGCCATTGCTGGGTCTTGACGTTTGGGAGCATGCCTATTACCTCAAGTACCAGAACAGGCGTGCAGAGTATGTCAGCAATTGGTTCAACCTGGTGAATTGGAAATTTGTGGAAGGAAGATTGCTGGGAAAATAACCATTTCATCGATACCCTAAAAAAGGTTCAGCCTTTGCAAAAACCACTCATTAAAGAGTTGAATTCACAAAGGCTGAAAATATGACACACAATCGTGTATCAAATATAGGGAGGCTTTTGGAATTACAAAATTTTTCTGTTAAATATTTAAGAAATTTAATGTGTACGAAAAACACAAATAAAAATGAAACAATACATTGACCAAAACAAAGACCGCTTCCTGAATGAACTCTTGGACCTATTGAGGATTCCTTCTATCAGTGCCAACAGCGAACACAAGGCTGATATGATACGATGTGCTGAAGCGGTTAAACAATCCCTGCTGGATGCGGGAGCAGACCTCGCTGAAATCCATGAAACAGCAGGCCACCCTATTGTGTATGGAGAAAAGATGGTTGATCCTTCCTTGCCGACTGTGCTTGTTTATGGTCACTATGATGTTCAACCCGCTGACCCTTTGGAGCTCTGGCACAGCGGTCCTTTTGAACCAGTCATCAAGGACGGCAAAATTTTTGCCCGTGGTGCCTGTGATGACAAGGGACAGTTTTACATGCATGTCAAGGCACTGGAAGTGATGGTCAGGAACAATGCCTTGAAAACCAATATCAAATTTTGTATTGAAGGGGAAGAAGAGATTGGGTCTCCCAACCTGGGGAAATTTGTTGCCAGTCATCATGACTTGCTGAAAGCAGATGTGGTGCTGATCAGTGACACGGCCATGATCAGCATGGAAACCCCCTCCATTGATACAGGTGTTCGCGGATTGAGCTATATCGAAGTGGAAGTGACAGGGCCCAACCGCGACCTGCACAGTGGCGTCTATGGCGGTGCAGTAGCCAATCCCGCAACAATTCTTGCCAGGATGATTGCTTCTTGCCATGATGAAAACAACCATATCACCATTCCAGGATTTTATGATGATGTGATCGAGTCGAGTATTGAAGAACGTGTTCTGATGGCAAAGGCTCCGTTTGACGAGGCTGAATACAAGCAGGACTTAGGTATTGATGCAGTGTATGGTGAACAGGGATACAGCACCAATGAAAGAACGGGAATTCGTCCAACAATAGAAGTGAACGGCATCTGGGGTGGATATACTGGCGAAGGGGCAAAAACCGTTTTACCTTCCAAGGCAACAGCCAAGATTTCTGCCCGTTTGGTGCCCAACCAATCATCAGAAAAAATCACAGCCATCCTCCTTGATTACTTCAGGAAGATTGCACCAGCAGGAGTCACGGTGAATGCCTCAGAACACCATGGTGGGGAGCCTTATCTCACGCCAATTGATTCAAAGGGCTACCAGGCTGCATCAAAGGCCATTGAACATACTTTTGGAAAGGCTCCGGTTCCCGTTCGTGGCGGTGGTAGCATCCCCATCTGTTCCTTGTTTGAAAAGGAACTTGGGGTAAAAATCGTGTTCATGGGATTTGGCCTCGACAGCGACAACCTCCATTCACCCAATGAGAAATACGACCTGTTCAATTTCTACAAAGGGATTGAAACGATTCCTTATTTTCATCAGTATTTTGCGGGGGAGGTTTAGAGGTTTAGAGGTGGAGAGGTTTAGGGGTTTAGGGGTGGAGAGGTTTAGGGGTTTAGGGGTGGAGAGGTTTAGGGGTTTAGAGGTGGAGAGGTTTAGGGGTTTAGAGGGTTAGTCTTTAACAGATCTACCCCCAAAAACCCTTAAACCATTAAACCATTAAAACCCCAAACCATTAAACCATTAAACCCCTAAACCCTTAAACCATTAAACCCCTAAACCCTTCAACCAAAAGCCTACTTCCCTCCCGGAGGACAGTACTGCTTGAGATAATTGGTATAGAGCGTTGACAAATGCCTCGTGGTGCCTTCACCTTCAGAAATGCTATGGCTCCTGTTGGGGTAAGACATGAACTGAAACTGCTTGTTGTATTTGATCAATTCATTCTGCAGCAATTCTGCATTCTGGTAATGTACATTGTCATCACCTGTTCCATGGATGTACAAGAGATTTCCCTTGAGGTTTTTTGCATGGGTAATAGGTGATCCTTTGACAAAATCTTCGCGGTTTTCCTGGGGCAATCCCATGTAGCGTTCCTGGTAAATATTGTCATAGGTCAATTGGAAGGCAACCGCAGCAATGGAAATCCCTGTCTTGTAAATTTCAGGATACCTGAACATGAGGTTCAAGGTGGCAGAACCGCCTCCACTCCATCCCCAAACAGCAACCCGGCTGGTATCAATGAAGCCCATTTTGAACACTTCTTTGGCGGCCTTGGCCTGATCATCAATATTCACAATGCCAATTTTCCTGTAGATGGACTTTCTCCACTCACGGCCCTTGGGCACCGGCGTGCCGCGGTTGTCGATGGTCACGTATACATATCCATCCTTGCGCATATCGCCGGCATACAACCTGTTCCTTCCCACACCAAAACGATCAATCACATTGGCCCCTGCAGGTTCAGAGTATACAAAGAAAACAACAGGATATTTTTTGGCTGGATTGAAATTTTCTGGCTTCACCATCCATCCGTCCATCTCTACCCCTTCATCGGTTTTGATCTTGAAAAATTCAATGGGCGAAGACATGTTTGCTGCTTTATTGACAGCATCTTGCACAGCACTTTTTCCCTTGCCATCAAGATGGGTATTTAGGCTAATCGCCTCGGTTACATATTGTACCTTATGATTGGAAAAGCTGTGGTAAGCTATATCAGCAACAGGTGAAATATCATACTGGTGAGTGCCGGGTTGGGTATTGGGGGTGATGCGTTCTGGAGTCTCACTCTCGTTGAGTTTTGTACGGTAGAGGTATTTCTGGGTGGCATTGTCTGGAGATGCATAAAAATAAACATAGCCTTCTTTTTCCTTGACTGCCGCAATTTCTATCACATCAAAATTACCCTGGGTCAGGAGAACCGACTCCTTGCCATTGCGCGACATGCGGTACAGATGCCGCCATCCGTCTTGCTCAGAAACCCAAAGAAAGGATTTGCCCCCATCAAGCCAATCCCATCCACCATAATTGTAGTCGTCATCAATGGAAGGAAGAATATCAATCCAGGCAGCATCTTTTTCTGCGTGGATGGAAAATGCCTTGCCAGTGGCCGCATTGGCCAGGAAAAGCATGCTTTCATTTTGCTTCCTGTTGAGCTGTTGGATGATTACCTCGTCATTGCCAGCCCATTCCATCCGTGGAATATAGTGCTGTCGCTGGTCTCCGGGGACTGCCATCCAGGTTTTCTTGCCCGTAGCAAGATCAATCACCCCTATCCTCACAGCTGAAGGTGCCTCACCAACTTTAGGATACTCTACAGGAATAGGCTTGGAGTAAATGCCGGAGGTATTGTCCATCATCATGAAATCTTTGGTTCCATCAGCATTGACCTGCCAAAAAGCAATTCTCTTGCTGTCAGGGCTCCACCTGAATCCATCCCGGCAAGCGAACTCCTCTTCGTAGACCCAATCGAATGTTCCATTGATCATGCGCCTGTTGCCATCCGTTGTCAACGCCTTGATGGTACTGGTTTTCAGGTCTTCAACATACACATTCTGTTCGGAAACATAGGCGGCCTTGTTTCCATCAGGTGAAATTTTCGCAAACATCAAGGTCTGGGAAGGCCTTGACTTTCCGAGCTGTTTCCATTTTTTTGTACTGTGGTCATAAAGCCAATAATCCCCTTTTGTATTGTAGCGCCAAACCCTTGCCGTATTGGCAAATACCAGCAATTGCCCGGTCTTTTCATTCCATTTGAAGTCGTCCATTTCCTTGAAAAGATCCGCCTTGTTCAGCACCAAGGCCCCGATGATTGTATCAACACCACCGGTCAACACATCAGTTTTGACAAGGGCATTTTTACTGAGTGAGAATATTCCTTTTCCGTCTGCAGACCACTGTGTTTTGGATTGGGCCTGCAGGGTTACAGCATGGCTTATCAAAAAGCTGAACAAGATGACAAGGGTGTTGAATGGCTTCATTTTCATTGTATTTGACTTGAAACTAAAAATAGGAAAGTTCACTTATACTCAAATGGTTAATTTTGTAATGGAAGCAATAAAATGGAAAAAGAGAAACTCCGCCTGGACAAATACCTTTGGTCAATCCGGCTGTTCAAAACAAGAACAGCTGCAAGTGCTGCATGCGAAAAAGGAAGGGTGAAGATGAATGAGGAAAGCGTAAAGGCCTCCAGGGGGGTAAAGGCTGGAGACATTTATGAGGTCAAAGCAGAAGAAAAAAAATGGACCATCAAGGTCATTTCCTTGTTGCATACCAGGGTGCAATACAGTGAAGCCATCAAGCACTATGAAGACCTGACAGCACCTGAAGAAGTGGAAAGGATCGCTTACCAGTCTGCTTCATTTTTCTCAGGCAAAAGGCCTTCTAAGATCGGAAGACCCACCAAAAAAGAGCGAAGGGATTTGGGCGATTTCATGGATCCGGATCTTTAGTGCCCAGGCATACAAAACAACTTACATCATGAACATTCATATCATCAGTGTAGTTCCCGAGTTAATGGAAAGTCCGTTTGGACATTCCATCATGAAACGTGCAGCAGCAAAGGGTTTGCTGAACATCACCATCCACCAGCTCCGCAAGTGGGCTGTCAATGAATATGGCATGGTGGATGATTACCAATTTGGCGGAGGCGCCGGAATGGTCATGATGTGCGAACCCCTGGCCAATGCCATTGAAGAACTGAATTCATTGCACCAATTCGATGAAATCATCTACCTGACACCAGACGGTGAAGTCTTCAACCAGGGCATGGCCAATGGGCTGTCGCTCAAAAAGTCATTGTTGTTCATCTGCGGCCATTACAAGGGAATTGACCAGCGCATCCGTGACCATTATATCACCAAAGAAATTTCCATTGGGGATTTTGTGATGAGTGGAGGTGAGCTCGCTGCAGCGGTCATTGTTGATGCCATTGGCAGGTTGATTCCTGGCGTGCTGAATGATGAAACCTCAGCCCTTTTTGACTCATTCCAGGACAATCTGCTTGCACCACCTGTCTATACAAGACCAGTTGAATTTCGGGGCTGGAAAGTGCCAGATGTGCTCATGAGTGGGGATCACAAAAAAATTGAAGATTGGCGCTATGAGCAGGCTTTGAAAAGAACGGAAGAAAAAAGGCCAGACCTGTTGGAGGATTGATACAGTGTCTGCAGCTATGCAAACAGGATTTCTTTTCTCAACAATTTCATTTGCTCAATGAATGCTGCATCTTTTTTTAGCAGTGAATTAAACTGGAATTCAGCCTTCTGTCTGGCGTAGCGGTCAATCCATTCCAACGCTGCATAACAAAATGCCGGTGATACAAACATCAAGAACCAAAGCAGTTTTTGACCCGCCATCCAAAATATAATTTTCCAGAGCACCCACCAGATCAGGCCCATAAAACCAATCACTCCGTTGTACACGCTTGTATAGAAATCAATGCGGGTAACGGTTTTATCGGTTATCCATTTGCTGATCTTTCCTGGAATCCACCAGATGATTGTTCCCAATGCAAAGAAGGGCGACAATAAAAAAAGGTTGGGCCGATTGCTTTTTGATTGTCCTGCATTGGCTGACAAGGAAATATCATCGATTTTATTTGCTGTAAGCAGTTGATCATATCGCTCCAGCTTTGATTGAAACCCAGCATAGGTTTCATCATCCATCTCAGCCACCCTTTCACAAATATTTCTGGATGCCCAAAAATAACCTTCCTTGTTTTCGGCATGATCATGGTAAGCCATGCGCATGACAGACTCTACGGTTTCGGTCCGTTCGCCTTTTCTGAGGTGAATCACATTTTTTTCAAAAAGCGCCTGCATGTCTGCCGTGAGTTTGTTCACTGCTTGTGCAGGGAATTCGCGGTAAGCGGTTTCGTATTGACCAAGCTCCAGGGTATCTCCCACCCTGATAAAAAGATTAGCACCAAATCCATGATGAGAATAATTCAAGGCAATGGTCTGGATATGGAGATGGTCTGCCTTCCCATCATCAAATGCCGTCTGCAAGGCCACCCTGGCGGCGCCTTTTTTAAAGGGCTCTGCCTGCTTGGACTGCCTGCTGAACCCTTCAGGAAAAATCAACAACAGGTTTCCTGCCGAAAGCAGCTTTCTTCCCCGATCAAAGGTTGCCTTGTTTTTTGCAAGATTTCCGGTTCCATGCTCCCGGCTGAAAATGGGAATCATGTGCAACCTTGTCAGTATCCTGTAAACAAGCGGGTGGGAAAATATATCGCCCCGGACATAAAAATGAATCGGCCTTCCCAAAAAAACAGCAAGCACCATGGCATCCAGGAATGAGGCAGGATGATTGGCAATCAGGATGGCAGGTTTCCCGTGCTGCAATTTTTCTGCACCCAACACATCAATCTTTCTAAAAAAGATCCTGAAAGTGATCCACATTATAGTCCATCCAAAACGATACAGCATACCGACAAGATAATAAAAAAATGGAGTGAAGGGTTCATATCCACCCATCAGGCTTTGTATCCACCTGAAATATTTTCAACGCAGCTCTGAAGGGAATTTACGAAATTTGTATCAACCCCTAATGGGCAGAAAACCTTCAATGCTAAGACACAACCATCTATTGTTCCTATTTTTTCTCTTTTGCACAGCAACTGTATCAGGACAGGATGGCATGAAATTCCAGGAACAGTTTCAGCTGCAAATAAAAAAATCATCCGAACCCATCAAGATTGATGGCATGCTGGATGAAAAAGACTGGGCTGAGGCAGGTGAGGCCCATGATTTTTTCATGAAATGGCCCAATGATGAGGGTCGCCCCAAAAGAAAAACTTTCGTCAGGGTTACCTACGACAACCAGTTCATTTATTTTGGCATCAAAGCCATGGACACGAGTTTTTATGTTGCCCAGACCTTGAAAAGAGATCAGGGTATTTACGACAGTGATGCAGTAACCATTGCATTGGATCCTGTAAATCAACGCACCAATGGGTTCATCTTTTCTATCACACCCTACAATGTTCAAACAGAGGACCTGGTCAATGTTGGACAGTCCGATGATGAGATGAGTTTCAGCTGGGATAACAAATGGTACTCTGCAACAAGCCGACACCAGGATCATTGGATTGCAGAAATTGCCATACCCTTCAGCACGCTGCGGTTCAAGCAAGGCAACAGCAAATGGGGATTCAATGTTTTGAGAGCTGACTTAAAGAACAATGAATATTCTACTTGGACCGACATGCCACTGAATTTCAACTTTTTTGATTTCGGATATTCTGGAGCCATACGCTGGGACAATCCTCCTGCAGCTCCCAAATCCAATATCTCTCTTATACCCTACACAACCGGCTCATACAATGCTGATCGTGAAAATGATATTCCATCAAATGGAAAATTCAATGGAGGATTTGATGCAAAGGTGGCATTGACTTCTTCGCTTAATCTTGACCTCACCATCAACCCAGATTTTTCGCAAGTAGAGGTAGACAGACAGGTTACCAATTTGACCAGGTTCGATATTTTCTTTCCGGAGCGCAGGACTTTCTTCCTGGAAAACAGTGATCTGTTTGCAACCTATGGCATTCCACCCATAAGACCTTTCTATTCCAGGACGATCGGGCTTGACAAGTTTGGCAACAAGATCCCTATTCTTGCAGGCGCAAGAATCAGTGGAAACATCAGCGAAAAGACCAGAATCGGCTTGATGAACATACAAACCAGGGCAACGGAAGAAACGGTCGCACAGAACTATACAGCATTCAGCTTCAATCAGCAGGTACAAAAAAGATCAATCCTGAAAGGGTATTTTTTGAACCGTCAGGGTATCGAAGACAGGAACAACAAGATCAAGGATCCCATGGATCAATATGGCCGGAATGCGGGCATGGAATACAACTTCATCAGTCAGTCGGGCAAATGGAATGCATGGACAGGGCACCATCAATCTTACAAATCAACCATCAAGACCCCAGAAAACTATAGCAATGTTGGTGGTGGATATTTCAGTAAAAAATTGAATTTCATTGCTGATGCCGGTCGCATTACAGATAATTACCATGCAGACATGGGATTTGTCAACCGTGTCGATAACTATGATGCGCTGTTGGATACCAGCATCAGAAAAGGATTTTATCTGTTATACAATGAAACCAGCTATACTTTTTTCCCAAAAAAAGGTCCACTGAATCAATTCATGGTAAGGCTTGAGAACTTTCTGGTATACAATCTGGATGGCGGATTGAACGAAAGGAGCCATGATCTTGAATTCCGATTTTTTTTCAAGAACACATCCAACATGATCTTCCACATTCACGACAATGTGAATAACCTCTTGTTCAATACTTCTTTCACGGATGGAAAACCAATCCCACCGGGCCGGTATACTGCACCATCCCTGGGTTGGACCTACAATACCGACAGCAGAAAAAAACTCTATTTCAGGGCTGACCTGGAATCTGGACAATTTTTCAATGGAAGGATTCTCCGGTACGAAATTAGTGGAACACTAAGGGTTCAACCCTGGGGTAATTTCAGCATGACGCTTCAGCAGGCCAACCTGTCATTCCCTGAACCCTATGGCAGCAACAAACTTTTCCTGGTTGCCCCAAGGATTGAAATCAACTTTTCCAACAACCTGTTCTGGACCACTTTCCTGCAATACAACAACCAACGCAACAACTTTAACATCAACAGCCGCCTGCAATGGCGCTACAAGCCCATGAGCGACCTGTTTCTGGTATATAGCGACAACTATTTTACAGACCCCTTCATGAAAAACAAGAACCGTGCGATTGTCTTTAAGATGAACTATTGGCTGAATCTCTGATTTCCTTATCTTTAGTATTCATATTTAAACCCATTAAAAATGAGTACGAACAGACGCTCGTTCATCCGCAATGTTGCCCTGGGTTCAGGTGCGATTGTCTCTACACTTCCTGAAAATGGATTTGCTGCCAGCACTGCTGCAATGCCTATAGCACCTGCAACATTCAACATGTGCGGTTATGCAGCACCAAAACTACCCACTGTAAGGGTTGCTGTCATTGGCCTTGGCATGAGAGGCCCTGGCGCAGTAGACAGACTGAGTTATATTGAGGGTGTTGAAATCAAGGCCCTCTGTGACAAATACCCAGAGCGTGTTGACAAAGCACAAAAAATATTGACCAAGAAAGGCCTGCCCATGGCTAAAGCCTATTCCGGTGCTGAGGGCTGGAAAGCCGTTTGCGAATCCAATGATATCGATTTGGTCTATGTAACTACCCCCTGGGAATTGCATACACCCATTTCTGTATACGCCATGAAAAATGGCAAACATGCAGCCTCAGAAGTGCCTGCAGCAAAAACAATTGATGAATGCTGGGAACTGGTGGAAACCTCAGAAAAGACCCGCAAACACATGATGATGCTGGAGAACTGCTGCTATGATTTCTTTGAACTACTCACCTTGAACATGGCCCGCAATGGCCTGTTTGGAGAAATCCTGCATGCAGAAGGGGCCTATATACATGACCTGAGCAAGGACTATCTTTTCAACAAGAAAGGCTATGCAGACATGTGGAGGTTGAAAGAAAATATCCAAAACAATGGAAGTCTTTATCCTACACACGGACTGGGGCCGATTGCACAATGCATGAACATCAACCGTGGAGATAAATTCGATCATCTTGTGAGCATGAGCACCAATGATTTTTCATTGGGCAAAATGGCCGACGAGATGGCTGCCAAAGATGATTTCTTCAAGGAATACACAGGCAAGACCTATAGAGGCAACATGAACACCACCATCATCAGGTCTGATCTTGGTAAAACACTGATGGTACAGCATGATGTCTCTTCACCACGCCCTTACTCAAGGATTCATTTGGTCAGCGGCACCAAAGGTGCAGCACAGAAATATCCTGGCCCTGAGCGCATTGCCCTTGGACATTCCTGGTTAAAGGAAGAAGAGATGAAAGCCATGCAAGCAAAATATACTCCACCCATCGTGAAACACATTGGTGAAATTGCCAAGAATGTAGGTGGACATGGTGGAATGGACTTTATCATGGACTGGAGACTGATTGACTGTCTGCGCAATGGCTTGCCATTGGATCAGGATGTATACGATGCTGCAGCATGGAGTTCCGTATTCCCGCTGAGCGGAGCTTCTGTGGGCAAACGTTCCAAAACCATTGATGTTCCTGATTTCACACGCGGCGCATGGAAAACCAACAAGCCGCATGACATGACCTTGAATGGCGGTGGAAACACTGGTGTCAGACCCGTTGTAAAATAAACAGGTTTTAAAATGGATTGATCCTTGCATCATTCCATTGAACAATCTTGACAGCATAAAAAAGGAGCCAAGCAAATGCTTGGCTCCTTTTTGTTTTATGAAAATTTGTCAATGCCTTATTTGATAACAACTACAGGCAGTTCTTTTTCCCTGACCATTTTGTTGAAGGCTTTCAAGCCACCATCAAGGATGGATTTTAGTTTTGTAAGCTCAACATCAACCTCTGCTGCCAGCACTGCAAAAACATCTTTTGCCTGCTTGCTGGGGGCCATGTTTCCGCTGCTGGCCATGTCATACACTCCGCCAAGCTTATCATCCAAACGGATGGGGAAATTCAATACATCCTGTCCGCTTTTGGCCTTGGTCTGGTGTAATTTTTCTTCGACTGCCGTCAGGGATTTTGATAGGCTGTCCGCCAATTTTTTCAGCTCCTTGGGGCAGGCATCGCCTTGTTTGCTGATGAAATCATTCATCTGGCTTCTTGCCTGACGAATGTCCTTGATGCCCTTCATGGTTTCAGAGAACTTCCCTTTTACCTTGACCAGGAATTCATGCTGGGCCTCATAATCAGCCTGAGAGCAGTGGTAATTGGGATCAGCCAAAATGGAAAAAGGAACCTCAACAGAATCCTTGTCTACCCTTACTACTGCTGTATAATTGCCTGGGATGGCTGTTGTGGCGCCTGGAACACCATTCCAGAGAATAAGGTCTTCGATGCGCTCTGCAGCGGGATATTGCATGTCCCAAACAAACTGGTTGCTGCCTTTGGAAAGCTTGACCGGATTGGACTTGTCATTGCTGGCATAACGGCTGATCAAATTCTTTTTAGCATCATATATGGCCACAGATCCTGTGCTTGAATCTGTTGGATTGCTGGCATTGAAGTTGATGACAGCACCTTTCAGGGGATTCATTGCCGCATTAGCGGGTGTACCTGCCATCGCGCCCCATCTGCTGAAGACAGGCGGCATCCTTAACACATGATTGACAGAAAAAACATGCAGTGGTTTGGATTTGATGGATGGATCCATTTGCTGCACCTGAGTCAAATCATCAATAATCCAAAGCGCCCTTCCCTGGGTTGCCACAATCAGGTCATTGTTTTTGATGGTCAGGTCTGTGATCGGAACAACCGGAAGGTTCAATTGGAATGACTGCCAGCTGGCACCATCATCGTAGCTGACATACATGCCAAATTCCGTACCTGCATAAAGCAGTCCTGCTCGCTTTTGATCTGCCCGCATCACCCGGGTAAAATGCATGGGATCGATGCCCGCAGTGATCAGTTTCCAGGTTTGGCCATAGTCTTCTGTTTTATAGATATAAGGGGTATAATCATCCAGCTTGTAACGCGTACCTGTGATATATGCTGCCCCTTTTTTGAATGGATCGGTTTCAATGGCATTCCACATCATCCACTTTGGTGCATCTTTGGGCGTAACATTGCTCCAGTTTTTGCCTCCATCACGGCTGATGTTGACCAGGCCATCATCACTGCCGGTCCAGAGCAGGTCCTTTTCCAAACTGCTTTCTGTAGCAGTAAAAATGGTACAATAGTATTCAACGGAGGTATTGTCCTGGGTGATGGGGCCACCGCTGGAAACTTGTTTGGCCTTGTCGTTGGTGGTTAGGTCTGGTGAAATCTGCGTCCAACTGGCACCCTCATTTTCTGTCATGAAGAGGGCATTGCCTGCACAATACAAACGCTTGGGATTGTGGGGGGAAAAGAAGATGGGGAAGTTCCATTGGAAACGGAATTTCAATACATCTGCGCCTGCTCCCATCGGGTTATCAGGCCATACTGAAATGGCGCGGTTCTCTCCTGTCTTGTGGTCCAGGCGGGATAGATAGCCACCATAGTTGCCACCATAAACGATATCGGGATTGGTTGGATCTGCCACAACATATCCACTTTCTGCGCCAGCTGTAACATCCCAGTCTTGCTCAGTGATGTAAGATCCATAGGTGGCAGAGCGGATACGCAAGGTGGAATTGTCTTGCTGCGCAGCCAGAATGCGGTAGGGAAAAGAATTGTCTGTGCTCACCCTATACAATTGTGAGGTGGGCTGGTTCATGTAGCTGCTCCAGTTGTTCCCTTCATCAAAACTCACCTGCGCACCGCCGTCATCGGCAACAATCATGCGCTTTCCATCTTCGGGATCTATCCAAAGATCATGATGGTCTCCATGAGGTGTGCGCAAAGACTGAAAAGTCTTTCCACCATCACGGCTTTTCATGAAATTCACGTTGGGGCAATAAACAAGGTTCTCATTTTTGGGATCAACAAATACTTTTGAATAGTACCAGGCACGCTGGCGGATATTGTTGTCACTGCTTTGCAAAGCCCAAGACTGTCCACCATCAGCACTCATGTACAATCCACCTTTGGCATTTTCAATGATGGCATAAATCTTATCGGTATTGGATGGGGCGATGGCCACACCAACAATTCCCCATGTGCCTTTTGGCAGCCCTTTTGCAGCCGTGATGTTGGTCCAGGTTTCACCAGCATCTGTGCTTTTCCACAAACCGCTGCCTTCGCCACCACTCTCTAAACTATAGGGGGTGCGGATCAAACGCCAGGTTCCGGCATACAGGACAGATGGGTTTCCCGGCTCAACAACAAGATCACTGCATCCGGTTTGGTCATTGACATACAATACTTTCTTCCAGGATTTTCCACCATCGATGGTTTTAAAAACACCCCTTTCTGCATTGGGCCCAAACAGGTGCCCCATGACCCCAGCCCAAACAGTATTGGGATCGGTTGGATGCACGATGATGTTGGTGATATGTCTACCATCTTTTAAACCAATATTTTTCCATGTTTTACCGGCATCCTCACTCTTCCACATGCCACCCAAACCTTCAGAAACATTGCCCCGCATGGTATTCTCCCCTTCTCCAACATATACGATGTTTTCATTGGATGGAGCCACTTCGACAGCGCCAATGGAACTTCCGAAAAACTTGTCTGAAACATTTTTCCAATTGCTGCCACCATCGATGGATTTCCAAACACCACCGCCTGTTGCGCCAAAATAAAATGTATTCTTGTTCTTGTAACTTGCACCAACCGCACCACTCCTGCCACCGCGGAAAGGACCGAGCAAGCGGTAATTGACATTCTTGATCAGCGAAGCGTCATAAACAGCAGGCTGAACAGGTTGCTTTGCGTCCGCCAATTTCTTTTTTTGTGCACTGGCATTGAAGATGCTGATGCATGCCATGGCAAGGAAAAGTATTCTTCTCATATTGTTATTTTTTCTGGATTTCAAATTAATGAAAATTGTTGAGATGGGCGGGGCTTGAAAGAGGCCAAAGCAATGAAAAGCGGTTGTCAACAAATTCTTAAGGGCACAACCTCGCATTATTGCTCTTTCATGATGATTTTTGGCGCGGCGGCTTTGGGTATGACAAGGGATGGACTGATATCAGGCATGGCTGACTTGATTTTATCGACACCAAACATATTGGTATCGATAAAGGTCCAGGATTTTCCATTGTCATTGGAAATGGCAATAAGGCTTGACGACAATTCAGCATCCCCGATAAATGAGCTGAGGGTTGTTGTTTGGGAGATAACGGATTGCAAGGTTTTTTTGTAGGAAATAATCTCAGCCGGATTGCCGTAAGTGATGCGGCTGACCTTGCCGCCAAACTGCTCAAATACCCTCAATGCAGAATCTGAAATGACCCTCAACTTTTCCTTGCCTCCAGCGAGCTTGATCATCGAAGGATGCATATAGGAAAGAAACTGATCACTGTTTTTTTTGACCAGGGCATTGCCCATAGAAATGGCTGCAGATTTGATGGCGGATGGGTTGGCTTGCGCGGAAACTGCAACGGGCACTACACATGCAAACTGCAGTACAAGCAGGCTTGAGAAAAATATTTTTACCATCAGAGATCCCGTTTTTTAAAAATGTAAAAGGAGAGCAGCCAAACAAATGCCGTAAGCATTATTGTGTAAACAACATGGTTGTTGATGGCCGCTATGGCCAATTTATTATCCGCCTCATTGAACTTTCCAATGAAAGGAGGCAATGGAATCAATCGATCAGAAATTTCAAATGGTAAATAATGCCCATAATCAATTCCCCATTTTTTTGATTTCAATTTGAATATCCCGGAAAGAATATTTTCGAGGATGAATGAATAAAAAATGAATATGCCATAGGCGATAAAAGCCTTTCTGATCAAGAGCCCCAGCAAAAAAGCAATGGACAGTTGGCAAAAAACCTGCAAGGAAAACAAACCAATATAATGGGCCTTATCAAATATTTTCGCCCGATCAACATCAGGAGTGGCAATTGTTCCAATGATCGAAGCGACAGCCAGGTAAAACAATGTCACAATCAATGTTATCAGCACTACACTGATGAATTTCCCCCAAATAAAAGTATTCTTTTTCCACCCATCGATAATGTTCTGCCGATGGGTCTTGAACATGTATTCATTGGTCACCAACATGATTACCACAATGGCAGGAATAAAAGTGAAAAAAGAACTGAGGTATGCAGTGGTATGAAAAGACTGTGGAAAGGCAAATGGATTTCCCAGCAACATCTTCACCAGTTGACCACTCTGGGACTTTGCACCAATGCTGTCCTTGAAAGCGTAATAGGCAATGCCATTGATGCCTGGATAAGAAATGGCAGTTACGAAAAGCAACAACCAAAAAGCCTTGTAGTGCTTGAGTTTGAGCCATTCAGTCTTGATAATATTTGAGATCATGTTGTCTAGTTGGTCTTGTTGTTAATCAATAAAAGATGTTATTCCGCAGTCAATTCAAAAAACTTCTCTTCGAGACGCTTTTTCTTGACAACAATCTGTGAAAGCACCAATCCCTGTTCAAAACAAAAACGATTGATCTGTTCAGCAGCAGATGTCCCTGTTGCAAAATAACACTCCAGTCCTTCAGCAGTTCCATTCATCCTGATCAGCCCTGGATAGCCGTTGATGCATTCCTTCAATAGGCGCTGATCAGCAGCGTTGAGTACAATACAATCCTCCGCTGACAGCACAGATTCAACTGTACCACTGGCAATCAATTTTCCCCGTTTAAGGATGGCAACATGATCACATACTTTTTCTACTTCATCCAGCAAATGGCTGGCCATGATGACCGTATGCCCATGGTCTGACAGCGCCTTGATCAGGTCCCGGATCTCAGCAATCCCGACAGGATCCAATCCATTGGTGGGTTCATCCAACACAAGTACAGATGGATCTCCCAGCAAGGCCGCAGCAATGGCCAGGCGCTGTTTCATCCCAAGACTATACGTACTGAAACGGCTGTTTTTCCTTTCGTGAAGGTTTACTTTTTCAAGGACTGCATGAATATCATCTTCATTTCCCCGGCCAGATATGGACTGGGTGATGCGCAGGTTCTGTACGGCTGTCAAATAATGGTAGAGGTTGGGGGTCTCCAGGAGAGAACCAATTTTTTTTCTTTGCAGGTAGGAAGGTGGTTGGCCAAACCATTTGTAACCACCCCCATCTGCTTGCAATACATCAAGAACAATGCTGAGCAGTGTGGTTTTCCCGCTTCCATTAGGACCCAACAATCCAAATACTGAACCTTGGGGAATAGAAAAGGATACGTCATCCAAGGCCTTTATCTTTCCGTAAGACTTTGAAATGGCATTGATTTCAAGTACAGGCATGCATATTTTTTTACAAGGTAAAGGTAAATGCCCCATCGGCATGTACCACTTGTAAAAAATAACGTTTATGCAACAACCACATCAATCTGCTGGTGGATGGCATCCCAAAGGGCTATGCGCACTTCCAGGGCCTGCTTGACCGCTTCAGTGGCTTCCTGCCATTTGCTTTCATCATTGCCACAGAGTTCTATGGTCATTTGATGGGCAAGTGCAGCATGGTGGCCGCCATCCACTTCAATATGCCTTTCGATATAATACTGGAAGATGTCCACCTTGTCTGGGAACTGGATTTTCAACTCCTTGATCAGGCTGATGAACATATCTGGAATCAAGTCTTCCCTACCGAAAGTGAATACGGCCGCCATCAGGTGTGGTTTTCCGGCGGCAATGGTTTCGAAGGTAAAATCCATGAACTTCCTTGCAGCAGTGGGTATGTTCTTGTCCTCTAGCGCATACTGTATGGTACTGCCTGTTTTGAGGGCTCTGATCAATCCCAGGATGGGTTCTGTATTGGCTTCCGCCTGGTCCATGGCTTTGATGTACAATTCAAAATGACTGGTTCTCACGCCCGCTTCATCTACATCACTTTCTTCACCAGCAACAATTTCATTGATCAGGAAACGGGTGGCTGCATTACCGACGGGAACCCAGGGAAGGGTCACACAGGTAAGGTTGATCTGCAAGGCTTTCAACAAAGACATGAAATCCCATACGGCATAAACATGGTTCTCCATGAAGCATCTTAAACCGTCAAGGTCTTTGATGTTTGCGTAAACGGGGTGGTTTACCAGCTTTTGCCTGGTTGTTGAAATGGCTGATTCGAGTTGTTGTAAATACAGATTTTCCATCCTCTCTTGGTTTTGAGTTGCGAATGTAAAACACCAAGCCGCAAGGAAAGTTTAGTGTGGAAGATCTTTTTTAAAATTTCACCATTTGATTACTCAATTCCTGATGGGTCTGCCTGCCGTGAGTACGGACTGAATCCTTTCGAGTGTTTTCTTTTCACCACAAAGGCTGAGAAAAGCTTCTCGCTCAAGGTCGAGCAGGTATTGCTCGGATACCTTGGCAGGCTCACTCAAATCGCCGCCACACATGACATAGGCCAGTTTACGGGCAACCAATGCATCATGGGCTGTGGCATACCCACCTTGTTCCATGCCATGTACACCTGCAAGGAGTGTGCCAAGCCCGGTACGGCCTAACACTTTGATATCATTGCGTTCCAACGGCATCACATAACCATTGTCGTACAATTCCATCGCGCTGTGCTTTGCTGCACTGATGCGCCGGTCCTGGTTCATGACAACCAGATCCCTTCCTTTACGCAGGATGCCCATCGGGTAAGCCTCTGCAGCTGCAGTAGCCACTTTTGCAGTGGCTATGGTGATGAACCGATTTTTCAATGTAATGGTTTCAGGCTCGTCTTCATGCATCTCATCTGCAGCCCGCAAAACGAACTCTTTGGTTCCACCCCCACCGGGAATCAAGCCAATCCCCAGCTCTACCAGGCCAATATAGGTTTCTGCTGACGCGCAAATCCTGTCTGCATGCAAACTGAGTTCACAGGCACCCCCCAAAGAAAGTCCGTGGGGCGCCACCACAACTGGAACTGATGAGTAACGGGCCCGCATCATGGATTGCTGGAACAGGTGGATGGCCTTGTCCAATGCATCAAATTGCTGTTGAGAGGCCAACATAAAAATCATACCAACATTGGCCCCTGCTGAAAAATTATTGCCCTCATTGGCAATGACAAGCCCTTTGTATTTTTTTTCTGCAATGCCAATGCTTGTTTGAATTCCCTCCAAAACCTCACCACCAATGCTTCCCATTTTGGTATACCACTCAAGCCCCAACACATCATCCCCCAAATGATAGGTTCTGCAAGCATCATTTTTCCAAATGGTTTGCCCGGAAAAGTTTTTCATCACAATGAATGCCTTTTCCTGAGCGGAATTGTAAACAGATTCCATCGCTCCAGATGCTGGCGAATAAACCAATTTCTTGCCATCCTTTACAGTGAAAAAGGATTCTACACCGGCTGCAATCATATCATCTACCCAGAGAGCAACAACATGTCCAGCTTTCTTCATTGCATTGACCGTCTGTTCCACCCCAAGCAGATCCCAGGTTTCAAAGGCCCCAATTTCCCATCCAAATCCGGCTTTCATGGCATCATCAATGCTTTGCAGTGAGCCTGAAATTTCTGGTATCCTGTTGGAAATATAGGCGAAAAGATGATAGTGAAAGCTCCTGTAAAATTCTCCAGCTTGATCAGGAAATGCACAAAGGGTTCTAATCCTTTCTGCAAGATCCTCCATGGGTTTTGCGACATCAATCGCTGCAAACTTGGTCTTCTTCCTTGCCCCATATTCCATTGTTTTCAGGTCGAGGGTCAAGATTTCTTTTTCACCTGCTGCGGTTTTGGTTTTCTTGAAAAAACCCTGCCCTGATTTATCTCCCAACCAATTGTTGTCTACCATTTGCTGAAGCCATGCTGGAACCCTGAATTGTTCGCGGGCTTCATCATGCGGGCAATGTTCAAACAACCCTTTGGCCACATGAACCAGGGTATCGATTCCGACAACATCTGCTGTCCTGAAAGTAGCAGACTTGGGACGGCCAATGATGGGCCCGGTGAGGGCTTCCACATCATCAACAGAGAGTCCTATTTTATCCATGGATTCCAGGATGGCCATGATGCTGAAAATTCCTATCCGGTTGGCGATGAATCCTGGAGTATCCTTGCAAAGCACGGTGGTCTTTCCCAGAAAAAGATCACCATACTGCATTAGGAAATCAACCACCCATTTTTTCGTTTTTGCCGTTGGAATAATTTCCAGCAAACGCAGGTAACGCGGGGGATTGAAGAAATGTGTTCCACAAAAATGTTGCTGAAAATCCTCCGACCTTCCTTTAGCAATCATTTGTATCGGAATGCCCGAAGTGTTGGTACTGACAAGCGTTCCGGGCTTTCTGAACTGTTCCACTTTTTCAAACAACTGCTGTTTTATGTGGAGCTTTTCTACAATGGCCTCAATGATCCAATCGCAGGTACTGATGGCAGAAAGATCATCCTCAAAATTTCCGGTAGTAATTCGTTTGGAAACATCAGCAGTATAAACAGGTGAAGGGTTTGATTTGATGGCATTTTGCAAAGCGGCATTGACAAGCCTGTTTCGCTCAGTTTTTGAAGTACCAGGTTTTGCATCCGGAGAAACCATGTCCAGCAGCAATACCTGTACACCAATACCAGCAAAATGACAGGCAATCCTTGAGCCCATGAGACCAGATCCCAAAATGGCTACCTTCTTTATTGTAGGGTTCATATTAAAATCCAGGTTTACTCAAGATACTTTAGCGCCAGCAGCAATGGTATGCTCAGGTTGTACAAAATGAAGTTTTCCCGCTGCATCTTCTGCCATCAAGATCATGCCATTGCTGTCAATCCCCCTCATTTTTCTGGGAGCAAGATTGGCCACCACCACAACCTGTTTTCCAACAATGTCCTCAGGTTGAAAATGCATCGCAATACCAGAAAGAATGGTTCTTTTCTCAAATCCCAGATCAACTTCAAGCTGTAATAACTTATCTGCCTTCGGAACTTTTTGTGCAGCAGTAATGATGCCTGTACGCAGGTCTATTTTCCCAAAATCATCGTAGACAATCTCATCCTTGAGTGCATGCACCGTTTCCTCAGCAGCCTTGGTCTCTTCAGTAGCGGCTATTGCACCTGCCCTTAACTTTTCCATCTGGTAGGCAATTTCTTCATCTTCAATTTTTCTGAACAACAACTGGGGTTCGCGCAAACTGTATCCAACACTGAGCAATTTCATGCTGCCTGCATTCTCCCAATCCAGTATCTTGTCTACCACCTTCATCATGCTGCACATTTTCTTTGCTGTGGAAGGAAGAAATGGATTGATGAGCACGGCAAGGTTGGCAGCAAGCTGCAAACAATGGTGCATGCAGTTGTCAATTTTCTGCTGTTGAGCAGGGTTCTCTGCAAGGGTCTTGGCAAGAATCCAGGGCTCTTTTTCTTGCATGTACTTATTCCCTTTTCGGGCAAGATCGATTACATCAAACAATGCTTCGCGGAATTTATAATTTTCCAGTGAAGCCTCTATCTTGGTCTTGGCATCTGCGATGTCGCGCACCAATTGATGGTCTTTCTCATCAGCTATTTCTTCAACAAACCTTGGCACTTTTCCGCCACACAGCTTATGCATCAGCACAAAAGCACGGTTCACATAATTACCGAAAATGGAAACCAGCTCACTGTTGACGGCATCCTGAAATCCTTTCCAGGTAAACTCACTGTCCTTGCTTTCAGGGGCAATCTGTGTGAGATAATAGCGGAGCATGTCAACACACTGATCACCACCATTTTCCTTCTTCACAAAATCATTGATAAAATCACGCATCTCGAGTTTCCAGTTTCTGCTGGTGCTCATCTTATCGCCTTCGAGGTTCAGGAATTCATTGGCAGGAACATTGGTAGGCAGGATATTGCCATGCAATTTGAGCATCACCGGGAAGATGATACAATGGAAAACGATATTGTCCTTACCAATAAAATGAACAAGCTGTGTGTCGTTCTCATACCAGTATGGCTTCCAATCCTTGTCATTGTCAATGGCCCACTGCTTGGTTGCAGAGATGTAACCAATGGGTGCATCAAACCATACATACAAAACCTTTCCAGCCGCATCTTCCAAGGGTACCTGAACTCCCCAGTTTAAATCGCGGGTCACTGCCCTGGACTGCAAACCTCCGTCAATCCAACTCTTGCACTGTCCTACCACTGAAGGTCTCCAGTCATCCTTGTGCTGGTCCAGGATCCACTCTCTTAAAAAGGTTTCATGTTTGGCCAATGGCAAGTACCAATGGGTTGTTTTTTTCTTGACGGGCTTGTTGCCGCTGATGGTGCTCACAGGATCAATGAGTTCATCTGGGCTGAGCGCTGTTCCACAGGATTCACACTGGTCGCCAAAAGCCCTGTTGCTCTTGCAATGCGGACAGGTTCCTTTGATGAAGCGGTCTGCAAGGAAAGTGGAAGATGCTTCATCGTAATATTGTTCTGTTTCCTTGGTCTCCAATTCCCCTCTTTCATGGAGATAACTGAAGAACTCCCTGGAGGTTTCATGGTGCAAGGGATCTGAAGTGCGGTGGTAGACATCAAAACTGATCTGGAGGTCTGCAAAGTCCTCCTTCATCGCCTGATGGTATTTGTCAATGATGGCCTGAGCAGTGGTTCCCTCTTTCATGGCCTGAATGGGAATGGCCGTTCCATGCTCATCACTTCCGCAGACAAAAACTACATCCCTTTTCTGGGCCCGGAGATAGCGGGAATAAATATCTGCAGGAATATAAGCACCTGCCAGGTGACCAATATGTTTTAGTCCGTTGGCGTAAGGGAGTGCTGAGGTAACAAGGTATCGTTTGGGGAGATTGTTCATTTGCTTTCTTTCGTGTTTGCAAAAATAACCAAATGTATCGAAGGATTTTGGGCATTTTTTAGCCATAAGACCTAATTTTAGGCCATGAAAATCCCTCCATACCTCCAACCCGGCAATACCATTGGAATCGTTTGCCCTGCGGGCTTTATGCCGGCAGAAAAGGCCAAAGCCTGTATACAAACCCTGAGAAAATGGGGGTACAAGGTGGTCAAAGGAAAAACACTGGGCGGCAGATCAAAGCATTATTTCTCTGGAACCGACGAGGAGAGGTTGCATGACCTGCAATCATTCATTGATGACCCATCCATCAATGCCATCCTCTGCGGGAGGGGCGGATATGGCACTACCAGGATCCTGGATGGCATCAACTGGAAGGCTTTCAAAAAAAATCCCAAATGGATCATTGGATTCAGCGACATCACGGTGCTCCATGGCTACATGCATGAACAACTGGGCATTTGCAGCATCCATGGGCCGATGGCTGGAGCCTTCAACAATGGAGAAGACCGGTTCACTTTCTCACTGAAAGATACGCTTGAAGGAAAACCGGTGCACTACAGTGCAACTACACATCCCCTCAACCAACATGGAAAGGCCAAAGCAGCTGTCATTGGGGGGAACCTCTGCCTGATGGCTCATTGCATTGGTACCAATGCGGAATATGATACCGATGGAAAAATCCTTTTCATTGAAGACATTGGGGAACAACTGTACAATATTGACAGGATGATGTTGCAGCTGAAAAGAGCAGGAAAATTGAAAAAACTGAAGGGCCTGATTGTTGGTGGCTTTTCAGACAACAAGGATACGGAAAGAACCTTTGGTAAAACGGCTTATGCCATCATTGCAGAGGCGGTTCAGGAATATAAGTACCCTAAATGTTTTGGGTTTCCCATCAGCCATGAAAAAGAAAATGTTGCCATCGCCATTGGTCAAACCTATGCGTTAGAGATCAATGATGATGCAGTCAGCCTGTTCAGGATATGACCATGTTCTGACTAGATCACATCAATAAAATCTCAATGCCGGATGTTTATCCAATGAGGTGCTTTATCGCTGAGTGGATGTTGGTATAAATGAAATTGAATCCGGTGCTTTGCAATTTACCTGAATCAACGGTTGTGCTTTTCAAGACTTCTACACTCATTTCACCCATGATCAATTTCAGCAGAAAAGCGGGTACCTTGATGGGGATGAAAAAATGTCCATTCATGGCATTGGCAATCAGCAGCGTCAACTCCTTGTTGGTAGCAGGTTGTGGGGCAACAAGGTTGTACACCCCTTCCATTGATGCTGTTTCAATGGCATGGATAAAGGCCCTGCAAAGATCATCAATATGGATCCAGCTGGTTACCTGATGGCCAGAGCCCAATACTGCAGCAACACCAAATCTAGCAGGCTTTTTGAATTCCGCCAAAGCGCCACCCTCATTGCTCAAGGCAATACCAAGCCTCAACTTAACCAGTCTTTTACCCAGTGGTTGCACCTTGTCAATGCTCTCTTCCCAGGCCTTGCAGGTTTGTCCAAGAAAATCATTCGCGGATGGGTCTTCTTCAGTGAAGACTTTTCCCTGATCTGGACCGTACCAGCCAATGGCAGAGGCGCTGATAACAGACTTGACTTTGTTGGACTGTGTAGAAAGGCAGTTGAACAAGAGCTCACTTGATTGGGTACGGCTCAGCCTGATCTGTTCCTTGCGCTTTTTTGTCCATCTTTTTTTGGCAACACCCTCACCTGCCAGGTGCACAATATGATCAGCCTTCGCAATGGCTTGCGGATCAATCATTTGCTTCTCTGTATCCCACTTGGCATAAAAAATATTACCGCTTGGCCTGAAACTGTTTTGAGAAGAACTGGTCTTGTATACAGAAGCCGTTTCAACAGGATTCCTGGAAAGGATGATTACATCATAACCCTGGTTGAGCAAATGCCTGCTCAAAGCGGTACCGATCATTCCTGTTCCTCCTGTAATCAAAACTGTTGGCATGGCTTATCTTTTTGCAAAATTACGATGAAACCGAACAACTGTATAGATCAAAAAATAAAAAAGCCCCAGATGGATATCCGGGGCTTGGGGTAAAGGAAGGTTTTTCATCAGTCTGGTTTCTTTCCTTCAAGGAAAGTATTGATTGTACTGATCTGGGCTATGTTGTTTTCGTCAGTTCCTACCGCATAACTGCTGTAAAATTTCTCAACAGAAGCCAGCGTGGTATTGTGTACCTGGAGGTTTTGCCTGACATAGGCGGGAATATTCTCGTACTCATTATTAGGGTCAGCAGAACCAAAATTGAAAGAAAGGTTTCTCAACTTGTGCAACCTCTCCGCTGCCCTTGCCTTTTGCATTTCCGCCTCGTCCAGTGCCCCCATTTCCTGAACAAATGTACTGCTCAAAATTGGCTCTTCTGCCACTAAAGCCTTGGGTACAGACGCCTCATGATAGACCATTTCAAATGGTTCTTCTGACGCTTTCATTTCAGCGCTGGGTTCTGGGTTATGGGTTGTAGGCTGTGGGTTGTGGGTTGAGAGCGGTTCCGCTGTATTGGTGGCTTCCACATCCAATTTTTCTACAAGCTCAATGGACGCTGTATTTGCTTCGGGCAATTTTACTTCAGTAGCCTGAACAGGAGCCTGGCTTTCTGTTGCTGCCTCGTTGGCATAAATATTGGTAGGTCGTTTCAAGAAAGAACCCATTGCAGGACTGAAGGCTTGTGAGACAACAACTGGCTTCACCTCCTCTTGTGCTGGCTCTTCCAATGAAACCACAGCAGGTGAAGCATGGACTTCAGTCATGACTGGCAATTCCTTGATGGTAAGATCAAGCTCAAAAACCATGGGGCCCTCCTCTTCAACAAATTCCTGCTCTGCAACTTGAGACACGGGCTCATGCAATGCAATGGTTTCTTCAACTTCCATTGTTGGTTCGATTACAAGCGTTGGAATGTATTCGGCCTGAAGTTCAATGGCTTTCGCAATAGGTTCCTCTTCCTGTAAATCTTGGATTACCACTGGAGTCGCCATCTCTGGCGCTTCTGTTTTCACTTCTACCAGTTCTTGCACAGGAACAATATTGACCACTTCTGCCTTGGGTTGAGGGTTAACATCCAAAGTAAACATGATTTTTTCATCCTTGGGCGCTTGCCTTGTTTCAGGTTTTTGCTCACTGAGTGGAAGTTTTTGATCAAACCCAGTTGCGATGATGGTGATGCTAATATCATCTCCCAAAGACTCATCATAGCCAAGTCCCAGAATTACATCAGCATCAGGACCTGCTTGCGTAAGCAGATATTCCTGGATGGTTTCAACCTCATCCATTGTGAATTCAGTCTCACCCTTTTGAGAATTGATGTTGATCAAAATCCACTTAGCACCCTTGATATCACTATCGTTCAGCAACGGTGAATTCAATGCCTGTTGAATGGCCACCTGTGCCCTGTCTTCCCCTTGTGCACGGGCACTGCCCAATATGGCTACACCACCATTGCGCATGACCGTACAAACGTCTGCAAAATCCACATTGATCTGCCCAGTGGTATTGATCACATCAGTGATGCACTTCGCAGCAGTGGCCAAAACATTATCTGCTGTAGACAGTGCAGCACTCATGGTCAGGTTTCCAAACTGGTGTCTTAACTTATCATTGCTGATGACCAGCAAGGTATCAACCTGAGACTTCATTTGCTGGATGCCGCTATCAGCATGCAGGGCTCTTTTCTTTCCTTCATAGGAAAAAGGAGTGGTGATGATGCCTACAGTAAGAATACCCATGTCTTTACAGATCTTGGAAATGATGGGAGCACCACCGGTTCCTGTTCCACCACCCATACCGGCAGTAACAAAGGCCATCTTGGTATTCACTTCCAAAATACGACGAATCTCATCCAAACTTTCCTCAGTTGCCTGCCTTCCAATTTCCGGATTGGCACCTGCACCCAAGCCTTGCGTGAGCGATGGACCTAGCTGGATTTTATTGGGTACTTTGCTCAAAGCCAATGCTTGTGCATCTGTATTGCAGACAATAAAATCTACACCCTCTATGCCAAGGCTGTGCATGTAGTTGACGGCGTTGCTTCCTCCACCGCCAACACCAATTACTTTAATGATGGATGATTGCTCGTTGGGTAAATCGAATTGTATCATTGTGTTAGAATTTAATTGTTATGGGTTAATGAAATACTATGGTTTTTTATGGGTTGCTGAAGGATGCATCAAAGCGCGCTGTCACCATCTTCCTTGAAGAGATCTATCAGACCGCCCTTGATGCTGTCCATGAATCCTTTCAGGGTTTTTCTCTCCTTGACGGGAATCGCTTTGATCACCATCTCAGGTGCTGGCTGCTCTTCAATTTGTACAGGAGGTTTTAAGTGTGTACGGCGTTGCTCCGGATACAACCTATTCTGGTTGCTCTCATATACACTATAGCCTTTCAAAATGAGTCCTATACAGGTTGAATACATTGGTTTCTCCAATTCAGCAATATGGTTGGATGCGAGATGTTCATTCGGATAACCAATGCGCGCATTCAACCCTGTGGCATATTCCGTAAGTTGTATCAGGTGTTTGAGCTGCGATCCTCCACCAGTCAATACAATTCCACCATTCATCATCTTGTTGTCCATCCCAACCTGCTTGAGGTGAAATGTAACAAATGCAAGAATCTCACTCATTCTGGCCTGAATGATGGAAGCAAGGTTTTTTACACTGATCTCGCGGGACGGCAGTCCTCTCAACCCCGGTATTTTGATGAAGGCATTGTTTTGTGCGGCTTCCGACAAAGCACTACCATACTGCACTTTCATGAGCTCAGCTTGTGTTTTCAGTACGCCCAATCCCATCTTGATGTCATTGGTGATGTTTTCACCACCAAACGGTATGACAGCAGTATGTTTGAGAATGCCTTCGTAGAAAACGGCAAGGTCGGTGGTGCCACCACCAATATCCAGGATGGCAATCCCTGCTTCAACGTCCTGCTCACTCATTACTGCCGCAGAAGAAGCGAGTGGCTGAAGCATCAGGTCTTTTACTTTCAATCCTGCCTTTTCAACGCTTCTGTTGATGTTGCGGATGGCATTCCTGTCACCGGTAATGATATGGAAATTCGCGCCGACCTTTACCCCAGTGTATCCAATCGGGTCTACGATATTGGGAATATTATCAACCGTGTATTCCTGAGGAATGACATCAATGATCTGATCCCCTGCAGGGATATAGGTTTTATACTGGTCTGCCACCAACTGATCAATCTCCAATTGTTTGATCTCGTCATCCGTTGAATGCCTCACAATATCACCCCTCGTCTGAAGACTCTTGATGTGATGACCTGCAATACCAACATATACTTCGTTGATCTCCAATCCAGGATTTGATTCATAACAGTTTTTCAAGGCAGTCTCAATGGCCTTGATGGTTTGATCGATGTTCAGGACCATACCATGTTGAACACCATTGCTGTTGGCCAATCCAAAACCCAGGATTTCCAATTTCCCGAATTCATTTTTTCTTCCTGCAATCGCGGCGATTTTGGTGGTGCCAATGTCTAGCCCTACAATGATGGGTTGTTCATTTGTCATAGCTTACTTTTTACTGGGGTTATTGTCTGTACGTTATTTTTAATATTGACTGCGCTGTCTGCAATGGCAACAGCGTTGAGAGAATCCATTTGTGCAGTGCTATCTGGAACCTGGTAAAGTCCATTGCCTTTTATGCAAACTACCTGATCCTTGAATTGTAGATCAATGGTAGCATATTTGGTCCATCCATTCTCATCGCTGATGCGGCGGTAAACCATCTTGAGCTTATCGAGCATCGCTGCCCAGTCGCTGCGGTTGCCCAACCGGATGGTTTGATCTCCCACCTGGGTAACCAGCTCAAAACTGTGATCAGCATTGATATTCACCTGCTCAATCTGTGCCATCCAAAAAGGATCAGCAAGAATGTATTGGGCCAGGCCAGTGATGCGTTGCATCACCAAAGAGTCCTGAGCATTTAGCCCTGTAGGAGTGATGTAAAAATTGCTGAACACTGGAAGTGATACCATATCATTCATCTTCACTGGGAGTACAGTGAAGTTTTCATCCATGTAAACCGAACTGCCTGCAGGTGTAAACAACCTGGCAACAGGGGTTCTCTGTTGCACATTGATATGCAATACATGGTGCTGGTCAAAGAACATGTCTGCAGAGAAAATCCAGGGATTTTTTTCCAGTTGACGCTCCAATGCATATAAATTAACTGATACGAGTTTTTCCCCTTGTGGGAATCCTTTTTTCTGATCTGGCCAAAGGGTGGAAATGATTTCCATTTCATCCAGCATCCTGAATGGTTGGCTATCGGTAAAGTCAACCTGCACTGCTTTGCAAACCATTGTGCGTTCCTTGATGACGGCACTCACCAGCAATACCATCAAACCCGCACTGATAGCAGTCCACATGAGAATGGTCAAACCCTTGTACACTATGTTCATCTTGATTTTCATCATTTGAGCATGGCGTTTTTAAGTGGTTCAATCATGGTGTCAATATCACCAGCACCTGCAGTTAACAGCAGTTCAGGTTGCAACTCAAGTACCAAGGCTTCTAACTCCTGTTTATTTTTCAACACAACTTTCCCTTTCATCCGCTGCATGATCATTTCACTGTTCACCCCTTCAATAGGAAGTTCCCTTGCCGGGTAAATGGGCAACAAAACAATCTCATCAGCAAGATCAAGACTAGCAGCAAAACCATCGGCCAGGTCTCTGGTACGCGTAAAAAGATGGGGCTGAAAAATGATGGTGCATTTTTTAGAGGGATACATGGCCTTTGCCCCTGTGATCAAGGCCCTCAGCTCTTCAGGATGGTGCGCATAGTCATCAATATAGACAAGCGATGGATTCCTCACAACATATTCAAACCTTCTTTTGACACCTGCAAATGAGGCAACTGCTGACTTGATTTTTTCATCATCAATCCCCAGGTGCTTGGCAATCGCAATGGCCACAAGGCTATTCTCCACATTGTGCATGCCGCCCATGTTCAACCGAAGTCCTTCCATCTCCCAATCCTTGCCCTTCACACCGTATACATAAGATCCGTTGTCGATATGCAGCGAAAAAGCATGAACATCAGCAGTGGTATCATCAAGTGCATAGGTGAGGTGTCCTGTCGGCTTAAACTCATCCTCACGGTTCAATCCTTTTCGGGTGAGCAGCAGTCCATTCTCTTTAAGATTTCCTGCAAACTGGATGAATGCATCTTCCATGGCTGCTGCGGTACCGTAGATATCGAGATGATCCGCATCCATGGAGGAAACAGAAATGATATTGGGATATAATTTCAGGAAACTCCTATCATATTCATCCGCTTCAATCACACAAACAGGATTGGGATCGCTCCAAAAATTGGTATGGTAATTGGTGGATATGCCACCTAAAAATGCATTGCATCCGAATCCAGTATCGCGCAGGATATGGGCAACCATTGTGCTGGTGGTCGTTTTCCCATGCGTACCTGCAATGCAAATATTGAAGGTGCCCTTGGAAATAACCTGAAGAATGTCACTGCGTTTCAACAGGTTCATGCGTTGTTGCCTGCAGCGTGAAAGGATTTTGTTGTCTTGTGGAATGGCGGGTGTATAGACAATGATATCTGCATCTGTAGGACAGACTGATGCATCATCCGTGTAATGTATTTCGATACCTTCCACAGAGAGGGCATCTGTCAGTGCTGTTGCTGTTTTATCATAACCAGACACTTCTACACCCCGGCTATGAAAGAACCTTGCAATGGCGCTCATGCCTATGCCTCCTATCCCGATGAAATAGGCTTTGCGGATAGCTGCTATGTTAATCAATTCAACCATTTCTTTTTTCCACTATTTCGATGATATGCCCGGCAATGACCATATCGGCATTTTTTACATAAAGCGTTGAGGCTGCATTTCCAAAACGCTCACATTTTTCCTTGTCTGCAACCAAGCCCAACAAAGCATCAACAAGTTCCTGATCAGCAGTTTGATCTGCAACCATCAATGCTGCACCATTGTTGACCAGGATAGAAGCATTCACTGTCTGGTGGTCTTCTGCCGCGTGAGGATAAGGGACAAGCACAGAGGGCTTTCCGCATGCACATATCTCTGCCAAAGCAATGGCACCAGCCCTGGACACCACTACATCGGCTGCGGTGTATGCATAGTTCATCTTTGTAATGAATTCTGTAACACATACATCTTTCCTGTTGCGGATTTCAGCAGAAACCAGCTCCAGGTTTCCTTTTCCCGTCTGCCATATCAACTGAACTCCTGCTTGAAAAAATGCATTGATCTGTTTGGCAATGGCGTTGTTGATGCTTCTTGCACCAAGGCTACCACCAATCACAAGAACAGTTGGCTTGCCTTCTCTGATGCCAAAAAACTCCAATGCTTCTTCCCGCAATACAGTACGCTCAGCAATTTCCGTTCGCACAGGATTTCCAGTTCTTACCAATTTTTCAGGAGGAAAGAATTTCTCCATACCAGCTGTTGCCACCATGATCAATGATGCTTTCTTGCCAAGCATGATGTTTGATTTTCCTGCGAAAGAATTCGCTTCATGCAAGAAAGTTGCGATGCCCTTTCGTTGCGCATATTTGAGCACAGGGAAACTTGAGTAACCGCCCACACCAAATACAGCATCAGGTTCAAAGGACTGGAAGATTTTTCTTACCTGATAAAAACTCTTGATCAACTTAAATGGAAGGCTCCAGTTCTTTAGCAAGGAAGCCCTGTTGAATCCTGCAATATCAAGCCCTTCAATGCGGTAACCTGCTTGGGGAACTTTTTCCATTTCCATCTTACCCTTGGCACCAATGAACAACACCTGAATGGATGAATCAATCCTTCGCAATGCGTTGGCCACTGCAATGGCTGGGAAGATATGCCCTCCGGTTCCACCTCCTGCTATGATGATTTTTTTCAATTTCATTTTGATCCGCCCTCCTGCTGCGTTTGGGGTTCTGCTTTGCCTTCCAATATTTCGACGTTTCTGGCTACACTCAAAATGATGCCAATAGACAGGCATGTAAACAGAAAAGAACTTCCACCCATACTGACCAAGGGCAAGGTGACCCCTGTTACCGGGAAAAGGTTCACATTTACCGCCATGTTGGCCAGGGCCTGGATCACCAGGGTAAAGCCCAGGGCAAGGGAAAGAAATGCGCCAAAGGCATAGGGGCATTTGCGCATGATCCTGATGCACCTGTACAAGAAAAGCAAATAGATCAAGAGCATCACCGCTGCACCAAGCAAACCATATTCTTCGATGATGATGGCGTAAATGAAATCAGAATAGGGATGTGGCAAAAAGTTTCTGGCTTCGCTGTTGCCAGGACCCAGGCCCATCCAACTACCTTTTGCAATCGCAATTTTGGCTTGTTGCACCTGATAGGACGCTTCCGTTTTGTCAGCATACATGAAGCTTTGCACCCTTTTGATCCATGTTTCAACACGTCCTTTTGTGAGCATAGCGGGCATGGGATCAGTCTTTCCGGTCTCTTCGTTGTAATACATTTTGGCAAACCCAATCAACATGACAACCGGAATCGCAGCCAAAATAATGACCAACCCTATATGCTTCAGACTGGCCCTGCCAATGAACAACAGAAAAAGACTTGTTGCCCCCGTGAGCAATGCGGTAGATAAATTGGCCGGTGCAATCAAGGCGCAGATCAGCAAAACAGGCAAGATAACGGGAAGGAATCCATTTTTAAACTCCTTGATCTTGTCCTGGCGCTTGCTCAATTGTCTGCTCAGGTACATGAAGAGGCCAAGCTTTGCCAGGTCTGAAGTTTGAAAAGTAAGGTTGATGATCGGAAGCTTGATCCACCTGTTGGCATCATTGAGGTTGGTACCAAAAAACAACGTATACAACAACAATGGCACAGAGATGATGAAAAGAATTTGCGCCACCTTAGAATAGAGGGTATAATTCATCAAGTGCGCAAAATAGATAATGGCCACACCTACAGCAATGAACATGATCTGTTTGAAAAGATAAGACTCAGTGCTTCTTGATAGTTTGTATGCAAGGGTACCTGTGCTGCTGTAAACGGCAAGAAGACTCATCATGGTCAGCAAAACCACAATGGCCCAGATGACTTTGTCACCACGGGTTCTACTGGAAATGTTTCCCAGTGAATATTGCTTGATATCTAATCCTTCTCCTTGCATTTTTTTAATTATAACGCCTTTACTGCTTTTTTAAACTGGTCGCCCCTGTCTTCATAATTTTTGAACAGGTCGAAACTCGCACATGCCGGACTAAGCAAAACAACATCTCCTTTATGTGAAACTTCATACGCAGCCTTCACCGCTTCCTCAGCACTGGTCGCATCAATGATGGTTGACACAATCCCTTCAAATGCCGCATGGATTTTCTCATTGTCGATACCCAGACAAACAATGGCTTTGACTTTTTCAGCAACCATCTCCTTGATCAAATCATAATCATTGCCTTTGTCCACTCCACCCAGAATCAGGGTCACGGGCTTGTCCATGCTTTCCAACGCAAACCATGTACTGTTGACATTGGTCGCTTTTGAATCATTGATAAAATCAATCCCCTTTACAGTTGCAACCTTTTCCATCCGATGTTCCAGGCTCTCAAAGGATGTTACAGCATCCCTGATGCGGTCCTTTCGTATGCCCACAACAGAGGAGGCAACTGCAGCAGCCATGGTATTGTACTGATTGTGCTTCCCTTTGAGAGCAAAATCAAAAATGCTCATGGCAAATCCATCTCCATGCGTCACGTTCATCTGGCCTTCTTTGATGAAGGCGCCTTTTGGCAATTCTTTTTGCATACTAATCGGTAATGGTTTTGAATTGAATGGGTATTGTTCGAGGTACTTCACTGTAACAGCATCATCAGCATTGTAGATGAAAAAATCCTGTTCAGTTTGGTTCTTAACGATGTTGAATTTTGCTGCAATGTATTTTTCGAAATCATGATCATACCTGTCAAGATGATCTTCTGTGATATTGGTCAGGACCGCCACATCAGGCCTAAATGAAATGATATCATCCAGCTGAAAGCTGCTGATCTCCACCACATACATGGGTTTGGGATCAAGGGCGATTTGCCTTGCAATTGAATTGCCGATATTCCCCACAAGGGCACAATCCAAGCCAGCCAACTTGCAGATCTGATAAATCAGGGAAGTTGTTGTTGTCTTTCCATTGCTGCCAGTGATACCGATGATCCTGCTTTCATCCTTATGTCTGTATGCCAGTTCCATTTCACTGATGATAGGAATCTTTTTTGCATTGATTTGAATCACGATGGGATTGCTGCCGGATATGCCAGGGCTTTTCATCACCTCATCAGCAGAAAGGATTTTTTCAATGGTATGTCCTCCAGATTCAAAATCAATCCTGTTGGCCTCAAGCTCATGCTGGTAATGATCTTTTATTTTTCCACCATCAGAAAGAAAAACATCATAGCCTTGTTGCTTGCACAACAATGCAGCCCCTACCCCGCTTTCGCCGCCTCCCAATATGACAATTTTTTTCTTCACTGTTTTTCTATAAATGAATTATCTCATTTTCAATGACATGATCGCAAAAACCACAAACAACAAGGTTACTATCCAGAACCTCACAGCAATCTTGCTTTCATGGTAACCTTTCTTTTGATAGTGGTGGTGCAGTGGGCTCATCAGAAAAACCCTCCTCCCCTCACCAAATTTTTTCTTTGTGTACTTGAAATAGCCAACCTGAATGACCACACTGAGGTTCTCAATCAAAAACACAGCACAGAAAAAAGGTATCAGCAGTTCCTTTCGCACAATGATGGCCAATGCAGCAATGATTCCACCCAGGGCAAGGCTACCGGTATCTCCCATGAAAACCTGCGCCGGATAAGTATTGTACCAGAGAAAACCAATACAGGCACCTATCATGGCAGCGATAAACACGGATACCTCACCCAGGTTGGGGATGTACATGATGTTCAGGTAATCAGCAAAGATCAGGTTGCCACTGGCATAGGCAAACAGTGCCAGGCATACGCCAATGAGAGCAGAAACCCCCGTTGCCAATCCATCCAAACCATCCGTGATGTTGGCCCCATTGGATACAGCTGTTACGATAAAGATGATTACAAGCATATACACGACCCAACCATAAGACCTCAAAGAGGCCGGCAATAGTTTTGCATAATTGAACTCATGGTCTTTAATGAAAGGGATGGTAGTTACTGGCTCATTGGCTTTTACAAAGTACCGCACACCGCCCTGGTATTTCACTTCAAGGGCATTGGCTGGCTTCACCTTGCCTTTGTATTCCCTCATCACCTTCACATTGTCATTGAACAACAGTGTGGCACTGATGATCACACCCAAACCCACTTGACCCAATACCTTGAACCATCCTGCCAAACCATCCTTATCTCCCTTCTTATAATTGACTCCCTGGCTTTGGGCCAAGCGTTTTGAACGAAGCTTCAGGTAGTCGTCCACGAATCCAACCAGGCCCAACCAAATGGTGCTCAACAACAAAAGTTTGATGTAAACCTTGTCTAGGTTTGCGAACAACAACGTAGGTATCAGGATGCCCAATAAAATGATAAAACCACCCATCGTGGGAGTACCTTTTTTTTGCTCCTCACCCTGCAAACCAAGCTCCCTGACAGACTCACCTACCTGCATTTTTTGAAGAAACAAAATGATATGCTTACCATAAACCATGGTAATGAAGAGGGAAAGCAATACTGCCAACATTGCCCGGAATGTGATGAACTGGAAAATGCCCATCCCCGGAAAACGGAGCTGCTCATCTATTAACCATTGATAAAATTGATAAAGCATTTCTTCTTATTTGTCTAGTTCTGTAAATGTTCTCACCAATACTTCCTTGTCATCAAATGGAAATCTTTGTCCCTTGATTTCCTGGTATTTCTCATGTCCCTTTCCTGCCACAAGAATAATATCATCCTCCCTGGCCATCATCACTGCCGTGCGGATGGCTTCCTTCCTGTCCTCTATCACGAGTACTTTTCTTTGCAGCAAAACATCCATCCCTTCAGCCATATCTTTCAGTATCGTTGATGGGTCTTCACTCCTGGGATTATCGGATGTGAATATTGCCCTGGTACTGAATTCAGCTGCAGCCGTTCCCATCAGTTTTCGTTTAGACCTGTCACGGTCTCCACCACATCCCACAACAGTAATGATTTGCTCACCACCCTTTAGGAATTTCTTGATGGTTGCAAGCACGTTAAGCAGCGCATCTGGCGTATGGGCGTAATCCACAATACCGATGATCCTTTGCTTTGGTGAAACCATATAATCAAACCTGCCCTCTGCTCCAGTAAGATTGCTCATGGTCTGCAGCACATCCAGTCGATCCTCTCCCAAACAAATGGCTGCTGCATAGACCGACAGCAAATTGTAGGCATTGAACGCTCCGATCAAACGGAAATGAACGTCTTGCTCATTCACCAACATTTGCAATCCGGTGATGCTGTTGTCAACAATTCTTCCCTTGAAATCTGCAACAGACCGAAGACTGTAATAAAACTTGTCTGCATGGGTGTTCTGCAACATTACAGCCCCATTCCTGTCGTCCATGTTGGATATGGCAAACGCGGTGGATGAAAGGCCATCAAAAAAATTCTTTTTCACCCTGATATACTCATCAAATGTTTTGTGATAATCCAGGTGATCATGGGTAATATTGGTAAAAATACCTCCCGCAAATTCAAGCCCTGCAATGCGCTGCTGATGAACAGCATGACTGCTCACTTCCATAAAAGCATACCTGCACCCTGCATCCACCATGCGCTTCAACAAGATGTTCAGTGAAATTACATCGGGTGTTGTATGGGTGGAGGGCGATACCGTTTCACCAATCATGTTGTTCACTGTGGAGATCAGGCCACAGTTGGCATCCAATGCCATGAACAATTTGTACAAGAGGGTTGCCACGGTTGTCTTCCCGTTTGTCCCTGTTACCCCAACCAATTTCAAGTGATGACTTGGCTCACCATGAAAGGCATGGGCCATGATTCCTGCGGCGTTTGCAGCATCATCAGTCTGAACATAATTCACGCCTGGCTGTAAAATAGCAGGAAGCACTTCACATACGATGGCTATGGCCCCTTTTTGAATAGCAGTATCAATATATGCATGTCCATCTTGAGAAGCACCTTTGATCGCAATAAAGCAACTACCCTGACCAACAAACCGTGAATCAATCTGCACATCACTGATGTGCAGGTCAGTCCTTCCGGTCAATGACCTGATCCTCACCTTATACAATATGTCTTGCAATAACTTCATGCTCATCATTCAATTGTACTGCCAAGATTCAAATAAACAGTTTGTCCTTTCTGAACAGCCATTCCCGCTGGAATAGACTGCGATGTAACTTTTCCTTTTCCCGTGGCAATCACCTGCAACTGCTGCCGTTCAAGCAATTCCAGTGCATCTTTCAAGCCAAAGCCTTTGAGTTCTGGCATGCTGCCGTGCTGGGTTGACCAGCTGCTGGCTGCCAATTTTTTTTCACTGTTCTTCACCCTGCTCCATTCTCCTTTTTTTCCAGCATCAACAATCGGTTTCCCAATTCCTTTGGCGATAGCCTTGAAATCATTGGATGAGCCATTCCACTCGGACTTACTGCTGTCTGCATATGTTGGATGCTTGTAACTTGCATAGAGATCTGGATCAACGGTAAACAACTTGTTTGCGATCTCACTGAAAACAGGTCCTGCAACCTGGGCGCCGTAGTACTTTTCAGCAAATGGTTTGTTCTTGATTACTACAATACAAGCGTATTTGGGATTTTTCGCAGGGAAATAACCTGCAAAAGAGGATTGATAAATATGATCGGAATAGCCCTTGTTTCCATTGGCAACCTGCGCAGTTCCTGTTTTTCCAGCAAGGGTGTAAAAGCGATTAAGCATACTCTTCCCCGTTCCTGACAATACAACTCCTTCCAAGCATGATTGAAGCTGCAACAAGGTTGACTTGCTGCAGATCGAATCGCGAAGAACTGTGGTTTTGAATTCCTGCACTACCTTACCATCTTTCATGATGGCATTGACCAGGTAAGGCTTCAGCATTTTTCCATTGTTAGCGACGGCATTGTACACCATCAGGGTCTGCAACGGACTGATGGAAATATTGTAGCCAAAGCTCATCCAAGGCAGTGCAACATCACTCCAGTTTCTTCCGCTTGGATTGGGGATGATAGACATAGATTCACCCAAAAGATTTATTCCTGATGACCTGTTGAGGTTCAATCGCTCAAGATGAGCAATGAATTTTTTTGGATTATTGTTGTAGTGTGTTACAGCAAGTTTGGCCATCCCAACATTTGAGCTCAACTCAAATGCCTGTTTGTATGTCACATTCGTGTGATTATGCCTTTCACTGTCCCATACAGTTCTTCCTCCAAAATCCCATTTGCCTCCTTCGAGGTTCACAGGACTGTTCAGGTTGATGTACTGGTCTTCCATTGCTGCCAACATGGTTACCAGTTTGAATGTAGATCCTGGTTCTGAACGGGTGATGGCATAATTATAGTCTTCCTTGTAAGACCCGTCTTTCTGCCTTCCCAGGTTGGCAATGGCCTTGATCTTACCGGTCTTCACTTCCATCACAATACAGGTTCCATTGAGACATTCATTGGCCTCCAGCATTTTTAACAAAGCCTGCTCGGCCACATCCTGAATATTGATATCAATGGTGGTGATGATATCCTTTCCGTTTTCAGGCTCAATCTCTGAACCTTCAACGGGAACAAAAGCACCACCCGCAATCCTTCGCACCAACCGCTTTCCAGTAACCCCTTTGAGCAGGCTGTCATATGTTTTTTCCAGACCAACATTCTTACTGACCAAATTACCCGTCGAGTCAAGATATTCCCTTGAAAGCCCGATCGTTCTGTTGGCAAGCAAACCAAACGGGGCCATCCTTTTTTCTTTTTCAATAAATATGAATCCGTTCTTGTTCCTGTTGGACTTGATAAAACTGATGTTTCTCAGCAACTGGTATTGCTTGAAATCAATGTTCTTTTTCAACAAATGATAGCGATCCTCTCGGTTGAATACACCCATCAATTCATGCTTGTAGGAGCCAGGTGTACCTCCGCCAAGGATGGAGGAAAGATGAATGGACAAACTGTCAATGGCCTTTTTAAACCTCATGCCATTTTTTTCCTGAACACCCTGAGAACCAAAATCCAGGTAAATATCAAAAAAAGGAATTGAGCTGCTCAGCATCCTTCCATCTTCACTGTATATCGTTCCGCGCTCCGCATCCATTTCCCTGTATTCAAGGTGTAGGCTATCACTCAATGACTTCCAGTATCCCCCTTCAACCCTTTGGATGAACAACGCCTTTCCAAAAATGCAAATGCCCAATACAAGCATCAGCAAGTAGATCAGGTAACTACGCCATAATATGTCTTTTTTTGTCTCCAATGCCTGGTTTTATTTAACCTCTTTTATTGTTGAATCATTCAATGCAACAGGAGGCTCAAGAATTTCTTTTACCCCTGAAACCGCTACCGATTTTACCACCTCAGATTGTTTTGTCATGAACATCCAATCCTTTCTCACCATCTTGAACTCATATTGCAAATCCTTCAATTCTTTTGTTGTTCTGTTGATATCCTTGATGGCCTTTTCCGCATGATGACCATTGTAGATATATGCAACAGCGAGGGCAGACAGGAAAAGGAAGAATGGCACATTTTTCACCAACCAAACCTGGTTGATAAAAAACCATTTGACATCATTCTTTTCAAGCGCCATGTTCTCTATTTTTTTTCTTTTGTTTACTTCTTCACCCCTATTCTCAATCTTGCACTTCTCGATCTTGGATTTTTACTGACCTCTTCAGCAGAAGGCTCAATGGGCTTTCTGTTGAAGGGCTCAAAAGGTGTAGTCTTTCTTGTTCCATAAACAGGATCAGCCACCTGTGCATCTTCATCGCCCGATTTGAAAAACTGTTTCACTATCCTGTCTTCAAGGCTATGAAAAGTGATGACAGACATCCTTCCGCCAGGCTTGATGAGTGATGCAGATTGAACCAGCAGGTCTTTTAAGGCAGCCAACTCATCATTCACTGCAATCCTGAGCGACTGAAAAACCTGGGCAAAATACTTTTTGGGATTCCCCTTAACAACTGGAGCGATAACTGCCTTCAATTCATTGATTGTGCGGATCTGGCTTTTGCGACAATGTTCAGTCAAGAGCTGTGCAAGTGTTCTTGCATTGGTAACCTCGCCATATTCCTGAAAGACCAGCTGAAGCGATTCTGCAGATGACTGCTGAATGAAATCGGCGGCTGTTAAGGCAGCCGATTGATCCATGCGCATGTCCAAGGGTGCATCAAAACGAATAGAGAAGCCCCTGGATGGTTGATCAAACTGATGACTGCTAACGCCCAGATCTGCCAAAATACCTTCGACCTCAGTGACGCCATGGAGACGAAGAAAGCGGGTGAGGTGGCGAAAATTATGTGGAATGAAGACCAGGCGCGTATCAGCAGTAAGGTTAGCCCGTGCATCTTCATCTTGGTCAAATGCAAACAGCCTACCCTTTTCATTGAGCCTGGAAAGAATTTCCTTGGAGTGCCCACCACCGCCAAAAGTACAGTCCACATAGGTACCGGAAGGATTGATATCCAATCCATCGACGGCTTGTTTCAGCATTACAGGAACATGATAGGCCTGCCCTTCAGTTTCAGCTACCCCATCCCTGTTTTGCTCATCCAATGCCATCAGTTTCCGTTTTTCATGGTTGTACTTTCTTTGCCATCACTTCCGCAGCAAGACCGCTGAAGGATTCTGGTGAAAAGTTTTCAAAGATCTGCTGATACTTATTTTTATCCCATATTTCCAACTTGTCCATTGCCGAAACGAGCACAATATCCTTTTCCAAACCCGCATGCTCCATCAGGCTCTTGGGCAACAATAATCTTCCAGCACCATCTACCTCAATCTGGGTAGCCCCGTTCAAAAAATAACGCCTGAACTCTCGCACCTTGGGATCAAAATCGTTCAGGGCACTGATATTTTCATAAATCGGCTTCCAGCTCTGCATTGGATACACAGTCAGGCATTTCTCAAAGCCACGGTTGATCACAAAGACAGGCACTTCCCCTTCCGGCAGCTGTTTTTTTATGCCTGCCGGCAGAAGAAACCTACCTTTGTTATCGAGGGTAGCCTCATATTCGCCTATGAATCCAATCATTTACCTTGGTTTAGAAGAAAAATAACATTTAATGACACAAATTAACACAATTTCCCACTTTCATACACTGATTTGAGATTCTATATTTATACACAGCTGAAACCCAATACAGGCCTACATTACAGCATCTTTTACCCATATGGCTGTGGATATACCTCCGACGAATGTGAATTACTTGTGAATTACATGTGAATAAATGAAAAATACAGCATACATACCCCATGTTGAAATGGCAGCTTTCAACTATGACCTGCCCAGCAACCGCATCGCAATGACCCCCCTCGTTAACCGGGATGCATCCAAATTATTGGTCAGGAAAAACAACAGCATCCAGCACAGCAGCTATCATCTCTTACCGGAATTTTTACCCACCAACAGCTTGCTGGTATTCAACAATACCCGGGTGATTGCAGCCAGGCTACCGTTCAAAAAATCTACAGGAGGAGAGATTGAAATATTTCTCCTTGAACCGGCAGATGGTAATTATGCATGCTTGAACGATCTTGAACAATCCACCTGGAAATGCCTGGTCGGGGGTGCAAAAAAATGGAAGAATGATGAACTGCTAAATGCATCCAACGATATACACAACAACAAGCTTCAAGCGCAATTGGTAAGCAAGAAAGATGATCATTTTCTGATCAACTTCCAGTGGAGCAGCGGACTTCCCTTTGAAAAAATCATTTCGGAAACAGGTAAAATCCCACTACCTCCCTATATCAAAAGGGAAGCCACCGAAGATGATCAACACCGCTACCAGACTGTATATGCCGCACATGAAGGATCAGTAGCAGCACCTACCGCAGGCCTTCATTTCACAGAAACCCTGATCAATAACCTGACAGCGAAAGGAATACAGCATTCATTCGTCACGCTTCATGTTGGTGCAGGCACTTTCAAACCTGTGACAGCCGCCGTCATTGGAGAGCATGCCATGCATGAGGAATACTTTCAGGTAAAGATTGACCTCATCACCCAACTGGGGAATCCTGACAAAACAATTGTGTCAGTAGGCACAACCTCCCTAAGAACCCTTGAAAGCATTTACTGGATTGCAGTCAAAGCCATCAGGAACAGGAACAATGGATTTTCCTCCAATAACAATCTTGGTCAATGGGAGCATTTGTCCTTATCAGAAGAAATGCTTCCCTCAAGGGCAGAGGCCTTTCAACAATTAAAGGAGTTGATGGTCGAACATGCTGTTGAAAGCATAGCAGGACATACCGGAATTTGCATTGCTCCGGGATATGTATACAAGGTGGCCAATGCGTTGATCACCAATTTCCATCAACCACAATCCACCCTACTGCTGATCATAGCCGCCATCATGGGTGATGAATGGAGAAGCATGTATGCCAGCGCACTGGAAAACGAATACCGTTTTCTGAGTTATGGCGATGGCTCACTCCTGTTCATTAACGATACTGTATAATCAATGAAGGGGAATGCTGATGGTAAACTTGCTTCCCTTTCCAGGCTCACTCTGCACTGATATGCTGCCTTCATGGGCTTCCACCATTTTGCGGGTATAATTCAACCCCAACCCAAAACCTTTTACATTGTGCACATTGCCGGTATGGGCCCTGAAGAATTTATCAAAAATTCGTGCAACAGTTTCTTTACTCATGCCAATGCCATTGTCTTCCACTGTCAAGACGATTTTGTTTTTCTCGTTTTTGGTAGATACCGTGATCAATGGATCAACATCTTCCTTTGAGTACTTGAGTGCATTGTCAAAAAGATTACTGATCATGTTGACAAAATGTACAGGGTGCCCCATTACCTCATCTTTTTCAGCCATCAATGCATAGCTGATCTGGGCATTTTTTTCAGCCACCTGTAAAGCAAACTTGTCTTCCAATTTACCCAACACCTCATGCACATGAAGCGGTTTCTTGTCTTTCAACACCTGATTGATGTCCAGCTGAGCTGCTTGCAGAATCTGTTCAACCTGTGTATTCATCCTGGCATTTTCAGCCTTGATGATTTGACCGATTGAAAGCAGTTGCTCCCGGTTGCCAATTATTTTTTCATTTTTCAACGTATCCACGGCAATCGCAATGGTAGCAAGGGGTGTACGCAACTCATGGGTCATGTTGTTGATGAAATCTGTTTTCATTTCACTGAGTTTTTTCTGTGTCAGTATTGTTCTGACGGTCAGGTAAAAAGCAGTGATGATGATCAGCGTGAACAGTAGTGCAACTAAAATAACCCAACGCACTGATCTCAATACAAAATCCTGCATATCATAGGTAATGAGGATCAATGTTTCATCAGGCACAAGAGCAACGGCCTCATCACCTGAAAGGTCAACAAGGGGCCAGGAGTGAATGGCATAGTTTGTTGTATCAACATTGCCGATTTCATAGTATTTTTTAAACTCAGGAGTGGCCAGATCAAAGCCAGTATTGTTGCTGTTGGAAATGACTGCAAACTGAAATTTAGCGCCTTTTAATCCATTGTCTTCAAAAGAATTTGCAATACTATTTTGGATTTCTTCCACGGTGAAACGCTCTGCCAAAGTTTGTGGTGACAGCATTTTTAGCAGCTCTTTGGTGGCACCTTTGGGTAATGCATCCTGGGGAATAGCTGGCAAGAGTTGCATTTTTTGATCAACAAGATTTTCCACCACCTCATACTCTACTTCCTGTACCTTGAACCTTACTTGTTCTTTGCGGATGGCCACAACATTCTTCAACCAGGAATATTGGATGACAATAATGCCAATCAGCGAAATGCTGATGAGTATAGTAATCAGTGTAAAAATGCGCTTCATCCGAAAACAAAAATAAGTTGAGCCCTCCATGAAGTTACATAATGCTAGTTTATTTAACTTAGGTTTATGAACAGGATTGAAAGCGGTATGCTGCTGATTGCAGAGCCATTCCTGAAAGACCCCAACTTTCAGCGCAGTGTTGTATTGCTCTGCGAACATGAGGCAACGGGAAGTTTCGGCATTGCCATCAACAGGGTCATCGACGAAAAGGTTGCCAGTTATCTTGAGGGCATTGGCAACCATGAATTGCCCCTGTTTGAAGGGGGGCCGGTAGGCCTTGACCAACTCCATTTTCTGCACCGCCTGCCCTTTCAAATTCCTGGCGGAAAAAAAATCGCCGAAAATATCTATTGGGGAGGCAACCATGAAGCTGCCAAATACCTGATCAACAGCGGCAAGGCAGGAAACGACGGCATCCGGTTTTTCATTGGCTATGCAGGTTGGGAATCGGGTCAATTGAAACAGGAATTGAAAGAAAAAAGCTGGTTGTCTGTAGCGGCTACAGAAGACATTGTATTCCACGAAGAACCCAAAAGCATGTGGAAAGCAGCCGTAAAAGAGTTAGGAGAAGATTTTATTGAGCTGATCAATTACCCACTGGATCCTTCCTTCAACTGATTTGATCGGTTTTCATTCTGATGGAAAGCAACCAAATCATCATTCCAAGAAAAGCAACAATCGAAAGGGCCAGCCGCAGTCCTGTTTCCTGGGCGATAAACCCAATGATGGGTGGGCCAAATAAAAATCCCATAAAACCAATGCTGCTGACGGCTGCAATGGCAGCAGAAGGTGCCATGGACTTGCTCTTGGCTGAGCGCATGTACACAATGGGAATCACAGAAGATACACCAAACCCAACCAGCGCAAAGCCAATGATGACGGCCTCAGGTGTATTGATGGCAAGGGCCAGGCCCATGCCAATGAGTACCAAGATTCCATTCAGTTTCAATACGCTTGAATAGCCCAATGCCTGCAAAAGCCTGTCACCAAAAAATCTTCCCAAGGCCATGCAAAGCGCAAAGGCCGTATACCCAACCGTACTCACTTTGTTGAGTTCGTGAACAACCTGTCGGTAATAAAGCGAACTCCAATCCGCCATTGCCCCCTCAGACATGGCTACACAAAAACAGATGATGCCCATCAACAGCAATCCCCGGTTGGGCAGTGCAAAGACCTTCTGGCGATGCTCCCCGGCTACATCTTGGATCAGTGAAAAAGAGAAAAACAGGGTTACCCCTGCAGCAGTAAGGGCAATCATGCCAAAATGCATTTCCATCGAATAGCCAACAGACATGGTCCATCCGGTAATGGCTGCCGCCAGGAAAGCACCGAGGCTCCACATGGCGTGAAGTCCAGAAAGAATGGGCTTTTTCAACTTATGTTGAACAGAAAGCCCCTGTGTATTCATGGCGATATTGGCAAAATTTCCAATGACACCGAACAGAAAAAGGACAATTGAAATGCTCAATACTGAATGGGCCTTTGATATCAAAAAAAGCAGTACAGTGTAGAGGAGTAATGAGGCCACCGATGCCCTCTTGCTCCCCAAACGATGTACCACCCACCCTGCCACTGGCAATGCCAGCAATGCTCCCAGCGGCAACATAAAAAGAACGGCACCCAATTCAGCCTCATTGAGGGCAAACATATCCTTGACATCAGGAATCCTGGAAGCCCAGCTGGAAAAGATGAGCCCTGCAAAGAAAAAATACAAAGAAATGGCTGTTTTTGGCATGCTTCAAGAACTGGAGTAAAGATAAAAAGGGACCATTGGTCCCTTTTTATACAATCATATCTGGTATTTTATATTGCCGTTGCACCTTCCACAAGGACAGATACCTTGTTGTCCAATACTTCCATGAATCCACCTGAAATTTTGTAGGAATTGCTTTTGCCGGTTTTATCAAGCAAAATTTTCACAATTCCCGAACCAAGGGCACTCACAATGGGTGCATGCTTTTCGAGGACTTCAAATGATCCGCTGACGCCCGGCAGTTGAACCCCGTAAACATCCCCTGCGAACAATTTTTTCTCTGGTGTCAATATCTCTACCTGCATGTGCGTTTCTTATTTGTTATTCGATTAACCTTTGGCGGCCTCCATCATTTTCTTGCCCTTTTCAATGGCATCTTCAATGGTTCCAACCAGGTTGAAAGCCGCTTCAGGATACTCATCAACCTCACCATCCATGATCATGTTGAAACCGCGGATGGTATCTTCGATGCCAACGAACACACCCTTGAGGCCAGTGAACTGCTCGGCGACGTGGAAAGGCTGACTGAGGAAACGCTGTACCCTTCTCGCACGGGATACAGTCAGTTTATCTTCATCGCTCAATTCATCCATACCAAGAATTGCAATGATATCTTGCAGTTCCTTGTAACGCTGAAGAATCAATTTAACCCTGTTGGCGCAATTGTAATGGGCTTCACCTACGATCATTGGGGTCAAAATCCTGGATGTTGAATCCAATGGATCCACCGCAGGATAGATACCCAAGTCGGCAATCTTACGGCTCAATACCGTGGTTGCATCAAGGTGGGCGAATGTAGTTGCAGGGGCCGGATCGGTAAGGTCATCCGCAGGAACGTAAACCGCCTGAACTGAAGTGATGGAACCATTTCTGGTTGAGGTGATGCGCTCTTGCATCAATCCCATCTCAGTGGCCAGTGTAGGCTGGTAACCCACCGCTGATGGCATCCTTCCCAAAAGGGCTGATACCTCTGAACCTGCCTGAGTAAAACGGAAGATATTGTCTACGAAGAAAAGAATGTCTTTTCCTTTTCCTTCGCCATCACCGTCACGGAAATATTCTGCAATGGTCAGACCACTCAAGGCAACCCTTGCACGGGCTCCAGGAGGCTCATTCATCTGACCGAAAACAAATGTCGCTTTTGAATCTTTCAAACTTTCCATGTCCACCTTGTCCAGGTCCCATCCACCTTCTTCCATGCTGTGCTTGAAATCGTCACCATATTTCATGATATCGGCTTCAATCATCTCTCTCAGCAAATCATTTCCCTCACGGGTACGCTCACCAACACCTGCGAAAACAGACAAACCGCCGTGCCCTTTTGCGATGTTATTGATCAATTCCTGGATCAGTACCGTCTTTCCAACGCCAGCACCACCAAACAAACCAATCTTTCCACCCTTCGCATAAGGCTCGATAAGGTCGATTACCTTGATACCGGTGAAAAGTATTTCAGAGGCTGTACTCAGGTCTTCAAATCTTGGAGGTTTGGCATGTATGGCCCTTCCGTTTTCTTTGGAAACTGCAGGCAATCCATCGATAGGATCTCCTGTAACATTGAAAAGACGGCCATTGATGGCTGGTCCAGTAGGCATTGAGATGGCCCTTCCTGTATCAAGCACTTCAGTACCCCTTACAAGGCCTTCTGTTCCGTCCATGGCTACACACCTTACGCTGTCTTCTCCAAGGTGCTGCTGCACCTCCATGACAAGCGTATCGCCATTTTCTCTTTTGATCTCAAGAGCGTTGTAGATCTCTGGGAGCTGACCTTCGAACTGAACGTCAACCACCGCACCGATCACCTGTTTGATTTTACCTCTGCTGGACATGATTATTGTTTAAATTGGATAAAAGTCTATTTCAGGCCGCAAAGGTAAGCAGGATGGGATGATTAGAAAAATTGCACGCAACAATTTTCTCACATTCGTGAAAATCAATCAAAGGAAGCCATAAAGAATGGCCGCCAAGACCGCTCCCAGAATAGGACCAATCACCGGAATGACAGCATATTCCCAATCACTGCCCCCTTTGTTGGGGATGGGAAGGATGGCATGGGCAATGCGGGGCCCAAGGTCCCTTGCGGGATTGATGGCATACCCTGTTGGACCACCCATGCTGAGTCCAATGCCCAGTACCAGTAATGAAACCGGAAGGGCGTCCAACGCTCCCAGTTTTACTTCTCCCTTTTGGATATAAAAAATGGAAAGCATGAAAATAAAGGTGGCAATGGTCTCTGTCAGCAAATTGCTGAGGGGTTTTCTGATGGCGGGCCCTGTAGAGAAAACTGCCAAGAGAAGGGATGGATCTTTTGTTGCTGCAAAATGGTCTTTATAAGTGAGCCATCCCAAAACGGCACCAACAAAAGCGCCTAAAAGCTGGGCCATCAAATAAGACGGCACTTCACTCCAGCTGAATTTACCCGCCACGGCAAGGCCAATGGTTACCGCCGGATTCAAATGGGCCCCACTGATGTCTGCGGAAATATACACCCCCACAAATACTGCAATGGCCCAGGCAAGGGCAATCACAACAAGACCGGAATTATTTCCCTTGGTCTTGTCCAGCAAAACATTCGCTACAACCCCTGATCCAAGGGTAATCAGTACAGCAGTTCCGGTTAATTCAGCAACAAATGGACTCATATCTTGAATATTAAATGGTAAAATAAGGATTTTTTGGCTTCCTGCATCAGCCCAGGTACTGTTCTGCCATTTCCTGGAAACGCTTGACCTGATCTTCCTTCCAGGCAGCATCCTTGCCCAATTGCTCCGCCATCAGCGTGGCCACAGGCTCGGCAGATGCAATGGCCGCCCTGGCATCCACAAACAACATCCGGGATCTTCTTGCCAGAATATCCTCTACTGTCATGGCCATTTCATTGGACACCGCCCAAACCAACTCTGCCTTGCAGTAATTGTGTGAGGGATGAATGCGCTCGCCCATTGAGGAATCATCAGCGATCATTTGTCTGATAAACACAGCATCTGACCCGTAAGCGGAAAACTCACTCCCATACAAGATATGGCTGTCATAACCATGCAAGCGCAGGTGTCTGGTGGCACATTTAACAATCGGAAACTTGGCTACAAATGCGGCATTGTTGACCGCATCTTTTGCCATTTTCCGGTACGTTGTCCATTTTCCACCGGTGATGGTAATCAGGTTGCTGGAAGAAACCAGAATGGTATGGTCCCTTGATGCCAGGGCTGTGCTCCCTTTGTTCAAGGTTTTGACCAGTGGCCTTAATCCTGCAAAAACTGACATGATATCTTTACGGGTGATATTTATTGAATTGTACGCGTTGAAATGATTGATGATGAAATCAATTTCGGTTTCCAGTGCCATGGGTTCATCACTGATCTCATCGAGTGGTGTGTCGGTGGTGCCAATCACCAATGCATCCTGCCAGGGAAGGGCAAACAAGACCCTGCCATCTTCGGTCTTGGGTATCATCAATGCCACATTGCCTGGGAAAAAATCTTTGCTGATGACCAGGTGGACTCCCTGCGAGGGCATGACGGCTGCTGGCGCATCAGGATCATCCATGTCAAGAATATTGTCTACAAAAACACCCGTTGCATTGATCACCACTTTTGTGCTGATTGCGTATTCCTTTCCATCCAGCTCGTCTTGGGCTTGTAGGCCAACCAGTTTCCCATTTTGCTTGACGAGCCCGGTTACATTGACATAATTCAACAGGATTCCACCCAAATCATCGGCCGTTCTGGCAAGGGCAATGGCCAGCCTGGCATCATCAAACTGCCCGTCGGAATAGGCTACCCCACCCTTCAGCCCTTTCCTTTTGAGCGATGGCAATGCTGCAAACAATTCTTTTTTACCCAAGATCCTGGTATGACCGAGGCTACGTTTTTGGGCCATCAGTTCATATATAAATAAGCCAATGCCATAAAACCATTTGTCAAGGCATGAATAAACGGGGATGATGAATTCCTGAACACGCGTGAGGTGTGGCGCATTGGCCAGCAAAAAAGCCCTTTCCCGCAGGGCTTCAATCACCAACTTGATGTTGCCCTGGGCAAGATACCTGACTCCACCATGAACAAGCTTGGTGCTCCGGCTGGATGTACCTTTGGCAAAATCATTTTTTTCCAAGAGCAAAACCTTGAACCCCCTTTGGGAAGCATCAACAGCAATGCCCAGCCCGGTTGCGCCACCACCAATCACAACCATGTCCCAGGTTGTTGCGGTTTCCAATCGCTTAATGGAATCTTGTCTTTTCACATGATCAATTATTGGGTGAAGACCAGGCCAATACAGCCTTTACTGCCCTTTGCCAGTTGTCGATATGGGTCTTTTTTTCAGTTTCATTCATGGAAGGAATGAATTGCCCTGATACTTTCCACTGGGATGAAATGGCTTCTACACTGTTCCAAAAACCAACTGCCAGTCCAGCAAGGTAAGCCGCGCCAAGGGCTGTTGTTTCGATGACCTCAGGCCTCAACACCTTAACGGAAAGGATATCAGACTGAAACTGCATGAGCAGGTCATTGACGGTCGCGCCCCCGTCGACCCTGAGTTCTGCAATGGGCAGGCCGGCATCCGATTCCATGGCTTTGAGCACATCATAGGTCTGATAGGCGATGCTTTCCAACGTAGCCCTTGCAATGTGTGCATCTGTCGTGCCACGGGTGATGCCAAAAATGGTTCCCCGGGCATAGGGGTTCCAGTGTGGAGCACCGAGGCCTGAAAAGGCCGGAACAACGACTACACCATCGGCACTGTTTACAGATGATGCCAAAGGCTGAACTTCGGATGAGTTGCGAATTATTTTAAGTCCATCCCTCAACCACTGCACGGCAGCACCTGCAATGAAGACGCTGCCTTCCAGGGCATAATTGGTGACACCATTGATTTGCCATGCCACAGTGGTAAGGAGATTGTTGTTCGATTTAACGGCCTTGGTGCCGGTGTTCATCAGCATGAAACAACCGGTACCATAGGTGTTTTTCACCATCCCCACTCCTGTGCACATCTGCCCAAACAGGGCAGACTGCTGGTCTCCAGCCATGCCTGCAACAGGCACTTCAGGCATGCCAATGGCAGAAGCATATCCATACACTTCACTGTTGCTTTTTACTGCTGGAAGAACGGCCTTGGGGATGTTCAGCATCGCAAGCAATTCATCATCCCAATCCATTTTACCAAGATCAAACATCATGGTTCTGGATGCATTGCTTACATCGGTTGCATGCACTTTACCCTCTGTGAGTTTCCACAACAGCCAGGTATCAACGGTTCCAAATGCAAGTTCTCCTTTCTCGGCCCTTTCCCTTGCACCATCCACATTATCCAGGATCCATTTAAGCTTGGTACCTGAGAAATAGGCGTCCACCACCAACCCTGTCTTTTCCCTGATCATTTCGGCCCTGCCCTCATTTCTCAACTGGTCACAGAATGCAGCAGTACGCCTGTCTTGCCAAACAATGGCATTGTACACTGGCTCGCCTGTTTGGCGGTCCCATACCAGGGTTGTTTCCCGCTGGTTGGTGATGCCAATGGCGGCCACAGCAGCTGATTTCAATCCCAGTTTAAGCATCGCTTCTTTGGCAACAGAAGCCTGGCTGACCCATATTTCCATCGGGTCATGCTCCACCCAACCGGGTTGGGGGAAATACTGGGTAAATTCTTTTTGGGCAACTGCCGCAATCGATCCATTGACGTCAAAAAGGATGGCGCGTGAACTGGTGGTGCCCTGGTCGAGGGAGAGGATGTATTGGGTCATGGGTTGGGGTTGAGGGGTTGAGGGGTTTAGGGGTTTAGGGGTTTAGGGGTTTAAGGGGTTAGGGGGTTAGAGGTTTAAGGGTTGGAATTTCTAAATTAACAGAAAAAATCTACATCGAATCAGTTTATACAACCGAAGGCCTAAACCATTTTCCTTAAATTGCACCCGATGGAAAATTTCGTTGTATCAGCAAGAAAGTACAGGCCGCAACATTTCTCTACCGTGGTGGGACAATCCCATATCACCACTACCCTGAAAAATGCGATCCTTCAACAACATCTTGCGCATGCATTTTTGTTCTGCGGGCCAAGGGGCGTGGGCAAAACAACCTGTGCCAGGATCCTCGCCAAAACCATCAACTGCGAAAACTTGGGGAAGGATGGCGAGGCCTGCGACACCTGCAATTCCTGTCAATCCTTCAACAATGGCGCCTCTTTCAACATCCATGAACTGGATGCTGCAAGCAACAACTCGGTTGATGACATCCGTGACCTGATTGAACAGGTCCGATTTGCACCACAGGCAGGAAAATACAAGATATACATCATTGATGAGGTGCACATGCTCAGTTCCAATGCATTCAATGCATTCCTCAAAACACTGGAGGAGCCACCTGCCCATGCCATTTTCATCCTTGCTACAACAGAAAAACACAAGATCCTCCCCACCATCCTATCCAGGTGCCAGATTTTTGATTTCAAACGCATCACTCCTGCAGATATCGCTGGCCATCTGGAAGAAATTGTCACAAAAGAAAACATCAAAGCCGAGCCAACAGCCCTCCATGTTATCGCCCAAAAAAGCGATGGTTGCATGCGCGATGCGCTGAGCATCCTGGACAAAATTGTAAGCTTCACCAACGCCAACCTTACCTACAGCAATACCCTCGAACACCTCAATTTGCTCGACGAAGATTATTTCTTCAAATTACTGGACCTCCTGGACAGCGAAGACCTGCCAGGAGTGTTGACCATTTATGACGAGATTGACAAAAAAGGCTTCGATGGGGACATGGTACTGAACAACCTTTCAGAGTTTTTCAGGAATCTCCTGGTCAGCCGTGATCCAAGATCCATCAGCCTCTTACAAGTGGTGGAAGGATTCCGGAACAGGTACATCGCTGCCGCTGCCTCCATCTCACCTGCCTACATGATTGGTGCCCTCAACATCCTCAATGAAGCTGAAATTGGATTCAAGCAGGCCCGGAACAAGAAACTGCACGTTGAGTTCCACCTGATCAAGTTGACTCACCTCAAGCAAGCCGTCACCCTGGTGGAAGATGGGAGCGCAATAAAAAAAAAACGGGTTGATGAGATAAAGCCAGTTGCGTTCAGGCAAATTACCTTCGCGCCGCAAAAAACAAAACCTTCGGCAAAACTGATCATCGAAAGTCCACTCCCGACTGTTCAAGCCAAAGAACCCCAGCCTGTTTTAACAGCCCCAACGGAAAAACCATTGGGCAGGCCCATGCCCGTTGCAACTCCTTCACAAGCTCCTGCAGAAACCGTTTCGGCCGGATTGGGTTCACTGAAAAAAATCAGGGAACAGATCCAAAACAGAAAACAGGAGCAGGCGGAGGTATTTACCCTGAATGAAGAACGCCTGGGTACTGCATGGGCAGCTTATTTGCAGAAACTGCAGGAAAACAACCAGGTCACCAGCCTGAGCAACCTGAAAATGGCCAAGGTAACCATCATCGATGAGCTTGTTTTTGAGATCATGGCTGAGACCAGAATTCAACAACAATTCATAGAAAGTGAGAAGGTAGGACTGCTCATCCATGTGCAAGACTTTTTCAACAATCCAAAGGTCCAATTTATGGTTCAACTCAATCCATCAGCGGATCTGGAGGAAGTTGTAAAGGATCAGCCTTTATCGTTGAGAGAGCAGTATTTCAAGATGATTGAACGATATCCCATTATCAAGGAAATGAGGGACCAGCTCAATCTAGACCTCGATTACTGAAAAGCAGTGCAAATCTTTGCAAACAGACGTGTTGATTTCCTCATTTTGCCGTAATTTCGGCCTTCAAAATTATTCATTAACCTTAATATATACAGGGATATGGCCGAAGTGATCAGGATGCCTCTCCTCAGCGATACAATGACCGAGGGCAAAATCGTCAAATGGAACAAGAACGTAGGCGATACGGTCAAAAGTGATGATGTACTGGCAGATGTGGAAACAGACAAGGCCACCATGGAAGTGGTGGGCTATGCAGACGGCACCTTGCTTTACGTAGGCATAAAAGAGGGAGAAGCTGCCAAAATCAATGAAATCATTGCCATCGTAGGCAAGCCTGGCGAAGACATACAAAGCTATCTTGCAGCAGAAGCTGGTGCTTCAACACCTGCCCCTGCTCCGGCTGCCCCATCCGCAGCCCCAGCTGCTGCAATCAGCCAAGCGCCTGTTGTCACCCCAGAACAACTGGGTGTTACGGTGATCAGAATGCCGTTGCTGAGTGATACCATGACTTCAGGAAAAATTGTTCAATGGAATAAAAAAGTGGGTGATTCCGTCAAGAGTGACGATAACCTCGCCGATGTTGAAACAGACAAGGCTACCATGGAAGTGGTAGGGTATGCAGATGGAACCTTGTTGCACATTGGTGTTCCTGATGGTGAATCTGCCAAAATAAATGACATTATCGCCATCATCGGCAAAGCCGGCACCGATATCACAGGATTGTTGGCATCCCTTCAGTCAAATGGAGCCACTCCCGCAGCTGCAGCCGTATCGGCTCCAGCCCCTGTTGCAGTTGCGGCAAGCACGCCAGCAGCAGCACCTTCGATTGACAGTACAGACGGAAGGCTTAAAGCCTCCCCGCTTGCCAAAATACTTGCCAAAGACAAGGGCATTGACCTCTCCAAGGTCACCGGATCTGGAGATGGCGGAAGAATCATCAAAAAGGATGTGGATGACTTTAAGGCAGCGCCTGTTGCAGCCCAAACAGCCGCCCCAGCAGCTGCAAAAATCCTGGTATCCGGACAAGAAGGATACACAGATACACAGCTTACATCCATGCGCAAAACCATCGCCAGAAGACTTGGGGAGAGCATGTTCACTGCACCTCATTTCTACCTCACCATGGAAATTTGCATGGACAATGCCATCAAAGCCCGTGCACAAATGAATGAGGTAAGTCCTACCAAAATTTCTTTCCAGGACATGCTGATCAAAGCATCGGCACTGGCATTGAAAAAACATCCGGCAGTAAACAGCAGCTGGATGGGAGATTTTATCAGAACCTACGACCATGTGCATATTGGCTCTGCCATTGCCCTTCCAGAAGGACTGATTGTTCCAGTGTTAAGGTTCGCAGACCAAAAAAGCCTCTCGCAAATAGCCCTGGAATCGAAAGAGCTGTATGACAAGGCCAGGAACAAAAAGATTCAACCACAGGATTTCACAGGAAATACATTTACCATCTCCAATCTGGGCATGATGGACATTGATGAATTCACTGCCATCATCAACCCGCCAGACAGCTGTATTCTTGCTGTTGGCAAGATCAAAGAGGTGGTGATCAGGAAAGGAGAAGGCTTTACCACCACACAGATGATGAAGGTAACCCTGAGCTGTGACCACAGAAGTGTTGATGGCGCAGTGGGTGCAGGCTTCCTGCAAACCCTTAAAAAATACATGGAGAACCCAGTAACAATGCTGGTTTGACCTATATTCTCTACTTAAAGCCGGTCTCGCACCGGCTTTTTTTATATTGCCAATGTTATGCCCAATAAAAAAACCCTTGTCATCGGCGCCTCAACCAATCCTGTACAGTACAGCCATCTTGCTGTAAGAAAATTGCTTGCTGCAGGTCATCAGGTGGAAGCCATTGGAAGGGAGGGATTCAATATTGAAAATATTTCAATAGGCACAACAATGTCCCCGTTTGAAGGGGTTGATACCGTAACAATTTACCTTAACGCAGACAGGCAAAAAGCCTATGAGGAATATATCCTTTCTCTCCATCCAAAGCGCATCATCTTCAATCCTGGAGCTGAAAATCCCAGCTTTTTTAAGGAGGCAACACACATAGGAATTGATACTTTAGAAGCTTGCACCTTGGTCATGCTCTCCACCGGCACTTATTAATATCTCCTCATACTGCCGCCCCATTCATTTTCCAATTTTTTATTGAGATTAAATGCTTTTGCGTAAATACTGCAACATTTAACTTAATCAGGTTAAGTACTAATACTCAATCTGAATGAATAAATACTATACGCATAATATTCTGCTATTATCCTCCGTTACTTTGTAGAACCAATCAAATCCATTTTATGAAAAAGCTATTTGTAACCTTCACATTCACGCTTGTTTTCACAGCAATGTTCAGTAATGCAAGGGCCCAAAAAATGTTTGATGCGCTTCCTGAAACAGCAAAATTTTTACCCAGTGTAGTGGAAGGAATTTTTAATTTGAATCCAGGATCTGCCGTCGATGTAAAGTTCACCCAAGGGTTTCATGTTACGGGTGTCATCAAATCCAACAAAAAAGTATATGACAATTTACAAACCGTTGTCATCGAAAGTTCTAACTACAAAGCAAATCTCTTCATTTCCAAAACAGTCGATCATGACAACAAAGTAAAATATGTTGGCAGAATGTTTGGACGCGGATTCCAAGATGGCATCGAACTGAATATAGACAATGCAGGAAACAACATCATCAAAAAAATAAACCTCAAAGATATGATTGTTGAGTAAACTCAACATGGCCCGTTTTTAATCCAATCCCCTACCAATTCCAATTCCAATCCTATAACTCCATTTTATGAAAAATCTTTCGTTCATGCTGCTTTTTGCTGCCATTTGCACAGCAAGCACTACAACTGCCGCTCCAACATTGAACAGTTATCCTGCAGCAGTAGCAACAATTTACATTGATTTTGATGGCCACGATGTAAACAGCTCCATGTGGAACTATGGTACACCATTTTCCTGTTTGCCTGCAACCATGACGGATGCACAAATCACAGAAGCATTCAACAGGATTGCTGAAGATTTCAGGCCATTCAACATCAACTTAACCACCGACCTTTCTAAATTTCTTGCTGCTCCACTTTCCCAGAGAATCCGCGTGGTTGTGACCCCTACCAGCGCATGGTATGCAGGTGTTGCAGGCATTGCATACGTAACATCTTTCAGCTGGGGTGATGATACACCCGCTTTTGTATTCAGTGATCGTCTGGGAAACAATGCAAAAAGAGTGGCAGAAGCAGTTTCTCACGAAACCGGACATACACTAGGCTTGTACCATCAATCTGCCTACACATCAACCTGCACATTGACAAGTTCTTATCATACAGGCGCTGGAACAGGAGAAACCTCCTGGGGACCAATCATGGGAAATGTTGCTTCCAGGAATGCCACACAGTGGAACTTCGGACCAACGCCCAATGGTTGTACCTTCCTCCAAGACAACCTCAGCATCATTACTACAACCAACGGATTCGGATACAGACCAGATGATTATGCTGACCTTTATACAAGTGCCAGCCCTGTGGTTATCAGCAACAATGTATTTAGCAAGGCTGGTGTTATTTCCACCACTGCAGACAAGGATTATTTCCGGTTGGACCTGAGCCAGAAAGGGTTGCTTAAACTGAATGTTATTCCTTTCAATGTTGGAACAGGAAACAGCGGTGCCAACCTTGATGTTAAAATCATCTTGCAAGATGCAAAAGGAACCGAAATCAATACTTATGATATTGCTGATTCCATGCACGCTAAAATTGATACAACGTTGAGCGCTGGCACCTATTATGTAATCATCGATGGATCTGGAAATGTCAATGCTGGCAATGATTATGGAAGTCTGGGAGCTTACACCATTGGCGGAACGTTTTCCGGAACATCATCCACTACAACAACAAGCCCCACTAACAGTTCTACCAACAATGCTGTTGTGACTGGGATCAAAGTTAAACATGGCAATAAACTTAACTGGAACACAAATAACCTGAAAGAAACAGCAGCAATCAGTGTGATGGTTGCAACAGAAGAAGGTGACTTCAAAGAAATCGCCAGGCCAGCGTTGAACACAAACAGCTATGTACACCAAGTGATTGCACCAGCGGCCTATACGTATATGCTGAAATTCATTGAAAAAGACGGCGCTGTACAATTCAGCAACACGGTTACCATTGAAAATAAAAATGATGGCGCTGGAATATTTATAATAATCAAGCAAGCACAACAACCGGTAATCGTGAACGCAACAGAAGCGTATGAATACCAAGTCGTAAACAATTTTGGCCACGTAGTGCTGTCAGGAAAAGCCGCTGCAGGCACCAAAACAATTGATGTAAGGAACCAGCCCGCAGGAATATACAACCTGAGGCTGCTGAACGAAACAGAAAACAGAACTGAAAAGTTCATGAATAAATAATTTATCGTCTTATCATAAATGGTAATATTGGTTGGAATGAACCCTCCCTTGTCTAAGGGAGGGTTCCCTATTTAGATCATCACAGCAACAGCCATATCTGCTTATCTTTGCAACATGACAGCATCAACTACAAGGGTACGGTTTGCCCCCAGCCCAACAGGCGGACTCCATCTCGGTGGAGTCAGGACAGCCCTCTTCAATTACCTATTTGCCCATAAGAACAAGGGACAATTCATCCTCCGCATAGAAGACACAGACCAAGGACGTTTTGTTCCGGGTGCAGAGCAATATATCATAGAATGTCTAGACTGGTGTGGCATTTCACCTGACGAAGGCCCACACAAGGAAGGCGCTTATGGACCATACCGCCAATCCGAAAGGAAAAGCAGTTATAGACAATATGCAGAACAGCTCATCGAACAAGGACATGCATATTATGCATTTGACACCCCTGAAGCGCTGGAAAAAATGCGTGAGGCCTTCCGTTCGGACGCCAACCCATCCCCACAATACGACAGCAAGGTCCGGATGCAAATGAACAACTCCCTGACAATGCCCAGTGATAAAGTCGCTGCGCTGATCGATCAGGGAACTCCCCATGTTGTTCGCATTAAAATGCCAGCTTCAACTGAAGTGACCATTCAGGACATGATCAGGGGGGAAATCAGCTTCAATACCGATCAGGTGGATGATAAGGTGCTGCTCAAAGCAGATGGAATGCCGACCTACCACCTGGCCGTTGTAGTTGATGACCATGAAATGAAGATCAGCCATGCATTCCGTGGTGAAGAATGGCTGCCTTCAGCGCCGGTTCATGTGCTCCTATGGGATTACCTCGGCTGGAAAGACCAAATGCCCCAGTGGGCCCATCTCCCATTGATCCTGAAGCCGGATGGCCAAGGAAAATTGAGCAAAAGAGATGGCGACCGGCTTGGTTTTCCCGTTTTCGCGATGGACTGGCAAGACCCCAAATCAAATGAACTCACCAAAGGATTCAAGGAAATGGGTTTCCTTCCCGAAGCATTCATCAACATGCTGGCCATGCTGGGTTGGAATGATGGCAGTGGCGAGGAGATTTTCAGCCTTGAGCAACTCATAGAAAGATTTTCGATTGATCGGATTCACAAGGGAGGAGCAAAATTTGATTTTGAGAAAGCCAAGTGGTTCAACCAGGAATGGATCAAAAAAAGCGATACTGCAAGACTCCTTCCTTTGGTGCAAGCAATACTCAAGAATAATGATATCGAGGCCAATGAAGAAGTGCTGACAGACATCATCCCCATGGTAAAAGAAAGATGCCAGCTGCTGAATGATTTTATTCCACAGCTTGCCTACTTTTTCAATGACCCGGTGGAGATTGATCTGGCATCTGTTCAACCCAAATGGGATGAAAAAAAGAAGCTGTTTTTTGAGGGATGGACAACAACCCTTCAGCAGATTGAAACATGGGATGCAGCTGCCATTGAAAACACATTCAAGGAAGCCGCGGCCCTTGCCCAAATCAAACCAGGAGAACTGCAACTTCCGCTGCGCATCATGCTGGTCGGCGCTAAATTTGGTCCTACTGTTTTTGACATCGCCTTCAGGATAGGTAAAGAAGCAACCACCAGAAGAATTGGACACTGCCTTACGCTATTGGCACAATAACCACAACATGGAAAATCAACAAACAAAAAGACCACTTCGGGTCCTGATTGCAAAAGTTGGACTGGACGGGCATGACAGGGGAGCAAAGGTGATTGCCACTTCACTCAGAGACGCCGGCATGGAGGTCATCTACACCGGTCTAAGGCAAACGCCTGAGATGGTTGTTGAGGCCGCCTTGCAGGAGGATGTGGATGCCATTGGTGTGAGCATCCTCTCCGGGGCCCACATGACTGTTTTTCCCAGGATCATTGGATTGATGAAAGCCAACAAGATGGATGATGTATTGTTGACCGGTGGCGGTATCATTCCAGAAGCAGACAGGCTGGCACTTGAAACCATGGGCGTAGGTCAGCTTTTCCCTCCAGGCACCTCTTCAACAACAATTGCTGACTATATCAGGGACTGGACCAGTAAAAACAGGTCTTTTTAATGCGCATACACTAATTTTGCAACTCTAAATCATATACATGGAATTCAGGATTGAAAAAGATACAATGGGCGAAGTAAGTGTGCCAGCCAATGCTTATTATGGTGCCCAAACCCAGCGCAGCATTGACAATTTCAGGATTGCGCAAGACATCAACAGGATGCCGAAAGAAATCATTTATGCCTTTGCTTACCTGAAAAAAGCGGCCGCTATCACCAATTGTGAAGCGGGTGTATTGTCATCAGAAAAATCAATCCTGATTGGTGAAGTTTGTGATGAAATCCTGGAAGGAAAACTCAATGATTATTTTCCATTGGTCGTATGGCAAACCGGCAGCGGTACCCAAAGCAACATGAATGTCAATGAAGTGGTGGCTTATAGAGGCCATGTAAAAAAAGGCGGTTCATTAAATGACAAGGAGAAATTTCTTCACCCCAATGATGATGTCAACAAATCACAATCCTCCAATGATACTTTCCCAACCGCAATGCACATCGCCGCGTATAAAATGTTGATGGAAGTTACGCTTCCGGGGATTGAACTGCTGAGGGATACACTTGCCGCAAAAAGCAAGGCCTTCATGCATGTGGTAAAAATTGGAAGAACCCATTTCATGGATGCAACCCCATTGACCGTTGGGCAAGAGTTCAGCGGATATGTATCACAACTCAACCATGGCATCAAGGCCATTAAGAATTCCCTTGAACACCTGGCAGAGCTTGCATTGGGCGGTACTGCTGTAGGTACCGGCATCAATACCCCGGATCAGTATGCAGAAAACGTAGCAAAACATATTGCAGCACTCACAGGTCTTCCGTTTGTGACTGCAGAAAATAAATTTGAAGCGCTTGCCGCCCATGATGCCATCGTGGAATCACATGGAGCACTGAAAACTGTTGCTGTAAGCCTGATGAAAATCGCCAATGATATTCGCATGCTGTCTTCTGGTCCGAGAAGTGGCATTGGTGAGCTTTTCATTCCTGACAATGAACCCGGATCATCCATCATGCCAGGAAAAGTGAATCCCACACAGTGCGAGGCCCTGACCATGATCGCTGCACAGATATTGGGAAATGATGTGGCCATCAACATTGGTGGGGCTACCGGACATTTTGAATTGAATGTTTTCAAACCCATGATGATCTACAATTTTCTGCACAGTGCAAGATTGATCGGAGAAGGTTGTGTAAGTTTCAACAACAAATGTGCTGTCGGCATTGAGCCCTTGTATGAAAATATTGACAAGCACCTGAACAACTCACTGATGCTGGTCACTTCACTCAATACAAAAATAGGGTATTACAAATCTGCTGAAATTGCCCAAAAGGCACACAAGGAAGGAACAACCCTGAAACAAATGGCAGTGAAGCTGGGATACCTTACTGAAGCTGAATTTGATGCATGGGTGATCCCTTCAGAAATGGTAGGAAAAATCAGTTAGTTAACATCAACCCAGGTCAATCTCAGTATTGTCGCCGATATTCAGCGTGCGGGTCTCGCCTTTGATTTCTGTGTCTGAACCAATCAGGGAATCATGCAGCACCACATCGTATAATTTGGAGTAGGCGCCAACGATCGAATCCTTGACAATCGAATACTGGATCAGGGTTTTTTCACCAATTGATACATTGGGGCCTATAATGGCATTCCGGATTTCACAACCTTGGGCAATGCTCACGGGAGGAATGATGATGGTGTTCTCGAATGAATGTTTTGCAGCAACATCACCACCCCATTTTTTCAATAGTGTGGCATTGCCTTCAAGCAATGTTTCTTTTTTCCCGCAGTCAAACCAATTGGATACCTTGAAGGTGGTGAATTGTGTGCCGCCAGCAATCATGCACTCCAAGGCTGGTGTGAGCCCATGCTCCTCTCCTTCCTGGGTTGTATTGCTCATGATGTTAGACAGACAATCAAACATTAGGGAAGAATCCTTGATCTTGTAGATACCCACCAATGCATTGTTTGTTCGGGGGATCTGAGGCTTTTCAATGACCCGGCTCACATTCCCTGACTCATCGGTTTCTGCAACACCAAAGTCGCGGGGATCGTCCACTTTCTTAACCCCCAGTACGGAACCCTCACTGGCCAATAATTCTGCAGCATTGTACTCGCAAATGGTATCTCCCAATACAATGACAACCTCGTCACCTCCAACGGCTTCTTTGCACAAGTATACTGCATGCCCAAGGCCTTTGCGCTCATGCTGTTGAATGATGGTAATGTTGAGATGGGGGTAATGGGCCTTTGCATGGTCCTGGATCTTGTTGCCCAAATATCCTACAACCAGCACAAAATCCTTGATGCCAGCGTCAGCCAGTTGATCAATGATGATGCTGAGGATGGTCTTGCCGGCAAGCGGAATCAAAGCCTTGGGTTGTGTATAGGTATGGGGCCTAAGTTTTGTTCCGGCCCCGGCAACTGGTATGATCGCTTTCATCTGATTTGTTTTGGTTTTAACGCTGGCTTGCGATGAGCAGGTTCAGGTCGGTGTATTTCAGGTTGAAGCGTTGGCTAAGGTGAAAATTGGTGAGTGAGCCCTTGAAAAGGTAAATACCATTGCGGATGTTGAGCTGGTGCCAGACCAGTTTTTCAAGACCACCCTCATCCCCAATGGTCAGCAAGAGCGGCATCAGTACATTGCTGATGGCCTGTGAAGCGGTCCGGGCAAATCCGGAAGGTATATTGGGTACACCGTAGTGAATCACACCAAATTTTGATACCACCGGCTCCTCGTGTGAGGTCACTTCAGAAGTTTCAAAACAGCCACCCCTGTCAATGCTCACATCTACAATCACACTCCCAGGCCTCATCATGGACACCATCTCCTCGCTGACCACCACTGGTGTTCTCCCACCAGAAGAGGTCAGTGCGCCTACGGCCACATCACAGGTTTTGAGTTGCTTGGCCAATACTTTGGGTTCCAATACCGAAGTCCATAGCCGGACACCAATATTGTTCTGCAACCTTTTGAGCTTATAAATATTGTTATCGAAAATCTTCACACTGGCACCCATTGCCAATGCAGTCCTGGCGGCATATTCACCGACAATGCCGGCTCCGATAATGATAACTTTCGTAGGCGGAATGCCAGAGATACCGCCAAGCAACATGCCCTTGCCATTGTTTGCACTGCTGAGGTACTGGCCTGCAATCAGCATCACTGAACTGCCTGCGATTTCACTCATGCTTCTTACAATCGGATTATGACCAGACTCATCTTTGAGGTTTTCAAAAGAAAGGGCTGTCACTTTTTTTTCCATCATCTTTTCCAGGATATGTGATTTCATCACCGGAAGATGAATGGGAGAAATGATGGTTTGACCTATGGAAAGCAAAGGAAGTTCTTCATCTGAAACAGGAGCAGATTTGACGATCAATTCACTCCTAAAGATTTCTTTTTTATCGTACACGATGATGGCGCCGGCCTCCGCATAATCCTTATCAGAAAAATGGGCCCCTTCGCCTGCCTTGGTTTCGACGGATACGGCATGGCCATTGTTGATCAATACACCTACTGCATCTGGGCTCAAGGCAATCCTGTTTTCCTGAAAGGCATTTTCCTTGGGAATGGCTATGGACAAAGAAGAACCCAATGGCTTGATATCCAGCGTTTCTTCAAGTGGCTCAAAACTGATGGCTGAACTGATATAGGGCTTCCTTGGCATCATTGATGAATAATGTTCAAGTTAATCAATTTTTACCTGCCAGCACCCTTATATGACGATGATCAATGGCTGGCGAAGCCAAAATCACACGGAGGGCATTTTCTGGAATGATGCCCAAGGCTTTTTGGGGCCATTCCACAAGGCATAGGTCGCCACTGTACAGATAGTCCTCCATTCCAGCCCTGACGGCCTCTTCCTCGCCCTCAAGCCGATACAGGTCAATATGATGCACCCTTGTTCTTGGACCTAGATTTCCCGCCTCATATTCGTTCACAAGGGCAAAGGTCGGACTGCTGACCATCTCATCTACACCCAATGATTTGCACAGTGCCTTGATCAAGGTTGTTTTTCCTGCACCCAGCTCACCTTCGAAAGTGACGACCTCGTACAACCGGACGTGAGCAGCGAGTTGGTCAGCTATTTCATACAAAGCTGATAATTCGTATGTTTGGTTCATCAATTCCATATCATGCAAAGGTAATTTAATCAGTAAATTCGTAGTATGGAAACAATTCAATGGAAAGTGGATGGAATGACCTGTGCGAACTGTGCCCTTGCCATCAACAAGTATCTTGGTAAACAAGGGGTACAAAACATCCGGGTCAACCCCATCGATGGCGATGTTTCATTTGAGATCGTCGAAGGCTCATCAACCAATGAACTGAAGGAAGGCATCAATGATCTCGGATACAATGTAGTGGATACGATAACCCCAGAAGGAAACAAAAAAACAAAATTATTATCTACCCAAACCCAGCGGTTGATTTTCTGCCTTCCTTTCACACTGGTGCTGATGCTGCACATGCTGGAAAGGTGGATCCCGCTTCACTGGCTGATGAATCCATGGTTGCAGTTGGCGCTTTGTATTCCCGTATACCTGGTGGGCATGTCCTTCTTTGGCAAAAGTGCCATCAAAAGCATCCGAAACGGAATGCCCAACATGAATGTACTCGTTGCCCTGGGTGCTTCTGCTGCATTCTTCTACAGCCTGATTGGAACCCTGATGGGACAGGGTGAGCAGTATTTGTTTTACGAAACAGCCGCAACCATCATCACACTGGTTTTCTTCGGCAACTACCTCGAGGATGCATCTATGCAATCCACACAAAAGGCACTCAAAGCACTGATGAAGTCTCAAAAAGTCATGGCCAACATAATCGCCTTTGATGAGCACCACCAAGAAGTAATTCTTCCAATTGAGAATACACAACTCAAGGTTGGAGACCTTGTGCTGGTGAGGAGTGGAGAGCAGGTTCCCATCGACTGTAAAATACTATGGGGTGATGCACATGTCAACGAGTCCCTGCTCACCGGAGAAAGCATTCCCGTACACAAGGTGGCAAAAGACAATATCATTGGAGGCAGCATCGTCGAATCTGGTTCACTGAAAGCACAGGTAACTGCCACAGGAAACGACACTGTGCTTGCGGGCATCCTCAACCTTGTCAAACAGGCCCAGGGCGAAAAACCACCCATTCAACACCTGGCAGACAAGATCAGTGGCATTTTTGTTCCATTGGTGATTGGAATCAGCCTTATCACGTTCATCGGAAACTATATCTACCTGGCCAATCTGCCGGATGCTGAAAACGTTTTTACCCATGCATTGATGCGAAGCATTGCAGTGCTCGTGATTGCATGCCCCTGTGCCATGGGATTGGCAACCCCAGCAGCCATCGCCGTTGGCATGGGCAGGGCTGCAAGATCTGGCATCCTTTTCCGGAATGCAACCAGCCTCGAAAATTTCAGGACCATCACACAGCTGGTGTTTGATAAAACGGGTACCCTTACCACAGGATCCTTTGTGCTGGCGGATCACAAGGCCATTAACGTGGAAGAGCAGGAATGGAAAAACATTGTCTATTCCCTTGAAAAATATTCCAATCATCCTATCGCGCAGTGTGTGTCTGCGGCGTTCAAAACAAAGGATGAGATCCGATGGAGTAGCATTGAAGAGGTAAAAGGCATAGGGATGAAGGGAACCGACAAGGATGGCAACATCTACTGGGCAGGTTCGTACAAGATTGCAAAAGACAAGACCAGCGAGGCTTTCCATAACGTCTACCTGTTAAAAAATGATGCACTGATTGGTTGGATTGATGTACAGGATGAAGTGAGGCCGGAAGCAAAAGAGATCATCACCTATCTGAAAAGCCGTGGGCTGAAAACCATCTTGCTCAGTGGAGACCGGAAAGAGAAATGCGACCATATTGCTTCACTGTTGGGCATGGATCAGGTGATTGCAGAACAAAGTCCGGAAGAAAAGCTGGCAACAATTGATGCCCTCAACAAGGCCACACCTACCGCCATGGTAGGCGATGGTATCAATGATGCACCCGCTCTGGCCAAGGCCACCATAGGCATCTCATTGAGCGATGCATCACAGCTGGCCATACAGAGTGCACAAGTGGTATTGATGAACGCTGGATTGAAGCAATTGCCCACAGCACTGGGTTTGGGAAGGCATACCTATATCACCATCAAACAAAATTTGTTCTGGGCTTTTTTCTACAACATCATTGCCATTCCTGTTGCAGCATTTGGTCTGTTAACACCAACACTGGGTGCACTGGTCATGGGCATGAGTGATGTGGTGCTTGCCATCAATTCTGTAAGGCTCTTTTTCAAAAAAGTGATTTAACCAAGATGAGCCAAAGCAAGATGACACCCAAGGATGTGCTGTTGGACTATTGGGGACATCCCGCGTTTCGGGCTTCTCAGGAAGAAATCATCAACAGTTTATTGGAAAAAAAAGACACGCTGGCCATTCTCCCCACCGGTGGCGGAAAATCAGTTTGCTTTCAGGTTCCTGCAATGATCTTAGAGGGTTGCTGTCTTGTCATTTCACCATTGATTGCATTGATGGAAGACCAGGTACAACGCCTGCAGGCAATGGACATTCCTGCAATGGCCATCATGTCTGGCATGAGTTACCAGGATACGGAAAATGCACTGGATGCCTGCATGAACGATGAGCTCAAGTTCCTTTATGTGTCGCCTGAACGCCTTGAAACAAGGGCATTTAGAGAGCGCCTGCTATCCCTCCCCATCGCTTTGATTGCAGTGGATGAGGCACATTGCATTTCGCAATGGGGTTATGATTTTCGTCCATCCTATCTCCATATTGCAAGAATCCGTGAATACCTGCCATGCATCCCGGTAATTGCGTTGACCGCATCTGCAACAGGAAAAGTCAAAGCAGATATTGCTGATAAGTTGATCATGAAAAATCCCAATGTTTTCATGACATCTTTTGCAAGAAAAAACCTCAGGTATGCTGCTGAAAAATGCGATGACAAGATCAACAGGATACTGCAATTGCTAAAAACCATAGAAGGTACCGCAATCATCTATTGCAGAACAAGAAAAAGAACAAAAGAGATCAGCGACCTGATCAGGCAGCATGGTATCAGTTGTGATTTTTACCATGCGGGGCTCACCCAAGAGAACAGAAAAGAGAAACAGGAAAAATGGATCAAGGGACATACCAGGATCATTGCCTGCACCAATGCTTTTGGGATGGGCATTGACAAACCTGATGTTCGCATGGTTGTTCATGCAGACATGCCCGATTGTTTAGAAAACTATTACCAGGAGGCAGGTCGGGCAGGAAGGGATGGAGAAACTGCTCATGCATACTTGTTGTACAGGGAAACTGAAATGAAGGAAATGTTGTTGTTGCCCAACATAAGATTTCCGGATCTGAAAACCATCAGAAAAGTATACCACGCACTGGCCAACTATCACCAGGTACCAACAGGATTGGGCCAGGGCAGGTATTTCGATTTTGAGATGGAAGACTTCATGGAGAAGTTCAAGTTGAACATGAATGAGGTTGTGTACAGCTTACAGGCATTAAAGCAGGAGCATGTCATTTCATACTTGGAAAGGGTCTATATGCCCTCCACTGTCCAATTCATCAGCGACAAGGCATCTATCGAGGATTTCGAAAATGCGTATCCCGCATACGAGCCGATGATCAAGGCATTGCTGAGAAACTATGCAGGCGTATTTGATATCGCCGTAAAAATCAGTGAAATGAAATTATCATGGATGCTCAAGCGCGACCTGATCACCATCCATGAACAACTTGCTGCACTACACCGCGCAGGAATCATTGCCTATCACCCGAAAAAAGAAACACCCCAGGTCTGCTACCTGCAAGACCGCATCAAGGCTGACGAACTCAATATCGACCATGAATCCTACTTCAAACGAAAAAAAGAGTTTACCCAACGCATAGAGAACATGATCCAATATGCAAAAACCGAAACCTGCCGGTCTGCTTTCATTGGACGCTATTTTGGTGACCAGGAAATGACAGCATGCGGCAACTGTGACTGTTGCATCAATAAAGCAAACTCGATTTCGAGGGAGGACAATTTAAACACGGATGTTCAAAAAATCATTCTATTGCTGAAACTGAAAACATACAACCTGGAGGAGATAATCTCATTATCTGGTGTGGAAAAAACTACAGTAACCAAAATTCTTAATGCTTTGATGGCTGAGGAGAAAATTTCGATTGACCTGATGGGAAAGGTCAGATTGAGGTAAAAAAAAAGGGCCCGGATAGAAATCCAGCCCGTTTTAAAATCCAATATCCTATGAAAAACCGTAGTGAAGATATAGGAATTATACAAATTCTAAAAAAAATCGCAAATGAAATTCCTTGAATTATCCCAATTAGATGATTTTCTAATGGTTATATATAAGCATATTTCTGCAATTAGAAAGCATCATCGATAATCCGCTGTTCTGTAGTTGCAAAACGATATTATATGAAAAGATAAACCCTGTTTAACAAAATTTTATTGGCCATCCTTGCCTTTTATCCAACTTTAATAATTTTATTTGTTGTAAACCTACTCATATGTCACCCAACACAAAACCTAGAATCCTGCTTTGCGAAGACGATCCGAATCTTGGACTCGTATTGAAAAATTTCCTGGAACTCAATGACTATGAGGTAATATTAGAGCGCGATGGTCGGCTGGGTCTTGCAGCCTTCCAGCGTGAAAAATTTGACATCTGTCTGCTTGATGTAATGATGCCCAAAATGGACGGCTTTATGTTGGCTGAAGAGATCAGGGATATCAATCCAGACATTCCTCTGTTTTTCCTTTCTGCCAAATCCATGAAAGAAGATCAGATCAAAGGATACAAACTTGGCGCAGATGACTATATCACCAAGCCATTTGATTCTGAACTTTTATTGTTTAAAATCAAAGCCATCCTGAAAAGAAATGAAGAGCAAAACAGGGAACAGGAAAATACAGAATATGATCTTGGGAAATATCATTTCATCCCAAAACTGCGTGAGCTTTCTGCAGATGGCACAAAGGTTACCCTCTCACCCAAGGAAAACGAGCTCCTGAAAATGTTGAGCGAATACAAAAATGACTTGTTGCAAAGAGAATTGGCCCTCAAAAAAATATGGGGCAATGACAACTATTTCAACGGCAGAAGCATGGATGTATACATTGCGAAACTGAGAAAATACCTCAGGGAAGATCCGAATGTTGAGATCGTGAACATCCATGGCAATGGTTTCAGGCTCATCGTCAAGTAACGCTATTTTTATCCGCCTGCAACTTTAAAATTCTATTGCTTCCCAAACTGGAATTGAACATAGAACAACAAAACCATTACAGCATGGAGTGGATTGTCATGACATAGATGGGATGATCAAAACAGCAAATTGTCATTTGGCCTTTGGGGAGTACGCCCAAGATGTTCGTATGCGCGGCGTGTCACTTCCCTGCCCCTCAGGGTTCTTTGTAGAAAGCCTTCCTGAATCAAAAAAGGTTCATAGACATCTTCAATGGTGCCCGCTTCTTCTCCAACAGCTGTGGCAATGGTTCCCAATCCCACAGGCCCACCCTTGAACTTGTCGATGATGGTTGTCAGGATCCTGTTGTCCATCTCGTCAAGCCCATGCTCATCAACATTGAGCGCTTTCAATGCATGCTTGGTAATATCCATGGTGATGACACCATTGCCAAGCACCTGTGCAAAATCCCTGACCCTCTTGAGCAAGCCATTGGCAATCCTTGGCGTAGCCCTGCTCCTGCGGGAGATTTCACCAGCAGAATCAGATGTAATCTTTGTATTCAAAATGCCAGCAGACCTTGTGATGATGCGCTCCAACACTTCATTGGAATAATATTCCAGCCTTGACTTGATGGCAAACCTTGACAACAATGGTGCCGTCAATAATCCACTTCTGGTCGTGGCCCCAATCAGGGTAAAGGGATTGAGGTTGATCTGGATGGTTTTTGCGCTGGGGCCACTGTCGATCATGATGTCAATCTTGTAGTCTTCCATGGCAGAGTAGAGGTACTCTTCCACCACATTGCTCAAGCGGTGAATCTCATCAATAAACAAGACATCATTGGTCTCAAGGCTTGTTAGGAGTCCTGCCAAGTCCGCCGGCTTTTCAATCACCGGACCAGAAGTTTCCTTGATATTGACGCCCATCTCTCTGGCCACAATCCTTGACAGCGTTGTTTTTCCCAGGCCCGGGGGGCCATGGAACAAGACATGGTCCAGCGATTCAGACCGCATTTGTGCAGCCTTGATGAAAATCTTGAGGTTTTCAATGATCCCGGGCTGTCCGGAAAAATCTTCCAGGCTGGAAGGACGTATGGTATTTTCATACTCCGCATCCGGAGAAATGGACGATTTGCCTACAGGATCTAAATGAGGGTTCATGCTGTGTGAAATTACACCAATAGAACGGAAGGAAAGCAAAATGTTGAGTTAAGGATTGACGTTGCCCAAACCCAGAAAAATTGCATTTTACTAGCCCATGACTACATTGATCATTTTGTTTTTTACGTAAATTATTTTTTTGGGGGGCTTTCCTTCCAGCCATTTCATGACGATGGGATCCACCAGGACCAACGCTTCCACGTCTGCCTGCGTCGCATTGACATCAAGGTTCAACGTAGTCCTTGTTTTGCCATTGATGGCGACAGGGTATTCTTTGGATGTTTCAATAAGGTATTTTTCCTCCACTGCCGGATAACTGGCATCCAGCACCGACCCGGTTTGCCCAGAAGCTGTCCACAACTCCTCTGCAATGTGTGGAGCATAAGGAGCCAGGACTACCAGGAATTTAGCCAACAGGCCTTTGGAGTGACAATGCAGGTCGGTCAAATCATTGACCCCAATCATGAAACTGCTTACCGCTGTATTGAAAGAAAAACGCGCAGTATCTTCTTCTACTTTTTTCACCATCTTGTAAAAGGCCTTCCATGCTGCATCAGAAGCCGTTTCATCTGTAAAGACAGCACCTTTTTCGGCATCAAAAAACAAGCGCCACAATTTTTTCATGAAGCGGTGCACCCCTTCAATCCCCTTGGTATCCCAGGGTTTGTCCTGTTCTACCGGACCCAGAAACATCTCATACATCCTAAAAGTATCTGCCCCATACCGCTCCACAATATCATCTGGATTGACAACATTGAAATAACGCTTGCTCATTTTTTCAAGTCGGCTCCCACATTTGTAAATACCGTCTTCGGTGATGAATGTTGCCTCAGCAAAATCTGGTTTCCATTTCCTGAAGGCTTCCATATCAAGATCCAATCCGTCTACCATGCTCACGTCCACATGCAGCTCATCGGTTTCATGCTGGTCTTTCAAACCTGCGGAAACAAATTGCTTTGTTCCCCTGATCCTGTAAACCAACCGGGAGTCTCCGCCAATCTTCCCCTGGTTAACAAGACGCTTGAAGGGCTCATCAAAACCAATATATCCGAGGTCAAACAAGGCCTTGGTCCACATCCTGCTGTACAGCAAATGCCCCACAGCATGCTCGGTTCCTCCAATGTACACATCCACCTGACCCCAATAATCGCTGGCTTCCCTGCTGCAGAACGCATCAGTATTTTTGGGATCCATGTAGCGCAAGAAATACCAGCTGCTCCCTGCATAGCCGGGCATGGTATTTACCTCTCTTGTTCCACCCTCAAACGCGGCCCATTCTGGAAGGTTGGCCAGAGGGCCCTGTGCATCCGGACCAGGACTAAGATCAGTCATGGGGGGAAGCACAATGGGCAATTCAACTGAAGACAGTGGAACCGCCACCTCATCTTTCCATACGATGGGAAAAGGCTCACCCCAGTAACGTTGACGGCTGAAAGCGGCATCCCGCATTTTGTAATTGGTATGGCGTTTGCCGATTCCCAATCCCTCTAATTTATCCAGTGCAACAGCAATGGCATCAGACATGAGCAAGCCATTGAGGAACCCGCTGTTTTCAAGCCTTGCCTCTTTTGTAGGATTGGCTTCAGTACCATCATAAAATGAACCAATGATATTGGTGATGGGGATATTGAAATGGTTGGCAAACTTGAAATCACGTTCATCACCGCAAGGCACGGCCATGATAGCACCGGTACCATATCCAGCGAGCACATATTCACTGATCCAAACAGGAATTTTCCTGTCCTCAAAGGGATGCTTGCAATAAGAGCCGCTGAAAACACCCGTAATCTTCTTTTCCGCCATCCGCTCACGCTCACTTCTGCTGTTCACATATTCAATGTAACTGGCAACAGCAGTGGATTGTTCTGCTGTAGTGATGGAGGCCACCAGCTCATGTTCCGGAGCGATGACCATAAAATCGATGCCAAAAATAGTATCGGGTCTGGTCGTATATACCTTGAGTTTTTTGCCTTCGTTAGCTGCATGAGCAGGATCGAGTTCAAAATCAATCTCTGCGCCAAAACTTTTTCCAATCCAGTTGGATTGCATGTCTTTCATGCTTTCACTGAAGTCTACGGTTTGGAGGCCTGCCAACAAACGTTCAGCATATTCTGTTATCCTGAGGTACCATTGCCGCAACTTCTTTTTTACAACAGGATGCCCTCCTCGCTCGCTCACGCCATTGATGACCTCATCATTGGCCAGCACGGTACCCAAGGCCTCACACCAGTTCACTTCACCAATCCCACAAAAAGCAAGGCGGTATTGCATGAGAATTTCAGCCTTTCTTTTTTCAGAAAAAGCCAGCCACTCAGCGGAAGAGAAGGAAAGGTTCTTTTCGCCAGGGCAAGGATTAGAGGCATTGCCCTCCACTTCAAAGATGGCCATCAATTCACTGATTCTTCTTGCCTTCTGCAGCTTCCGGTCCATCCAGCTGTCAAACAATTGCAGAAAAATCCATTGGGTCCACTTGTAATACTCCTGATCAGAAGTGCGCACTTCACGCTCCCAATCATAACAAAAGCCAATCTTGTCCAGCTGAGACCGGAATGTGGCAATGTTCTGATCGGTTGAAACAGCAGGCGGAATACCATGTTCAATGGCATATTGCTCAGCAGGAAGCCCAAATGAATCATACCCCATTGGATGCAAAACATTGAATCCTTTCAAACGCTTGTAACGGCTGAACACATCGCTGGCAATATACCCCAGGGGATGACCCACATGGAGACCAGCCCCGCTTGGGTAGGGAAACATGTCCAGCACATAATATTTCGGCTTGGCGCTCTCATTTGATACCTTGTACGCATTGCTTGCCTTCCAATTCTCCTGCCATTTCCGTTCAATATTCCTGAATGCGTATTCCATTTCTGTTGCTTTATTCGGGCCTGTAAAAAATTAACCTTTCCTCTTGGAACCGCAAAAATACACAAACGCTTTAAAATTGCTATTTTTGACATGATTACCGAGGACAATTGAGGAACAAAATCCAAATCGAACATGACAGCACAGCGCAATGCATCGATGAAACGCAGCAAACCATCCTATTTTATGGCCATTTTGGGAGTAGCCCTTGTGCTCTTCATCCTGGGCATGTTGGGATGGCTGGTGATCAACGCCAGCAAATTGGAAACTTATTTCAAAGGCAGTGTTCAGGTCAATGCATTTGTGAGGGATGGTAGTCCTGATAGGGAAATCGATATTGTAAGAAAATCGATTGAAAGCAAGCCCTATGCCCGCAACGTGGAGTTTGTGACCAAAGAAGCTGCAAGAGCAAAATTCATCGGAGATGGCAACGAGGACTGGAACAAGGTATTGGATTACAATCCTCTTCCGGCAAGCATAGACTTTTACCTGGAACCTGCATACGTAAACAAGGACAGCCTGAAAAAAATAACCACTGAAATAACCAAAAACTTCATCATCAGTGAAGTGAAATATCCCGATGCTGTTGTCAGCAACCTGAACAATATCGTCAAAAAAACAGGATATTTTCTGTTGGCACTTGCAGGGGTACTGGCCCTGATCGTGATCATCTTGATTGACAATACCATCAAGCTGGCCATGTTCTCCAACCGTTTCCTGATCAAGACCATGCAGATGGTTGGTGCAACAAGGTGGTTTATCTCAAAACCTTTTGACACCAAGGCCATCCTGAACGGGCTGGCAAGCGCCATCATTGCAATTGCTGCACTTGTCGTCATCATCTATGGCGTAGAGAACTGGTGGTTACCCGAAATCAAGGCCCTGAGAGACAATGGCATGCTGGCACTGCTTTTCACAGGCCTTATCCTTATTGGAATTAGCATTACCTTCATCAGTACGCACAGAAGTGTGACGAAGTACCTCAAAATGAAACTGGACGATTTATATTGATAAACAACACTACATGGAAACGAAGAACAACACAATTTTCGGAAAGGATAACCTGAGATGGATGCTGATAGGGCTTGTCGTGATAGCGATAGGACTTGTTTTGATGGCTGGTGGCAAAGGGGAAGACCCCAATGTATTTGCTGAAAATGAAGTTTACAGCATGAAGCGCATCACCATGGCTCCACTCATGATTGTTGCAGGGCTGCTCATTGAGGTCTATGCCATCATGAGGAAATCCAAGAAGTAATTTGCTCATTTTTACCACTCTTTCATGAATACATTCCAGGCCATCGTTTTGGCCATTATTGAAGGCATTACAGAATTTCTTCCCGTGTCTTCAACGGGTCATATGGTCATCACCTCAGCATTCTTCAACATTGGAGACGACTCCTTCACCAAACTATATGAAGTGGTGATACAGTTTGGGGCCATTCTTTCTGTTGTCGTTTTGTATTGGAGGAAGTTCATGGACTTCAAACGCGTGAGTTTTTATTTAAAGCTTTTCGTTGCCATTCTTCCGGCCTTGGCCTTTGGCGCCTTGTTCAAGAAACACATCGAAGCAGTGCTTGAAAAGCCACTCTTCATCTCCATTGTACTGTTTGCGGGAGGCATCATTCTGCTTTTTGTAGACAAATGGTTCAAACATGGGGCCATTGAGAAAGAAGAAGAAATCACCTACAAAAAAGCTTTTTTCATTGGCATATACCAGGTGCTGGCGGTCTTGTTTCCAGGACTAAGCCGCAGTGCAGCAACCATCATTGGTGGTATGCAACAGAAGCTTACCCGTTCATTGGCTGCTGACTTCTCCTTCTTCCTTGCCGTACCCACCATGGCAGCAGCCACGCTGAAAAGCCTCTATGATATCTGGAAAGATGAGCCTGCGGTGTTGAATACCCAGGGAATTAATTTCCTTTTGCTGGGAAGCTGCATCGCATTTGTTGTAGCCTTGCTTGCCATCAAATTTTTTATCCGTTTTCTGCAACAAAACGGATTCAGGATCTTTGGATGGTATAGGATTGTGCTTGGCGCTGTCTTGATATTGCTTATCTTAACGGACAAGCTTTAGACAATGAACAACAACAGGAAGAAGATTCAAAATGCCTGGGCCATGTATGACTGGGCCAACAGTACCTATAACCTGGTCATTACTTCCACGATTTTCCCAGCCTATTATGTAGCAGTGACCAGTAGCAAAAATCCCGATGAACTTTCCTATGTCAGTTTCTTCGGTATCCGCGTCATCAACACAGCGCTGCAGAACTATGCACTAGCGGTTGTTTTTTTTCTGGTGGCCCTGATGTCGCCCATCATGTCTTCGATTGCTGATTACAGGGGAAATAAAAAAGCCTTCATGCGGGTATTTACCATGATTGGATCGATGTCCTGCGCAGCCTTGTTTTTTTTCACCCCAGACAGGATAGAATACGGCATCATCTTTTTCTCCCTTGCTGCATTGGGCTTCTGGAACAGCTGGGTTTTTTACAACTCCTATCTTCCTGATATTGCAAGCCCGGAAGAACGTGACAGTGTGAGTGCAAAGGGATTTGCCATGGGATATATTGGCAGCGTATTGTTGCAGTTGATATGCTTTGTCATCATCTTAAAACCGGAACTGTTCGGATTGGACAATGGAGACAAAACATTGGGACCCAGGATTTCATTTTTATTGGTAGGGCTCTGGTGGTTTGGTTTTTCACAAATCCCATTTCGCGCCTTGCCATCCAATACCAAGAGCAATAAAAAACTCAAGAAGCATATCCTCATCAATGGATTTCATGAGCTTAAACTGGTTTGGAACCAGGTAAAACAAATCCCGGCATTGAAGCGCTATCTGGCAGCTTTTTTCTTTCTCAGCGTTGGGGTGCAGACTGTTATGCTTGTGGCTGCTGGGTACAGCAAAAAACACATTTTCCCCAAGCCAGAAGATGAACCCAAACTCATCCTTACCATTTTGCTGATTCAGATTGTTGCCATCTTCGGTGCCATCGCTTTGAGTAAATTGTCAAAAAAAATTGGCAATATTCCTACCATGCTGGTTGGCATTGTCATTTGGGTGGCCATTTGTATCTGGGGCTATTTCATCACTTCCCAAACCCAATTTTATATCCTGGCAGCCTGTGTGGGATTGGTCATGGGAGGTATCCAATCCATTGGGAGAAGCACCTATTCAAAACTTTTGCCTGAGACTACTGATACCACTTCATTTTTCAGTTTCTATGATGTTACTGAAAAGATTGCATTGACCCTCGGACTCTTCCTGTTTGCATACAATGAAGAACTCACTGGCAGCATGAGGAATTCTATTCTTGTACTCATGGTGTTCTTCATCATCAGTTTTTTCGCTTTGCTCTATACCAAGGCGGTCATCACAAGAGAAAAATATGCAAGTTTATTCAATTGATACCGGCCTCTTCAAATTGGATGGTGGTGCCATGTTTGGTGTTGTACCAAAAACCCTTTGGCAAAAATCAATTCCTGCAGACGAAAACAACCGTTGCAGTTTTGCGATGCGTTGTTTGCTTGTAGTCGATGGTGAAAGAAAAATCCTCATCGATACAGGAATGGGGAACAAACAATCAGAAAAGTTTTTCAGCCATTATTTCCCACATGGAAATGACAGTTTGCTGGAATCATTGCTCAGGCTGGGATTTCACCCAGAAGACATTACAGATGTATTGTTGACACACCTTCATTTTGACCATTGTGGAGGCGCTGTTTCGAGAATCAATGACCAGTTTGAGCTGACATTCCCCAATGCCCTTTACTGGAGCAGTGAAGCCCACTGGCAATGGGCCACGAGTCCAAACGCAAGAGAAAAAGCATCTTTTCTGACAGAAAACATTCTACCTATTTTTGAAAAAGGACGACTCCGTTTTGTGGAAGAAAAAAAAGGGGAAAGAACCAGTTTCAGCCCTGGCATCGACATCATGTTCACCAATGGACATACCCGTTCCATGATGCATCCCCTGATCAATATCAACGGCAGAACCCTGGCCTATGTAGCCGACCTCATTCCTACTGCTGCACATATTCCATTGCCCTATCTCGCGGCATATGACATGTACCCCATGATATCTTTAGAAGAAAAGGAAAACTATCTCGAGGAGGCAGTAGCCAACAACCACGTTCTTTTTCTTGAGCATGATGCCACAACCATTTGCTGTACAGTAGAGAAAACCGAAAAGGGTTTTAGAAAAAAGGAAACTGTTCAACTGGAAGACCTGATTTGATCATTTGAAGCTGATCATGGACTGCATGGGATACCGCAGGTTCCTGTACCCCATCATGTCAACCTTGATGCTGCCCACCGTAATCGGGCTTTCGATCCGCAAAGGAACATGGTTGCCATCATCAGAAACCCATACACTCATGAGCTCGCCTCCTTCAAAGATGGTTCCACTGATCAACATGGGCTTGAACTTGATGGCCCTGAATTTACCATAGCGGGTCTTGATGACTTCTTTTCCCATATAGCGGATATAGATGTTGTGCACCTCATCATCCAGGAACATTTTGAAAGGAATTTTCTCTCCTACCTTGTATTTTGAGAAGTTGATGTTGCGTGCATAGTAAATGGAACTCAATACATCCTGCATGCAATCCGCAATCGGAAAGGTGCCTTTGGTGCTCACCGCCTTGTTCTCTGCATGGTTGAAAAGCACGAGCTCATCTTTCCTGAATCCACCCTCTTCCACATGCCTTACAAATTTATAGGGCTTCAGTGTTGCAGTATCAATATAGGTTTCATACCGGTCACGCACTTTAAAAATCCAGTCATAGGATGGATTGGAAGTGCCCAGGCCTACCACATGGTAAACAGGCCTGGCATTGAGCTTTTCATTGGAAACGGAAAAAGAAGCAGTTCCCGCATCTACATACAGACCAATCACGTTGTAGAAAATTTTAAACGTGATCACTTCTCCTGCATTAAATGACATGTTGCTCAAGCCACAAAAATCATTTCCCGCACTCAACCTGATCAGGCTGAGGGAGAAAATAGAGACAAGTAGTATTTTGTGGAAGCGTCGCATGCTGCAAATATAAAACCATTGGCGGTCGGATATTGTTCTGCGAATGGCAACAAGAATAAAGTTTTCTTAAAAAGATGATAGTATAATTTTTACCTGGATCGGTAACGCAGCAATCCGATGGCGCCAAACGCTGCGGGCAACATCAGGTTGATCAGCCAAACGGCAGTTACCGAAACTGCTATTCCCAATGCATTCCCCGTCAGTGACCCCATCAGCAGCAGGGCAAATTCCCAACGCAGCCCCAGCTCCAAAAAAGAAAAAGTGGGTACAATGGCAAGCCACAACAGCATGATGGAGATGGCTGCAAATGTATCACGGAAGCCAATCCCGGTATTGGTCAGCTTAAAAAGCAACCAGTATTGGAGGATGAAAAAAGCAAACCGAAGGGATGAGAGCAGCAATACTTTCAAGAGGATACTGTTGGGTATGGTGTCCAGTATCCCAAGCTTATCCCGGAATTTCCTGAGCATGCGCAGCGAGAGGATCCAATTGAAAACCATGCCTGCCTTGAAATACAGCAGCATAAAAAAAATGATGGTCAAAGGAGTGGCCCATAGCAGCATGGTTTGTATCGCCTGCAGTCCTGCACCTGCGGGGTATAGGTGCTGATCCTGCCATTCCATGCAAAGGGCAATGCTTCCAGCTATGCAGGTTATGATCAGCTGTGCAAAATTGCCAATGACAGTATAAGCAGTACCCTGCAACCGCTGTTCACCGGGAAGATGCATCACCCTCCCAGCAAATTCACCCATCCGGTTGGGTGTAGCAATGGACAGGGCAATGCCCGATAAAATCATCCTGAATGCCTCAGGCAGTTTGATGGGATGCGCCGTGCTCAACATGACCTGCCATTTCCTGGCCTCCAACAACCACTGCACCAACATGATTACCAAAACCAATAACAACAACAAAGAACCCCATCCCCGAAGCGATGCAAGAAGGGAAGAGAAATGCAAAGGCAAGTCTTTCTGTCCGGTCACCTGCTTGAATACATTGTAGCTCAATAACATGAAGAGAGCCGGCCCAAGCAGGTAATTGAGTAATATTTTGATACTTTTGTTCAGTGTGATTGCTTATCCCTTCAAAAATAAACCCAGTTGGCGCAGAAAAGTAAAATTATTTTAGGGATTGATCCGGGAACCGTGATCATGGGCTATGGAATCCTGTCTGTGACGGGCAAGCAGATCAAGATGCTCGAGATGAACGTGATCAAGTTGAATGGAAAAAAAGACATGTTTGAACGCTTGGGCACCATCAACACAGTCATTCAGGAAATCATCGACAAATACAAGCCAGACGACATGGCCATTGAAGCACCCTTCTTTGGAAAAAACGTACAAAGTATGCTCAAACTCGGACGGGCACAGGGTGTAGCCATTGCGGTTGCCATGTCTAACGGCCTGGCGGTAGCAGAATATTCACCCAAAAAAGTCAAACAGTCGATTACTGGCAATGGAAATGCCAACAAGGAACAAATCTGGAAGATGCTCAACAGCATCATGCCGCTCACCAATACCATCAAATACTTTGATGCATCAGATGCACTGGCGGTGGCAGTTTGCCATCATTTCAACGCACATGGCCTGGTTACAACTGTTGCTGCAACAAAGAAAAACTGCCGCACCAAAAAATCAGGGGGTTGGGAGGATTTTATCAAGAACAATCCTGGAAGGATTGGATAAAACCCAGAAAGATTTACTTCAACTTGATGAGAAAATAAATGGCGGGGAGAAACAAAATCAGCTTGAAAAATTCAAATGCCCCCACAGCAAAATCAAGCCCCATGTGCGCCACCACAATTCCCAAAAACAACCATGCCGCCCATTTTTCTTTTGACCAAATAAAAGAGAGGGCAAGAAATAGGATGATGTTCAACAACGCATGCGCTGAAGGATACAGGATCCCAAATATTGCATAGGCTCCGGTGAATGAATAAACGAGGTCAAATAAACCCAGTGCAAACAAGCATCCGAGGAGAATCATGAAAAAATAATCTTTGTTTGCTGCCTTGGATTGTTGGGTCATTGTTGGAGTGCTTGAAGAATTTTCTGTTGTGCTTCCTTCAATTCATCCTGAGAAGGCTTCAGCTTGGGTCTTGTAAAATTCAGGTCATCGGCTGTATCGATGGGCACCAAATGTACATGGGCATGCGGCACTTCCAATCCAACCACCGCCATTCCACAGCGCTGGCAAGGAAAAGCTTTTTCAATGGCTTTGGCAATGGGTTGGGCAAATTGTAAAACAGCCCCTAGATCATTTGCATCCATGTCAAACAACTTGTCTGTCTCCTTTTTCGGAACCACGAGGGTATGACCGGGCACAAGAGGAAAAACATCCAAAAAAGCATAGAATTGATCATTCTCGGCAATTTTAAAAGAAGGAATATCCCCTGCAATGATTTTTGAAAAAATGGTTGCCATGGTTATCAGATCGCAATATGATCAATGGTAAATATCACCTTGCCATTGGGTGCAACAATTTCAGCCTCTTCACCCACTTTTTTTCCAAGCAGTCCTTTACCAATGGGAGAAGTAACGGATATTTTCTGCATTTTCAAATCTGCTTCCTTTTCAGAAACAATCTGGTAAGTAACCGATTTTTGGGTAGCCTTGTTGGTGATGGTAACCTTGGTCAGGATGGATACCTTGCTGGTGTCTATGGTAGATGCATCAAGGATGCGGGCACTGGCCAATTCTGTTTCCATGCGGTTGATCTTGGCTTCAAGCAAACCCTGTGCTTCTTTGGCAGCATCGTATTCTGCATTTTCCTTGAGATCACCTTTTTCCCTTGCCTCAGCAATGGCGCGGGAAGCAGCCGGGCGTTCAACACTTTTCATGTGTTGCAGTTCAACCTTCATTTGCTCAAGGGTCTCTTTGGTTACGTACATTATACTCATATGGACATCTTTCAGTTGGTCGGTTTGAAAAAAAATGAGCAACGCCTCAGTTGGTGCTGAAGCGTTGCTGCATTGCAAAGGTAAATAATTTTTGTAAATCAAGGCCAGGGCAACAAATCCAGCTTTTTAAGCAGGCTTTGGGCCAATTTGACCAACGACTCATGACTGGAGCCCGCAATATGTGGGGTAACGATTACATTCCTGCGCCTCAACAGTTGTTGCAACATGTCTGTTTCATGGGCGATATAGCTTGCAAGATCCTCATTTTCAAGCACATCCAAGCCTGCGGCAGCAACCAGGCCTTGGTCCAATGCACTGATCAGGGCGGCTGTATCTACCACCCCACCCCTGCTGGCATTGAGAAAATAAGGTCTTTTTTTGAGGGATGAGAAAAACTGCTCATTGGCATAATGCTGCGTTTCCGCATTTAAGGGCAGGTGGAAGCTGATCACATCAGCTGATTCCTGGATGGCTTCAAGTGTGGATTCAATAATGTGGCCACCACTGAAACCTGTCTTGTATTTGTCGTGCGCAAGCACTGTCACACCAAAGGGTGAAAGCAAATGGGCAAAGGCCGATCCAGTATGCCCCAAACCAATGATCCCAACTGTTTTTCCGCCCAGCTCAAATCCCCTGTTGGCCTCACGCAGCCATTTTCCTTCCCTTACTTCATCCCTTGAGCTGCTGATGTTGTGCAGCAGGGAAAGCAACAAACCAAGACAATGCTCACCAACAGATTCACAGTTGCCATCCGGGCTGCTCATGCAAACGATCTGCTGTGCAGTGGCTTGCTCAACATCGATGATCTCCATTCCACTGCCCAATCTCCCAATCCATTTCAAGGATTGGGCGGCTGACAGGATTTCCTTGTCAATTTGGATCCTGCTGGCCACAATCAATCCCGCATAGGCAGGAATCAATTCTTTCAACTCCTGATGGTTTATTTTTTCCAGGGTATCCACCAGGTATCCCCTTTGCTCCAGCCCTTCTTTGAGACAGGAATGGGCAGGGGCAGTGATCAACACTTTTGACATCAATTCATCTTGTTTAGGAGTTCGACAAAATCCAGTACAGACAACTGTTCTGCACGTTTTGTAAATATGGGATCCAAGAGATCTTCCTTCTTGAAATAGGGCTTTAACGGATTCCTCAACTGCTTTCTTCTTTGACCGAATGCCAGCTTCACCAACAGCATGAATTTCTTGTGGTTGGTGATGCCAAAAGGATTGCCGGCATCTTCAAACATGATGACGCCACTTTTCACTTTGGGGGGTGGATTGAAGCAGTTTTCATCCACATCAAACAAGTATGTCGTTTTATAATAGGCCTGGGAAATGACACTCAAAATGCCATACTCTTTTGATCCAGGACCCGAACAGATCCTGACGGCAACTTCCTTCTGGAACATGCCAATCATGGTCTCCACCTGTTCTCTCCATTCAATTACTTTGAAAACAATCTGGGTGGAAATATTGTAAGGGAAGTTCCCGATCAGGGTAAAGCGTCCGCTAAAGGGGGCATCAATCTCAAGAATGTCTGCTTCGATGATTTTACCCCGCACATGAGGATAGGCTTTCAGCAGAAATGCCACCTTCTCTGCATCAATTTCCACCAACTTGAGGTCTACTCCCTCCAACCCTTTCAGGTACTTGGTCAGTGCGCCACCACCCGGACCCACTTCCAGCAACTGGCTGTATTGGTGCGCATTGAGGGCCTCAATAATGCGTATACAGACCGTTTCATCTTTTAAAAAGTGTTGTCCTAGCGATTTCTTGAGGGTGTACATTGCGCCAAAATTAAGACAAAGATCCCCGTTTTCCTTGTACCTTTACTGTTCAAATGAAAGCAGAAGAGATGAGTGCTCAAAAAAGACCGGTAATTGGAATTTCAATTGGAGACCTGAATGGTATAGGAATCGAGCTGATTCTCAATACCTTTTCAGACGGACGCATCCTTGAATTCTGTACCCCAGTAGTTTTTGGCAACAACAAGGTGCTCAACTTCTACAGAAAACTGATGCCAGAATTGAACATCAGTTACAACAACATCAAAGAGATCGCCAAGGCCAACCCCAAACAACTCAATGTATTCACCGTTTGGGAAGAGGATGTAGACATACAACCTGGTCAAATGACCGATACAGGTGGCCTCTATGGCGTAAAATCATTGCAGGCAGCAGTGAAGGCGCTGAAAGAAAATGCAATTGATGCCTTGGTTACAGCGCCCTTGCACAAATATGCCATGCAGAGCAGTGAGTTCAATTTCACCGGCCATACCCCTTATCTCAAGGAAGTGTTCAAGGCAGATGAAGTGCTGATGCTGATGGTGGCAGAGAACATGCGGGTGGCCTTGCTGACCGAACATGTAGCCATCGGTGATGTTGCCAAAAACATTACCAAAGAACAGATCATCAAAAAAATCAATCTCCTCAAATCCAGCCTCAAAAAAGACTTTGGCGTAGATAGGCCAAAAATTGCCGTCTTGGGCCTTAACCCCCATGCAGGCGATGAAGGATTGGTGGGAAGAGAAGAGAAAGAAATTATTCGTCCGGCAGTAATGGAGGCAAAGAAAAATGACTGTATCGTCATGGGCCCATACAGTGCAGATGCATTTTTTGCCAGGGGAAGCCATGAAAAATTTGATGCAGTGCTGGCCATGTACCATGACCAGGGACTGATTCCTTTCAAGTCGCTTGCGCTGGGCGAAGGCACCAATTTCACTGCTGGCCTACAAGTCATCAGAACATCCCCAGATCATGGAACAGCCTTTGATATTGCAGGAAAGAATATTGCCGATGAATCCTCCTTCAGGGCTGCAGTGTTCGCAGCTGTTGACATTTTTGATACGAGGATGGGCTATGCAGAAATGAGGAAGAACCCGCTGCGAAAAATTTCTGCAAGGGTAATGGCCAATGCAGAGGACGAAAAAATTGACGAATAGCTTTATTTGGTACCGAAAATATCTGCAGCCAATCCTTTGTTGATCTCGTAAGAAGCATAAGAAATCTCAATCCTTCCCTGCTTGCTCAACGGCTTCTTTTCTTTTGATTTCTGGGAGATACTTGCATCATACTCGAAGGTTATTCCCTTGGGCAATTTATAATCCTTTGTATTGAAAATCATGATGGCCTTGTCTGGCAAACCCCACTTGGCATATTTCCCATATTCCATTTCCATTTCATAGGTGCCGTTGTCTTTGGTAGTGGTGACCGCCCTTCTGATCAACATGGCCTTATCATCAACATACAAGGTTGTCAAGACGATATCAGAAGATTCACCATTGGGGATGAGTTTCAAAACAGCGAGATCAGCACCCTTCCACACGATACGACCTGCGGAGAGTGAAGTATAGTTGCCTTCGGTGATCAAAGAATTCATGTTGATGCGAATACCTCCTTTGGGCAATACAGAAATACCCCCATCTTTTTTAATCCTGAAAAGATCAGGGAATTTGTAGAAAATACGCACTGTAGAAATGGGTAATTTAAGAAAAGCCACATCCGTTTTCAGCATCCCTTTTGCCTCATAATCCTTTACAGACAACAGCTTGCTCTTGAGCTTGGCAGCCATCTCTTCAGCAGATTGAGAAAATGACAATCCAACAGAAAGCACACCAATCAAGAACAACAATAACTTCTTCATGGAATTAAAACAACCTCCCTGCTTAAATGTTCAGCGCCAATGCTAAAGAAAGGAGTCAGATTCCCTGTAGGCCTTGATCAGGGCCAACTCCCCTTCTGTGCCAGGTTTTGAATTTCCATGTTCCATTCCCATCACACCACGATATCCTTTGTTGTAAATATGCTTGAAAATGTTCTTGTAGTTCATTTCCCCGGTGGTGGGTTCCTTCCTTCCTGGGTTGTCCCCAATCTGAAAATAGCCAATCTCTTCCCAGGTACGGTTGATGTTGGTAATGATGTTTCCTTCATTGCGCTGCATATGGTACATGTCAAAAAGGATCTTGCAGGATGGGCTGTTCACCGCCTTGCAAATCATATAGGTTTGGGTGGAGTAGCGCAAGAACAGGTCTGGGTTATCACTCAAAGGTTCCAGCACCATGACCAGTCCATGTTTTTCAAGGACTCCGGCACCGCCCCTTAACGCTTCAATGACATTAGCAGTTTGGATGTCCATCGGTAAACTGCGGTCAAAATTTCCTGGCACGACGGTCATGTGTTTGGCATTGCAACGCTTGGCCACTTCAACAGCGGTTTTGCAATCGCGGATGATCAGGTCCTTGAACTCCTGCTTTCCTGTGGCAAGGCTCATCTTCCAGTGCCAGCCATCGGTGGTGATCACAAATACACCCATTTGCATGCCCAGTTTGGCAAGGGTATCACCAATCTTGGACTGCATTTCAGGAGTACGGTTCATCATGCCATTGTCTTCAATGGACCTGAAGCCCTGATCATGTGCCCACTTGATCTGATCAATAAAATCCTTTCCTGCATGAGCAGCGAACATCCCATCATGAAATCCATAGTTGAGGTTGAATGTTTTGCCTGGTTCATTTACGGGTTGATATGCTGAAAATGCGGCTAATCCCGGTATCAATGCGGCTCCTGCCATGGATGATCTTTTGAGAAATCCTCTGCGTTCCATATGAAAAGAAATTTAATCGTTTGAAAAATGAAAACTAAGAACAATTTAGTTAAAATTGCATCAAATCAAATGCATTGAAAAAAATTATTCTAGCGCTCTGCTTTCTGCAATGGATATCAACGGAAGCTGGTTTTGCCCAAACCAATGTTTCCAAAACAGAAGAAATCAACATGCCATTGTCGGAATTGAAAATCAAAATGGTTTCCATTCCTGAAGGAACATTTGTGATGGGAAGCAACAGCTCTACCAAACCCAACGAAAAACCTGCCAAAACAGTCAAGGTTTCTGCATTTTGGATGGGCGCATGTGAAATTACACACGACCAGTTCGATGTTTTTTTCAAAGATGAAAATACTTCACAGGGGTCAAAGGTAGATGCTGTTACAAGACCCACTGCACAATACATTGACCTGAGTTGGGACATGGGAAAAGGTGGTGGATTTCCGGTTAACAGCATGAGTGTGGATGCGGCCATGATGTTCTGCAGATGGATGTACCAAAACACTGGCGTTTTCTACCGGCTGCCGACAGAGGCAGAATGGGAATATGCTTGCAGGGCGGGAAGCAAGACCAATTATTTTTTTGGGAATGATGCTGCCCAGTTGGGTCAATATGCCTGGTACAAGACCAACAGCAAAGAAAAATACCAGCGGGTGGGGACCAAAAAACCAAATGCCTGGGGATTGTACGATATGCTGGGCAATGTTGCCGAGTGGACAATGGATCAATATACTCCCGATTATTTGAAGCAGATTACGGATGGCCAGCTGGATCCCACCAATCCACCTGCTGCAAGGTATCCAAGGAGCATCAGGGGTGGGTCCTATCTTGACCTTGCCGCCGATCTCAGGGTATATACACGCAAATTCTCTGAACCATTTTGGAACCAGCGCGATCCGCAAATTCCCAAAAGCAGGTGGTGGCTCACAGACGGAATGTTTGCAGGTTTCAGAATTGTTCGCCCTGTTAAGCAACCAACTGCGGAAGAAGCCGAAAAATTTTATAAATTGTATCTCGGTAAATAACATCTTAAAACAACAACGATGCAAAACAACATGCCATTTTCCGGCAAAAGTCGCAGAGACTTTGTAAAACAGACCGGAATCATCTCAGGTGGAGTACTTGCTGCACCACTGATTACCAATGCAAATTTTTATTCCGGAGCCAGTGATGAAATCAAGGTTGCCTTGATTGGTTGCGGCGGACGTGGCACCGGTGCTGCAGTTCAGGCACTGCTCAGTAAACAAAATGTCAAACTTGTTGCGATGGCGGATGCCTTTCGCGATAGGTTGGATGATGCTTACAAAAGCATCACCGGTGACCTTTCTGAAGCAGGAATAGCGGGTGACATCAAAAAATTAATTGACGTACCAGAAGAGAGAAAGTTTGTTGGTTTTGATGGATATAAAAATGCCATTGCCCTTGCAGATGTGGTAATCCTTACAACACCTCCCGGTTTCAGGCCCCTTCACTTTGAAGAAGCGGTGAAGCAGGGAAAACACATCTTCATGGAAAAGCCCGTTGCGACTGATCCGGAAGGAGTCAAGCGTGTATTGGTTGCTGCTGCAGAAGCAAAAACAAAAAAACTCAATGTTGTCGTAGGTCTTCAGCGCCACTACCAAAACTCTTACCGTGAGTTGTTCAAACGCAAGGACATGATCGGCGATATCACTTCAGCCCAGGCCTGGTGGAACAATGATGGCGTTTGGGTAAAACCAAGAAAAGAGGGCCAGACCGAAATGGAATACCAGATGCGCAACTGGTATTATTTCAACTGGCTTTGTGGCGATCATATCACCGAACAGCATATCCACAACCTTGATGTAATCAACTGGTTCAAGGGCGGCTATCCTGTGAAAGCACAGGGCATGGGTGGAAGAGAAGTCAGGAAAGGAAAAGACCATGGTGAGATCTTTGATCATCACTTTGTGGAATTCACCTACGCCGATGGTTCCATCCTCAACAGCCAGTGCCGCCATATCCCCAAGACTTCAGCAAAAGTGGATGAACTCTTTATCGGAACAAAAGGTAAAATCTATTGTGGCGCTGCCAATATCAGGGACCACCAGGGCAATGTGATGTACCAGTTCGACAAGAAAACAGAAAACAACGGATACCAAAACGAACACGTTGAACTTTTTGCAGCCATTGCCAAAGGGGAATACAAGTTCGCTGACGCAGAGAATGGCGCAAAAAGCACCATGACCTCCATCCTCGGAAGAATGGCAACCTACAGTGGACAGGTAGTGGAGTGGGACAAAGCCCTCAACTGCGGCCTGAACCTTCAACCAGCTGCCTACACCTGGGACACCCTGCCAAAATCACTTCCTGATGCTGATGGCAAATACAAGATTGCCGTTCCGGGCGTGACCAGGTTTTATTAATCAAGAAACCAAGTTCAATGATAAAAAGAAAGGAGGGATAAACCCTCCTTTCTTTTTATTTATCCGTTCTAAATAAATTTACCGGTAACCCTTCTGCTGAGAACAAATTGGGCATGGCTGTATTGGTGAATCCAAACCTTACGTGCACTGGATCTTTGACCGTTTTGGCAGATACCAACACGGTTTTTTCTTCTATCTTGGCCTTAGCAGGAACAAAGACACCATCTGCTCCCGCAATGAAAAAGTCGGTCAATTCTCCTCCTTTGCTCATCAGTGTTGTGGGTACATCCTTGAACTGAATCCTGATGCTTCCTTTCTCAACAGCATGTGCAGCATAGGTTGGGCTCTTGTAGTTCAATCCCTGAACCCCATAGGTTTCAGCGAGTGCATAGTTGGAAAGCCTTGTTGCAACTTCTTTTTTGAGGTTGGGATGGATGTTTTTCACATCATCGACCAAGTCGCTGATCACCACCATCCCGGTCTTGGGATGTGCTGCAGATGCTGTTTGCGCTTCACGAAGAAAAGCTCCATTGATATGGGTATCGCCATAAGTATAGGGCGCGATTTGCACAAAATAAAAAGGAAAGGTTTTACCCCAGGCCTTTCTCCAGCTATCGATCATGCTGGTAAAGAGACGCTGGTACATGAAGTGTGTACCCACATTGCTTTCTCCCTGGTACCAGATGCCGCCAGCAATTGAAAATTGCGTCAACGGGTAGATCATGGCATTGTAGGCTTCACCCCTGATATGCGGCCACCAGGCTGCAGGAGTCAATTTTTCTGCGGCATGCAAGAGGTCTGGATCATGGGTGATGATCTCTTCGGGCGTCCAAACTTCTGCCGGTGTTCCACCCCAGTTGCTGTTGATCAGCCCCACAGGAAAGCCTGTACGGGCATTGACTTCTTTTCCAAAAAAGTACCCGATGGTACTGAAATGCAGCATGTCTTGCGGATTGCAAACAACCCACTTGGCACTCACATCATCCTGCGGAGTGGCAGAAGTGGATTTGGGCACATAAAAAAAACGGATCTTCTGATTGGTTGCATTGGGAGATTCTTCTTTTGCCTGTTTCAGCCCCTGATCAGCAGACCATTCCATATTGCTTTGTCCTCCACATACCCATACTTCACCTATCATCACATCCTCCAGCTGTATCTCATTGCGTCCTTTGATGGTGATGGTATAAGGACCTCCTGCTGCTGGTGTTTTGACCTCAGCCACCCACCTTGCTCCGCGACTGGCCACAACCTTGTAGGTAGTGGTATCCCATCCCACCTTGATCGTGATATTCTCGGCAGGTCCTGACCAGCCCCATAGTTTAACGGTAGATTTTTGTTGCAAGACCATGTGTGAGCCAATGATTGCCGGGAGGCGAACATCTGCCATGGTGATTGAAGCGGAGAGCAGAAGAGAAAGGAAGAAGATGCTTTTTTTCATGTGGATCGTTTTACAAAATGAAAATAAGCAATTTATGTTACCCTTTTTCACCAACGATGCAATGAAAAGCCTAGGCCATACCTTCAGGACAAGATATCCTTGCGCCTGAAAACCAGGATGGAAGCAGAAAGAAATCCAATGACATGAAGAAACAATACCCCTGCTGACAAAAGCACGGCAGGAAGATTTTCGATGGATCCGATGATTTGCTCGTTGTTCTCATTTACCGTCACATCAAAAAAACCTTTCCAGCCAAGCATGTGGCTGGTAAACAGGTAGGGCTTGACCATGTTAAAAATGGGTAAATCCAATGTATTGAGGATGGTAAATACGATAATGATGCTCATGGTGGCCATGATAGGGCCAATTGAATTTTCAGCAAAAAGGCTCAGGAAAAAACTGAGTGCAGATACAGTCAACATGGCGAGTGCCGCAAATCCAAAAGCTGCAACATAACGCCACATTACATCTGAAGAAAGGATTTGGGTAACCATGTCACTTTTCATAATCAACATGTCATCGGCACCAAAAATAAAAATGGATATGGCTAGGGCCCATACTGCCATCCAGAGCAACAATACAATCGTATAAATAGATGAAGCGATGAATTTCCCAATGATCAGGTTGGCCCTGCTTACCGGTTTCGTCAGCAACAACCTCAGCGTGCCCTGGTTTGCCTCACCAGAGATCATGTCTCCGGCTACCAATGCAATCAACAGGGGCACATGCACCAGCAAGGTTTGCAGGATGATGAAGGCCATCAGATACCCGTTCATGATGTTGCCATTCACGTCAAAGGAATCAGACAGGGACTGCATCCCAAATTTCATGTAGCTCTCACCATCTGCATAGAATCCCAGCTGAATCAACCCGACAATGGCTGCTATGGCACCAAAAGCGATATAGGTCCGCGGTTTGCGGAATATCTTGTACAACTCAATATAGACGATACTACTCAACCTCATTGCCGGATGTTAAAGAAAGAAAATAAGCCTCCAAAGAATTCATGGACCGCAGGCTGGAGATACCAATATCATGTTCGACCAGGTACTTGGCCAGCAAAGGAACTGCATCTGCTGTTGTATCAACCAAAACCTTTTGATCTGGAGAATTTCTCAGGCCCTTAGCCCACCCTGAATTTGCCAACAAATCTTTGACCAATGGATTGTTGTCTGTAATGATTTCCAACTGCACCTTGTCTGGATTCAACAATTCGTTCACCCTTCCTTCCACCAGTTTTTTCCCTTTGTTGATGATGACCATGCTGTCTGCCACTTGCTCCATCTCAGACAAGAGATGGGAAGAAACCAGCAAGGTTTTTTTCTGTTCCTTGCTCAGCATCAGGATCAGGTTCCGGATATCAGCTATCCCCTGTGGATCCAAGCCATTGGTCGGCTCATCAAGGATGATGAGCGATGGATTGTGCACGAGGGCAACTGCTATACCCAGCCTTTGCTTCATGCCCTGCGAGTATACCCTCACGGGGTCTTGGGCCCTTTTGTCCAGCCCCACCAATTCCAGGCATTTCATTACCTCAGCCTTGCTGATGTGCTTGTTGCTGAGCCTAGCAAAAACATTCAGGTTCTCATACCCTGTCATGTAGCGATAGAGATCCGGCTTTTCCACTACCGCACCCACCTGTTGCAAAATCTTCTCCCGTTCTTTTTCGATAGACATGCCAAAGATGTTGATGCTTCCTTTTGTTGGCCGAATCAAGGAAAGAATCATCCGAATGGTTGTCGATTTCCCTGCGCCATTTTGTCCAAGAAAACCATATACCTCTCCTTCTTTCACCGAGAAAGAAAGATCGTCAACAGCAGTAAAGCTGCCGAATGATTTGGTAAGATGGGAGATTTCGAGGAGCATAATGGGTTTAGGGGTTTAGGGGTTTAGGGGTTTAGGGGTTTAGGGGTTTAGGGGTTTAGGGGTTTAGGGGTTTAGATATACAACAAGATGAAAGTGCAATGGTTGGATAATAATCAAATAAAAAAGGTCCGAAAGCAATCTTCCGGACCTTGGATGTAATATGAATGGATAGGGGTTGCTATCAACCCTCAACCTTATTTGTATTGGGGCATGATGCCTTGTGCAAGCGCAACCATGGCTTTGAGCCCATCTTCTGGAAGGTTGCCCTTCTTGAATTCTGCCAAAACTTCTGGAAGTTTGTTTTCCATTTCAAGGAGGAAATGTTCTTCAAAGGCTCTCACAGACCTTACTGCAACATCTTTCAACAAACCTTGTGTACCCAGATAGATGATAGCCACCTGCTTTTCTACAGATGCGGGTTGGTACTGGCCTTGCTTCAGGATTTCTACGTTGCGTGCACCCTTGTCGATTACAGACTTGGTTGCAGCGTCGAGGTCACCACCAAATTTGGAGAATGCCTCAAGTTCACGGTAAAGGGCCTGGTCAAGCTTCAAGGTACCAGATACCTTTTTCATGGACTTGATCTGGGCATTACCGCCCACGCGGCTTACAGAGATACCCACGTTGATCGCAGGACGAATACCGGCATTAAACAGGTTCGACTCAAGGAATATCTGACCATCCGTAATAGAAATTACGTTGGTAGGGATATAGGCTGATACGTCTCCTGCTTGGGTTTCAATGATTGGCAATGCTGTCAATGAACCACCACCTTTCACCAAATGCTTGATGGAGTCTGGAAGATCGTTCATCTTGGCAGCAACTTCATCCTTGGCAATAACTTTTGCCGCACGCTCGAGCAAACGGCTGTGCAGGTAGAATACGTCACCAGGATAGGCCTCACGTCCTGGAGGACGACGAAGCAACAATGAAACCTCACGGTAGGCTACAGCCTGCTTTGAAAGGTCATCATAAACAATCAAGGCAGCATTTCCTGTATCACGGAGGAATTCCCCAATGGCTGCACCAGAGAATGGTGCATAGAATTGAAGCGGAGCAGGATCAGCAGCTGGAGCGGCTACGATGATGGTATACTCCATTGCACCATTGTCTTCCAAGGTTTTCATCACACCGGCAATGGTGGATGCTTTTTGTCCGATGGCTACATAAATACAATAAACAGGCTTGCCTGCTTTGTAAAATTCTTTTTGGTTGATGATGGTATCGATCGCAATGGCCGTTTTACCGGTTTGGCGGTCACCGATGATCAACTCACGCTGACCCCTTCCGATGGGAATCATGGCGTCAATGGCCTTCAAACCAGTCTGGAGTGGCTCCTTCACTGGTTCACGGAAAATAACACCTGGCGCCTTGCGCTCCAGTGGCATTTCATAGAGGTCTCCGGTAATAGGACCTTTACCATCAATCGGTTCGCCCAATGTGTTGATCACACGACCTACAAGACCCATACCGGCCTTGATGGAGGCGATCATGCCTGTGCGCTTTACTTTTGAACCTTCTTTGATTCCAGCACCCTCACCCATCAATACCACACCCACATTATCTTCTTCCAGGTTGAGTGCAATGGCTTTCACACCATTTTCAAACTCAACCAACTCTCCTGATTTTACATTGTTTAAACCGTAGATACGGGCAATACCATCACCTACCTGAAGTACTGTGCCCACTTCCTCCAGCTCTGCTGATGTGTTAAAGTTGCTCAGCTGCTGGCGGAGTATCGCTGAAATCTCATCGGGCTTAATGTCTATCATAACTGCTGATTTAAATTGTAATCTGTTTATTGATTATCCTAACTGGCTTACGTACATATTTTTGATGAACTGGCGCTTGATGTGTTGAAGGTCATGCCTGATGCTGGCATCAAACAATTTATCATCCACCTGCACAATCAAACCACCAATGATGGAGGCATCCACTTTTTCTTTCAGTTGGATGGTCTTTCCCACCAACAATTTATTGCCCTTCAATTGCTCGGCAACTACAGCACGAACAGCATCGGTCGCTTCTACTGCTGTTGTCAATTCGACCACTTTGATTCCTTTGTGCTCCCTGTATTTGTCAGTGTATGCATCAATGATTTCATTGATGGCAACAGACCTTCCCTTGTTAAAAATCAACTTGAAGAAGGAGGCAGTAAGTGGTAGAACATACTTGGAGAAAATAGCATCGAAAATAGCCGTTTTCTTGTCTCCTGAAACGACAGGTGAAACCAGCAAAATGCTGAGGTCCTTGTGCCCCACCCCCTTGATCAAATCAAGGTCATGCTTAACCTCTTCAATCTTTCCTGTCTCGAGGGCAAGATCGAACAGTGCTTTGGAATAACGCTCTGCAACTTTTGTTTGACGCATGTTTATTGGTTTCCGAACTGATGAAGTTCACCAGCCATTTGCTGAATATATTTTTCTTGCTCTGCCTTGTTGTCAAGTTGCTTCCGGATTACTTTTTCAGAAATCTCAATCACCATGCTTCCAATCTGGTTCTTGATATCTGTCAGTGCCGCCATTTTCTGGGCTTGAATGGCTGCCTGTGCATCGGTTACGATCTTGGCAGCTTCTGCTTTGGCCTGCTCTTTGGCCTCATTGATCATCTTGTCCTTGGTTTCTTTGGCTTCCTTGATCAATTGGGCACGTTCTTCACGCGCTTGGACCATCAGGGCCTCGTTTTCATTTTTCAACTGAGCCATTTCTGCCTTTACTTTCTTGGCAGTATCCAATGCATCGGTAATGCCTTGCTCACGCTCAGAAAGAGACTTGATGATGATTCCCCAGGCAAACTTCTTGAGTATGAAAAATACAATCAGGAAGGCCAACAGGGTCCAAACCAAAAGACCAATACCGGGTAATAAAAGATCCATGTTCTATATTTTGAGTAACAAAGTTAAAAGTACTGCATCCTCCGCCCTGTGCATTGGATGCAGTGTTTTTTGGCGAAACGACTAGGCTTTCAATACAGCCAGCAGACCTGCAATTACCGCGAAAAGGGCAACACCCTCAACGAAAGCGGCAGTCAGGATCATGTTCGCACGAATGTCGTTGGCAGCTTCGGGTTGACGTGCAATTGATTCAACTGCACCCTTACCGATCTGTCCGATACCGATACCGGCACCAATTGCAGCAAGACCTGCGCCAATTGCACCACCAAGGTGGGAAACGCTAACGTCGAGCAGAATGTTCATCAGACTCATGATACTTGGTTTTATAATTAAAAAAAAAGATTTAGTGATGCCCTTCTTCATGACCACCTTCAAATGCCTGACCAATAAACACTGCAGTCAGGTTGGTGAAGATGAAGGCCTGAATAAAGGCAACCATTATTTCAATCATATAGATGAATACGGCAAATGCGATGCTGAGTGGAGAAAATCCCCAGCCTGCAACAGCACTCATCGATCCAAAGATGAAAATCAGCGTAATAAAACTCAAAATGATGATATGCCCTGCCACCATGTTGGCAAATAGACGGACAATCAAAGCGAAGGGCTTGGTGAATACACCCAGGAGTTCAACAGGGAGCATGATGAAGATCCTCACCGGTGTAGGAACGCCCGGGAACCAAAAAATATGGCCCCAGAAATGTTTGTTGGTGCTGAACAAGATTACAAAAAATGAGATAACACCCAACACCACAGTGAAGGCAATATTGCCTGTTACATTCGCAGAGCCGGGTATCAAACCAAAAATATTGTTGATCAGGATAAAGAAGAAGACCGTTAACAGGTAGGGCAGGTATTTCAGGTACTTCTTTCCAAGATTGGGTTTGGCTACCTCATCCCTTACAAAAGTAATGACCGGCTCAATGGCATTCTGCCAACCCTTCGGTGCAGAAGTTATGCCCTGTCCCTTTTTGTATTTGTTGGCTACGCTGATCATCAGTACAACAAGAATGATCAGGGAAAGAAACATTTGAACCACATTCTTGGTCAGCGAAATATCATAAATATGAACTGATTCATCCAGTACCTCAACGCCGTTTTCCAGTTTCACTGCATGGATTTTATCGTGCTCCATCTTATAACCATCATGAGATGCATGGCCATGGTGAAATTGGGAAGAGGAAAATGAAACCAGGCCTCTTTCTTTGCTCCAAAGGATGATCGGCAGGGGTATGGTAGCATGAAATTCCTCTCCATGAGCCTTCTTGAGCGTGAAAAAATGGAACTCATGGGAGTCCTGGATATGCTCCATGATGACTTTTGCGGGGTCAAGCCTTTCGCCACCCGGTTCCTCATTCGCCTTTACGGAAGTGGAAACCAGTACCAAAAAAAGGCCCAGAGTCGCTACCAGCAAAGATTTTAGCCTATGTACACGCATATACGCCTTGAAATTTTGCGCAAAGATAGCACGGAGTGGGTTAAAATTGCCCGAAAATCTTAAAAATCTATTCCCCATTTTTCTGTTGCTGCAATGAGATCATTTGTGCATATTTCCCTCCGAGGGCAAGAAGTTCCTCATGTTTTCCCATTTCTACCCTTTTCCCCTGGTCCATGACCAAAATCTGGGTAGCCTGACGGATGGTGGATAACCGATGCGCCACAACAATAGAAGTTCTGCCCTTGGTCAGCACCGAAATGGCCTGCTGAATCAGTTGCTCAGTATGGGTATCGACTGAAGAGGTTGCTTCATCAAGGATGAGTATGGCCGGATTGAAGAGCAAAGCCCTGATAAAGGAAAGCAACTGCCTTTGGCCCATGGACAAGGTACTTCCTCTCTCCATTACATCATAATCATATCCACCAGGAAGTTGCTCAATGAAGGCATGAATGCCTATCATTTTGGCTGCTTCCACCACTTCCTGCCTGCTGATGGATGAATCGCGAAGGGTTACATTGTCATGAACAGAGCCCGGAAAAAGAAAAACATCTTGCAACACAACAGCCGTTCCTGCACGCAGACTATTGATAGTGAAAGCTTCTATCGGCAAGTCATCAACCAGGATTTCGCCAGATTGGTGTTGGTAGAGCCTGTTGATCAGGCTGATGATGGTTGACTTACCGCTTCCAGTATGCCCTACAATAGCAAGGGTCTCCCCTTCATTAAGCTTGAAATTCAGGTCCGAGAGCACAGAATGTCCATCTGTATAGTGAAAATCAACATGCCTGAATTCAATCTTCCCCCGGATTTTCATGTCCCTTGCGCCAGGCGCATCTGCTAAAACATCTGCATTGTCGAGCACAGCCAATACCCTCTCGCCTGCCACCATTCCCATCTGAAGTACATTGAATTTATCGGCAATGACCCGCAGGGGCCTGAACAAAAGGTTCAACAAGAGGATAAAAGAAACAATATTTCCCGCTACTTGAACAGCTTGTTCCTGGTTCAATTGGTAGGCATCCTTGGCGGCAAACCAAACCAGTATGCCCATGGAAAAAGCCAATACAATCTCCACCACTGGAAAAAAAACAGAATAGGCAAAAATTGCCTGGATGTTGGCATCCCGGTGTTTTCTGTTGATGGCCTCAAACCTTTCCTGTTCTCTTTTTTCTGCGGTAAATGCCTGAATGATTTGCATACCGGAGAGGTGCTCTTGCACGAATGCATTCAATGCTGCAATTGCATTTCGGACATTGATAAATGATTTGTTCACACTCTCTTTGAAAAAATAAGTGGCCATGATCAGGAGAGGAAAAGGAATGATACAAACCAGGGTCAGTTGCCAGTTGGTATAGAACATCGCAGAAAGAATAGCAACTATAGAAAGAAAATCTGCCAGAATCGGCACCATCCCTTCTGAAAAAATATCATTTATGGATTCGATATCATTGATTGTTCTGGTGGTCAATGTACCAATGGGTGTTTTGTCATATTGCTTCAAATTGTATGAGAGCACCTTTTCATAGACTTTTACCCGCATGTCTTTTACCACTCGGTGCCCGAGCCAGGAGGTGGTATAAGAAAAGAAAAACCGCATGGCAGTCTCAGCCAGCAAGAGCCCTACCTGCAGCAGGCTGATCCACAACAAGAAATCCAATACCATTTGGGACCCTGTAGCGCCTGAAGCATTGACCCGTTTGAGTGTCAGGTTGATCATCATAGGCCGCAGAGGCGATACCATCGCCAACAACAATGCCAGGACAATTGACAAGTAAAACTTTCCTGCATAGGGTTTTGCAAAGGCAAAAATCCTGGCCAGCAATGGCCAATCGAATATTCTTTTCCGGTTTTCTTTCTTTTTATTTTCCATCATTCATGCATCCCATCGCTTATTGGTCCCTGTTGGCAAAAGCCTTGATGAACAAGGCCCCTAGGTTCTTGTGTGGGGGTATATAATTATCGAACCGTTCTTTTGCCACCCCTGTATTGAATTGCTTCTCCAGTTGATGCCAGATGCTGATCCAGTCTACCCCTTGCCCTAACCTGACGGACTCGTTGATCATTTTCAATACCGGCTCATTGACAAGCTTGGTACCCACTTCTTTCGATGAAACGATATGGGCATCCGGGCAAATATTCAGCACAGTATTAAGGTTCTGAAAACTGCCGCAGGATCCCAAAACAATGATTTTGGCAGATGCAGGAAGCTGGTTGACCGTATACTTGAGGTGATAGCTGTGGCCGCGGTGAATAACAATTGTCGGCTGGAGGTTTTGCGCACGCAAATAACCAATCAACAGGGCCTGGGCCTTTGCATCAGGATCATCTCCCATCGAATTATCCAAGGGGAGATTGGCAAATATCCATATGGGCCTGCCCACCAAAGACTTGATTTCAACCCAGTTCTCCTCTTGCACAATTTGCCATTCTTTCTTGCCCCGGAACATGGACATGAAGTTGGCAAATGACTCCTTTCCATCCTTGTCTCCGTAGAAAAAAACCTGTTGCACAATGCGCCCGGCAGTGTCAGAAAGATTGGACAAGGGAAGCGCATACACAGGAGGAATGCCGTACTTCTGGGAAAGCAGTTGGGAGCTATCTGAGGCAGACATGAACAGCAGTTTGAGGATGTCATAAATGGCTACACCTCTTCCATTGCCAATTGATTGTTGTTGTTTGAGGTTGTTCTCAATTTCAACCTTGACCAAATCCCTGATGGCTGTGTTGCTGATGCTCCCATAGGAATCGGCCACATCTACAGCATCTTCGAGGTTTAGGTTTTTTTCCAATCCACGCACAAATCCCTTGATCAGGAGTTGTGCATTTTCTGTTGGCATGCTGGACAAGAAAAGATCGAGCTTGTTGTAAGCAGCGGCCATCCTGACAAATTTCTTGAATCGGTCAAACCTCACTTCCATGAGCAATGCATCTCCCCCACGCTTTTGCATGCGTCCCATCATCCGGTTGTATACACCCGTGTAGCTGGAGGTATAGATGACCTCTTCGCCAGTTACAATGATATAATACAATTCTGCGGCCCCAAGCGGTTCTAAAATCTTGAAGCGTACTGCTTCTGGCTCATCATGCAAGGCGTTGATTTCATTGATAAATATTTCCTCAGCCTTGCGCTTGATCATGGTTCCCATTTCCTGAAAAAGAATAGGCGTATCCATTGCACGCATATCATCCATGAACTGGAGCTGGGTCTTGACAAGCAAACGATAGTAGGCAAGGTTGTCAGCGGCAGTAGATTTAATGCTATCAATGGAAATTCTTCCTTTGAGGATGGAATGCAAAAAGGGGAAAATCAATCTTCCTGAACTTTCATCAGCAATACCAGTAATCAGCTTCACCAGGGTATCGTCAATTGACCTTATCTTTTTTCCGATGGGTGTAGCAGCTGCTGCTGCATAATTGTAAAAGCTGGAGGGAAAATGAAGTGCGGCAAGGATGATGAGGCTGTCTGCGAATGAAGCTTGAAGATAGGGTTCAATCTGGGAAAGGACCTGTTCTGGATGCAGTACAGCAAACTGCCTGAACATGATTACTCTTGATGATTCCAGCGCTGGGTTTTCAAAAAAAACTGAATTTTCTCCCAGCAGCATCTTGTTGACCGTGTATGGAAAATGATCCACAATCCCAGCAATACCCATTCCCCTGATGTCCAGCCCCATGTATTGCCTATACGCTTCCAGCAAGGTTGCAGCTTCAGTGGCAGGCAGGGTATTGGAACGGAATGACCGCAGTAAATCTTCAAGCAGGATGTTCAAACCAGACAAATATTTGACCTTGATCCGGTGGTCAGCTAAACCGTTTTTTTCAATTTCCAGCTGGAGTGCATCGGTTTGTCGGGTATAGATATCGGTCAGCAGCAGGTCAAGATCCTGGTCCCTGCTGATGACAATCATTTTATCGGGCTTGCCGTCCAGCGCACAAATCCTTGCTTGCAAGCCGTCGATATCCTCATGCAATTTTACCCTCCTGATATCAATAAGGCTACGGCTGCTGTCTTGCCCAGCAGCTGAAAAAGCCATAAATGGCAATAAAATCCATATAAACGTACGCAAAGGGAACATTCAATGCAAAATTAAGACTTAATTTCCAGCACCCCTTTGTAGATCGCTTAACAATTTAATAATCCAGCTTGAAGGCGATATCCTGCATCATAAGTTAACTTTGTGTAAACAACCCATTATCATGGCGCCAGCCGCAAAAAAAATCCTGATTGCAGATGATGAACCCGATATTCTGGAAATCATCACCTACAACCTGCAGCTCCATGGATACGATGTGGTTACTGCCAAAGATGGAGACCAGGCCCTGCAAAAAGCCCGGGAAACCAATCCAGACCTGATCATCCTCGACATCATGATGCCCAAGAAAAATGGCATTGAAGTCTGTAAAATCCTAAGGGCCCAACCCGCATTTGAGCATACCCTTATTGTCTTTCTTACAGCCCTGAACGACGAACTCTCCCATGTAAAAGGACTTGAATTTGGGGCTGACGACTTTATCAGCAAACCCATCTCTCCGAAAGTAATGGTTTCAAAAGTGAATGCATTCTTCAGAAGGGTCGCCAAGCCTGAAGACTCCAAGGCTGTTGAGGTGGGTGAGTTAAGGATTGAACCGGAAGAATACATGGTTTATTTCAAGGGACAACCCATCAGCCTTGCCAAAAAAGAATTCGAATTGCTGAATTATCTGGCCTCAAAACCCGGAAGGGTCTTTTTGCGCAATGAGATCCTGAACCAGATCTGGGGCAGTGAGGTGATTGTTGGAGACAGGACCATTGATGTACACATCAGAAAAATAAGGCAGAAACTGGGCGTAGATTGCATTACTACGGTCAAAGGTGTTGGCTATAAATTTGACATCTGAGTTAGGCCTAAATAAGCGTTGAAAACTGTAGATTGCAGCATGTTCGATTCGAAGAACTATTCTCCCCAAACCATTGCATTGTTTTCGGCCACCTCGGTTGGGCTGCTGGCTGCATTGATTGGAGGATGGATGTCCAACAGCATGGTTGCTGCCCTTGTTATTTTATCAATCATTTTTGGTTTCACATTTTGGGTTGTACGCTTCTTGGTTGAAAAATTCATTCACCGGCAGATCAAATTGATTTATAAATTCATCAACCAAACAAAAGCGTCAAAAAGAGAGGAGTTTTTTCAGAAAAAAGTATTGCCCATGCAAAGACTTGAAGATGTTGGCGAAGAGGTTTTGCAGTGGGCTGACCAAAGAAAGGTGGAGATGGAATTGCTTGAAAAAAATGAAGCCTTTAGAAAGGAATTCCTTCAAAACCTTTCCCATGAATTCAAAACGCCAGCATTTGCCATACAGGGTTATCTGGAAACCCTTTTGGCAGGAGCCCTGGATAACCCTGAGGTCAGTCATAAATTTCTTACCAACGCCTTCAAGAATACAGAACGGTTGATCAACCTGATTTCAGACCTCGACGAAATCACAAAACTCGAAAGCGGCAAACAAGAACTCCATTACCAGAATTTTATCATTCAAGACCTGATCAATGATGTGTATGAATCATTGACCATCAAGTCAGTGGCCAAAAACATCCATTGCCAGATCAAGAAAGGATGTGAACAACCCATCAGGGTCTATGCAGACAAGGAAAAAATCAGGCAGGTATTGATCAACCTGGTTGACAATGCAATCAAATACGGCAACCAAGAGGGAAAAGTTGAGGCCAGCATTTACAAGACAGATGACAAAACCGTTCTGGTGGAAATAACAGACGATGGCATTGGCATTGCAGAAGAGCATATCTCAAGAATCTTTGAAAGGTTCTACAGGACTGACTATGGCAGGAGCAGAAACATAGGAGGAACAGGACTGGGCTTGGCCATCTGCAAACACATCGTTGAAGCCCATGGGCAATTCATTCAAGCAAGAAGCACACCGGGCATTGGCACTACTTTTGGCTTTACCCTGAAGAAGATAAAAGAACAGGTTTAAGCCGACGCAATCAAGTCCATTGGTGCTTCAACGAGGCTAGACAACTTACCATGAACCACTGACTCGACTATTTTTTCAACTGGGGTTGATAAAGAGAATGGCAAAGATTGTCCCTCATCAAAAATCCACTTGTTAAAATACGCAGGGAAATAATCATCAATGGCATCAACTACTGCTACATTAAATTCCTTCAAAGCGGCAGCATTGCAGGCCTGCTCATATTGCCCATGCATAGGCAATACCATCAACTGCTTACCCAAATACAGCGCTTCAGCAGGGGTCTCAAACCCTGCGCCTGTAATCACACCATGAGATCTGATCAGGCTATCATCAAACATGGCTTGACTCAAAGGCAACAATTTTATATTGTCTTCCTGAACCACAGCATCAACCTGCTTTGAAAAAAGATGAAACTTGAAATTTTTTAACCGTTGCAGCTGCTTGACAACCAAATGATCTGCATAGTGCCCAAGATAGACGGTTATATGTCCCTCATTGACTGGTGTGGCATGCAGGATGGAAGGTTTGATGACAGGAGAAAATATGTTGTCATCATACTGCTTGAAATGAAGCCCTACAGATCTTGTTCCGGTGGCATAGTTGGACAACACCCATTCTCCCAATGGATTTCTCATGCCAGGCCGGGGCACTTTTTTACTCATGAAACTGGCCTGATGCCCAAAATGGACAGATGAAATACCTTTGAATTTGCATGCCAATGATGTGATGCACTCAAAATCATTGATAACAAGATCGTATTTTTCAACTGGAAGAAATCTTGCTTCATTCAGTAATTTTCGCAAACGGATTCCCCCAATGGTTTTCATCACATCAATACCTCCTGATTTTACGTCGTACTGTAAACTGATGCCCCTGCTTCTGTAAGCAACGGGCAATGAGGTCTTTAATGCACTGTTGTTTCCACTGAGAAAAATATCAACATCACCATATTGTTGCAAGATCGGCAAAATGGCATTTGCCCTACTGATGTGGCCATTTCCTGTAGCCTGAACGGCATAAAATATTTTCATCATGGATCAATGTGTAGCAGAAGCCATTGAAGTAAAAAACAATGCCACTTCATCAGTAAGCACATTGAGCATGGGTATCCGATTGTTGCTGCGCATATGAATTACCTCCGGCACAGCATGTTCTTTTTCATTGAATGAATGTATGCTCCAGGCTCCTTCATCATACTCCAGTGATGTGAGGTTCTCAATCCAATCACCACTGTTCATGTAATTGACGGAACCGGATGGCATGCATACTGTTCTTATCTGCGGCTGATGGATATGCCCACAAATCACTGTATCATATCCTTTTGCAATGGCCAACTCTGCAGCTGTTTGCTCAAAATCGCCTATCCATGCAACCGCCTTTTTAACACCATTCTTTACTTTCTTGCTAAAACTCATTTTCTCACGGCCCATTGTCTTGAGCAGCCAATTGATGGCCCTGTTCAGCAAGATCAACATGTCATACCCATGGCCTCCTAATTTTGCAATGACTTTGGCTGTTCCTTTTGTTGTTGCATCAAATACATCCCCATGAAAAATCCAGGTTTTTTTGCCATCCAGCTCAATCACCAGTTTATCAACCATTTGAAAATTCCCTAATTGTATACCACTATACCTCCTGAGCGATTCGTCATGGTTTCCCGTGATGTAGACTATTTGTGTCCCTCTTGCAATCATGCCAAATATTTCCTTGATTACCTGCATGTGGGAAGCAGGAAAATAGTGTTTTTTGAATTGCCAGATATCAATGATATCGCCATTCAATACCAACAGTTTTGGGGAGATGCTTCTCAGATAAGATACCAATTCTGATGCATGACAGCCATATGTGCCAAGATGAACATCACTGATTACGGCAACTTCGAGCTTTCTCTTGTTCATGATTAATGGGTTTTATAAATTTCCCTTTAAATCATTAACCGAATGTTAGCAAGGCGTAAATAAATCTTGATGTAAACCCGAAGGAATTGTTATGCAGTGGCCTCAGCATAGAGGTGGTGAATCAGTCCATCAGCCAACCCAATTTTGGGAACCACAATCTCTTCCATGTTGCCCCATTTCATGATTTGAAGGTAAATCATCAGCGCAGGAACAATCACATCAGCCCTGTCTGACCTGAGGTTGTAGAGGCGTATCCTGTCTTCTACTGTGCAGGATGAAAATTCTTTGTAATAATCTTTGAGCACATCGATGTGCAGGGGCTTGCCATCTTTTTTCTTGCTGAGAGAAAATATCTTGTTGATATTGCCTCCGGTTCCTATGGCAATCGTATTTTTTTGACCGCGTAAATTTTCACGCAACGCATCTTTCATTTCTTGCCAATCGGCATCTTTAACCATGTTCTTGAGCAAGCGAATGGTCCCTATATTGAATGAATGCTTGTATACCAGAGCATTGTTGGAAAAAAAGGTGAGTTCGGTGCTTCCCCCACCCACATCTACATAAAGGTAATTGTTATTGGCGTTGAGGTTTTCTGCCACATGTGATTCATAAATCAAGGATGCCTCAAAATCACCTGAGATTACTTTTATGTTGATGCCAGTTTCAAGAAATATTTTTCTCACAACCTCATCCCTGTTCCTGGCATCCCTCATTGCACTGGTGGCAACAGCAATTGACTTATCAACCCCATAGGCATTCATGAGGTGAGCATAAGCCTTCATGGTTTGAAGGATCATGTGCTTTTTTTCCTTGGAGATTTCTCCGGTTTCAAACACATCAAATCCCAAACGAAGGGGAACCCTGATCAGATTGAGCTTATTGAAGCCAGCAATACCATTTCCATTCACCGTAACCTCGGAGATCAGAAGCCTGCTTGCATTGGTTCCAATATCAATTGCCGCCAGTCGCACGTTGCTTTAAGGGTTGTTTTTTTACCAGATAGTTATAAATCTCCTGCTGTGAACGCATTCGTTTTTTTCCAGGTGAAGATACATAGTTGTTGATAAACTCAGGATCCAAAATTCTTGCTTTTACATTGTCAGAGAGTTGGATTTTCAATACTTCTAACAACTCCTTCTTCAGGTCGTTGTCGACAATTGGACATGCTGCCTCCACACGATGATCAAGATTTCTCACCATCCAATCTGCACTGGAGATATACACCAAACCATTCCCCCCGTTATGAAAAACCAAAATCCTGGCATGCTCCAAATACTCATCGACTATGCTGATGGCATAGGGTGATGGCTGCTTTTTCTTTGTTTGCTTTTTTGCAGAATATATGCCACGAACAATGAGGTTGACTTCAACCCCAGCTACAGAAGCCTGATTGAGTTTTTCAATCAGGGAAACATCACTGAGCGAGTTCAACTTTAGTGTAATGGAGGCAGGAAATCCCTTTTTTGCTTCCTTTATCTCCTTATCAACAAGCTCAGTTATTTTCTTCCGCATGCCTACCGGGCTCACCAACAGCGTTTTACACTCTTCCAGGGTACCTGCGTGTGAGACGGGATTCTCAAGATAGTAGAATATCCTGTTGATATCCGCCATGATGTTCCTGTTGGAAGTAAGCAGGCAATGATCACCGTAAAAATGTGCTGTTTTTTCATTCAGGTTTCCTGTGCTGACAAAGCCATATTGAATGGTTTTGTTTTGCACACGCTTGTTGATGATACACACTTTTGCATGGACTTTCATGTTTGGAATGCCTAAAATAACTTTTACACCCTCCTCCTCCAGCACTGTTTTCCATTCGAGGTTGGCCTCTTCATCGAATCTGGCCTTTAACTCCAACATCACTTCCACTTTTTTCCCATTGCGGGCTGCATTGACCAAGGCATTGATCACCTTGGATTCTGAAGCAAGCCTGTAGGCAGTAATCTTGATGGACTTAACATCGGGATCGATGGCAGCTTCTCTTAATAAATCAATGATGGCATTAAATGAATGATAGGGAAAATGCAACAACACATCTTTTTTGCCGATTACATCCGTTACCCTTATGGCGGAATTCAAGTCTGGATGAGGGATAGCCGTCATTTTCCGTTTGGTTGCTGGAAACACATCAGGAAAATCCATAAAATGTTTAAAATTATGGATGCGCCCACCTGGAATGATGCTTGATTTACTGTTGAGTTTCAACTTCTTTGTAAGGTAGTTCAATAGCCCGCTGTTCATCTCCTTATCATATACGAAACGAACAGGTTTCCCTTTACGCCTTTTTTTAAGCCCTTTCTGCATCTTTTCTACCAGCGATGTACTGATATCGTTGTCAAGGTCTAACTCAGCGTCCTTGGTGACCTTGAAAATATGCGCTTCAAAATGATCATACCCAAAATAGGAAAATATATAGGGAAGATTGACCCTTACAATATCTTCAAGGAGAATGATATGTGTTTCTTTTTTGTCTGTAGGCAATTTGACAAACCGGCCAAGGGTTTTGGAGGGAATCTCAATCAGCGCATATTGCTGCTTGTATGCAGAGTTCTTCTTCTGCATCACCACGCCAAGATAAATACTCTTGTCCCGCAAATAAGGGAGTTCTGGCAAACTCTCAATCATCAGGGGGATGATATTTGATCGAACTTCTTTCTCAAAAAAATCAATGACAAAGGACTTTTGATCTCTTGTGAGTTGTTGATCATTCTTGAGAAAGACCTTGTTTTTTTTCAATTCAATTTGAATATTGGCCCAGATCCTGTCAAATTCACTTTGTTGTTTCAAGACAATATGGAGCAGATCAACCAAAATTTCAGAGACGGCATCTTCCATGTGCACATTGAGTTTGGTTTTAGCAGAACGGAATTCTGCCATCCTTTTCAATGTAGCCACGCGTACACGAAAGAATTCATCCATGTTGTTGGAAAAAATCCCAAGGAAACGAATTCTTTGATTGATAGGAACAGTTGGGTCGTTGGCTTCCTGTAAAACCCTTGCGTTAAAACTCAGCCAACTGATATCGCGTTGTACAAAAGTCGACTTATTGACCATGTGATTGTATTATTTGGTACTTATTCAGGTGAAAATTAAAACATTATAACACAAGTTGTTTGATTTGATTTTTGTTTACAGTAACTTAATACAGCATGAAAACCATGAGGAGCGTCATAACCATATGTTTTTTAGCTTTTTTGGGGTCAATTTCTGCCAAAGCTGATGCCTATGCCGAGACCCATGACATTCGCTTTTCCTTTCTTGGAAAAGAACATACCATTGAATACCAGGAACTGCCCGGGGGATTTCCCAACAGTTTCAACAAAGCCAGCAACTTCCCCAACATGGTAAAGCTGCTGGATGCTTATTGCGCAAATATAATTCCAGAATTATCATCCATCAGGAACAGGCTAAATTTATCAGATTGGCATTACTATCAACTGATCAGAAAGGTATCTCAACAGCTCGTTCCCAAAGAGAAAGACTATTGGGGATACACCTATTGCAAATGGTTTTTCCTGGCCAGAAGTGGATTCAATCCTGTGTTGTGCACCATCGATGATAAATTATTGCTATACATCAAAAGCAATACAATCATCTACAATATTCCCATCAAAATAATTGGAGAAAAGCAATATGTATGCATGAACTATCATGACTATAACCATGATATACCCATTGAAAAAACAACTCCTCAACCCATTCAGCCATCCTTCGTTGAAAATGGCGAGGATTTTAACTACATGATTGCTACCATGCCCGATTTCCCAGAAGAAAAATACGTCAACAAAACCATTGAATTCAAATACAAAGGGGAGGCCGCAAAACATGAAATAAAGGTATTCCCCGAGATCAAGGAGTATTTCATCAATTACCCGGTAACAGACTATCGATTTCAATTCAACATCCCCATGAGCAAAGTCACCTATGGTTCACTGATTCCAAGGCTACAAACAACATTGAAAAAAAAGTCAAAAGAGGAAGGAGTTGAATACATCATGTTCCTGGTCAGGAATGCATTTGGTTATGAGGCAGACTCCCTGATGTATGGGAGAGAAAAAAGATTTTCTCCAGAGGAAACATTGGCCTCAGAGTGGAGTGATTGTGAAGACCATGCAGGCTTATTTTTTTCACTGGTTCGTGAAGTGTATGATCTTCCCATGATCGTACTCAGCTATCCAGGGCATGTCAATGTTGCTGTAAAACTGGACAAACCAAAAGGAAAGACCATCCTGCACAATGGCAGCATCTATACCATTTGTGAGCCTACACCTCAAAAAAAAGTATTTTACCTTGGGGAGATGGAAAAAAAATTAAGCAAAAAGCAGTTCGAGGTTGTATATGAATACATACCAACAAGATCCTGATTCAATGCAATTGTTGGTTTCTATTTGGCATATACGCTCAGAGAATCAATCAATTGTTGAGACTTTTCTCCCATGCGAGTAGTATACTTTTCACCATTCTTGATGAATGAAAAAGATTTGCAAGAATCTGCATTTGAAAAATAAACTACATCCACAATATCACCTTTCCCGTAGAAATACAATTTACCCAAGGATGGACAATTGTTATTGGAGGCAATGTTTGCGCTGTTAACATCTGCGATCATCGGCTGCAAAACGTCAAGATCCAGCATTTTTAAAACCCTATAAAACCGAGGATTAGCAGGCGTTTTATAATAGATAATCACCGCACTGTCCGCAGCATTGATTTGATCCATCATGCCTTTTGGTACAATTGGTGTATAGTTCCCAGGTTCAATAGTATCTTTTTTATTGTCGTCCCTGTTTCTACAGGAAAAGAAAAAAGACAACAGCAATAAAATATAGAAAAAATGTTTCATGATGGGTCAATAAAAAAGCCACTCCATAAAGAAGTGGCTTTAAAATTAATGCTTTTTGATTAATATGCTTTGTTCTGAGGATCCCAATTGGTCCATCCAGTTGTCCAATCTGAAGTACCCATGGCACCACGGAAAGTGGTAGCTACGAAATAAGAATTCATCCCTGTAAAGCTCACACCAGTAAGCGCAGGTGATCCTGTTTTCGGAAGAAAGTTTGGAGCTGTAGAATAAAATGGAGCATTCAACATGGCTGCATCAGCATTCGCCAAGGTAACAGTACCTTCAGCTTCTGCTTTTGTTTTCATTTGTGCAGGAGTAACAATGGCCAAAGCAGCTGCATCATTCCTGTATATGGCTGCTGCATCATTAGAATGAAGCAGATTGTTCCTGAACTCTGAAGTGTTATCAACAAAGTAAGCCCTTGCAGTTGCAGCAGATTCAAATGAAAGTCCACCTTTAGGCCATCCGATGATGATCGAATTTCTCAAAACAAACTGAGTTGCCCTTCTCCACCTGTTTCCAAAATTATGGTTGGCTGCAGTTCCAGTTGCATTGTTAGCACCAACAAAGGTAAAGTTGCTCAATTGAGGCCTTGTAAAAGGAGCAGCAGTTGTGCCAGTACCGTCATTGTCGCACTCAATACCATTTGCTGCGTCACCACCATCTACAAAATCAGGCTTGCGACAAGCAATACCATACTGGATTTTACCAGTGTATCCAAAATCGAAATCATAGTCGTCATCAGCAGTCGCAAAAGCAACCAGGTTCTTACAGTTTACTGTTCCACCAAAAAACTCATAGGCATCATCATTACCAAAAGATACCTGAACGTTTTCAATGATGGTACCAGAACCAACACCACCCATGGTAAGACCATTGATTTCAGAACCAGGTTCAGCTGCAATTCCAGCAAACTCAATGCGGACAAAACGCAGGATACCACTTTCATCATTGGGTATAGTACCACCATATTTACGACCAACACCACCTTCAACAACTGGAGCCGGATCTTGGGGACGGTTTGTCGGAGCTTTACCCAAGAGGATAATGCCACCCCAGTCACCAGGCGTTCTTTGTCCGATTGCTTTTCCGCTGGTGAATACGATAGGCTCTGTAGCCCTTCCGTCAGCAATTAACTTGGCACCCCTTTCAATAATCAGTGCACCTTTCTCGGTGATGTCACTGACAATAACACTTCCGGGAGCAATGGTAAGGGTATTCCCTTCAGTGATATAAACATAGCCTTTGAGTGTATATTTACCCTTGGGCAGGTAATAACTCTTGCTCAAGATACCCTGAATAATACTTCCGTTGGTAGCAGGATCCTGAGGATCTTTACCTACAGCTCCGCCACCGGTTGTATTGTTGATGGTTTCCTCGAAATTAACCTTAATACAAGAACTGAAAGAGAGCATTGCGATGGAGAAAAGTCCAAAAAGGATTTTTTTCATAAACTGTGTTTTGTCTGTTTGTTGCTAAAGATTTTTATTTATTTTTTTTGCTGATGTTGAAGTCATAAGTGAAACCTACTGTAATGGTAGATCCGGGCTTGTAGGCATTGAAAAGCCTATCCACACCTTCTTTGTACGCAGTAGCTTCATCAACGTTTTCATAGAAATAAAATGCATTGTTGAGGATATCTGCGAAATTGATTTTCAACTCTCCCTGACCAGCCAATACTTTTTTGGACAACTGCAAATCCAACTGGTTTCTTGGGCGTTCAAAAACATTGGGGAACTCTTGATTACCCACGAGGGTCAATCTTTCACCCACTCTGTTATAGAGCAACGAAGCATTGAATGAAGAACCATTGTATTGAAGACCAGCATTGATCAAGTAAGGAGACTGACCTTGCAATGGCCTGTTGGCTTTTACTTCCTTGTTGCCAGCACTCAGGTCTTTGAAAACAACATCTGACTGAATGAAAGTGTAGTTACCAAAAAAGCTGAAATTCTTTAAGGATTGGGAAATAAAATCAAGCCCTTTCCTTACTTCAAGCTCAAAACCCAAAGTGTTTGCACTGACGGCGTTTTGATAAAAATAACGACGCGCTTCCCCATTGCTAGAAGCATCGAGCCTGAATTCAATCGGATCGGTAAATTGCTTGTAGAAGGCACCCACTGTAATGGCCTCACCAGCTTTGGGGTACAATTCATACCGGACATCATAATTGAGGATTGAACTTCTCAACAGGCCAGTGTCACCTTTGACACCATAGTTCATCTCATAATCATAGAACGCGAATTCTGCAATCTCCCTGAACTCAGGACGGGCAACAGTCCTGCTGGCAGAAAGCCTTACATTCTGTTTGTCTCCTGCATTGATCAGCATGTTGATAGAAGGGAGAAGGTCCCACTTCTCTGTAAGCTTTGTGTTTCTCAGACCAGTCTGGTCTTTTGATGTGAGCAACTGCTGAAAATTCTCAGCACGCAATCCCCAAATGAAACGAAAAGGCCCAACCTTGTTATCCAACATTCCATAAGCGGCATTCAAAATGGATACTCCAAAATACCTGTCTTGGTTGTTGGTAAACTCATCAAGGATATACCCGTTTTGACCCATGTTGTCATAGAAGAAGGCAGATTCAACAGGCTTGTAAGCATTGGCAGCTACAAAAGAGTTGAGGTTGGTTGTAACATAACGGAAAATTCGGCTTTTGAAATCACGAACCCTGGCAAGGCTTGAGCCACCAAACTTCAGTGTTTGTTTATCCTTACCACCCCAGTTCATCGGTACAATAAACTGTCCACCACCACCAAAGCTATAATCACTCAACTCACTGTGAAACCTTCTGGTATCGTCCGGATCAATCTCAAACTTTTCATTGGTATTGATGGACCTGGCGTATAAGGCAGTACGAAGATCAGGCTGCTTTTTCAAGTTGTAACCAGCATTCCCATTCCATTTGAACTTGATGCCCTTGGCAGTGAGCTGGTGCTCACCCTCAAGCTGAGCACTGTAGAGCGACCGCTGGTTAAGGTAAGAGGAATAAAATTGTATATCATTCAGCCTGCTGGTATTGTAGCCATTTCTGGTGTAATAATTGTCTTCAAACAATTGATTGAAGAGGTTTTTCAATGATACCTTGTTTTTCCCCTTAACCCATGTAATATTGGCCACTGCACCAAGATTGGTCTGGTAGCGGTTCTGGTTGTCATTGTAGTTGAATATCGTTGTGCCATTTGCCTCATAAAAAGAACGCTCCACATTGTAAACCAACATCGAATTCCTGTAATTCGCTGCAACCAGAACTCCAAGGTTGGCGCCATTTTTCAATGCATGGTTTTTTGCGTAAGTGATGTTGAACGTTTTGATGGGAGCTGCGTTGGTTGACACCTGTTGGTACACATCTCCCCTGAAAAGCTTTGTCAATTCAATCTGCTTGTTCAACCCTGCTGCATCCTTTCCCAGACCCCTGTACAATTGCGCAGTGGCAGAAAAACTGTCAGGCAGGCTTCTGGTGCCATCATCAAAACCCAGCCAATCATATTGGTTGCGCTGGTTGCTGATAAAGGGCTTGAACGTTGATTGGGTATTGTATCCAAGGCCAAATCCTACGGTAAGTACATCCTTTGTAGGAATATCTTTTGTATTTACCTGTACCAGTCCACCTGAAAACTCACCGGTAAATTCAGGTGTAGCTGTTTTGTTGATAATAATATTGTCTATCAACGCAGCAGGAAACATATCAAATGAGAAGGCTTTTTTGTCAGGCTCACTGCTTGGAAGCAGGGCTGAATTCAGCATGGCAGAGTTGTAGCGATCAGATAATCCGCGAACAATGACAAACTTGTTGTCTTGCACTGAAGCACCACTCACACGCTTCAGGACCTCTCCTGTATTCTTATCTGGTGTTCTCCTGATAAAATCAGCCGCCAATCCACTGGACATGGCAGTATTGCTTCTTTGAAATGTTAACAGGGCAATGCTGCTCTCCTGGCGACGGGTAGACTTGATGACAATTGCGTCACTGTTTTTGGTTTGTGGATCCAAGACAACTACCATGGCGTTGTCTCCATTGATGCTGACTTCGATTTCAGCGATTGATTTGGTATTGAAACCAACACTGGAAACCGTGAAACTGTATTTTTTACCAGTCTCGAGTGTAATGCTGAAATTACCCTCTACATCTGCAACAACCACTTTTTTTGTTTCTTCAACCAAAATAGAGGCACCAGCAATCGGCTCATTTTTTGTATTGACAACCTTTCCAGTTATTTTCTGTACCTGCGCAAAAACAGATCCAGACAACAAAATAGTTATGACCAATAAAACAGATATCCTTAATTGTGACAGCTTCAGCATACTTAAAATTGATATGCAAAGGAACAATCCCGGCATTAAGCAAGGGTTAGCACTATATTAACCAATTGTAATGCGTATGTTACCGCAATGTTAAGAAGGGAAAATCTTGTTAAAATTTCCCATCTTTGCAACATAAAACCATCGTATGAAAGGAATCATTTTGGCTGGCGGTTCAGGCACAAGGCTCTACCCAATAACCTATGCCATCAGCAAGCAGATCATGCCGGTATATGACAAGCCCATGATCTATTATCCCTTGTCAACCCTCATGTTATCAGGGATCAAGGATATACTGATCATATCTACCCCCCAGGACCTCCCCCAATTCAGAAAATTGTTTGGTGATGGAAGCCATATTGGCTTGAACATGAGCTATGCAGAACAACTCCTTCCGAATGGACTGGCCCAGGCTTTTGTGATTGGAGAGGAATTTATTGGCAACGACCCCTGTGCGCTGGTCTTGGGAGATAATATATTTTATGGTACCGGATTAGGTAAAACACTGGAAAAAAATGCCCAACCGGATGGGGGAATTGTATACGCCTACCAGGTCAGCGACCCGGAACGATATGGGGTGGTTGAATTTGATCAAAACATGAAGGCCATATCCATTGAGGAAAAGCCAGAAAACCCCAAGAGCAAGTTTGCGGTACCCGGACTTTATTTTTATGACAATGAAGTGGTAGAGATTGCAAAAAATATCAAACCATCACCCAGGGGAGAATACGAAATCACTGACATCAACCTGGAATACCTCAACAGGGGTAAACTCAGTGTTTCCGTTTTAGACAGGGGAACAGCCTGGCTGGATACCGGAACCTTTGATTCGCTGATGCAGGCTTCTCAATTCATCCAGGTAATCGAGCAGAGACAAGGAATCAAAGTGGCCTGTATTGAAGAAATAGCCTGGAGAAAAGGATTTATCAATACTGACCAACTGGTCAAACTTGCCCACCCATTGCTCAAAAGTGGATATGGAAAATACCTGATGGATTTGATCAATTAAGCAGAAATGAAAAAAATACTTGTTACCGGAGGATCAGGATACATAGGCTCGCATACCTTGGTTGACCTTATAGAAAATGGATTTGAAGTCATCTCTGCGGACAACAATTCCAGGTCTACAATCGGAATGCTGGAGGGGGTCGAAAAGATAACTGGAACCAAAGTAAAAAACTACAAGGTTGACCTCTGTAATTTTGATGAAACCCGCGCCATATTTGAAGAAAATGAAACCATTGCAGGGGTCATTCATTTTGCTGCCTACAAGGCCGTTGGAGAATCAGTAGAAAAACCGCTCCTGTATTTTCACAACAACATGGGATCCCTGATCAATATCCTCCGTTGCATTGAGGAGTTCAAGATTCCGAATTTTGTTTTCTCCTCTTCCTGTACTGTTTATGGAAATCCTGACGAGATTCCTGTCACTGAACAAACACCCAGAAAAGATGCAGAATCTCCCTACGGGCTGACCAAACAAATGGGCGAACAAATGATTGAAGCATTTGCTGCCTCCAATAAAATAACCAACTCTGTTTTGCTGCGGTATTTCAATCCTGCAGGAGCGCATCCTTCCACATTGATTGGTGAACTCCCCATCGACAGGCCACAAAACCTGACCCCCGTCATTACACAAACGGCCATTGGAAAAATACCCGCATTGACGGTATTCGGTAATGATTATCCCACCAGAGACGGATCCTGCGTTCGCGACTTTATACACGTTTGTGACCTTGCCCATGCCCATACCTTGGCTGTTGGGTTTCTCCTGCAAAAGAAAAACACAAACAACTGCGAGGTGTTTAACCTCGGCTCAGGAGATGGGATTACTGTACTTGAATCCATCAAGGCGTTCGAAGAAAGTACGGGCATGAAATTGAACTATTCTATCGGTAATAGAAGACCAGGCGATGTTATTGCCATCTATGCCAACAATGATAAAGCTAAAAATGAGCTTGGATGGTCTCCACAGTACACGGTAAAGGACATCATGACCAGCGCATGGAAATGGGAGCAATACATCCAGCATCAACCCACCCATCTGGACCTAAGAGCGCACCGACTGAACTAGCACCAAAAAATTAACCTTTTGCATCCTGATTAACCCCCGATTTAATGTTATTTTGCAGCAAAGTTTTATCAATATGTTGGATGCCATTCAAGTAACAGGACAGAAGGACACGAGAAGCGGTTTTGGAGATGGAATATTTGAATTGGGTAAATCCAATCCCAATGTAGTTGCCCTGACAGCTGATTTGGCAGGGTCGATGAAGCTAAATGCTTTCATCAAATCTTTCCCAGAACGTTTTATCCAGTGTGGTATTGCAGAAGCCAATATGATTGGCATTGCAGCCGGATTAACTATAGGAGGAAAAATCCCCTTTACGACAACATTTGCCAATTTCTCTACGGGCAGGGTCTATGACCAAATCAGGCAATCGGTGGCCTACTCTGGCAAGAATGTTAAAATTTGTGCATCACATGCAGGCTTGACCCTGGGAGAAGATGGTGCAACCCATCAGATTCTTGAGGACATCGGACTGATGAAAATGCTACCAGGCATGACGGTGATTGTACCCTGTGATTACAACCAAACAAAAGCCGCTACTATCGCTATTGCAGATTATGAAGGGCCAGTGTATCTCCGGTTTGGAAGGCCTGTCTGGCCCATCTTTACCAATGCAGACGAACCCTTTGTGGTGGGCAAGGCCCAACAGTTTTCAGAAGGAAGTGACGTGAGCATTTTTGCCTGCGGACACCTGGTCTGGAAAGCCATTGAGGCGGGAAGAATCCTTAAAGAAAAAGGAATAGATGCTGAAATCATCAATATCCATACCATTAAGCCACTGGACACCGATGCTGTAATCGCCTCCATCAGGAAAACCGGATGTGCTGTAACCGCAGAGGAACACAATGTATTGGGCGGATTGGGTGACAGCATTGCGCAGACGGCGGCAAAATCATTTCCGATTCCTATTGAAATGATTGGCACCCAGGATACTTTTGGAGAAAGTGGAAAGCCCACTGAATTGCTCAAAAAATATGGTCTGGATACTGAGTTCATTGTTGCTGCTGCCGAAAAAGCCATGGCAAGAAAGAAAGCTTAATTGGCGATGCTAACTGAGCTGGACGATAATGAATTAATCAGGTTGTTCAAGGATGCAGCGCAGAAGGAAAAGGCATTTACGACCATCGTAAAAAAATACCAGGAGAAGATCTACTGGCAAATTAGAAGACTTGTCATTACACACCAGGATGCAGATGATGTAATGCAAAATGTTTTCATCAAGGCCTGGAATGGATTGAGTAATTTCAGGGAGGATGCCAAATTGTATACCTGGATCTACCGCATTGCCGTCAATGAATCCCTGACCTATCTTGAACAGCAAAAAAGAAGAAGTTCCGTTTCTTTTGACGATGTCAGCGAAAGCCTGGAGAACAAAATGCAGAGTGAAAAGGGATTTGATGAGAACAAGGCCATCTGGAAATTACAGCTGGCCGTTCAACAATTACCTGAAAAACAACGCATTGTATTCAATCTGCGTTATTTTGATGAGATGCCATACGAAGAAATGGGTATCATTCTGGACACTTCCGTTGGAGCCCTCAAAGCCAGCTATCACCATGCAGTCAAAAAAATTGAAGAATATATCCTCAACCATTAAACCCTTAAGAACGGCTATTGTCTAACCATCACATGCCTAGTATAGATAACATATCACCTGAATTAGACTCCCTCAGCCAGCAGGTTGCCCAACTGCCGAAAAACAATCCTTTCTCAGTACCCAAGGATTATTTTGAGACTTTCTCTGTCCGCCTGATGGACGCCATCCAAAATGAAGCGTCTGATCAGGAATTGACCCAACTCCCTCCCTTGCTCAAATCCTTGAAGCATGAAAACCCCTACACCATTCCCGAAGATTATTTCAACAATTTGAAGATTGAAATACCAATAATGGATCAGGCTCCGGTTGTTGGGATGTCCCGATTGGGATCATGGGCAAAATATGCTGCTGCAGCCTGCCTGTTGGGAATCATTGCCACTGTATTTTTTGTTTCCAAAACAGAAAATGAGAACCCATTGGCTGGCCTGTACAAAGAAGCCGAAACTTTTCAGCACACGTTTTCTCCTGATGCGATCGCCATGTATTTGGAGGAAATGGACAACTTGTTCATAGCGGAAATAATTGAAAATGAAGGAGTTGATTCATCTTCCAACCTTTTGGTTGACCTGAGCAGAGAAACAATCAAAGAAATATTGCAAGAAATACCTGATAAAGACATCTCATTGTACATGGACCAAGATGGTTTGGGAGATGTACATTCACTCAACTAAACGAAAACCATTAAACGCCATGAAAGCAACATTTTCTCTTATCGCAATGCTCTTCCTCGGATATGCTTCACAAGCTCAATCCATGAAACCCGATCGTGATGCAAGGACTGTTGAGATCAAAAAAATCCAAGCCATGGAAATGGCCTTCATCACAAAGGAATTGAATCTCTCCCCTGATGAGGCCCAGAAATTCTGGCCTGTATTCAACCAGTACAGGAATGAACTAAAAGGTATGGCAGGAGAGCGAAAAGTTGGAGACCAACTGGAAAGACAACAAAAAATGCTGGACATCAGAAAGAAATACAGGGAAGACTTTACCAAAGTGATGAGCCATGAAAGGGCAAACAAAGTTTTTGGGGCAGAAGAAGAATTCAAGTCATTGGTTAGAAGGGAGTTTCAGAAGCGACAGGCAGAGAAAAATCAACTTGAACCCCGCAAAAAAGGGTTTTGATATTACTAATTTTAGTTTTTAATGATAAATTTTATTAATGTAATTTCAACTCGGTGTTTTTCATAGGTTAGCAACGGCTGGCTCTTTTTAGAGCTGGCCTCTTTTTTTTATGGCATTAAAGAAATACCTGTTAATAAGTATTTCTAATGCTTTTTGACTCAGTAGGCTGAATACACCGGCGTTTTAATATCATGGTAAAAAAGAAATTGCCAGTGTTCTGCTGTAGCAATTTCCCACCATTTTTGCCTCAGTTCCATGGCCTTTTTGCCATCATGATCATACTTGGCTACAAACCTGGTTTTCATCTGCTGCAGTTGGGGAGCTTCGTCACCACCAAAAAAAACAACTTCATTGTCTTCCCGAATCCAAAAAACCTGGTGAAAAGGAGAATGGCCTGCGGATAGTTCATGCTGAATATGGCCATTTATCATGCCATGATCATCTAAAAGGCGAATGTTGTCATTGCCCTCCAATATGGAGAGCCGATCTGCATCATAAGAGGCATTGCCAGCGTGCAATGCAAAATCAAGTTCTTTTTCATTGATAAAATACTCTGCGTGGGGGAAACTCAAGTGAGAAAGACCAGTGTAAGGGTCTGCAACGGCAAGTCCACCGGCATGATCCCGGTGCAAATGGCTCATCAGCACCATGGTAATGTCTCCAGGTGAATACCCATGAAAGGCAAGGTTATTATAGAGTTGAAGTACCCCATGTTCAGAAAATCCCAAGCCTGTATCCAGGAGAATCAAATCCTTTTTTGTTTCAACCAAAAAAGGCTGTATTTCCACCAGCAAACTTCCCCTCGACCGCTGTTGAAGATCATCCTTGGTGGTGTCAAATGGCAAAAATATTTTGGTATGGTCTATCGTAAATGAGCCTTCGGAAAGGGGAATAATTTTCATGTCGTTTGTTAACGGATTACCATTTGACGGTCAGCGTCAAGGCGAATCAGGATGAATAAGAGCACTGAAAAAGTGATCAGGGAAGTACCCCCGTAACTCATGAAAGGAAGGGTTATTCCGATTACTGGGATAATCCCAATGGTCATGCCAATGTTAATGAACACATGAAAAAAGAATACTGAAGCAACACCATAGGCATAGGTTCGACTGAACGAACTTCTTTGTCTTTCTGCCAAGCTGATGATCCTGAACAACATGAAAAGATAGAGTCCCAATAAAACGATACTTCCTGCAAACCCGAATCCTTCACCAATGGTACAGAAAATGAAATCAGTCCTTTGCTCAGGAACAAAATCATAGCGCGTTTGGGTACCCTTCATCAAACCCTTTCCCCAAAAACCACCTGAGCCTATGGCAATCTTGCTTTGCTTTACATTATAATTCCCCGCCTTTTTCTTGTCCTCCATTTTTTTGATATCCTCTTCACTCATCGACTCTGTATCCACCTGAAAATCCTTTCCCACTGTAGCATATATACGCTGAACCTGATAAGGCTTCAAGACACTATTGAAAAAATAAGGTACCGCGAAACGTTGAATGCCTACTGCAACAACCCAAATAGCAATAACCAGGACCAAGACAGACCGATCCCTTTTGATCTGTCTTTTTGCAGCATAGATAAATCCAATGGCTGCAAGCGTAAGGATGATGGCCAAAAGATTCTGGTCAATCAAAAGTGTCATCACAACAAGCACCGCCAAAGAAAAACCAATCACCAAGATGGCGGAAGGAAGTCCCTCGCGGTACATGACCAGGAAGAAAGAGAAATATACCAAGGCCAATCCGGTCTCGCTTTGAAAAATAGTAAGGATTGCAGGAACCAACACCAGTGATGCTGCGATCAATTGAGAACGAAGTTTTTTAAAATTAAGATCGAGTGATGACAGGTATTTTGCCAAAGCAAGGTTCACAAATACTTTGCAGAGTTCTGCAGGCTGTAATTGAAATCCTGAAAACCGTATAATTGATTTTGTTCCTTTTACATCCGTATGAAAAGGGAACACCAGGATCAACAGGATCAAACCAAATGCATAAAAAATATTGGATGTAGCGGTGAAAAATTTACTGTCTGTCAATAAAATAAAAACAGCCAATACTATAGAGATAAGAAAATAGAGCATTTGTCGGCTATAATCTGTCTTGAAAGAAAGAAAACCACCGATGATATTCTCATCCCTGTAAGTGGTGGCAAAAATGCTGGCGATACCAGTAACAACCAGTACCAGATAGATTCCGACAAGAACCCAATCTATGCCCTTTGATATCTCAAATGAATTGTTCTTCATTGTCTGGTTTGATGGCTGAAAGATGGTAATGAACAGCAGCTGTTTTTTTGCCTGGATTGTTCTTTCCAGGATACTTTCCACTTGCGGTTGCCTTCAATTGTAACTTCCGCATTTTTTCTTTTCGAAGGGAATCCAACCGATTGCGTTTTGTCTTGACAATGGGAAGAATGATTTCTGTATTTTCAATCCTTTCCACTTCCTTCCACCTGGCAGCGGAAAGGGTATCACGCAGGTATTTTTCCATGATAAGCGCCGCCATTGGCCCGGCCCAGGTTGCACCAAATCCAGCATTTTCAACGATCACAGCAACTGCAATGGTAGGATTTTCTCTGGGGGCAAAACATACGAACCAGGAATGATCTTTCAACTTCTCCCGCTTACCATAAATCATGCCATAGTTTTCTGCAGTACCTGTTTTTGCGGCAACAGCAATGCCTTCAATTCTTGCAACACCTCCTGTACCCTGTTCAACAACATCCTGCATGCCCAACTGTACAATTTCAAAGGTTTCATTGGAAATATTGGTAACCTGGTGCTTTTGCTTGTACCTGTTCAACACCGTGTCTGACTCCAGTTGCCCATCAATGGATTGCACAAAATGAGGCGTATAATAAAATCCCTTGTTGGCTATGATGCACATCATGTTGGCCATTTGCAGCGGTGTAGCCTGCATCTCCCCTTGACCAATGCCCAAAAAGACATTGGTACAGGAACTCCAGGAGCGATTGTATAATTTGTTGTAAAAACTGGTATCAACAATCAGGCCCTTGTCCTCACTAGGCAGGTCTACACCCAGCCTTACGCCCAAGCCAAATGAATTCATGTATTGTTTCCACCGCAAGTAGCCATTTACCGTTCCACCCAAACGGGGATTATCAACTGCCAATCTGTACAGGTGGGAAAAATAGCTGTTGCATGAATTGGCCAGCGCCACCCTCAGATTGCCTGCATGACCAGGTGTTTTGTGCGTACAGCCAATGGCCCTCCTGCAGCCAAAATAGGCGCCATTGCATCCAAGCCCAAATGCGGGAGTAATTACCCCCTCATCCAATGCTATCAAAGCCCCTGCAGGCTTGACGGTTGATCCTGGAGGGTATTGCCCCTTGATGGCCCTGTTGAAGAGCGGCCTTGCCGTATCCCTGAGCATCCAGGAGAAATTGTTCCTGCGCTGGTTTCCTGTCAAAAGATTGGGGTCATAGGTTGGTCCACTGGCCATGGCGATGATGCCGCCAGATCTTGGATCAATGGCAACAATGGCGCCCAATTTGTTTTTGAGCATGCGTTCTGCAAGGACCTGTATATCAATATCAATGGATGTTCTGAGATTTCTACCAGCTATGGCAACGGAGTCGTACAATCCATTTTCATAAGAACCTACAATCCTGTTCTTGTTATCCTTGATCTGGTACCTTACCCCCCTTTGACCCATCAAGATGGGCTCATAAAACCGTTCCAAACCACTGAGGCCCATATAATCCCCCATTTGATAGTAGTAATTCGTCTTCTTGAGGATACTGGAATCAACCTCTCCCACATATCCAAGAATATGTGCTGCAGCCTTGAAGGGATAAGACCTTATTGGTCTTTCTTGTAGAAAAAATCCTGGTTCAAAGCGAAAGATGTTCTCCTGCAACTGAACAAAGGCTTCTACAGAGAGCGATGATTCAAAAATAGATGGCCGATAACGTCCATTTTTAATGATGGCCCCAATGATGCGTTCCCGAAAGGTTGCCATATCAATCTTGAGGATGTTACAGATTCCTATTGTATCCAGCCCCTTCAATTGGGTTGGCATCACCATCAGGTCATAGGTCTGGGTATTTTCAAGAATCGATCGCCCCTTTCTATCAAAAATGATTCCACGATCAGGGTATACAATTTTTTTACTCACTGCATTATCAAGTGCGAGCAGATCATATTGGGTTGAAGACAGCTGGAGAAACAGCAAACGGATGGCAAGAATGAAAAAAGCAACCAGAAAAATTAGCTTGATAACATTTTGTCTTGACTGGTTGAATGCTGGCATAATTGAATTGGAATTAACAGCAAAATTAGCGGTTTGTAAGTTTAGCGGAGTTTTGATTTTCTATTGAGAAAAAGATCTGCAATCATGATGAGCAAGAGGCTTACCAGCGCAGTGGCAATCAGCTTTCCGGTAAAATAAAGGAAACTGCCAAACTGCATCCATTCCAGGAGAATAAGATAGAAATGATGCAAGAGGGTAAGGATGATAAGATAGGTAACGTAAGGCACAGCACCCATGGTATTCTTTGTGGGCTCCTCATTCCCCCAATCTGTAGCTTCTTTGGGTAGCAAAAGATTGATCAGAAATGGCCGGACATACGCAATCAGTAAACAAGCTGCAGCGTGCAATCCGGGTGTCTTGAAAAACATATCTGCTACCATTCCTACAGCAAAGCTGATGAAAAGCAAGGCTGTCCTTTTGATGTTGAATGGCAGCCAGAGGATGAATACAAAGTAGAAATAAGGAACGATAAACTGGTGCAAAGGTGGAATCTTGTTCAACACAAAAATTTGGAAGAACATGATGAATATGAACCTGATGATATTTTTGAAGAGTAGACTCATTCCTTGATTACTGTGCTTTTTAATTGATCCATTTCTTCCTGCAGCAGGTTTTTTACAATGAATGCATGTTGAACAGTATAAAAATCAACAGCTGTCCTGATTTTCAACTTATAGGTATTGGTTTCCTGGTCCTGATCAATCTTCTCAACATAGCCAATGGGAAGCCCTGGAGGGAACTTGTCAGAATACGGACTGCTGACCACCGTGTCCCCTTTCTTTACAACAATTGTTTTGGGAATCTTGGAAAGTACCAGATAGCGAGGATCCTTACCATCCCAGCTAACCTCCCCCAAACCACTGCCTTTCTTCAATACCGCAATTACTTTAGACTGGCGGTGAAGCAGGCTCATGATGATAGACATGTTTTCACTGACACCGATAACGGTTCCTATCAAACCATCTGTTCCGACAACAGCCATGTTTGGTACTATACCCTGTGCTGATCCCCTGTGCAAAACCATAATGTTCTGCTGCAGGAATACTGAATTGGAAATAATTTTGGCATCCAAGTATTGGTACTGGCGATATGACTTCAATGAATCAATGGCAAGCGTGTCAGCAACAAGCAGAAAGGAAGTATCCGGAATGAAGGATCCTAAGGGCAGGTAGGAAAGCAAGGCTGCATTTTGCTTGCGGAGTGCCTGATTTTGTTCACTCAGCGTAAAAAAAGACTCAACCTTGTTTACCCGTTTGTTCAATTTTCCTGCAAGTTCATTGGAAAACATGCCGTAAGTGGTTTGATGGAACCGATTGTAGCTGAACAGCATTGAAAGGGCCAAACCCTGGAGGACAAGGAAAAGAATAAAGACAGAATAGCGCTTGAGAAATAAAAAGACGTTACGCATGGAGGACTTACTCCTAAGGGTTTATTATTCCAATCCTTACCGCATGATGAAAGGAAAGTTATGGTAATTCTTCAAAGCCAGTCCGGTTCCCCGCACTACGCTTTTCAGTGGATCTTCGGCAATATGTACAGGGAGCTTGATTTTTTGCGACAAGCGCTTGTCCAATCCTCTCAACAATGCTCCTCCACCTGTCAGGTAAAGGCCGCGCTTGTAGATATCCGAAGCCAACTCAGGGGGAGTTGTTTCAAGGGCCTTGAGAATGGCCTCTTCAATCTTAAAAATTGATTTGTCGAGGGCTTCTGCAATTTCCTGGTAGCTCACCATGATCTGTTTGGGAATGCCGGTAACCAAATCCCTTCCATTCACCGGTATATCATCTGGTGGTGCGTCAAGGTCTTTCATGGCTGCACCAATTTGTATCTTGATTTGTTCTGCAGTTCTTTCACCTATCAATAAACTATGGTATCTCCTCAACGCTTCCATGATGTCCGCAGTAAACTCATCACCTGCAATCCTGATGGATTGGTCACAAACGATGCCTGCCAATGCAATAACAGTGATGCCTGTTGTTCCCCCGCCAATGTCAATAATCATGTTGCCAATGGGCTCTGTAACATCAATTCCGATACCCAGGGCCGCCGCCATAGGTTCATGAATCAGGTATACTTCTTTTGCACCAGCCTGCTCTGCACTGTCGCGAACAGCCCTTTTCTCTACTTCTGTAATGCTGGATGGGATACAAATCATCATTTTCCAGCTTGGCGGGAAAAGGGGCTTCTTGGGATAAATTAACTTGATCATCTCGCGGATCATCAATTCGGCTGCGTTAAAATCTGCAATCACTCCATCCCTAAGGGGTCTTACTGTGCGAATGCTTTCATGGGTCTTTTCATGCATTAACAATGCTTTCTTACCCACTGCAAGCAAATGCTTGGGATTGTTCCTGTCCAGCGCAACAATCGATGGCTCATTCACCACAATCTCGTCATTGTGAATGATGAGTGTATTTGCTGTACCAAGATCAATGGCAATGTCCTGTGTAAACCATGTAAAAAGTCCCATTTAACTGTATTTTTAACGCTTTACAAAGTTCAAATAAATAACCCAATAAACAATCATGAATTTTCCTGAAAATATAATTCGGTGTTATTCATGGAGCACAAAAATCAGTTTCGAAATTCAAAGCCAATATCCTTCCGAAAATTCATGTCTTCGTAGCCAATGGACTTGATGGCATCAAGGGATTTTTGTACCGCATCGTTGATATCCTTTCCGTAAGAAGTAATGGCTGCCACGCGTCCGCCACTGGTGCGCAAATCACCCTCAATTCCCGTTATTCCTGCATAAAACAAGATTGTCTCGGATGAAAATGGGGCATCAAGGCCTTTGATTTGTTTACCCTTTTCAAAGTCTCCGGGATAACCCCCACTCACCAAAACCACGGTGGAAGCGGCCCTTGGGTCAATTTCTACTTCGGTTTCATCCAGTTTTCCATCGTCCATGGCCTTAAAAAGTTCCACGATATCAGACTTTAACCTTGGCATGACCACTTCGGTTTCGGGATCACCCATCCGGCAATTGTATTCGATTACATAAGGCTCTCCGCCAACATTGATCAAGCCAAAAAATACAAATCCATGGTATACCAGCCCCTCTTTCTCGAGGCCAGCTATTGTGGGCCTGACAACCCTTTCAATCACTTTGTCCATAAAAACACCCTGGGCAAATGGTACCGGGCTGACGGCTCCCATCCCACCGGTATTGGGTCCAGTATCTCCCTCCCCAATCCGTTTATAGTCTTTTGCTTCAGGCAACAAGACATACTGACTGCCATTGGTCAAGGCAAAAACACTCATTTCAACACCCGCAAGGAATTGCTCCACCACCACCCGCTCACTGGCGGCACCAAAGCGAGCCGAAACAATCATTTCTTCAAAATTGGACAAGGCTTCTTCATGGGTCTGTGCAATGACAACCCCTTTCCCGGCGGCCAATCCATCCGCTTTCAACACAATGGGCAATGGATGGGCCTTCAGATAAGCTATTCCCTCCTCATAATTTTCCTTTGTAAATTCCCTGTAAGCCGCCGTGGGTATGCCTTGGCGATCCATAAATGCTTTGGCAAAGGCCTTGCTTCCCTCGAGCTTGGCGGCTTCTGCTGAAGGCCCCACAACAATCAGACCTGGTAAGGCAGGATCTGCTTTGAGGTAATCATAAATGCCATTGACCAATGGATCTTCAGGACCAACCACCACCATCCCGATGTGTTGTTGCTTACAGAAAACGGCAATGGCCTCAAAATCGCCAGCAGCCATTGCAATATTCTCACCAAACCCTGCAGTTCCGGGGTTTCCGGGGGCAATAAAAAGTTGGCTGCAGTGCACACTTTGTTTGATCTTCCAAGCAAGGGCATGTTCCCTTCCACCAGAACCCAGGAGCAATATATTCATAGTTGATTTTTATTGTATACCGAAAAGCGTGGCGAAGATACAAATTGCTTATTTTAGGCAAATCAACAAATAAAGACACATGTCAACCAACCAAAACACATCGCATCCAAAAGGGCTTTATATTCTTTTTTCTACGGAAATGTGGGAGCGATTCAACTACTATGGCATGAGGGCCATCCTCGTACTGTTCATGACCAAGGCCTTGTTGCTCGACAAGACCATTGCCTCACAGCTTTACGGAAGCTATACCAGCCTTATTTACCTGACCCCTTTGATTGGAGGCTTTATGGCTGACCGCTATTGGGGAAACAAAAGATCCATCATTGCAGGGGGTCTCACCATGGCATTGGGTGAGTTCATCCTGTTTTTCTGTGCATCCGTGTATGACACCAATACCTCCTTGTCCACCTTTCTGTTTTTTAGCGGACTGGGCTTCATGATTGCCGGCAATGGTTTTTTCAAGCCCAATATCTCTTCGCTGGTTGGCCAACTCTATACTCCTGGTGATCGCAGGATTGATCCGGCCTATACCATTTTCTATATGGGTATCAATGTTGGTGGTGCTTTGGGACCATTTCTCTGTGGAGCATTTGGAGACACGGGCAACCCGGCTGATTTCAAATGGGCATTTTTGATCGCTGGTATTGGCATGTTGCTGAGTGTGCTTGTTCAAAAGACTTTCCAGGACAAATACCTGATCAACCCGGAGGGCCATCAAATTGGCAATGCCCCGGAAGGTGCACAAAGCAAGTTCCTCAACCCTGTAGTAATCACCATTGGGTTGGGACTTTTTTCCTCGCTGATGATTGCCCTGTTGTATATTGATGCCAAGATTTTCAGCTTCCTTTTCTACCTGTTGATTGGCGCACTTTTGCTGATCCTGTTTGTGATTTTCAGCGACAAAAGCCTCAGCATAATCGAGAAGAAAAAAGTGGGTGTAATCTTCATTGTTTCCTTCTTTGTGGTTTTCTTCTGGAGCGCCTTTGAACAGGCTGGTGCCTCACTCACTTTTTTTGCAGATGAACAGACAGACAGAACCCTGGGTTGGTCCATACCGGTCTGGACCATCTATGCAGCCTCAGCCGCATTGTTGTTCTTTATTTTCAGGCTATACCATCGTGCGAAAAACAACCTCTCTGAAAATGATGTGCTGCTCCGAAACGTAGTTTATTTTCTGCTTTTGCTGATGACAGCAGGCATTCTATACCTTGACTATTCGTTCCTGTCCACCATCAACTCATCCATCCTTTTTGAGGAAGTACCTGCCAGCTTTTTCCAGTCTTTGAACTCAACCTATGTAGTGCTTTTTGCGCCTGCATTTGCCTGGCTCTGGATCAAGCTGGGAAAGCATGAACCTTCTTCACCCACCAAAATGGCCATCGGACTTTTGCTGCTTGCACTGGGCTATTTATGGATCAGCGTTGGTGTGAACAATATTGAACCGGGCATGAAAGTGACGATGATCTGGCTGGCTGGACTTTACATGCTCCATACCTGGGGAGAGCTCTGCCTTTCACCAATCGGCCTCTCCTTGGTCAACAAGCTGGCTCCCCTGAAATTGGCTTCCCTGTTGATGGCAGTTTGGTTTCTGGCCAACGCCTTTGCCAACAAACTGGCAGGCCAGCTCAGCGCCCTCTATCCCGAAGACAAAACCACTTCATTTCTTGGGTATGAGATGCACAACATGTATGATTTTTTCATGCTTTTTGTGGTACTGTCTGGACTTGCGTCCCTGATTCTATTTATGCTAACCAAATGGTTGCAGAAAATGATGAACTCCTAAATGAAAGCACAACCATAATCTTCTGCCATGTCTGAAAAAAAATTCATGCCATTCATTGCGCCTGAAACCGTGATGAAAGAGTTCACGCTGAAGGCCGTCATTACTGGCGCCTGCTTCGGTGTAATCTTTGGCGCAGCCACCGTATACCTTGCACTAAAGGCTGGGCTTACGGTATCTGCTTCCATCCCCATTGCGGTGATGTCGATTGCACTGAGCAAATTGTTTCTCAAAACAACCATTCTTGAGAACAACATCATCCAAACAACAGGTTCAGCCGGAGAGAGCATAGCAGCCGGAGTGGTATTCACCCTTCCAGGATTCCTTTTTCTAAGCGAAGCAGGCAGTGCAGATTATTTCAACTACATCACCATCCTTGTGTTGGCCATTTTTGGTGGAATGCTGGGAACACTGATGATGATTCCCTTGCGGAGTGCATTGATTGTAAAGGAACATGAAACCCTTCCCTATCCTGAAGGAACAGCATGCGCATCCGTGCTGAAAGCCGGAGAGAAAGGAGGCAATTTTGCCAAGACGGCCTTTGCCGGTTTGGGTATCGCAACAGCATACGCGTTCCTGCAAAAAATATTGCATGTTGTGGCTGAAACCCCTTCCTACATTACATCACAGGCCAACAAATATTTACCCTCTGCAAAAATCAGTGGAGAAATCACTCCTGAATATTTGGGCGTAGGCTACATCATCGGCCCTAAAATTGCAGGCGTGCTGGTTGCAGGAAGTGTACTTACGTGGTTTGTATTCAATCCCTTGCTGGCAACAGTTGTGCCGGGGGATGTAATTGCCAATCAACTTATCAAACTGGGCTATCTGCAAGACATCCATACAGCAGGAGGCCCTGGTGGATGGAACCCTGCAACGCATCAATTCAATGATTATGCAGTGGCCATCTACAGGGCATTTGTACGGCAGATCGGGGCCGGTGCTGTGGCTGCTGGCGGCTTCATCACCTTGATCAAAACCATCCCAACCATCATTTCATCTTTCAAGGGCAGCCTCGGATCGGTTCGGTCTGGCAATGATGCCTTGCAGAAGGTCATCCGAACTGAAAAAGACCTTTCTGTGAAAATTGTATTGTGGGGAAGCCTTGGCTTGATTTTGCTCATGACCATCATGCCTCAGGTGCCTGGAAATGGTGTACTCAGCAAATTGTTGATTGGTATCCTGGTGGTATTGTTTGGTGCTTTTTTTGTAACCGTTTCCTCCAGGATTGTAGGATTGATCGGATCTTCCAACAACCCCATCTCTGGCATGACCATCGCCACCATCATGGGAACTTGTTTGGTTTTTATTGCTGTGGGATGGACAGGAAAACTTTATGAACCCATGGCACTGGTTGTGGGTGGAATGATTTGCATCGCCGCAGCAAACGCTGGCGCAACATCACAAGACCTCAAGACGGGATATATCCTGGGTGCAACACCAAGGGCACAGCAGATTGCGCTTTTTATTGGGGCGATTGTTTCATCGATTGCCATCGGATTCACCATCAAAATACTGGATACCCCTACACAGGACATGATTGCTTCAGGCATCCATCATGCGATTGGAACTGATCAATACGCCGCACCTCAGGCAACCCTGATGGCAACGCTGATCAAGGGAATACTTTCCTTTAACCTGGATTGGCAGTTCGTCCTTGTTGGTGTTGCCATTGCCATTGTCATGGAACTCTGTGGCATCAAGGCTTTGAGCTTTGCCATCGGCATCTACCTACCCCTTTCTACCACTTTGCCCATTTTCATTGGTGGTGCCATCAGAGGAATTGTTGATGGAAAGAAAAAGAAAGAAAAGGCCAGTGAAGAGGAGGAAGACCTCAGAAAAGGGAATCTTTTTGCCACAGGACTTGTTGCTGGTGGTGCCATTGCGGGGGTGATTGTGGCCTTTCTCTCTGCCAATGAAACAGTGGCAAAAGCCCTTAGCCAATTGAACTTCGAGGAAAACATCACGCATGCCATCGGAGAACAAGGATATTACCTGCTGGGGACCCTGGTTTTCTTTGCCATGGCACTCATCCTTTACAGGATTGCAGTGAAACCGGAAGATCCATCAACCACCCCTTAACCCTTCTATCATGCACATCAGGTCATTGAAATTTGCTGCACCCCTCAGCATGTATTTTCTTTCCTTCTATGCATTCATGCACACGGGATGGACCATCGCACTTCCATTGATCTATACCTTCATGTTCATCCCCCTGTTTGAACTGGTATTTCCTGCTGCATCTGGAAACCTCAGCGAGGCGGAAGAACAAGTGGCAAAAAACGACAGGCTCTATGACCTTTGGCTCTATATCATGGTGCCGCTTCAGTATGTTGCACTGTATTATTTTTTGAATGCAGTAAAGGATCCAACACTATCTGGGCTTGAACTAACGGGGCGGATCATTGCCATGGGCCTGCTTTGCGGAACATTTGGCATCAACGTGGGTCATGAATTGGGCCACAGGAAAAACCTGTATGAAAGGAACCTGGCCAAGTTGCTTTTGCTCACTTCTCTGTACATGCATTTTTACATTGAGCACAACAAGGGCCATCATAAAAATGTATCCACCCATGAAGATCCCAGCAGCGCAAGAAAAGGTGAACCGGTTTATTTTTTTTATTGCCGGTCTGTATTGATGGGCTTCCTTTCCGCCTGGAAAATTGCTGCAGATGAGCAAAGGAAAAATGGAAAACCTGTTTGGCATTTCAGCAACCAGATGATCCAATTCCAGTGCCTCCAGCTGTTGCTTGTATTGGGTATTTTTATTTATTTCGGAAGCCTTGCGTTGCTTTGTTTTCTGGCTGCAGCCGCATTGGGCATTTTATTGCTGGAAACGGTCAATTACATTGAACACTATGGACTGGAAAGAAAGAAGACGGACAACGGATACGAAAGGGCCATGCCAGAACACAGCTGGAACAGCAGCCATTTCCTCGGGCGCCTGATGCTTTTTGAATTGTCCAGGCACAGTGATCACCATTACCTGGCCAGCAGAAAATACCAGGTGCTCAGGCACCACGATAGCGCTCCGCAGATGCCCACAGGATATCCAGGCATGTTGCTCCTTTCTTTGATTCCTCCGGTCTGGTTTGGCATCATGCACAAAAGGATTGAAGCCTATCACCAAAGGATGGCTGCATCAAACTAATGGTACAAATGGTATTTTAAGCAATCATGTCTGCCCCAAAATATGGGCGAAGCACTTCCGGAATGAGAATACCTTCTGGTGTTTGGTTGTTTTCAAGCAAACTGGCCAAAATCCTCGGCAAGGCCAATGAACTGCCATTAAGGGTATGCAGCAGCTGGGTCTTTCCATTTTCATCCTTTGTCCGGATCTTCATGCGGTTGGACTGAAAACTTTCAAAATTGGACACCGAACTGACTTCCAGCCAACGCTCTTGGGCTGCACTGTATACCTCAAAATCATAGGTCATGGCTGAGGCAAAGCCCATGTCTCCTCCGCAAAGCAAGAGAATCCTGTAGGGAAGCCCCAGTGATTGAATCAGCTTTTCAACATGCAAAACCATTTCCTCAAGCACATCGTAGCTGGTGGATGCTTCCGTGATGTGGACCACTTCAACCTTATCAAACTGGTGGACACGGTTCAGCCCGCGGACATCCTTTCCAAAGCTTCCTGCCTCCCTCCTGAAACAGGGGGTATAGGCAGTCATTTTTACAGGCAGTGATGCCGAAGGGATGATCTCATCCCTATAGATATTGGTTACTGGAACTTCTGCAGTTGGAATGAGATAGAGGTCGTCAATGGCCATGTGGTACATCTGCCCTTCCTTGTCTGGAAGCTGCCCTGTTCCATAAGCAGATGCATAATTCACGACATAGGGCGGGATAAACTCGGTATATCCTGCGGCAATGTTATAATCCAGAAAATATTGAATCATGGCCCGTTGAAGCTTGGCTCCTTTGCCTTTGTAAAGCGCAAACCCACTTCCAGTAATCTTGACACCTGTTTGAAAATCTACCAGGTCATATTTTGTGATCAGGTCCCAGTGGGGGACTGCGCCATCATGAAGTGTTGGAATTTCTCCATGTTGGCGAACCATGGTATTGTCTTCTGCAGATTTTCCTGCAGGAACCTTTTCACCAGGCAAATTGGGGATACGCAACAGCATCCCTTCAACGATTCCCTCAACTTCTGCCAACTGAACAGCATAATTGTCAATTGTCTCTTTTAAGGTAGTGACCTCGGCTTTTTGGGCCTCAGCTTCTTCCTTCTTGCCTTGGGCAATCAGCATGCCAATGGCCTTGGAGGCTGCATTGCGTTTGGCAAGCAATTCATCGGAATTGAACTGCAGCGTCTTCCTCAGGTCATCTGATGCAATGATTTTGTCAATCAAATCAAGGTCCTGGAAATTCTTTTTTTTCAAACCTTCCAGCACTTTTTCCCTGTTGCTGCGTATAAACCCTAGCTGAAGCATCCTTCCATTTTTTTGCAAAGATAAGCAATCGGTACAGATGCACTAATTTTGCACCATGATGATCTCTGATGACTTGCAAGCCAGGTGGTGGAAACTGGAAGAAAAATTGCTAGAACGTTTTGGCAAAAAACCGGATATGGAGTCTATCCTGTTCCTGATTGGGATACAGGAAGTGGGTGGGGTGGGCCATAGTTTTACCAAAGAACAGAAACAAGACCTCATGCATGTGGCTGTTTGTACCATCCTCATTCCGGGTGGATTCTACGAGCTGGAAGGCTGGGATGAGGATAACTGGCCACATTTCAAACAAACCAAGGAGTTGCCTCCCATGGAATTCATGCAACAGGAAAACTTCATGAAAGACCATGTATTGTTCTATTTTTCGCAAAACGAATTTTAATGACAAAACAGCTCCAACTTCCGATGCTTTTCTCTTTCTTGTTTTTGGTGCTTGCGGTCTCAATAGCCCAACCCACAGGAAAAATTCGAAAAGCTGACCTGAGAAAAGACATCCTGGTCAGGACCGATTCCGGGAATATGGTGTTGAGGCTGAATGATTCAACGCCAATACATAGAGACAATTTCATCCGTTTGGTGAAATCGGATTATTACAAGAGAATTGGATTCCACAGGGTTATCAGCGGATTTATGATACAGGCCGGTGACGAAAAAACAAAGCCCAATGCTGACACTTCATCCCTGATGAAACAATACACCTTGCCGGCAGAAATAAGGCCTGAGCTCTACCACAAACGAGGGATACTGGCTGCTGCGAGGATGGGAGATGATGTGAATCCCCAGAAAAACAGCAGTGGCACGCAATTCTACATCGTACAGGGAAAGCTATTCAATGATGTTTCACTGGACTCTGTAGAAACACACCGGCTGAAAGGAAGAAAACTTCCGGAGCCGCACAGGAAAATATACAAGACAGCGGGTGGTGCACCGCATTTAGACCAAAATTATACCATATTTGGAGAGCTGATCATCGGATATGATGTGTTGGACAAGATTGCCAACACAAAGACCAGCGGGAGAAAGGGTGGAGACAAACCCCTGACGGATATTCGCATCCGTGAAATGAAGATGGTCAGAAGAACACGATGAATCGGTAACGGTTCCTCAATGGCATGACTGTTGTAAATGCCCCATCTATTCTACTTATTCTGAAAGATTTTTCATGATAGGTGCAAAATATTGTAAACTTGCACAAAATATCAGATCATGAACTTTCCTGAGCAATTGCATTATACCAAAGAACACGAATGGATCTCCATAGATGGAAATGTTGCAACCATTGGCATTACGGAATTCGCCCAGGGCGAACTCGGTGATATCATCTATGTTGATATTGAAACCATCGGAAAAGAATTGACTGCAGATGCAGTGTTTGGAACGGTTGAGGCGGTCAAAACCGTGAGTGACCTCTTCCTGCCAGTTACTGGCACCATCACTGAAAAAAATCCCCTGCTGGACAGCCAGCCTGAGCTGGTGAACCAAGACCCATATGGTGATGGCTGGATGATCAAAATGACCGTCAGTGATGCCTCCCAGCTCTCTGGCTTGTTGGATGTACATGCATACAAGGCGCTGATTGGAGCCTAATCAAATGAACCTTTTAAAACGAAGCATTGGGCCTGGTCTTCTCTGGACAGGCCTAATTTTTTATTTGCTCAGCATGGACACCAGCGGAGCAGGAGAATTGAGTTTGTTGAAGATATACGGCATAGACAAACTGATTCATTTTGTACTATTTGCAATATTGGCTTTCTTGTGGGGAGCTTATTTTATAGATAAAGAAGCAGGGCTTTCCAACAAAATAGCATGCTTGATCATCATCCTGGCCTCCGTGTACGGCATGGGCATGGAATACTACCAGCAATACTTTACCAACAGAAGTTTTTCATATTGGGATGGACTTGCCGATGCCATCGGGTCGGTGACTGGAGCTTGGGCAGCAAAAAAAAGCCCCTATGGAAATAGGGGCCGTAACCAAAACTAACTGCTTATGAGAAAAAAAACTTGTTTCTATTGACTAGATGAAAAGATTGACTTTTTCCATTTTTGATTTCGTTAAAGATTTCTAAATCCTCATTGAAACCCGGCTATTCTCTTTTCTGAACACAATATATAGACGAAACAACCCTCACCAAGGTTGTTAAAGAGAATATAAACCAGGAAAATATTTTTTTACAGGAAAGAAGCCTCCATGATGATTATTGGGAGAGCTTACTGGCATTTTCTGCAAACTGGAGTGCATCAATCAGCTCTCCAATGTTCCCATTGAGAACATCCTGCAAATTGTAAAGGGTCATCCCAATGCGGTGATCGGTTACACGGCCCTGTGGGAAATTATAGGTCCTGATCTTGGCTGATCGGTCTCCAGAGCTGACCAGACTCTTCCTATGCCTTGAGATTTCATCTTCTTGTTTCCTGACCTGCTCTTCATACAGCCTTGTGCGCATCATCTGCATGGCCTTTTCCCTGTTGCCCAGCTGTGTTCGTTCCGTCTGGCAAATGACAACGGTACCCGTTGGAATATGGGTCAGCATCACCTTGGTTTCTACTTTGTTTACATTCTGTCCACCTGCACCACCACTTCGGGAGGTTTCCATTTTAACATCCGCATCCCTGATCTCCACATCTACTTCTTCCGCCTCAGGCATCACCGCAATAGTGGCAGCACTGGTGTGAACCCTTCCACTGGCTTCTGTATCCGGGACCCGTTGTACACGGTGTACCCCACTTTCAAATTTCATTGTTCCGTAGACTTCATCGCCTGTCACTTCCAGCTGTACCTCCTTGTAGCCACCCATCGTACCCTCATTTTCATTGAGCAGCGCCACTTTCCAACCCTTTCCTTCACAATACCGCATGTACATGCGCAAGAGATCTCCTGCAAAAAGAGAAGCCTCATCGCCACCTGTTCCTGCACGGATCTCGAGAATGGCATTCTTGTCATCCTGCGGATCTTTGGGAATCAGCATGTTCCTGACCTGCTTTTCCAGTGTCTCTTTCTGTACTTCCAGTTCTGCGGTCTCCATCTTGGCCAACTCCCTCAATTCCTCATCATCACCCATCAATGCTTCCCGGTTGAATTCAATATCAGACAAGAGCCGCTTGTATTGGGTATATGCATTCACCACTTTCTCAAGGCTTCTGTATTCCTTGGAAAGCTGGCTGAACTTTTTGTTGTTGCCAACAATTTCGGGATTGGTGAGGGCAACACCGATATCATCAAACTTGGCTTTTATGGCTTCTAATTTATCCAGCATATGTGTAAGCGGACTCCATCCGGTATTTAATCTTTAATTTCGTCCGCAAAGTTAATTCTTTTCAACAGATGAATTACCGCAAGTTTCAGGCTGATAAGATCTTTACCGGGTTTGAATTCCTTGACCCCAGCCACGTGCTCATCATGGATGAAGACGGAAAAGTCATGGAGATCCTGGCGGAGATGGATGCCGGTGAAGGGATTGAAAGATACAGGGGCATTCTTTGCCCAGGGTTCATCAATGCACATTGTCACCTGGAGCTCAGCCACCTGAAAAATAGCATTCCACCCCATACCGGATTGATTCCTTTTTTAATGGATGTGGTGACCAAACGCGACCATGATCAGGCACTGATGCTGGACTGCATCAAAAATGCAGAAAAAGAAATGGAGATGGAAGGCATTGTTGCTGTGGGAGACATCTGCAATACAAGCATCACCCTTCAGACAAAATGCAAGAGTACGATCAGGTGGAATAATTTTATTGAAGTGCTGGGCATGAAAGACGAAAAAGCCGAAGCCAATTTGCTGCACTATGAAGGCATACTGCATGCTTTCACAGGTGCAGCAACCAACATGAAATCTTCGTTGGTGCCACATGCCCCTTACAGCATCAGCAACAAAACCTTTGAGGGAATCAACAACCGCACCGGTCATTCCATTGTTTCCATGCACAACCAGGAAAACCCTGCTGAGGATGAATTGTATACCAAAGGCACAGGCGATTTTATCCAATTTTTCAACAAACTGGGATTGACGGAATCTCCATTTCCTGTGACGGGAAAATCTTCTTTAAGATCTTGTTTGCCACATTTCAACAAACAGCAAAGAATGATTCTGGTCCACAATACATTCACAGCAGAAGAAGACATTGTTTTTGCTTTGGACCATGCGAAGGAACACCTGTCAGGAATCCATTTCTGCATTTGTGCCAACGCCAACCTGTATATTGAAAACCGCATGCCCCCTATTGACCGCCTGATAAAAAACAAGGCTGAAATCGTTTTGGGCACAGACAGTTACAGCAGCAACTGGCAACTGAGTATTGCGTCAGAAATTCGAACCATCAGAAAAGAATTACCGGAAATCCCTTTGCAACTTATGCTTCAATGGGCAACCATCAATGGTGCAAGGGCACTGGAAAGGGACGATGTATTGGGCAGTTTTGAACCTGGAAAAAAACCAGGCATCGTATGGCTGGACAAGGCCCTGCAGGCCAAGAAAATTATTTGATTACTGTTCCATTAACACCCGGATCACCGGTAAGGATTTCATGTTGCCAAATGCATTGATGTGCATTCCATAAAACTGAAGACAGGCATCCAGCAAATCATTTCTCAGTTGCCTGTTCATCTTCACCTGTTCCAATTCTTCCAGTTGCATGACCCGCAACAACTGTGCAATGCATTCACTCTGTGGAGGAAGAACAACCATCTGATGAATAGGCATTTCAGCCACGAACTGGCCTTCGTGAAGATCAAGGATATTCTCTTTGTCACTGAAATTATCCATCATCCTGAATCCAAAAAAATGCGACAAATGCAACACAAAAAACAGAGGGAGATTGGCTGTTTGCTGCGTTGTGCCATTGTCCAATCCCTTGATAACATCCTCGATAAAATAAAAAAGCTCCGGATGGGGGTCTGGCTCTTTCAAGCATTTCTGTAGCAGCTCAATCATGAAAAGCATGACGGCATTCTTTGTTACATCAACAAACAATTCATTGTAATGAATGGCCTGCTTGCATTCCTTGATGCGTTGCAGCGTATTTCTGTCATTCTGATAGACAACCATCTCCAATATATTTCCCACTTGCAGTTGGGAAGCGGAAATGCCATTGGATTTTTTGGAAGTCCTCACGCCATTCACCATGTATTGTTGCAATCCGAAAAGCTCAGTAAATGCAGAAACCACCAAGGAGGTTTCACCATACTTGACCGCTCTGATCACAATGCCTTTTGTAGTGTGGATGATGGCCATGCTATCGTATGAAAAATATTTTGGCTGCCACCTGTTGAAGGTTGTTCTCATCTGCAACATAGACCAGGTATACACCGCTGTTGACCCTTTCACCCTTGTAGTTTTTGCCATTCCAAATGGCCTGGCCACCCAAAGACCTTGACTGGTGCACCAACCGTCCGTCTAGTTCAGTGATGCGCACCCAGGCATTGTCTGGAAGATCCCTGATGGCGATGGTTCCTGTAAAGCCTGATGGTACTGGATTGGGAAAAACAAAAGGTTTCTTTTTTTCAGTAGCAGCTGCAGTTGCTGTACCCCTGTAAGAGCAGATGCCATTGGCAGTATAAAAGAAAACCTCACCTGTGCGTTGATGGATCACGATTGAAAAAACTTCATTGCTGAGCAAGCTGCTGTTGGACACTGTGAACCGGTGAATGGTTTTTTGACCGTCGGCACTCAACAACCATACCCCATTTTTTGAGGCAACCCATTTGCGGTTGGCCCCATCCACCTTGATATCATTCACCATTTCCTCTGCCAGCAGCAAGCCCGCAAAATTATCTTGTTGCACCACGGGTAAAGTGGCATCACAAAGCGTGTTGTTGAAAAGATCATCACCACATTGAATGATGGCAACGCCCCTGTCTGTGCCCACCCAAACAAATCCGTTCTTATCCGTTTCCACACTCAATACATTGGAGGATGGAAGGTTTCCACTGCCCCTGCCCTGCCGGAAATACCGCCATTTGTCATCATTGGTCTGGTCGATGGTACCCCCATCATCAAAACAAAACAGGCCATTGCCCTGGGGTGATATGATCCACTTCCTGTTCTGGTCATCGACAATGATCGTTGCAAGAGCATTTCCCGTATGAGGAAAGGGAATGGTGAATTTTTTGGTGCTGCCATCTTTTTTCCTGACAACAAGATCCTGCGGTGCCCCATGGTTGGCCATCCACAGATTCAGGTCAAGGTCGAACGCAAGTCCAGCAACCCGAAAAGACCTTGGATCTGTCATTGCGGGGCTGAGGAATGAACCCTGTTTGTATACCATGGGTTTGCCATCTTTGCTGATTTCTATCATACCCCCACCAAAAGACCCTGCCAATAAAGACTGTTTGGATGGGTCAACCACCAATACATTGATGTCTGGCATGCTATCCAAAGCAGGCATTGACCGGCTATTGAAATTCTGCCATTGGTCATCCTTAAAGCCAAAGAAACCCGTCTTGTTCAGTTTACCCTTGCCGTCTGCGCCAACGGTTCCGGCAGCAGCCCAAACCGTTGCATTGGCGTAGGTTCCGCCTCCATAGGCAATGCCATAGGGTGCATTGGGCAAGAATTGTTCATCGGCAGTTGCAGACACTTTGATCAATCCATTGTTCATATCGCCTACCCAAAGCTCTTGGTTGATTTTCAACGTTTCAACCGGAAAGGACATGAATGGAGTGGCAATCAGTTGAGCTTGTGCGCCCGGATCAGCAAAATAAACAACAGCACCCTTGCCCTGCAGTGACTGCCCAATATAAAGACCATTGCCACTGGTATTGATGGCAGTGATTGGTCTGGAAGAAACATAGAACAGGCTCCACGACCCATTCGATTTGATGAAAATGGAATCTCTTTTTCTGGCAACCAGCCTGTCATTCCAATTGAGGATATTGTCAACGGCACCAGCAACGCCAGGAATGGGTTCCAGCGTCCAGGACCTGAAATCACCCAGTGTGGCAGTTTGAAAGGAAGCTTTTTTCAAACCCTCAGAACTCGCAGCATAGAGAAGATTGTTCATCAGGGCGAGCTGGAATATGTTGATATCTGCTCCATTGGTACCCGGCCTGTATGTATCCCTGATTTCTTTGCGTTGGGTATTTACCGCAATGATGCCCAGGTTGGAGGAAAGAAGGGCATCAGTACCTGCCCAAAGGATATGATGGATGGTTTTATCTCCTTGAATCTTGCTGAGCAATACATCGGGGATGTTCCTAATTTGGTCACCTTCCACCAGGTCGATGTTGGCATTTTCATAGACAATGAGCATTTTTTCTGAAACAGGATCTTTGGCCAAATGTTTCAGGTTTACCTCTGAAAGGCCGCGGACCTTGGTATGCACATCATATAATTTGGCTGCAGGATCATAGGTGAAATACCCGAATGAGGTAGCAGCAATCAGCTTGGATGAGGAGTTGTCAAGGTTGACAATTGATCGCATGGGAAGATGATCGCGCCATTGTCCAATGGAGGGCAGGGTTTGTGCATGCAATGCATACAGGGCAAAACAAGCCATTGAGAACAGGAGCAGACGCTTCATGGTATAAAATTAACGAATTAGGAGATGCCCCTGCCCTCTAAAAAGATTGAAGGGGAGCCGCATAAAATCCTTTCCTTTGTAAAAATTTATCCTATGTGGCAGGCGCTGGGCAAGGCGGTTCTTAAATTTCGCATACCATTGATCATTGCGCTGGTCTTGTTGACTGTGTTCATGGGCTACCATGCCAGCAAGGTTCAGATGAGTTATGACTTTTCAAGGGCCATCCCAACAGACCATCCGAAATACAAGGCATACCTAGAATTCAAAAAAACTTTCGGCGAGGATGGCAACCTGCTGACCATTGGTTTTACTTCAGCAAATTTTTTCGAGGTCAATCAGTTCAACGCATTAACAGGTTTTCAGGATCGCTTAAAAAAAATCAATGGCGTTGAAGACATCATCAGTGTCAACGGCGCAGTTACCCTGAAAAAAAATGACAGCACCAGCAAATTGGATGCCATCAGGGTTTTTCCGACCAACATCAAAAGCCAACAAGAAATCGACAGCCTCAAGGATGTTTTTTATTCCCTTCCATTTTACCGTGGGCTGCTCTACAACCCTGACACAAAAGCCTATTTACTGGGATTGAGGATCAACAGTGAAATCCTTGGATCCAAAGCCAGGGAAACCACCATTGGTGAAATTGAAAAAGAGGCTGCTGCTTTTGCTGAAACTTCAAAGCTTGATTTGCACCTCAGTGGTCTGCCCCTGATCAGAACCAATGTTGCACTCCGCATTGCAAAAGAGATGCAATGGTTCCTGTTGGGTTCTGTGCTTTTGTCTGCCCTGATATTGTTCATTTTCTTCAGGTCTTTGAGCACCACCCTGCTCTCTCTTGCGGTAGTGTTGATTGGTGTTGTGTACAGCCTTGCCACCATCCACATGCTTGGCTTCAGGATCACACTGCTCAACGCTTTGATTCCTCCACTGGTGGTGGTGATTGGAATTCCCAATTGTATCTATTTCCTGAACAAGTACCACACCGCGTTCATGAAAACGGGTGACAAAAAGAAAGCGATTGTAGAGATGATCGGCAAAATGGGCGTTGTAACGCTATTCTGCAACATCAGCGCAGCACTGGGATTTGCCGTATTTGCTTTGACCAAAAGCATCATTTTGAAAGAATTTGGGATTGTTGCGGGCATCAACATCATGGCATTGTTTTTTATCTCATTGATCCTGATTCCCATCTCGTTATACTACATGGCGGAACCCAGGAAAAAGCATACCCGCTATCTGGAAAACAAATGGTTGCAGACCCTGCTTACAACCATCGAACAATGGGTATTCATCCATAAAAAAACGGTTTACCTGGCTACCGGCATTGCATTGGTTTTCTCCATCATTGGCATTTCAAAACTGAAAACCCAATCTTTTATTGTTGATGATCTTCCCCAAAAGGACAAGATCTACACTGACCTTCGGTTCTTTGAATCCAATTTCAGGGGCATCATGCCTTTGGAAATCCTTGTGGACACCAAAAAGAAAAATGGTATTGCAGGCTCTAGAGCCCTTTCTGTATATGACAAGGTCTCTTCCTTCAGTGCCTATATTGCTTCCTATCCTGAAATGGCCCGCCCACTTTCACTGGCAGAAGGATTAAAATTTGCAAGACAGGGATTCTATGACGGGGACAGTAACAATTATTCAATGCCCAACGCATTTGATGGGGCCTTCATGGCGGACTATATGAAGCCCAGCAAAGGAAATGCCACTGCGAAAGGTTCACTGGAAAAGCTGATGTCTTCCTTCATTGACAGCAACAAACAAGTTACCCGCATCAGTGTAAACATGGCTGATGTGGGCAGCATGCGCATGCCCATCTTGATTGACAGCCTGGAAGCCCATGTGCCAGACTATTTTGACACCAGCAAGGTTTCAGTTCAATTGACGGGGTCCAGCATAACATTCCTTGAAGGCAGCAGGTTCATCATCAAGGGATTGAAGGAAAGCATTTTCTGGGCCTTCCTTTTCATTTCACTTTGCATGCTTTATTTGTTCAGGTCATTCAGGATCCTGCTCTGCTCGCTGATTCCCAACTTGATTCCATTGGTGATGACAGCCGGGCTGATGGGATGGATGGGCATTGCCATCAAACCTTCTACCGTACTGGTTTTCAGCGTTGCATTGGGAATTGCCATAGACATCACCATTCGTTTTCTGGTGAATTACAAACAGGAGCTACCGCATTTTAACGGGAAGGTTCACGAGACTGTTGTACAAACCATCAGGGAGACAGGCATCAGCATTGTGTACACCTCACTGGTTTTGATTGCAGGATTCATCATTTTCGTCATCAGTGGATTCGGCAGCACACAGGCATTGGGATGGCTCACCTCCTTTACACTGCTGGTGGCAACCTTGACCAACCTGGTTCTCCTTCCCGTACTGCTTTTGCTGGCAGCAAAGAACAAAAATTGAGGCCCTCATCACTGAAAAAGAATCACTTCAAGATCTCAGCCAGCTTTGCCAGAAGCGCTTCTCCTCGCAGGCCTTTGGCAATGATTTTTCCCTGAGGATCAAGCAATACATTGAAGGGAATTCCTTCAATCTGGTACAAGGGTACGACTGAACTCTCCCATTGCTTGAGGTCACTGATATGTGTCCAGGTCAATCCATCATCTTTGATGGCATTTACCCAGGCGTCTTTATCCTTGTCCAAAGAAACACCCAGCACAGTAAAATTTTTATCCTTGAATTGTTGGTAAGCTGCTACTACATTGGGGTTTTCCATGCGGCATGGTTTGCACCAGCTGGCCCAAAAATCAACCAATACATATTTGCCGCGCAATGATGCCAAAGAAATGGTTTTACCATTTACATCCGGCATTTCAAACAATGGTGCTTCTTTACCCACAAGATCCTCTGTTTGCCTGGGTGCCGTTTGGTTATCAAGGTCTCCTGCGAGTTTTGCTATTTTCGTTGACTTGGGAAAGCGCTTTGCAATAGCATTGAGTGCAGGCTTGATCTGATCAGGTGAAACCAGGTTTCGCGACATACCAAGTGCGTAAATGGCAACAGCCGGGGTTCCTGTCGTATCAGCATAATTGAGCAGGAATGAACCTGCCGCTGTAATTTTATCACGGAAACCGGTTTCAAGCACTACCCTGCTGCTGTCCATTGCCTCACCTTTGGCAACAATGGCGTTGCGGATGGAATCAATTTCCTGAAGACGTGCATTGAAACCCGAGAGCAATGCCTTGAAAGAATTGCTTCCATCAGAATTGGTTGAGAAAAGCTCGGGACTTTTAAGGTCTGCGGTAACATTGATGGATGACTTGTCTGGAATCACCAGAAAATAAGCCTGTGTTTTTTCAAACCTCACCCTGTACAATGCCTCAGGATCGACAGCTCCACCCTTTAGTGCAAAAACAGCTTTACCCATTTCAGCAATGGCAGTATCCATGGTGATAGGCTCTCCCTCCAGCTCAATCAGGTCCAGGTAAACAGACTGCTTTTCAGTATTGCCCAGCACCGTGAAATTGAAGCTGACATTTTTTTCTGTGCGCTTGCAGGATGCAGCTGCAAGAAAAACCAGCAATGCGCTGACCATCAAGAATTTTTTCATGCTATTGTTTTTTATTTAAATGTGCACTAAGGAGTTCCGTTGTTGTTTTGGGATCTGCCTTTCCCTTTGATATTTTTTTTACTTCCCCCACAAACAAACCCATCAACCCTTTTTTCCCTTTTCTGTATTCTTCTACCTTGTCCGGCATGGCATCCAGCACCTGTTGGACCCAAGCCCCAATCTCATCATTGCCTGCATCCTGTAGCAGATTCATTGCAGCAGCAAGGGCCAAGGGACTGGCTTTGCTGTCTTCAAGCATGATGGGCAAAAGTTTTTGTGCGGCAACGGAGAACCCAAGTTTTCCATCTGCAACCAAGCCCAGCAAATCATGCCAGTTTTCTGAAGAGATGGCAATATCGTTCCAGGAACCATCCACAAGATGTAGATGCGCACGCAGAGGCCCTATCATAAAATTGGCCAGGTTTTTTTTATGGGGAGTGGAAGCAGCAATTTTTTCAAAAAGATCACTCAGGTCCTTGTCTTCGGTCAACTGTTCTGCATCGTAGAGAGAGAGACCATATTCCTCAACGTATTGACCAGCCCTTGCACCGGGAAGGGAAGGAAGCGCATTCCTTATGCCATCAATAAATGCATCGGTGAACGCAAAGGGGGCAAGGTCTGGCTCAGGAAAGTAGCGGTAATCATCTGCATCCTCTTTTGTTCTGATAGAGAAAGTAATGCCCCTGTCCGCATCATAGCTCCTGGTTTCCTGCACAATGGTCTCACCCTTTTCACACATGGCCGACAAGCGGTTGATCTCCATGTCAATCGCATGCCGAAGATGCTTGATCGAGTTGAGGTTTTTCACTTCCACCCTGGTGCCCAGCAATTGGCTTCCTCTTGGCCTTACTGAGATATTGGCGTCGCAACGCAGGCTTCCCTCTTCCATGTTACCGTCACAAATTCCTATCCACCTGACCAGCTTTCTGATCTGTGTCAAGTAGGCAGAAGCCTCTTCGGCACTGTGCAGAACAGGATCTGTAACAATTTCAATCAGGGGAACACCGGCACGGTTGTAATCCAGCAATGTCAGGCCATCATGCTGGTCATGAATGCTTTTGCCTGCATCTTCTTCCATGTGGATTCTCGTGAGCTGGATATCCCGCCGACCGGTTGAAGTATTGATGCTTACAAAGCCACCACTGCAAATGGGTGTGGTATGCTGTGAGATCTGATAGCCTTTGGGCAGATCAGGATAAAAATAATTTTTCCTTGCGAAGTAATTGTTTTTCTCAATCGTGCAATGACAGACCAGGCCCATGCTGATGGCATGCTCAATGGCAGTCTTGTTCATCCTGGGCAACGTGCCTGGATGGCCAAGTGTAATAGGGCTTACATGGGTATTGGGACCTGCTCCAAAAGCTGCAGCATCTCCTGCAAACAACTTGCTTTTTGTTTGCAATTGTGCATGCACTTCAAGTCCAATTACCGCTTCATATTTCATTGCCAGGTCTTCCGACATTGTCTTGCTTGATTTCGAATGAGATAAAGATAACGGACCATTGCATCAAACCAGCGAATTTTTGATGGCAGCAATAGCAACAGCCAAACCACTCACCTCCTGCCCTCCTGCTGAAGCCAGGGATTTTTGTCCACCTCCACCACCTTTGATATGACCAGCAACATGGGTCTTGATGATTGCCACTGCATCCAGGCCTTTTTCAGTAACCAGGGTGTCCGAAAGACCAACGGCTACAGCAGGCTTACCAGCTATATTTGCCGCCAAGACAACAAGGGTATAAGAGTAGGTGGTCCGCAGATCATTGCATAATTTTTTTAGGGAATCGGAGGAAGATGCTTCTGTGATGACGCCAATAAAATTGATACCGTTCACCACTTCCGCTTTCTGCACCAGTTCTGTCTTCAAATACCCCAGCAACCGGTTCTCTGTCTGCTCCAACTGTTTTTTGATCGCAGACAATTCCTCCAGGTGTTGTTCGATAGAACGCACCAACTCGCGGGGATTCTTGAGCAATGTGCTGACTTGCTTTAGCAGGTGTTGCTCTTCCAGGTGTTTATGGTCTGCTGCAATACCACAAACAGCTTCAATGCGTCGAACACCAGCAGCCACACCTGACTCTGATACGATCATGCATTGACCCAGTGCTCCTGTTTGAGAAACATGTGTTCCTCCACAGAGTTCAATAGAGTATGAAGGATCAATGGTAACCACCCTCACCTTGTCACCATATTTTTCTCCGAAAAGGGCCATGGCACCCAGTTTCATGGCTTCTTCCTTGTCCATTTCCCTGATGATAACAGGAATATTTTCGCGGATTTTCTCATTGACCATTGCCGTAACGGCTGCCAATTCCTCGTCTGTCATTTTTGCAAAATGCGAAAAATCAAAACGCATGCCATCACTTGAAACCAATGATCCTTTTTGCGCCACATGGGTTCCCAACACACTGCGCAATGCTGCATGCAATAAATGGGTAAGGGTATGGTGATTGGTGATTTCTTTTCTCCTATTGGCATTGACGGCAGCAAAAACAGCAGGAGCAACTGTTTCGGGCAATGCCGACACTGTATGTACAATCAGGTCATTTTCTTTTTTGGTATTGAGTACCTCAATCACATGATCACCCATGGTAATGGTTCCTGTATCCCCGACCTGTCCACCACTCTCTGCATAAAACGGAGTCTGCTCCAACACTACCTGAAAATTGGTTTGCCCTTTTGCTGTTACCTTTCTATACCGCAGCAAATTGGTGCTGCAGGACAATTCATCATATCCGACAAATGCTTTTCCAGCCATGGACGACGGCTGGGATACATTAACCCAGTCTTCTACATCTGATGCGGTCGCAGCACGGCTACGGTTTTTCTGAACCTGCATTTCCCGCTCAAATCCCTCTTCATCCACCTTGACATCCTGTTCCAAAGCAATCAATCGGGTAAGGTCGATGGGGAAGCCATACGTATCGTATAATTCAAATGCAGCAGCACCATCAATGGTGCCTGATTGTTTTGCCTGTTCAAGAATATCATCAATCTTTTTCAATCCCTTGCCCAATGTGCGCAGAAATGTTTCCTCCTCTTCTTTCACCACTTTTGCAATGAATCCCAGCTGGGCCTGCAGTTCAGGAAAAACTTCATTGAACTGCTCAGCCAATCCTGGCAACAATTGATGCAGCATGGGCTCCTTTACATCCAGATAGGAATAATAATACCGTACAGCCCTGCGCAGTATTCTTCTGATCACGTACCCTGCTCCTGTATTTGATGGCAGCTGACCATCAGCAATGGTAAAAGCAATGGCCCGTATGTGGTCTGCCAAAACCCTGAATGCCACATCTTGTTTTGAGTCTCCGGCAGTATATTTTTTACCAGCAATTACTTCTGTGGTTTGTATGGAGCCTGAAAAAATATCGGTATCATAGTTGGAAGACTTCCCTTGCAAAACACGAACCAGGCGCTCAAGCCCCATCCCCGTGTCCACATGGGTAGCAGCAAGGGGTTGCAGTGTTCCATCCTTCAATCGGTTGTACTGGATGAAAACATTGTTCCAAATCTCAATGACCTGTGGATGGTCTTTGTTGACCAAGAGATGGCCGGGTACGGCAGCCCGCTCTTCCGCAGACCTGCAATCCACATGGATTTCACTGCAAGGGCCGCAGGGGCCTGTGTCACCCATTTCCCAAAAATTATCCTTCTTGTTTCCAAAAACAATATGATCTTCTGGCAGCAATTCCTTCCAAATACCCAACGCGATGGTTGAGGCGGGGATATTTTCTTTTGCATCGCCTTCAAAAACTGTAGCATAGAGGCGGTCCTTGTCAATGCCATATTCCTCTGTCAACAGTTCCCAGCTCCATGATATGGCTTCCTTTTTGAAATAATCACCAAAGCTCCAGTTGCCCAACATTTCAAACATGGTATGGTGGTAGGTATCCACACCGACCTCTTCCAGGTCGTTGTGCTTTCCACTTACACGCAGGCATTTTTGCGTATCAACCGCCCTTTTATAGGGCGCAGGCTTGTTGCCCAGAAAATAATCCTTGAACTGGTTCATCCCTGCATTGGTGAACAAAAGGGTGGGATCATCCTTCAATACAATGGGTGCAGAGGGAACAATATGGTGTCCTTTCCCTTCAAAAAACTTCAAAAACTTGTTTCTAATCTCCGCTGATGTCATTTCTTAATCCTTTTATAGGGATCCGTCTTGGATCAATGGTTTATATTTGCAATTCGCCAGGCCAGCAAAAATACATTTTTTAAAAGATGGGCAGCGGATGAAGAAGATCAAATATTATTATAATACCCACACGCTTCGCTATGAGAAGCAGGTTGTGCCACTCAGGGTGGCACTTTTGAGGGTATTGGCCTTCATCTCTACCGCCATCGTTACCGGATTGATCATTGTGGCCATTGCCTTCAGGTTCGTTGATTCCCCAAAGGAAAAAATCCTAAAAGTGCAGCTTGAAAGGGCAGAAGAGGTCAACAAAATCTATGCAGACCGCTACCGGGATATTGATGACAGGCTAAAATTGCTGGAAAGAAGGGATAATGAGGTTTATCGATCCGTTTTTGAAGCCACCCCCATCCCCGATAGTGCAAGGGCAAAACAGATAGAATCCAAGAAGGAGTTGCAGCTTGTGGCCGGAATGGAAAACAGCGAAATGACAGAGGGTATATACAATACGCTCAACACCATCTACAACAGGATTACCAACCAGGAAGGGTCGTATAAGGAAATTGAGAAAATGATCAAGAACAAAGAAAAACTCCTGGCCAGCACCCCTGCGATTCAACCCTTGAGCAACCGAGACCTTAACAGGCTGTCTTCGGGTTTTGGATACAGGATTGACCCGGTATACAAAACTGTCAAATTTCATCCAGGACTTGATTTCAGTGCACCACAAGGTACGCCGATCTATGCAACGGCAGAAGGTACCGTGCAAACAGCCGGCAACCTCGGCAATGGTTATGGCAACCATATTGTCATCCAGCATGGCTATTCTTACAGCACCCTTTATGGCCACATGTCAAGGATAAAAGCCAAAAGAGGCCAAAGGGTGAAAAGGGGTGAAGTCATTGGCTATGTTGGCAGTACAGGCAAATCAACGGGCTCCCATCTTCACTATGAGGTTTTCAAAGGGAGGAAGCGATTGGATCCCATTTATTTCTTCTATAATGACCTTACCCCTGAGCAGTACCAGCAGATCCTGAAACTGGCTGCCTCCCGTAACCAGTCATTTGATTGATACAGTTGTGCATAACTCAGCCACAACACAAAAAAATTAGTTCCTAATTTCGCCACAATGCTCCAGCAATTAGACCTATTTGGCGGTGAACCCATCAAGCTGACCGGTAAACCTGCCGAGTCGAAAAGAAAGTCATATAAGATTGCCCCCCCTGCCCAGGTGGTGGAAGAGCCTTCTATTGAAGGGCCCGAGACCACAGAACAAGTGGTGGTTGTTGATGATGCCTCAGCACCAGCACTGAAAAAGGCAAAAAAAGGCAGGCCCCAAGCTGTAAAGAAAATAACAGACATTGCCATGCTGGATATCCCAGAAGACAGCATTCTTTACAGCAAACAATACTATCCCATCGGAGAAGTAGCCGCCATGTTCAGGGTAAACATTTCCCTGATCCGTTTTTGGGAAAATGAATTTGACATCTTAAAGCCCAGGAAAAACAGGAAAGGAGACCGGTTTTTCAGACCCGATGATGTAAAAAACCTCAAGCTCATTTATTTTCTTTTGAAAGAAAGAAAATACACCATCAATGGAGCTAAATCATTCATCAAAAGTGGAAAAAAAGTAAACGAACGCTTCGAGGCGATTGAAAGCCTCAAAAATATCCGGGCGATGTTGCTGGAACTAAAATCAGGACTTTAGGGTTGTATTGATCAACCGTTCTTTTCCTGCAACCGCTATTCCATTGGTTTCCAGCAAATATAATACCTCAAAATTCAACTTTTGTTTTAGTGCATTGAAGTCTGCGATACTGATAACCCCGGTAATGCATTCAATGGTCACGGTATAGGAATCAATGCGGATATCACTCAGCAAAATTGTTTTTTCTTCAAGATCCGGATAATTCATTTTTTCCTCCATCTCTTTCAAAACCTTTTTCAACTGGTCGACGGTTGAACGGGGGTCCAACGCTAATACCATCTCAAAGCGGCGCTTGTTGCGAAGAGAAAGATTATCTACAATACTGTCCACCATCTGTTTGTTGGGTATGGTTAAATAGGTCCTTTCGGTGGTGCGGATCCTGGTGCTGCGCAATCCAATTTTCTCCACAGTTCCATTGACTTCTTGCACCTTCAAAAGATCACCCACCGTAAAAGGCCTGTCAAAGAAAATGATGAAAGAGGCAATCAGGTTTTCGATGCTTTCCTTTGCAGCAAGGGCAATGGCAGCACCCACAATGCTCAAACCCGCCAATAACTTTGTGATGTCCTGATTGAACACATACCGGATCATCACCAGAATACAAACAATGATCAAAATAACCTTCAGGAATTCCCTGAAAAAAATGATCAACTGGTCATCACTGTAATCCTCTGTGGCCTTTGCCTTTTTTTCCATGACGATGGCCAGGTAATCAGTGACCCGCAACAGGGTATGAAAAAAGAAATAGATCAGTACGCCTGAAGCCATCCTGTCCAGCAATACATCGGACTTGATTTTCATGATCTTGAAGCCAAACTCTCTTGGGAAATTCAGGCTGTTCAACGCAATATAGGTTGCTGAGAAAAAGACGAAATTCTCCAGCGGCGCGAGCACCAGGTCAAAAAATTCTTTTTCGTTGATTCTTCGGCCCATTTTTCTGAAAGCATAGAAAATCAATCTTGTAATTTTTTTGCTGGCTACTTTTCGAAGGATAAGTACACTGAAAATAAAACCGAATACCATCAGGTAATCCTTAAAGCTGTTGTCAAGAAATGTCTTGTTCAATACCTCTTGCATCTTATAATTATTTATTCCATTCGTATTGGGTAATGCCCGTGCTATCGCGCACATAGATGGCATTCAATGTGAACCTGATCTGATGGGACATGGAAATAGGGAACGGCAACTGCATTTCTTTGATGTCGATGTCGCCAGGGGTATACACCATGACCTTTCCGTTTTTCAATCCGATGATTTTTTTACCAATGGCCTGAACAGATGTCCAACCGATCAGTGCGATACGGTTCTTCAAGGCTCCGTAGTAATCAAATATATACAGGCCTTTCTCGGCATCATACAAGTACACAAATCCGGCAGCATCAAAAATGGTGGAGGGCGTCAAGGTTTCATTGAACACCAACCTAAGGTCAGCTGTTTCAAACAATGGTTTCCCATTCAGATCCAATTTTTTCAACCGGCTTTCCTGCTCATCAAATACCCAAATGGTATTGTCATAGCCCTGTGCGACGGCCTGGGCCTGAAAGATATTTGCTTTTCGGATATCAATTTTATTGACCACCTGCATCAGCCTGTCGAGCACAAGAATTATCCTGTATTCCTTGAAATACAACAGGCTTCTCAATGAGTTGTCTGCTGAAATACTGTAGAGTTTTCCATACCGCCTCACCTCATTGAAAACACCCATAGAGTCAAGGTTGGCATTGTATTTCTTGAGCTGTCCTGAACTGCTCAGGGCAAATACATTGCCCAGTTGATCTGGCATACAATAAGAAAAATCGCCCTTGATTGATTTGGGGTGTTCCGTCACAATGGCTTGCTGCGCCTTTCCGGTATTGATCAAACAACCAAGCACTATTGCAATGAAAACCAGGATTCTCATGTCAATTGAATTTCAGGTGTAATGCAGTCCCATCCAAAACTGCATAGGAGTCATATTTAATCCAATCCCCAAGGTTGATGTAACGGCTTTTTTCATTCAGCTGGAAATCGATAGGAAGATGCCGGTGACCAAAAACGAAATAATCATAGGCATGCTCCTTGAGCTTTTCTCTGCAGTAAAGGATCAGCCACTCATTTTCCTCGCCCAGGAATTTTTCATCACGCTCACCAGTGGAAGCCCTGCTGCTCTTGCTGAAATATTCGGCCAATGAAATGCCAAAAAAAGGAGGGATCAAACCAAAAAGAAATTTTGACAACGGATTCCTGAAGAGTTTTTTGATGGTCTTGTACCCATGGTCACCCGGACCCAGTCCATCGCCATGCCCTACCAACAATTTTTTTTCGTTGAATTCAAATACCCTGGGTTCATGGTAAACTGGAATATTCAATTCCTTTTCAAAATAGCCAGACATCCACATGTCATGGTTGCCTACAAAGAAATGAACGGGTATGCCGGAATCAGTCAATTCAGCCAATTTCCCCAAGATTCGCACAAAGCCTTTGGGCACTACTTTTCGGTACTCGAACCAAAAATCAAACAGATCCCCAACGATAAAAATTATTGCAGCATCGGCTTTGGCCCGGTCAAGAAACGCAACAATTTTTTTCTCCCTGACAAGGCTGGACGCATGGTCAGGGACACCGAGATGAAAATCAGAAAGGAAATAAACTTTTTTTCCTGCAGGAATGTGCATGGCCAAAGATACTGCTTATTGGGAATTGTGTTAAGGCGCTATTTATCAAGGAGAAAGCAAAATACCTCTTTGGGGCCATGAACACCTACAACAAGGGTTTTTTCGATATCAGCCGTACGGCTAGGGCCCGTGGCAAAAGAAATCATGGAAGGCAGCTGATTGCCGTATTTTTTTTGCATGAACTCAAGCGCATCCTTGATATCATATACAAGCTGACTGGCCTTTGCAATGCAAACATGAATGGGGGCATATACACTGGTCAACCTGCCGGAAGACTCAGTACTGCTGAGCACCATTGATCCTGTGCGCGCCACAAGTACCTCACATTTGGTGATGGAAACATCGACATCGCCGAGTGGCATTTCAGAAAATGCAGGAAAACCAAATGATGACAAGGCGCCTTTGATGTTCTCATCTGCACAATGAACCTCAGTCCATCCACGGTCTAGAACCAGCTGTCTGATCTGGTTGACCAGGTCTTCTTCATTGGCGCAAAAAGAAAATTTACCAAGTAGTGAACTGAATCTTTCAGCAAACAATACAGAGAGATCGTCATCCGGCTTTTCAAAAGCAAAATTGATCTTTTCAATACCGGGGAAAGGCTGGTCCACTGGTTGTGTCAGCGCTTTTCGGATATTCTTCAGTATGCCTTCTTTTCCAGTAGATGCCTCCATGCCTATGCAGGATTTTGTTCTCCTTCTGATCCCTTTTCAGTGGCATCAACCTCGGGGGCTGCTGATTCGATTACCTCAGCAGCAGGCTGCTCTTCTACCACAGGTTCAGTCTCTGTTGCAAATATTTTTTTCTCCTCGTATGGGCGCTTGCCAATCAAATCTTCGACGTCCTGCTGGTGAAGCACTTCGCGGTCTAACAAGGCCAGGGCAATCTTCTCAACTTCCGCTTTCTTTTCAGTAAGCAATTCAATGGTGCGCCTGTAAGCCTGATCTACCAGTACCCTTACCTCACTGTCAATAATTTTTCCTGTTTCCTCGCTATAAGGCTTGGTAAAAGTGCTTTCCTGTGCAGGATCATAAAAACTTACATTGCCCACCTTCTCGCTCATGCCATAGACAGTAACCATTGCATAAGACATTTTGGTTACCTGCTGCAAATCATTTTGCGCACCTGTTGAGATCTTTCCGAAAAAGATTTGTTCGCTGGCCCTGCCGCCCAGGGTCATGCACATCTGATCGGTCAACTGCTCTGTATTGTAGAGATACTGTTCTTTAGGCGTGTATTGTGCGTATCCCAATGCTGCAACGCCTCGGGGAACAATGGTCACTTTCAACAAAGGATAGGCATGCTCGAGGAACCATCCGCATACGGCATGGCCTGCTTCATGGTAGGCAATGATTTTCTTTTCTTCAGGGAGGATGATCTTGTTCTTTTTTTCCAAACCACCAATTACCCTGTCAATGGCATCCTGGAAATCATCCATGTCTACCTGCTCCTTGCCTTTCCTTGCAGCAATAAGGGCTGCTTCGTTGCAGACATTCGCAATATCTGCACCAGCAAAACCAGGAGTCTGCTCTGCCAACTTATGGATATCCAGTTTCTCTGAATGCTTGATGGGCTTGAGGTGAACAAGGAAGATGGTTTCACGTCCTTTGACATCAGGCTTATCAATGCTGATCTGCCTGTCAAACCTGCCTGGCCTCAACAATGCACTGTCGAGTACATCAGGACGATTGGTTGCAGCAAGAATGATGATGCCACTGTCTCCGCCAAAACCATCCATTTCCACCAGCAGCTGGTTAAGGGTATTTTCACGCTCATCATTGCTCATCATCATGTTCTTTCCACGGGCACGTCCGATGGCATCAATCTCGTCAATAAAAATAATACAAGGCGCTTTTTCCCTGGCCTGCTTGAACAGGTCACGCACCCTGCTGGCACCCACACCTACAAACATCTCAACAAAATCAGAGCCAGACATGGAGAAAAATGGCACCTGTGCCTCACCTGCCATGGCCTTTGCCAACAGTGTTTTACCAGTACCCGGAGGACCAACGAGCAAGGCTCCTTTGGGAATTTTTCCACCCAGGGCAGTATATTTTTTGGGGTGCTTCAGGAAGTCAACAATTTCCATTACTTCCTGCTTGGCCTCATCGAGGCCTGCTACATCCTGGAAAGTGATATTGACCTTGGTACCCTTGTCAAATAACTGTGCTTTTGATTTTCCAATATTGAAAATTCCGCCACCACCGCCGCCGCCGCCGCCAGCTCCACCACCCATCTTCCGCATCATCAACACGAAAAGCAGTCCAAACATCAGCAAGGGGAAAAGTACATTGAGCAATGGGCCAAAGAATTCAGGATCGCTCACAGGATCAACCGGCACTGGATCCACCTGGGGATTGGCAGTAAAATATTTGTCCAGGTTTTCCTGGTAGTCATCAACTTTTGAGTAGCTGAACTGGAAATGAGGCCCCTTTGAGGCTTGGGCATATTTCAACTTATCACCCAACAATTCCTGATAAGCGGGCTTGGCAAGGCTGTCTTTTTTGATGAACACCCTGATCACGCCTTTGTTCTTGACAGGCTCCAGCTTTTGTACGTCATTGTGCACAAGCATTTTCTGCTTGAACTCCAACTCTGTGATGTTGCGGGCATCGGGGTTAACACCCCTCATGACCTGATATCCAATCAACATGACAGCTGCTATCACGTATATCCAGTAAAAACTGAATTTGGGTACTTTTGAAGATGGACCATTGCCTCCAGATGCTTTTTTCCGTTTGAAAGCACTGAAAGGATTGGAACGCTTTTCGTTGCTGTTGTCTTCCTGGTTCATATGAGCACTTTATTTCTTTGTTGTCTTTCTGGTTGTTTTTGCTGCTTTTGTGGCCTTTGCAGGCGCTTCAGTGATAGGATCCGCCTCATCTTCTGCCACACCATCACTCCACATTTCCTCTAACTTATAGAACTTTCTTGTTTCGGCCAGGAAAACATGAACAACTACGTTCACATAATCTATCAGTACCCACTGGCCGGCACTGTGTCCTTCATGCTTGTAAGGCCTTTCATCGCACTCTGCTTTGACCTCTGCCTCTACCCAATCAGCAATGGCCCTTACCTGAACGGTGGAGGATGCTTCACAAACAATAAAAAAATCTGAAACCGCTTCTGTAATCTTTCTGAGGTCCAGGGAAACCACATGTTCCCCTTTTTTATCGTGGATTGCATTGATGATCACTTTCATGATCTTGCTGCTTCTGGTTAGCCTTGTAACTCTTTTGCGTGGTGCTGCTGACGCTGAAATTGATGTCAATGAATTTATTTTAATTGTTCCTTAAGTAACTTGCCCAAAAATAAGGATTATTTCCATCCCTTTGGGGGAGCAACATGACCGGCGAACCATTTAACATATTGCCCACAACTGATAGTACCAATAACCATGCCATGAATGAGGCCCGCATGGGGCAAACTTCAGACGGTACGGCTTATTTTGCCCTTGACCAGTACCAAGGCAAGGGGCAAAGGGCTAAAACTTGGAGCAGCACGCCGGGTGAAAACATCATCCTATCTGTAGTCAAAGACTGTTCAGGCCTCCAGCTTAACAACCAATTTCAGCTTTCTGTTGCAGTCGCTCTGGCCTGTTTTGATTTTTTTTCTGCTTATGCCGGAGATGAAACCAGGATCAAATGGCCGAATGATCTCTACTGGCGTGACAGAAAGGCAGGAGGCATCCTGATTGAAAACATGGTCAAAGCAGACCGATGGGACAAAGCCATCATCGGAATGGGCATCAACATCAACCAGACTGCTTTTGATACAATGGAAGGAAAGCCAGTCTCACTCAAACAAATCACCGGTAAGGCATTTGATCCAATCACCCTTGCCAAAGAACTCTGTCAACATCTTGAGAACCGTTTCTCCATGCTTACAAACAAGCCATTCGACCAGCTGTTATCCGCCTACAATGCACAGCTTTTTAAAAAAAATGAAGTAGTGCCATTCAAAAGAAACAACATTCAGTTCCAGGCAAAAGTCAGCGGAGTAGACAAAGATGGGCACCTGCTGATCATGCATGGAATGGAAGAAAGGATTCCTTTCGGAGAAATCACCTGGCTGTTATAAGCCAAATTCTGCTGCAATCTCACTTGCATGCTCTTTCACCTTTGGCTTGTCAAGGATCTTGACCAAGATTCCGTTCTCATCAATCAGAAAAGTGGTGCGCAATACGCCCATGTATTTTTTGCCATACATGGATTTCTCTGCCCAAACCCCGAATTTCTCGCAAAGGGCTTTATCGGTATCGGCGATGAGGCGAAAAGGAAGCGCTTGTTTGGCAATGAACTTGAGGTGTGATTTCTCATCATCAGGGCTCACGCCCACCACTTCGATTCCTTTCTTGCTGAGTTCCTTGAAACCATCCCTGAGGTTGCAGGCCTGCACGGTACAGGTACTGGTAGCGTCCTTGGGGTAAAAATAGAGGGCAAGCTTTTTACCTTTGAAATCTGCCAGCTTGATTTTCTGTCCGTCCTGATCCACTGCTGTGAAAGCAGGTGCTTTTTTGCCTTCGATAAGTACCATACTGTTGAATTAGTTGCGTTTGATGATGTATTCCCGGGTCGTATTGTTTCCCGCTTCATCATAAACAACAACTGAAAGCTTATGTTCACCCAAAGGAAAATGTTCATCAACGGTATATACAAAACGGCTACCTGAAGGCTGGAACATGAGCCATTGCCCATCAACACTAACCCTGAATTCTCTGATGTTTTTGTTGTTGTCAGCAACATCAAAAACAATCCTTGACCCTGCCCGAACAGTTGCTCCTGACTGGAGGGAGGAGGAAAGGCTCGGTGGCTGAAGGTCTTCCAGCAATTGGAAAAAGCCAAAATCACGGAACTGGGCCGCGTACCAACCTTTCTCTTCAACAGCCTTTTTGATTTCTGTTTTTGCCTTGTAGGTCCTTTTCATGACCACCCTATCCTTGTTCACCAACAAGTTGTTCCGATTGGGTTTGAGGCGGGCAGTAAAATACGATTGAACCGGAATATCGGCGGGGAGTGCTTGATAAACAGAAGAGAGTTCCGCTGCACTGTTGGCATAAAATGATTGTACAGAAAAATGGAAGGCATCATAAAATGCATCTTCCTTGAAAACGAACTGAATGTTTTCATCTTCATACACATTCAGGGTATTGGGCTCCATCTGTTCTCCTGAAAAAACATTGGCTTGTCGTTCACCGGCTTTTCTGCTGACCCTGAATTCCACATAAGAGCTGTTCCCGTAGGCATCCGTCACCTTGATGCTGTAGGATTCGGGAACTGAAGATACCCGGATATGGTCTTTAGCAGCATCGCTGGGCTTGTACATGTCTACTGCATAACCTTTGGGGGGAAACAACATCTGGTAATAACCACCCCCTTTGGCCCTGGTTGGGTAATCGATATGGCCGTTGAGGTACCTTGTTTTATCATACCCGATATTGTCCATCTCAAAGCTTGAAATCAATCCGTCATCTTTGAACAAGGATGCACTGAAAAACCCATTGGGATTGGGAATCCCGGTCATCCTGTCTGTGGCCTGAATGGCCATGAAGGCCCTGTCAAATGGCAGTTCCACCAACCCCAATGGCCTGAATTCGTTGCCCACCCTGACAAGCGTGAAAGGAATCGGTGATTGCTCAAAAATACTTTTATCCCTATCATAAAAAACAAGCCTGTACACATCCGGGGGGGTAACATCATGCAAAGGAAACCTGTACAGCAACGGATTAATACAGTTTTCAGTTTTCGTATCCCTGATCTCAAAATGGACATGGGGTCCTTGGGATGCCCCTGTATTTCCGCTGTACCCGATCAACTGTCCCTTTTTAAGCGGAATAAGGTCAGCAGGCAGGTTGACATCAATCTTCCAGGTTTGCTGTTCATATTGTTTTGCCCGCAGGAATTGTTCTGCAGCCGGGATGAACCTGTTCATGTGGGCATAGAGTGTGGTGGTTCCATTTGGATGGTTCACGTACAAGGCCCTTCCGAATCCGCCTGTTTCGATCTTGATGCGGGCAAGATACCCATCCGCTGGAGCCAGGACCGGCAGGTTCTCCCTGCCCTCCGTTGAAAGATCAAGCCCCATGTGAAAATGGTTGTTCCGCATTTCCCCAAAATTGGCATTGAGCTTGGGTTTGACGGACAAGGGATAGGAAAAATAGTTCAATCCGCCGGGTGGTTGTGCAACCCCTTTGGCAGCAACGAGCAGACAACAAACACATGAAAACAAAAAGATCCTCATGGGGCAAAGCTACTGACAGGAGTAGATTTTAAAAAAAATCAATACTGCAATACAACATATTGGCATTATTTGTTGTCTAAAAAGGAGTACCATCATCACCATGAAATATATTATTACAAAAATCGTATTGGTTTGGGCCGCACTGGCGGCCGTTGTTGGCATCAGCAAAAAAAGAGAAAATGAATCTTTGAATGATGCCATCAAGTTCCCAGATATGGGTAAAACTGCAGTTGTGGAGGATTTTGAAATAGCCGCCTACCATAACCAGGCCTGAATTTCCCACCAAGTTTCAACAGAAAGGATAATCTTATTGAATATCTGAATATTTCCTTCGCAAAGTTATGTCCAAACATTACCTTTGCCCCCCGGGTATAACCCGGTTTTTTTATGCCCATAAACCAATAATCTCAAGTCCATCTCATGCCAAAAGACGCTTCGATCCATTCAGTACTCATCATCGGTTCAGGACCCATCATCATTGGCCAAGCCTGCGAATTTGACTATTCAGGTACCCAGGCAGCCAGAAGTCTCCGCGAAGAGGGCATCAAAGTAATCCTGATCAATTCCAATCCGGCAACGATCATGACCGACCCTATGATGGCTGACAGGGTTTATCTCTTGCCATTGAATACGGAAAGCATCGAACAGATTCTTCAGGAAAACCAGATTGATGCAGTGTTGGCCACCATGGGTGGACAAACAGCCCTCAACCTGGCCAAAGAGGCTGCTGAATTGGGGATTTGGGAGAAATACAATGTAAGACTGATTGGAGTGGATATAAAAGCCATTGATAAGGCCGAGGACAGGGAACTGTTCAGGCAGTGGATGATCCGCATGGGCATCCAGGTGGCGCCTGCAAGAACAGCCAACTCATTTTTGGAAGGCAAAGAATTTGCCCAGGAAATTGGCTTTCCGCTGGTGATCAGGCCCTCTTTCACGTTGGGAGGAACCGGAGGTGGCTTTGTGCACAGCAAAGAATTTTTGGATGAGGCCCTGAACCGTGGACTTTCCGCCTCTCCCATCCACGAGGTACTGGTTGAAAAAGCAGTACTGGGATGGAAGGAATATGAGCTTGAATTGCTCAGGGATTCAAAAGACAATGTGGCCATCATCTGTACAGTAGAGAACTTTGACCCCATGGGTGTGCATACGGGAGATTCTATTACGGTTGCACCCGCGATGACCTTGAGCGATACGGCTTTTCAGCTGATGAGGAATACCGCCATCAGGATGATGCGTGACCTTGGCAATTTTGCCGGTGGTTGCAACGTGCAGTTTGCCTTGAACCCTGAAACAGAAGAAATCATCGCCATTGAGATCAACCCGCGGGTAAGCCGCTCTTCAGCACTGGCATCCAAGGCAACAGGATATCCCATTGCGAAAATTGCTGCAAAACTTGCACTGGGCTATAGCCTCGATGAGTTAAAAAACCAAATTACACAAACCACATCAGCCTATTTTGAACCTGCGCTCGACTATGTCATTGTGAAGGTTCCAAGATGGAATTTTGACAAATTCAAGGGGGCCAATGATACCCTAGGACTTCAAATGAAATCCGTAGGTGAAGTGATGTCCATTGGAAGAAGCTTTACAGAAGCCATCCAGAAGGCATGCCAAAGCCTGGAAAACAACGCAGTAGGACTGGGATACTATGGCAAGAGCATGATGCATGCCGCTGAGATACTGGAGTACCTCAAGACACCCAAATGGGACAGGATATTCCGCATCAAGGATGCCCTGATGATGGGCATCAGCGTAAAATCAGTTTGTCAGGCTACCTTGATCGACAGGTGGTTCATATACGAGATACAGAAGATTGTTGACGTAGAAAAAGAAATTGCCAAATACAAATTTGATTCACTGCCCATTGAACTGATCAAAAAAGCAAAACACCATGGCTTTAGCGATGAGCAGATTTGCAAGATCATGCAGGATGGCACTGAGGACGCTGTTTATGAAAAAAGAAAGGCTGCTGGGATCACCAGGGTCTACAAAATGGTGGATACCTGTTCTGCAGAATTTGAGGCCAAAACACCTTATTTCTATAGCAGTTTTGAAAACAATGGCACCAACGAAAGCAAGGTAAGCGACAAGAAAAAAATCATCGTATTGGGCTCAGGACCCAACAGGATTGGCCAGGGCATTGAGTTTGATTATTGCTGTGTACATGGCTTGCTTGCCATCAAGGAATGTGGCTATGAAGCCATCATGGTCAACTGCAATCCTGAAACCGTTTCCACTGATTTTGACATTGCAGACAAACTCTATTTTGAACCCGTTTTTTGGGAACACCTCTGGGAATTGATTGAGTATGAAAAACCTGAAGGGGTGATTGTGCAACTGGGTGGACAGACGGCCTTGAAGCTGGCTGAAAAACTGCACAACAAAGGCATCAAGATCATTGGTACCTCCTTTGACAACATGGACATTGCAGAAGACCGTGGTCGATTCAGTGATATGCTGAAAAGCCTGGAAATCCCCTATCCCAACTACGGAACAGCCAACACGGTTGACGAAGCCGTTGAAGTGGCCAAAACGGTGGGATACCCTGTACTGGTCAGGCCTTCTTATGTTTTAGGCGGACAAAGGATGCGGATTGTTATCAATGATGATGAACTGGAATCTGCAGTAGTGAGCCTGCTCAAGCATTTGCCGGACAACAAAATCCTCCTCGACCATTTCTTGGACCGTTGCCAGGAAGCGGAGATTGATGGCATTTTCGATGGAGAAAATTTCCATGTGATGGGTGTGATGGAGCACATTGAACCAGCGGGCATCCACAGTGGAGACAGCAATGCTGTGCTTCCGGCCTTCAACCTTACACCACTTGAGGTGACCACCATGGAATTCTATGCAGAAAAAATTGCAAGGGCCCTCGACATCAGGGGGTTGATCAACATACAGTTCGCCATCAAGAAAGGCCAGGTATTTGTGATTGAGGCGAACCCGCGTGCATCCAGAACTACGCCATTTATTGCAAAAGCCTATCAGATTCCTTACCTCAACATTGCGACCAAGATCATGATGGGAACGCACAAGTTGACTGATTTTACCTACGAGAAAAAATTGGAAGGTTTTGCGATCAAGGAACCGGTGTTCAGTTTCGATAAATTCCCTGGCGTCAGCAAGGAATTAGGACCAGAAATGAAATCGACTGGCGAGGCCATTCGTTTCATCAAAGACCTCAGGGATCCCTATTTCAGGACCTTGTACAAGGAGAGAAGCATGCACCTGAGCAAATAACCCAATTGCTCCGGTCCAGTTTCTAGCAATTGGCTTGCTCTTCATCACAACAGGTGCGGATGATACCGCATGCGGTTCGTATTTCTTCCTCTGTAATGATCAGGGGTGGGGCCAATCGCATGCAGTGGGAAGCAAAAAGAAACCAATCGGTGAACACCCCTTTTGCAATGCAGCGGTCAATGATTTTCTTGTTCAGGTCCCATGTGCCAAAATCAATGGCCATCAACAATCCCGCTGACCTGAAATCCTTGATCATGGGATGATGCAATAGTTCAGTGAAAAGCAGTTCATTTTTCTTTACCTGGGAAATCAGTTTTTCATCAGCCAACAATTCCAGGGCTGCCAATCCAGCTGCACAACAAACAGGATGACCCCCAAATGTGGTGATATGCCCAAGCACTGGATTGAGGGTGAAACTGTCCATCATTTGCTTTGATGCCACAAATGCTCCCAATGGCATGCCTCCTCCAAGGGCCTTCCCCAACAAAA
>JBIPNK010000115.1:0-4841 GCA_044373365.1 Chitinophagaceae bacterium
ACCATTGTATTGAGGAGGTTCTGCCCATAAAGGGAAAAGCTCCACTCAGGTTGTTCATAAAAAGGCCTCCAGGAATGGATCCGGAACAGGCCCTCAGCCTTTTTGTAATCTGTTATCGGATCGGTGGTAGCGTTGACATCCACCATCAAATCTACTTCACTTGCTGGTTTCAAAGGATTGATATGAGCCTCAGTAAAGCGATAATCAGCACTAAATACCTGCTCACCTTCCGCGGAAGGACTGCTGTACACTATTTTTTTGCCATCTTCATGGATGTCTCCAGCATAAGATCCGGTAACCCCCTCTGCCAGGACGCCGGTTTTACCAGCCACCAGGTCATGCTCCCAAAACTGGTTGGTCTGCCCCTGGGAAACCGTAAACAGTAGCTTGTTTCCCCTGATCCTGAGGAAAGACATCGGTGCATTGGTGTAAGGCAGTAGTTCAGAAAATGAACCGCTTTGAAGATCCAACCGCAACAAAGCAGATACCCCATTGTCTCTTCTTCCGATAACATAAACAATTGAATCTGAATGACTAAAAACAGGATAGCTAAAGTACAAGCCGGAAATATTTTCAAATCTCTTCACCCTTTCACCGGTTTCCCGATTGATCAAATCGAGGCTGGTTTTGCCTCCTGGAGCAACATCCACTGCAATCAACTGCTGCCCATCATTGGACAGATCCGGAGAAAAATACCTCTTGCCCTTGGTAACCCGCTGTGCTGTTCGGTCATAAATATTGTACAGGGTGATGTCACTGCTTTCCTTCCATTGCCACCTGGGATCAGGTGAATATGCGGCATAGACAATATTCCCCCTTTTGTAGGTATAATAATCATCCACCCCAATGTTCTTTACACCCAGCCTTGATAGCTTTCCCTGGTTGAAAATCACCCAATGGGGCAATTGGTTGTAGGCCTTGCGGAGAGCAAGGACAGAGTCCCCTCCGAGCCAAATGGGAAAATGATGATCAACCACCCTTTTGGCATCCACCTTATTAACCATCTGAACCGAGGGATGGCTTGCCAATACTGGCATCTTTGACTGAAACGAGTCGATCGCATGCTTTACAAAAGCATTGAATTTGAGACCAGTATGCCTTTTGATGGCAGATTGGAGTGGATAAATCAACCCCTTGAACCTGGCTGCATCGTCCGTAACCTTGGCCCAAAAGCCATCCCCTCGGCTGCCATACCCATAAGCAACCAACAGATAACCCAATGCATAATGGTTGGGAACCAGGTCTTTCATCGAACCACTTCTCAGCTTCTGATAGCTATATTTCTTGTTGGCCGTCCAAAGACTGCGGAAAGGATCATAAAATCCAGGGAGCCTTCCCCGGCCCTGGCTGAGGAATTTTGTTTCAGTATATACAGCATCGCCTTCAAAAAACCAGTCTGGAACAGACGCAGCATTGGCCAAGGCCTGGCCTTCTTGCCCTGCAATCAGGTAGGCAAACCTGGATAGCCCTTTCCGAAAATTGGCATACTGGTGCACATGCCTGTATTCATGAACGCTCAAATTATCAAGCCAGCTGGTTGAGCCCAGGTTCATTGCATCTTGTGGAGGAAACAAAAAGAACTCACTCCTCCACGGACCCAATCCGACATAGGCATTTGATACGGTGGGAAGCGTTTGCAAGACAATAGGAATCCTCAAACTGGCAGTTCCCAACCGACCGGAGGGTTGGTTTTCCAAAAAACGGGTAATTGCATTGACACGGATTGCCGCAGCATCAGATCCAACCGGAAAGACAATATCGGCAACAGTTCCCCTTATTTTCTTCCATTTCACCGATGAGGGGTTGGCACCGAATCGTTGCCCATGCGCAGCAATGGAAACAAATAAGATAAACATTATTGAGAAAGTAATACTGTATATAAGTTTCATAATATACTGAAATATAATAACTTAATTAAATTAAATATAATAATTAATAGGCCCCTTATCCTTCCACCCCTGCTCGCTGATCACAAATGCCTTAACTAAATTATACAACAATCCTGTTCTGAAAGCAATAAGTTTTTAACTTCATGAAAATCATTTCATGAACTGGCTCATTTTGGCCATTGCCCCTGGCGTGGCAATTTCAGCGTACATCATATTCAAGGACCAGTACAACAGAGAGCCCAGAAGACACCTCATCATCAGCTTTCTGCTTGGAATGTTCAGCGTTTTGCCGGCCTTAGGACTAGAGATTGCTGCAGGTTTTATACAATCAATTTTCCCAGTTTTCTTCACATCTACCAGCGGAATAGCCATAAATGCCTATTTTTTTGTGGCCCTGCCCGAAGAAATATGGAAGTTTTTTATGCTGTTTTGGTATGCCTACAGAAAAAAGGAGTTTGATGAGCCCTTTGATGGAATCGTCTATGCTGTAATGGTGGGTATGGGATTTGCCACGGTTGAAAACATATCCTATGTCAGTCAATATGGCCTGATGACCGGCATCATGCGGCTCTTTCTGGCGGTTCCCGCACATGCCAGTTTTGCCATTATTATGGGTTATTTTATGGGAAAAGCACGTTTTTCTGCCCAAAAAGAGCCTTTTTTACTGTTTTTGGGTCTTTTCTGGGCAATTGTCTTTCATGGCACCTACGATTTTTTCCTTTTCCTGCAAGAAAGCCATAAAACAGGAACCGACAATGCCAGCCTGATGATGTTTCTTGGGGCAATGGTCTCATTGGCGACAGGCATCATTCTATCTAAAAAAGCGATCAATGAACACTTGATCATTTCAGAGATACAAAATATAAACCAACACAATGCTGAAGATAACTAAAGTATCAATTGAGTTCATTCCAGAGATTAAAAGATTGAGTGATGAGATCTGGAAACAAGTCTATCCATCGGTTGTTCCCATGGCTCAAATTGAATTCTTGCTTAACACCTGGTACAGTACCGCTGCCCTTACAGAACAAATGGTACAAACAGGCCATCAGTTCATTTTGGTTGAATGGAATGACGAAGCCGTCGGCTATGCCTCTTACTCCATGAAACTGGCCAACCAGCCTGAACGGTTCAGGGTGCATAAACTCTATCTACAACCTGCCATGCATGGCAAGGGCATTGGCAGGGCCATGTTAAAGTTCATTGCAGATGAAAGCATGCCCCTTGGATGCAAGGAACTTGAGCTCAACGTTCACAAGAGAAATCCAGCCGTTGGGTTTTACCAGCATGTGGGTTTTGCCATTGAACAGGATATTGTCACAGTCATAGAACATGGTCATGTTCTGGATGATTATATTATGGTGCTTGACCTTACGAAAAATCCTCTCTGATGTGGGTTTTTAGCCAATAAAAGTTAGCTTTGCGCAAAATTCATAAGACATGTCTACTACCGCACAACTCGACTTTGCATTACCGTACAAGGTTAAGGATATTACCCTCGCAGAATGGGGAAGAAAAGAAATCAGGCTCGCTGAGGCAGAAATGCCCGGATTGATGGCCCTTCGTGCAGAATATGGTGCATCCCAGCCTTTGAAAGGCGCAAGGATTGCAGGTTGTCTGCACATGACCATTCAGACTGCCGTATTGATTGAAACCCTGGTTGCCCTTGGCGCTGAGGTGAAATGGAGCTCATGCAATATCTTCTCTACACAAGATCATGCTGCTGCTGCAATTGCTGCTGCAGGCATTGGCGTTTTTGCCTGGAAAGGACAAAGCATAGAGGAAGCTGATTGGTGCATTGAACAAACCCTGTTTTTCGGCAGCAGCGACAAGCCTTTGAACATGATCCTGGACGATGGCGGAGACTTGACCAACATGGTGTTGGACCAGTTCCCTGATCTGATTCCTCATGTAAAAGGAATCTCTGAAGAAACAACTACCGGTGTTCACAGGTTATATGAGCGCGTAGCAAAAGGCACACTGCCCATGCCGGCGATCAACGTCAATGACTCTGTTACCAAATCTAAGTTTGACAACAAATACGGATGTAAAGAATCATTGGTTGATGCCATCAGAAGGGCAACTGATGTGATGATGGCGGGTAAGGTAGCCGTTGTTGGAGGTTATGGTGATGTGGGCAAGGGTTCAGCGGCTTCTCTTTTAGGAGCCGGATGCCGAGTAATTGTTACCGAGATTGATCCGATTTGTGCTTTGCAGGCTGCAATGGATGGCTTTGAGGTAAAGAGAATGATTGATGCTGTGAAAGAGGCCGACATTGTGGTTACCGCTTCTGGTTGCCGCGACCTGATCACAGGCGCCCATTTCAAGGCCATGAAAGACAAGGTCATTGTTTGTAACATTGGACATTTTGACATTGAAATTGATGTTGCCTGGTTGAATACCAACTATGGTGATACAAAAGATACCATCAAGCCACAGGTTGATATTTACAACGTGGACGGAAAAGACATCATTCTTTTGGCTGAAGGTCGCCTGGTCAACCTTGGTTGTGCTACAGGGCATCCCAGCTTTGTGATGAGCAACTCATTCACCAACCAAACCCTGGCGCAGATCGAACTCTGGACAAACAATGCCCAATACGACAAGAACGTATATGTTTTGCCCAAGCACCTGGACGAAAAAGTTGCAAGATTGCACCTTTCCAAAATTGGTGTGGTCCTGGATGAACTGACTACCGAGCAAGCTGACTACCTTGGTATTGCCAAGAGCGGTCCGTTTAAAGGAGAGCATTACCGTTATTAGAAGGTTTGAGGTTTACGGGTTTAAGGGTTGAAAGGTGTAGAGGTTTAGGCGTCAGGGGGTGATCTTGGGGATTGCTTTCTACTTTAAACTCCTACACCTTTAAACCTTTAAACCACTAAACCCTACACCTCTCCACCCCTAAACCCCTACACCCCTACACTTCTAAACCTCTCAACCCCTAAACCTTTA
>JBIPNK010000116.1:0-4833 GCA_044373365.1 Chitinophagaceae bacterium
AAGTATATGTGCTCTCTCTAAATGATGCCAGCTTGTACTAAAATCTTTATTTAAAAAATAGTTATGAGAAATTTCCAATTCTTCACGAAAGAATAGCTTTAGTCTATCGGGCATAGTTGTATGGATTTTCATATTGATTATTTAAAATGAAAAAGGGTTACACTATACAAGTATAACCCTTTTATCTTTTTATTTGGCTCCTCAGACTGGACTCGAACCAGTGACCCTCTGATTAACAGTCAGATGCTCTAACCAACTGAGCTACTGAGGAATTTCCCTAATGGGGATGCAAAAATAGGGGTTTTCATCATTTTTGAAAAGAAAAAACTGCCGTAATATCTAAAAAATCATTCCTGCGCTCATATTGACAATATTTCTGCCTTTAGGACTTAATTTTAGGCCAATATGCCTACCGCAATTGTAAACTTGCAGCCCATCCACCTTCAGAACGAACTGGTTCAGTTGACCCCGTTGTCTGCAGCTGATTTTGAGGAGCTTTATGCCGTAGCTTCCGATCCTTTGATTTGGGAACAGCATCCCAATCCAGACCGGTACCAGCATGCCGTGTTTTCAAACTATTTTGATGGAGCCATGGCGTCAAAAGGCGCTTTTTTGATCAAAGATGCCATAACTGATGAGGCAATCGGTTCTTCCAGATTCTATGACCATAAACCGGATCTTCAGGAGATCAAAATAGGCTATACATTTTTTTCAAGGGCATGCTGGGGAAAGCCCTATAACAGCAATGTAAAACACTTAATGCTGGCCCATGCCTTTACTTTTGTAGAAAGGGTCGTTTTTCATGTTGGCGCTTCCAATTTCAGGTCTCAAAGGGCCATGGAAAAGCTGGGTGCAGTCAAAACAGGTGAAGAGGAAGTTGCTTATTTCGGGGAGGCTTCCCGGTGGAACTTTGTTTATGAAATCAGTAAGCTTGCTGATGCTTTCAGTTAATTCTACCGACTCAAATTGATCCAAACCCCAGCCTGCATCCAGCGCCCGGGCATGATGGACCCAAGCAGATCTGAATACGCAATATTGGTTAGATTATCAACCTGAATCATCAACCCCGCTTTTTTCTGGAACAAGTATTTCTCGATGCGCAGGTTCATGGTCAAGTATGCAGAAGTAATCGCTGCATTGATAGCATTGGCCGTTTGCTTGTTCCGTTCTTTGTAAACCGTTCCCATCGAAATGGATCCTGATTTATTCATGATTCTGATGTTGGTATTCCACAAGAGTTTTGCGTGGGATGAAAGGTAAAAGGAGGGCAGGGTATTGCCTTTGCCTGTAGACCTTAGGCGCGTGATTCCACTGTTCCATTTCAATCGGGTTCCTTTGCCCAGGCCATGATCACCAGAAAGATCCAGTTCCGCCCCTCTGGTTTTTACATTGGCAATGTTGCTGGCCAAGGCATAAACACCCGTAGGGATCAGGTTGTTCCGGGTGGGCATGTCTGCATAAACGGTGGGAGCCCAATCGATCAGAGATGCCTGGTTCCGTTGGAAAAGCGTTGCATGGATTTGAACAGGTTTATCCAGGAAAAGGTCTGCACCTATTTCCATGTTGAGGCTTCTTTCGGCTTCCAGTGCAGGGTTTCCGATGCTTCCGCCGGTAACCAATTTTTTGTTGTAATTGTTGTACCGTTCAGTAAAATCAGCATCCCTCATGCCTTTGCTGATACTTGCCCTAAGGGTTGCCATCGATCCGGTATAGGCAAGGTTGAGTTGAGGGATCAGTGCCCATTTGTAGCTTTGGTCCCAGTCTGCGCGGATACCCTCGGTTAGAAAAAGCCTGTTCAATAATTGGTGTTGAAGGTTGGCATAGATGCCCGTGTGCAGGTGCTGGTGATTGCCCCTGTCATTGGATCTGATCTGCTTGCTGAACACCTGTACGCCCGTAGTCAACCTTGCTTGTTGCCACTTGAGGCGAACACTGTTTCGGGCATCTATGTTGAGGAGCGATGTGCTATTTTGGTTGGGGATGGCAGCCGGGCGAAATGCATACCTGTCTTTCAATTGGCGCGCATTGACCAGGAGCGAGAAGCTGGATTTTTCTGCTGTTTTTGACAGTGCCATCTGTTGCCAGGTGGAACTGACCGTTTCATTTGCCGTATCGCTGAGAAAACTGGTGTAAAAATTCTGTGCATTGAAGTCTCGTTTGTCTGCAGCACCCCTCAACATCAACCTCCACTGTTTGTTTAACTTTCTTGAATAACTGATCGATCCCAGGTCATTGTCAAAATACCCCGTGGTGCCCCTCAGTGGCATGCCCTTTGCCTTCTGTTGTTGCAGCCCTACCGAGAGATAAGATTTTTCATTGCTGGCAGAAAAACCGATTTTACCATTGAACAAATTGTAATGTCCGGTTTGAAGGGCAGCAAACACTGTTTTGTTTTTTGCTGCATATTCCTGAGCAAACGCTTTTGTAATGACATGGATTACACCACCCACAGCGTCCGGTCCAAAAATGGCTGCAGCAGCACCTTTGATGACTTCGATCCTTTCAATCTCTTCGGGAAGAATGGGGATATAAGCATTGAAATGACCGGTCAGCGGCTCATTGGCCCGCATCCCATCAATTACCACCAAGACCTGTTGAAAAGTGCCTCCGCGGATGATCAGGTCTGCTTGTGATCCCTGCGGCCCCCTTTGCTGCACTTCAATTCCGGGAACAAAACGCAGAAGTTCATCCAAAGAATTGGCAGGAATATTTTTGATGTCTTCTTTGGTGAGGATGGCAATATTTCTTCCCGTTTCCCTGATCCTTTTTTGCTGCATGGACGAGGAGATCAACACTGGATCCAGTTCTGGTACCTGAGAAAATGAAGTGTTGGAAAACGCTGATATCAAGCTCAACAAAATCAGTACTCTTTTCATCACGCTATTTTTATAATTTTTAAAAACCAACGTATACACCGTCTTCCCTCAATTCAATCGGAAATGTTTTCATGTTGTATCCCTCACCGGTTACATTGTAACCATTGCGCAGTGCAAACTTGAAGCGGTGTAGCGGGCATACGGCATTGCCCTGCGCATCAATATAGCCCATGACCATCTTGGCGCCTGCATGCGGGCATTTGGATTGAAAGCCATAGAGCTGGTCTTTGAAACGGGCAATGCAAATGGTGCGTTCGCCAATCTCGGCCTGAACGATGTCATACTTACCAAAACCAAGTTGTTCAACGGAATCGGCAACAAATTCCCAATTATATTCCTTGGTTGCCATAGTCGATAGACTGGTATCCTGTTTTGTAAGGGTAGCGTTTGGCGTACATTTCGCGTACCTGGTTGAGGATGGTGGTGCGAAGCTTTTCTATTTCCCTTCTCTGCGTTGCGGATACAAAAACACAGCTGGAGCGGGTTTCATTTTGCCAGCGTTTATACAATTCGCTGAGCAGGTTCTCTTTCACTTCAGGCTCAAGCCATTCGTCAAAAGTCCGGTCCTCGTATTGATCCATCTTGTTGAAAATGGTAATCATGGGCTTGTCTGAACAACCCAATTCTGCGAGGGTTGCATTCACCACTTTCATCTGGTCTTCATATTGCGGGTGGGAAATATCCACCACATGCATGAGGATATCACTTTCCTTCACCTCATCCAGCGTGCTCTTGAAACTTTCAATGAGGTGATGGGGGAGCTTGCGGATGAATCCAACCGTATCACTCAGGAGGAAGGGGGTATTTTCGTAAACGATTTTTCTTGTGGTGGTGTCCAGCGTTGCGAAGAGTTTATTTTCTGCCAGTACCTCGCTCTTGCTCAAGAGGTTCATCAGTGTTGACTTTCCAACATTGGTATACCCAACCAGCGCCACGCGGATGAATTCGCCCCTTTCTTTTCTTTGGGTGAAGGCCTGTTTCTCAATCTCACCCAACTTTCTTCTCAGCAGGTTGATTTTTTCGCGCACAATCCTACGGTCTGTTTCAATTTCAGATTCACCCGGACCCCTGGTACCGATACCGCCACCAAGGCGCTCAAGGTGTTTCCACATCCCGCGCAAGCGGGGCAAAATGTATTGGTATTGTGCCAGTTCAACTTGGGCCTTTGCCTGAGCTGTTTTGGCACGATGGGCAAAAATATCGAGGATCAGGTCACTGCGGTCGATGGTTTTGATGTTGACGGCTTTTTCAATATTGCCGATCTGTGCACCGCTGAGCTCATCGTCAAAGATCAGGAGGCTGATGTCTTTGCCTTCAGCGTATTGCCTGATTTCTTCCAATTTACCCTTTCCGATATAGGTTTTGGAGTCGGGGTGCTGGAGTTTTTGTACAAATGTTTTGACGGTAATAGCTCCTGCTGTGGTGGCAAGAAATTCCAATTCTTCAAGGTATTCCCTGACCTGGATGTCCTTTTGATCTTTTAGTCCAACCCCAACCAGGATGGCTCTTTCAGCTTGTTGGAATAAGGTTGATTTTTCTAACAAAAATGAATGTTTTTTATAGTCCGCTTAAAGCCAATCCAAATGAGAAAGGCCTTACTGATGGCCCAAGTCCTTCTTTGAAGAAGCTGGTAACCGTATAAGTTCCAAAAAAGCTAAGATTACCCAAACCGGCTCTTGCTGTGAGGGCAAAGCGGGTGGTATTGAGGTAGCGCTTGTCTTTTTCCTTGCTGATGTAACCGCCAGTGCCGCTTGCATCAAGATCAACCTTGGATTTTACCTTGGCACCTACCAGGGTTCCAATTTTTGCACCGAAAGCGAACTTCCAGCCCTTGTTCATGTTGTCTGGCCTGGCAGAGTACCTGAGTTCGATAGGTGCTTCCAGAAAGCTGGTTTCCAGCTTGTTTTTTTTGTATTGGGTGATGGTGTCGCGCCTGAAGGTTGCACCGTTTCTGGTG
>JBIPNK010000055.1:0-19289 GCA_044373365.1 Chitinophagaceae bacterium
GTGCTAGGAGGTATTTACATCACCTATCGGCTGGGGAAAAAGCTTATTGCCGAATTCAACAAGTCTAACGCTCAAGACAATGCGGACGACAGTCCAGAGGTAAGACAAGCCATGACGTTAAAGTCTGCAATGAATCCATCCGGAATAAGTTGGATGATGAGTTTCGATACTACCAATAGCTCGCGAATACTCGAAACTGCAAAAATTATCACCAACCTAGACAGTGTAAGAACTGCATACAAGAATCTATATCAATCCAATTTGCTGGATGACCTCCAAAGTGAACTTTCTACTGATGATTATCAAAAGTTTATGACAATCGTTAGTAGCAATCAAAATAAAGTTACTACCGGTGGTGGAAGTTCTCCGGTTCAGTTTGCCAAGCCACAAAGTTTGGTAGTGGCAAAGAAGGAAGTATTTCTGCGGACCAGCCCAGATGCCACCAATCACGGTGCATTTTATGAGCAGTTCTCGGAAAAGAACATTATCAGGAAAACCAAGCCCGGTGAATTTTTAGGTTACGCAACTGGAAGACAGCACTTTGATGAGAAAAATAATGTCAAATTCATTGAGGTTGCCTACGTCATCAATGGTGCCAAAGCCCCGGCAAACCTGAAAGCAAAAAACAAACAACGGGTTAGCTATTGGGTGTCTGCTTCATCAACCTATGTTGATTTGTTTCAGTACTACAAACCCATGTTTGATGCTTATCCAGCTACTGGGAATGCAACAGCCTGGATGAAGCCAGTAGATTATTTCACCATTAAAGGCATTCCGATGCCACGACTGATCACAAGATCGTTAACTCCGGTTCTTAACGAACAATTGGTAGCAATAAACCAGGCACATCCAAATACCATTTTGGGCAGATTGGTCATGTCTATGGATACTGGAAAAGATGTATTTCTCCAGTTTCAGACAGTCGATAATCAGCTTAGATGGGTAAATCACAAATACATCTCATTACAACAATAGCCATGAGTACAAAAACAGAAAATTACGTGGTAAAACACTTTGAATATGCCAAGAAAGCTGGAGAACGCTTTAAGATGGATCCGTTGGTGATCTTGTCTCAAGGTGCTTTTGAAAGCGCTTGGGGCACTTCCACCTTGTCAACCAAATACAACAACTTTTTCGGTATCACTGCCGGCGGCAAGCCCAATGAGTTTTGGAAAGGTGGCGTGTACCAAGCCCAGAATCAGTACAAACTGAAATTCCGAACATACCCAAGTCCACAGGACAGTTTTAATGACTTTGCCAGATTGATCAGCTCAAACTACAAAGCAGCTCATGCAGCAGGTCAGAATTACAAGGAGTATGCAAAACAGATTGCCAACAGTCCGTACATCTCTGAAAAAAACGGCGATAACCGAATTGCCTACATGAACGGAATCATCAGCATCTACGAAAACATACTAGCGATTGCTAAAAAAAAAGGCTTTTGGTCACAGGAGGATTCAGCCTCGTAACGGCGGCAGTCTTGTTTTTAACCGGAAGATTCATTTATCGAAAACTAACAAAGAAGAAATAGCATGGCATTCAGCATAAAGCGCGTTGGCGCAACAGAATCAGAAACATTTTCCATCGGAGATATACTGAGGATTCTCGGTGATAAAGTCAACGATGAAATCAAAATCAATGGTCACGCTTATCGCTTGAGCACCGTTCAAGAATTTGGAGGTGATGGCGGTACGATTGATCCGAGTTTGATTCCACTCCCCTCCGTGGATTGGATTCGCACCCCATTGGACATTATCACAGCGGGACAAACCAATTTTCAGGTCAGTGTGCCCATCAATGACCCGGAAGGACTTCTATTGGTGGTGAATGGAGCCATGTATGACTACGGTAGTGATGCGGCATTTCACATGGAAGGAAACAATTTGTATTGGCACGGTGGCTTTAGCCTGGAGATCACAGACCGAATTTATCTCAAATACTTAACCCTAATAAAACAACCCTAAACCATAATTAATCAATTCAAATCTCATGAGTGACTTTCTAAAAATCAAACAGATTGAAGGGCTTACTTCCCAACTGGCAGCTAAAGCCCTAGATGCCGATGTCGTTAAAAAGGCCAACAACCTTTCTGATGTAACCGCATCAACAGCACGGACAAACCTTGCCGTGTATTCTAAAACCGAGGTAGACACCTTAATCGCTGGAGCAAAGAATGCGTATTCAGTTGCTGACACAACAGCTCGCAACGCATTGACCGGATTAAAAGTTTCTGACCGCGTATTTGTAACCAATGACGGAGACAGTAAATGGGCATTGTACATCGTTACGGCCATTACAACCGGAACGGGATCAACATCAACCTTCAAGAAAATTGCGGATGAGGACTTGTTCCTTAATGCGCTGACTGCTGAAGCCGTAAAAGCCGCTTACGAAAGCAATGCTGATACCTATGCATTCAACGGAACCTACAAAGGCAAGTTGGATAAAATCACGGTAACGGCTAACGTCAACCTCGATACAATTAAGTCAACTGCGGACTCAGCATTGGCCAATGCGGCAACAGCGCAAACGACTGCCAACACGGCCAATTCTGCTGCTGCGGCTGCTCAAAGTACTGCGAACAGTGCGAGCTCTGCTGCTTCGGCCGCGCAAACAACGGCAAACAATGCTGCAACAGCTGCCGCAGCTGCTCAAACTACTGCCAACAGCAAGGAAGATGCGTTCACTGAAACCACAGAGAATTTTACCGCGATGACTTCTGCTGGTAACGTTGAGGTGCCAATTGCATTGGCTAATCCTCCAAAAGCTGGATTTGCTGTAAATGTTTTCTTCAATGGCATGCGTGTGCGCCGTGTAACCTTCACTGCTGGCAACCGAAACATTAGCTACAACGTGCCTTTTGAAACCGAGGCAAACGACGACATCACCGTAGTGTATTCCTATTAAACACTAATACAACAACCTTAAATGGAGAAGATATCATCAAAACAAATTACTGGGGTGGTTGATTTGAATTCAAATCAATCCATCACTGGCCGCAAAGACTTTCAAGGTGGATTAACTAGTTCAGGTGGTCCAACTGGACACATCCCGCTTATGCAGGATGGTTACCTGTACTTTGTACGAGACCCCAACCAGGTTGCTGACGGAGATTTTCGTTTTGGGGTATCTTCTCTTTCTGGGTTGTTCTGCCTACAGCAATTATCAAGTGGCATGTGGACCAACGTCTGTTTGGATGGCTGCTCCGCAACAACAGACACTGGAGGCGGAACAGGTGGAGGAACTGGCGGTGGCGATTTGGGTGGTGGCGGCGGATGTTTGCTATATGGCACGCTCATTACCTTGGCAGATGGTAGTACCAAGTTGATTGAAGACCTTGAATTGGGCGATTTGGTTAAAACTGTTTCCATCGATGGACTTGATAGCGAAGTTGAAGATGCTTGGAAAACATTTACATCAAGTAGCTTCTCCAGCATGCCGGCCTCATCAACGGTCACAGGTATCCAAAAAGCGCAATTCAGTTATTACTTCCTGATCAATAATCTGCTCAAAATAACCTTCGAACATCCTGTTTTGGTTCAGCGAGCTGGATCATTTCAGTTTTTAAGAGCAAAGGATTTGCTAGTTGGCGATAAGTTCTATCGCACAGATGAAACATGGGTAGATATAGATTCTATTGAACGTATTGATGAAAATGTCAATGTGGTAAACATCAACGTAGAAAGCCAAGATACCTACTTCGCTGATGGCGTCCTCGTTCACAATCTCGTAAATCCTTATGAAGAAAAAGTAATTGTTTAAATCACTAAAAAATGAATACATCAACTCGATATAGAATAACCCTGATTGCTGCTTTATTTCTAGCAATCATCACCATCACAGCTGTTTTCCGAAGCATGGAAATGGTCGCAGCAACTTCAATTGCCGGCATTATGACCATTCTTTCGGCTTACATCTGGTCACAGACACAAAGACCCACTCAACATGAATCCAATCAATCTTATAAAAAGCCAAGGGCTGCAAAAAATCCTCCTGGCAGGAACGCTCGTCCTGCTCGTTTGGATGATTTGGAGTAACAATCAAAAACTAAGGGAAGAGAATCAACGACTTGAGGGTAATGTTCGCTCACTTTCAATTGGATTGAAACAAATCCAACTGGAAAATGGAGCAATTGCCGGTCAAAGTGAGGTGTTAACATTGCGGATTCAGGAACTAAAGACGCTGTTTCCATTACAGTTCAAATCCATATTGGAGGCTGGAGTAAAGCCAGAGCGTGCACAGCAAGTTTCAACAACAATAATTGAAACGGAGAAAAAGATTGTCACGACCATTAGAGACAGTCTTATTCACGATACCATTAGGGTAAAGGTCTTTTCCTATTCGGATCCTTGGTACACAATCCAAGGTCAGGCATTGGGCGATACTCAAAGGGTTCAAATCCAGAGCAGGGATTCTTTGATTCAGGTTGTGTTTAAGGGAGAACGATCGAAGCCTTGGCTATGGATTTTTTCACCAAGAAGGATTCAGCAGCGCATGTTTAGTTCCAATCCCAATTCAATTATCAAGTATTCGCAAACCATCAATATTCAAAAGCATGAATAAACTATTTATAGGCCTCACCGCAGCTGCATTGGTTGCTTTGGCATTGCGCAAGAAATCAGGCACAACACAAATTGAGCCCGCAGTTGGGGTTACCCCGCAGCAAAAGCAAAACCGTGTAATCACTTTTTATAAAGCATAGTTATGTCAGCGCTGAAAGTATCCATACCGATGACCCCAAGGGTGTTCTATCCAAACTCCGCTTTGCCACAGAATAAAGTGAAATTGGAGCAGATAGGTAAAACATGGTATAAGGAAATCAAGCAAGCGGAGGAGCTCACCAAGGTTCCTGGTGCCTTGATTATGTCCGTGATTTTTACGGAAAGTGCCGGTAACCCAAAGGTCGTGAGCTACGTTGGAGCCGCAGGTTTGATGCAATTAAAGCCTCAGACGGGCAATGATGTGATCTACATGGAAAATAAAACCGGAAGACTTACTGCTGCTGAGGCGGCAATCCTGAGAAAACACCTTGGGAAGCGACTGGATGGGCCATTGAAACAGAAATATCTGTCGCACAAAATCAAGGAAAATAACTACAGTGGCAATGTCATTACCCAAGCAGATCTACTCATCCCAGAGCTAAACGTTCTGTTGGGTGCTATGTACTTGGGCATTCTCATTGACCAACACCATGAAGCTGGCCAGTTGCGTTTAGATAAGGTGCTTTTACGCTATGGCATTGGTTATTTCTTCAAGCCCGTACAGGGGAATGTAGAGCAAGTCTTGGATCATGTGAAAGGACGAAGCAAAGAGGGTTATGCCTATATCCTCAAGGTCTTGGGCAAAAATGGACTACTGGAAACACAGAGCATGATGGGCTAATGAACCAGTTTGAATTGAATAATAAAATCGAAGCCCTTATTAAAAAGAAGGATGCTACCGGTGACAAATACAGTCAAGCGGATAAGGATTTTATTGCTCAATACGAAGGCTCAGGAGGACAGGGTTCTAAAGGAGCAAGTGGAGAAGGTGTTTTGTATGAATTCTACACTCCTGAAAAAATTTGCGAATTGATGTGGCTATTGGCCTACCGTTATGGGTTTAAGCCAAGCGGAACGGTCCTGGAACCTAGTGTTGGAACGGGAAAACTACTTCAGCATGCCCCTAACAAGAACAGATGTTATGGCTTTGAAATCAATCCAATTTCCCGAAGAATTACCCAAATCCTTTATCCGGAGGCCAAAATCTACGACGGCTATTTTGAAACAGCATTTCTATCACCTCCAAGATTCACTGCTACCCTAAAAAGGCAATTGACATGGGTTGAAGGTTATCCCTTTTCTCTGGTGATTGGCAATCCCCCATACGGGAAGTATAAAAACAGGTACTCGAGCTATTTCACTAAGCCTAAGATGCATCAGATTGAACTCTTTTTCATGTATCAAGGACTGCAAATGTTGAAGCCAGGTGGACTTTTGGTCTACTTGACCGGTAGCAATTTTTTGCGCAATGGCATCAGCTACCAAACCGAAAAAGCAGAAATGGAAAAGTTGGCGGACATACTTGATGCATATCGATTGCCTCCTGTTTTCAAATTCTCCAAAGTGCCCACCGATATCATCGTATTAAAAAGAAAATAACCATGCAATACAAACAGCCACAATATCAACCCCAAATGGTTTTTGACAAAGCGGCTTTCAATGATTTGGAAAGCCAAATTGATGAATTGAATGCAGAATTCCGAGTTCGGGAGATTGAGGTAACATTCAATAAGGAGGCATACTTCTTCGGACAAATCACAAGCTCAAATGATGTGTATCAATTCTTGAAAGAACGCATCCTGAAAGGGATTGAAGTACAGGAGCATTTTATTGCTATTTATCTCAATCAAGCCAACAAGATCATTGGTTACTATCACCATTCCACCGGAACTATCAATGCCACGATGGTTGATGTAGAGATTGTCGCAGCTGTTGCGCTTAAAACATTGGCTAAGTCGGTCATTATTTCTCATAACCACCCTAGTGGAAACTTAACACCGTCTGAGGCCGACCGAATCCTAACTAGGAGAATAAAGGAAGCCTTAAAACTTTTCGATATTCACTTACTGGATCACGTCATCGTTACCCGCAATGGGTATTACTCTTTTGCAGAATCTAGGGATCGATCCATCAATGGATTGGGTGCAGTCAAGAGTGAACTTGAGGACGAACTCAGGCAAGAAATCTTGAGGCAATTAAAGCGATTGACCGAAGTCAATTCCCCAAACCTTTTCCAAATGATCCAAACTCCCCAAGGGTATGAGGAAACGGAAAAGATGATCATCAACAAGGTTCTCCATGACCACATGGTGCCAGCGGCGGTTATTCCCATTCTTGAATCCGAATTAGAAATGATATAATGGAAACAACCAGTCCAATTTATTTGCGTGCCCGTATTGATATGTTCCGGGATGTGCTTTCCAAGTTGGAAACAAAAGAACTGAATGCGGCCATACTCCGCAATGGTGTATTCCCAAAGGATCGGGATGAAAAAGGATTGGTTGAAGTATATGCAAGGCAAAAGGACTACTCCAATGAGCCATTAACCTTTTCCGAGCTCTGCACCTTCAATACATGGTTTTCAAAACATCCTGAGAAAGTCTGTGGCACAGAGGAAATTACTACCAGTCGAGAGTTTCCAATCACCATAAAGGGTGATATGAAGTGGATTGAGAATACAATTGGGTATGCCTTGGGGGATTTTCAATTAATCCTTGATTTACCAGGAGACTGGCAGATTGACAATTTTGAGCCTAGCGAAGACTTCTTTGTTCAATACCGATGCCAGGAGTATGTGATACAGGTTTTTGCTCATGGTGTAGGCTACAATTTTCAGTTGCATCAATCAGAGTTGATGTTAGAGAATGAAAACTTTCAAACCATTGATCAAGCCAATGAATACGCCAGATCAATGATGGAGAAGTACCCAGCTGCATTTCCTACAGAGAATATCCTTGAAATGGAAGCCTTGGCTTTGGAAATCGAATTACAAATGAATAGACTATGAGTTACTTATCAGGAATACAACATATTGGGGGATTAGGAATACTCAATCCCTATACTTCAACACGCATTCGAGGTAATCGGAATGTCATTGAGCACGTACTGAAGCAATCAAAGCAGCTCAAGGGTTTGGGTGATGCCGATGGAAAAAAACTCTCCTTTGATGAAGTAGTAGCCAAATACAACAAAGGGATAACTGAACCCGAAATCAAAGCTTGGATTTGGTACAAGCGCAGAATGGGTGTCCCCATGAGTGGCTGGGAAAAGTACTATTTGAAAGGAACGGGCAAAGCCCTGGAATCACAACTCTTTGACCTGGTGAAAGCCGGAGCATTGTTCTACCATGCCGGTGAATTGTTGCCTTTTCCAATGTACACCTACGGCAATATGTACGACCGAACGGTGCAGCTGGAAAAAGACAAGGAAGAAATTGAAAAACACTTCGGATCAGGGATCTACGACCTGCACAAGGAAGCCATTGAAAAAGCGAAGCCTGAGTTATTGACAGTTGAAAATCCGGACGAAAAGGAACGACCGATCATTACGGCAATTTCAGACTTTGCTGTTGATCCCAATCTGTTTTTTATCACCCAGGTTCGTGAGGAATTCATGGATTTGGAAAATGCCGAGGAGCTTAAAAAGGTCAATGGAAAGATTGAACGGAAAAAAGACCGTGAGAAAATAAACATCCGATTTGATGGCGAAACCAAGTACACGTTGCAACATGTTTTTATCAAATGGCTGTTTACGTTGAACACGGATACGGATTTTGAAAAAAGTTCTGCCATTGACATAGCTGATTACTATTTAGCAAACCGTGCATTAAGGGACGATAAACTCACCAAGGAGGAAAAGGCTGAGCTAAAAGCCAATGCCAGGATTGAAGGAGAAAAACTGTTTTCGCGATTCCTGCATGAAGTTCTCGCATTTGAGGATCAACAAAAGCTCAATTATGCCTGGAACCGCTTGTACAACGGGCAGTCTGATATCAATTATTCCAAGGTTCCCATTGGGTTTGAATGCTCAGCTCGATTCAAGTCAGGTATCTTACAGATTACCGACATACAGCGAGAAGGAGTTGCCTTTATGGAGGCCATGGGGTCTGGTATTAATGCGTTTGATGTTGGGGTTGGTAAAACAATGACCGCCATTGTCAACTTAGCCCATAACCTGTATTCAGGTAAATGCAAAAGGCCGTTGGTAGTGGTTCCTAAACCCACCTACAAGAAATGGATGAACGAAATCATTGGTTTTACCGACAAAAAAACCGGTGAGTTTGTATCGGGTGTGCTTTCACATACAGGCATTACCGTAAACGATTGGTACAACCTGGGCACCGATGTCGTGAGTAAAATCAACCTGAATAGTCCTGTTCCGGAACGATCAATCACCATGGTTACCTACGAAGGGTTCAAGCGATTGGGCTTTGGTGATTCGGTTTCAGATGAACTATTTACTGAACTGTTCAATATCCTTGGTCAAAGCCGAGAGAAAAGCAGTAGGGACAAGGAAATAGAATACCAAAAGTTCCGAGAGATGATTGGCGTGGGTCAAAAGAATTCCATCGCTGACATCGATGTGCTTGGGTTTGATTATGCTGTTGTGGACGAAGCTCATCGCTGCAAGAATGTATTTAGCCAGGTAAAAAGTGATGATGACGGTAACAAGCGATACAATATTCAATCTGCTACCTCTGAAACTGGACAAAAGGCATTTTTAATCCTCAGTTTTATCCAGCGCAAATACGGTAGAAATACCATGTTGCTTACAGCAACACCCTTCTCCAATTCGCCATTGGAAATCTATTCCATGCTATCATTGGTGGCGTATGAATCGCTCAGGGATAACGGCATAGTAAATCTTGATACCTTCTTTGACTTGTTTGTTCTGCCAACCGTTGAATGGGCAGCCAATTACAAAGAGGAAATCGTTGAAAAAGAAGTCATTAAAAGCTTTACCAACCGACGAATCCTTCAAAAGTTAATCTATAACCACATCCTGTATAAAACAGGCGAAGAAGCTGGTGTGGTGAGGCCCAAAAAGATCAATCTACCGCTGCTTTACAATTTCGATAATGTGAAGGAACGCCTGCCGCAGGACAAGCAGGTGCTCACCTACATCAACATGACTCCCAAGCAACGGGAAAATCAGAACGGAATTGTAGCCATGGCTAAGAATTCCACCCAGGGCAAACTCGATATGGGAAACCTATTTAGGGCCCTGGCTTATAGTCTAGACAATGCGCTTTCCCCGTATTTATTGAATGGCTCGCCTGAGGATTATAAGGAGTTTGTTGAAGAAAGTCCCAAGATTGCCTACGTGATGAACTGCATAAAGTCAGTGAAAACATGGCACGAAGAACATGGCGAGACCCCTAGTGGGCAAGTCATTTACATGAACCGAGGCAAACAGTTTTTTCCACTGATCAAGGAATACCTAGAAAATGAGGTCGGTTATCAGACAGGGGTAATGTATGACCGTACCAAGGTCGATGAGGTGGAAATCATCTCTTCTGAAATCAATGATACTCGAAAGGAATTGGTTAAAGAAGCCTTTTTGGATGGCGTGGTGAAAATCATCATTGGCACTGCTACCATTCGAGAAGGGATAGATCTTCAGAAACGAGGAACAGTGATTTACAACTGTTACCCGGAATGGAACCCCACTGATATCCGTCAATTGGAAGGACGTATATGGAGACAGGGAAACCAATTCCAGTATGTGCGCATCGTGATGCCATTGGTTCAGGATAGCATGGATGTTTTTGTATTCCAAAAGTTAGAGGAGAAAACGTCGCGCATCAATGATATTTGGTTTAGAGGTGATCGGGGCAACGTGCTCGACTTGGAAAGTATGGATCCGGAGGAGATCAAACTTGCTTTGATCACGGATGTAGACCGATTGGTTAAAATGTTCTTTGACCAGGCCAAAGAGCAATTGAATCGTGATTACAAGCGAATCAATTTGGCTATTGATGCCATCAAAGAGGTACAAAGGGATATTTCGGATTACAAACTGTATCGGGAGAAAAGCCTAGAAGCCATTCGAGCATTTCATACGTCATTGCTCAATGCACCATTCATGCAAGAAGCTCCAAAGGTTTCGGAGGATGGTGAATTCCTAAACAAACAAGCCAAGCGCGGCAAGGAACTGAAAGAGGATATCGAGGCATTGCTTAATGCCAGTGATCAACAGGATAAGGATATCCTGGCGCTGGGGCGAAAGCTTGAGAGTAGTTATGCGGTGTTAGGGGTTTATTTCTCTAGCCGTTATTACCTGAGCTATTTCAAAGAATACGTGAGCAAAGTCCGTAAGACCGAACGCACGATTCTTAAACCAAAGGGATATTCATTAACCAGTGATCTAGCTCCGGTATTGGCTCAGTATGAAGCAGACAAACAGGCCGTAAAAGGTCAAGCTGAAACATTCCAAGGTGAACAAAATTCACCCAAGTGGGCGGAACTACGAGCTGAAATTCAGCAGAAAAAGTCTGCTCTACAAGTTGAAGGACGCTCGGCTGAAAGCAGAGCTGAGGAATTTCAACGATTGAATTATCTCCTTGAATACCGGAGTGTTCCGTCTGCAACCTCAGCGAGCCCCAAAAACAATATCAGTGAATTGGAGCTAGAAGCACTAGCTCTGGAATTAGAACTCGAACTCATCAATTTTTAATCATGCTCAATACAAAGAACTATTTCGAAAAGGTTCATCAACTGAACTGGGAAGAAGTGCCGGAAGCTCTGGCAAAAGGACATAAGCTAGTTGAAGGTGCTGCCCAAAGTAATTGGGCAGCCTATAACTCCAATGAAAACATCAAGCGAGTAGTGGAGGCGTATTTTCAAAAACTGTCAGATTACATCTCCAAAAATCCTTCGCCCAGCGAGACAAAAAAGGGATCAGTAACAAAGTCATTGCCCAAGAAACCTACATCAATCCCGAAACCAAAGCCTGAATCCACAAAAACCTCAGCTCCAGTAAAGTCAGAAGCTGAAAGTGAGGAGGACTATGAAAGTACACCTGTTGAATTCATTGATACTGATGTTCAATTCATCCGCCGTTATGCAGCCATGCATGGCAAAGTGAAAAGCCAATCTCAGATTCTGAACTTGATCCATAGTTTGCAAAAAGCAATTTTGGAGCGACGAATTCGCAAGGACTCCCCTTACGCCAAGGAAATTGAGCTCATGCAAAGCCAGCTCATTAAGTGCTATGAGCAAATGGATCAGATGATTGAGGTGAAAATCGATAGTAAGAACTTGAAACGCTACCTGGAAATTGCCAATAGTCAGGAAGGCATGTTATCCATTACGTTGTTGAAGGCTTATGTCTCTTTGAATGGGAAAAAGGACATCCGAGATCGTTCAGAAAGGCTTTTAAACAGAATGAGGAAGGCGGTAACCAGCGGAAAGATCTCAAAATCCGACAAATATGCCGACCGGCTGAATGAAGCATTTGTGACCATCAAAACCTACCTGGATAGCAAAGCTGCCTATCTGAATATTAACAAGGCCCAACTCAATGGTCTGATGGGTATTCTTGGCGATGACCTGTTTGGTCAAAAAAAAAGCCTAAACGGTCAGGAGGATGAAGAGAGTGCGTTAATCGTAAGCTCAGGTGAACTCTTGAAAATGGACTTCCAAACCATTGGGTTGAAAGGCAAATATTTGGAATTGATTGGCGATCCCAGCATCGGATTTACCGCCATGGTGTATGGTTTGCCCAAAAGTGGGAAGTCGACCATGTGTTTAGACTTTGCAAATCATCTTGCTTCAAATCATGGGAAAGTGCTGTATTGTGCGGTTGAGGAGGGGTTTGGTTACACCCTAAAGGAGAAAATTGACCGTTTGGGTGCCCAACATGCCAACCTCTATATCACTGATCGCGTACCGGAGAATCTATCACAATACCAATTCGTGTTCATAGATAGTGTATCAAAGGCCGGAATGGATGTAGAAGATATTGACCGGTTGAGAAAACTGCATCCGGAGACATCCTTCATTTTCATTTATCATACCACTAAGGAGGGAAATTCAATGCCGGAGGGAAGATGAAGATTTAAGCTACTTTATGTATTTGGTCAAATCTGCTTTGATTTGGTCGTATTGCTCTTGCGTAATAAGTCCCAGATCCAATTTGTCTTTGGCTTTCTTTAGTTCTGCCAATGCTTCATCACTCGTCATGCCAGAACCCTTGATTTCTCCGGTAGATAAGGCATTTTCGAATTGAATTGTGTAGTTAGATAAACCTGTAAATCCCTTGGTTCTCAAGGCTACGTAATAACCTGTTCGTTTACTTCCCACGACATAGATTTTCTTGATTTCTGTTTCCTGACCACTTGATGCAGCCATAAGAGGGGTTATAGGCAAAACAATACCATCACCTTCAGTAATGTAGGCGAATGTTTTATTTGATGACGGTACACCAATTTTAATTTTATCTCCAATTTTGTAAACCCCACCGTCGCTACCAATATAAGAGGTGAATTCTCCACGCTGAGTGGTAGTGGCCAAATCAGAGTATTTGATTTCTTGAGAATAAACGTTAATGCTGAATGCCAAGAGGCAAATAAAAAATAGTTTTTTCATAATTACTTAGGTTTAGTTTGGCACAAAGGAATGAAACTAAATTGCCAAATAGGGTCAATCATTTGGAAGGTTAATGAACTTTGACTTTATTTGACAAACTATTTTTCAAATGTTCAATCAAAATCGTATTTACCGGGTATTTCAGCTAATCAATTTTTTACGCGCAAGACCCTCAAAATCGATCAAGAGTATCATGCAATTCCTTGATACATCAGAGCGAACGGTCTATCGTTATCTCGATATGCTTAAAGATTTAGGCTTTAAAGTGGAAAGGGATAATGGTAACCGAATTTGGATTTCATCGAGCGGAAACCTAGATATTGTGCCCTTTACTCCACAAGAAGCAGACTATTTAGAAAAACTCATCAGAACTACAGGAAAGGCCAATACACTTTCGGTTAGTGTATTGAGCAAAATCCATCAATCCAGCGAGTTACAAGTGAGCTCGAATTTGATGTTTAAGGCACACCTTGGGCATATTGTCGAGCAAATTTCAATTGCAATTATTGAAAGCAAACAGATTTTGATTAAGAGCTATAATTCTGCCAATAGTCAAACAGTATCTGACAGAGTCGTTGAACCCATGTGTTTTACGGATAACTACGAATCAGTTTCGGCCTTTGAAGTAAAGACCGAGCAAAACAAATACTTCAATATTGAGCGAATGGGTAGTGTAGAGGTACTTGATTCACCCATGATCTATGAACCTCAACACGAATTCTATAAACCGGACATTTTTGGCTTTCAAGGGAAATCCATGAATAAAGAAATTGAGATTGAGATGAGTATGCGTGCTAGTTTAGTCTTGAAGGAAGAATATCCGATGTCCATTCCATTTGTTAAACATATCCCGGACACCGATCGCTATTATTTCAAAGCATTGGTACAGAGCTTTCAAGCTCCAGGGCGCTTTGTGTTAGGATTTTTAGAGGATGTACAAGTTGTCGGATCAAAGGAATTTATCCGTTATATCAACCGTATAGTGAAAAAAAACCTCTAAAAAAACTTGATTAACAGGAATATACAAAGAGTTGGTATGCTTAAAAGCCAAATCAAGGTAACCATGCATCCAGTAGTTGTCCTGTTGTAAACACGATTGTATGCAGCCTTCTTAGGATTTGTCAACCATCCCCATCCCCTTGGGGCTTTAAAACCCAAGTTGTGTCGAACTATCCGCTTAACCGATGTCCGGGCAGCGATTCGTTTTGTAAGTGATGGTATGCGAAAGCCGAATTTCATTTATTATTACTAGCCTTTCGGGCTGATTTTAATTCAGGGTTTATCTTTTTTTCTGCATCAATTAGAGGCTGGAACAACGACTTCATCATAATTCCAGCACTTTTAACTTGTTCCAAATTGTTTTTATTTTTCTGGAGTTCATTAATTATTTTAAACTTCACTCTTTGGGAAGTATTCCCTTGTTTTTCACCTGATGCACCAACGACCTTAAAATCAAAACCACCCTTTGATTTTGCGGAAACCTGGAAAAGTATTTCAAATTCGATTTCATCGTGAAGGATCCATTCCGAGCCTTCAATACCTGATTTGAGCTCTTGTACAATCTGCTTAATAAACAAATCTAAGTCTGATTTCATATATTTCTTGAATTAAAACGCATAAAATCTTTTTGCATTATTTTAAACATGGTCCCTGCAAAGAAATCTCTAAACTCCTTGTTATCATTGTATTCTTTAAAAACCTCGAAGTTGGATTCAATGTGGTTAATTAATTTTCTTTTTAGCACTTCTTCAAATGTAATCTTTGCATTTTGCTCGTCCGAATGTTTAAAGGCATTTGCAAACTCTGCATCCTTCGCCACATCAGCCATTAAATCCTCGGTCATCTTTTTAACCTTGTCATCATTTGTAAATTGAGTCCCAAAACGATCATTGAATGCATGAACAATGTTTGATAAATATTCCATTTCAGGCTCAGACGCACCACCACGCATTTCAGTCGGGATTGGTTTTAATTCTTCACCCTGTTGAAGTTTAATATTAAACTCGCCTTCCTTTTGTAGGCGGTAACTGTCCATGTCAATATTATCAAGAATACCCTGAGCTAGATCTTCATCACGCTGTTTGACGAGTTTGTTTTGAAGGTGATTTAAAAACAAATAGAGCCTTTCAAGGTAAGGATTGACGAATGGGACTATTTGCGCAAGGAACACATACAAACGCACATAGGTCTTACACTTTGCTCTAAAATCATTTTGTAGTTCCTCAGTAAGTGATGTTCTGAATACTTCGGCAGCGGCATCGAGAATTACATGTAATTGATCTACAGGAATATTCGTCACCATCTTCTGAGAGAAATCCTGAACTTGTTCAGGTGTATATACCTGAAAAGCATCTAATGAGCTTTGTAAATCAAATATTTTGTTCGGATCAGTTGCCTCTCCAAGTATGGTAGTTTCAAAGAATGGATCAAAAGACTTCTTGATATCTTCGGCTTCATTTGCAAAATCTAAAACAAATGTATCTGTCTTGCCGCTTGTTGTTCTATTCAATCTGGATAAAGTTTGAACGGCATTAACGCCTCCCAGTTTTTTATCTACATACATGGTATGCAATAATGGCTGGTCAAACCCTGTTTGGTACTTATTTGCTACGATTAAAAATCGATATTCCGATTTCTTGAACTCATCCGGTATAGATGCACTTGAAAAATGATTGAGGGTTGATTCGGTTTGTTTGTCAATCTCACCAGAAAATGCAACAATAGCTTTGTATGGTATACCTAAATCTAGCAAGTACTTGTCAAAAGCCTTTTTGTATTTAACAGCATTTCTTCGGCTACTCGTTACTACCATTGCCTTTGCCAATCCATTTATTTTTGCCTTACGGATCACACTTTCCATAAAGTGATCTACAATTAATGCGGTTTTCTTTGCAATGGCATGGGAATGACTTTCGACAAATATTTTAAGTTTCTTGTGAGCTTTATTTTTGTCGTAAGCCGGATCATCTTCTACTCTCTTGAGGAGTGCATAATAGCTTTGGTAGGTGGTGTAATTCTGCAACACATCCAAAATGAAACCTTCTTCAATAGCTTGTTTCATGGAGTAAAGATGAAATGCGCTGAATTTCTCTTTTCCGTTGTCGTTGTATTTCTCTCCGAATAATTCGAGTGTTTTGTTCTTTGGTGTGGCGGTAAACGCAAAGTAACTTGCATTTGTAAGCATCTTTCTGCCTTTTACAATATCCACTACCAAATCCTCAGAGGTTAAATCATCATATTGATCATTATCAATGAATACAAACTCGTCTTCATCAACCTGCACCTTTTCAAAATCCTTTGTCAAAGTTTCGTTTAACTTCCCAGCTGTGTTACCACTCTGGCTACTGTGTGCCTCATCAATGATGATGGCAAACTTGTTTCCTGGCAGTTCTCCAATTTCATTTACGATGTATGGGAATTTCTGAATAGTTGTGATGATGATTTTCTTGCCTTCTTCTAAAGCCGTTTTCAATTGTTTACTTCCTTCGGTAATAGCTTCCACAACGCCTTTTACTTGCTCAAACTGCTTGATGTTGTTTCGAATTTGAGCATCCAACACTTTACGATCAGTTACAACGATCACAGTATCAAAAACAGTATTCTCGTTATTCTTGTTAAACAAACCCACCAACTGATGAGCCAACCAGGAAATTGAATTTGATTTACCGGAACCTGCCGAGTGCTGTATTAAATAGCGTTTGCCTGCACCGTTTTCTTTGGCATCACTTAGTAATTTATCAACTGCATCAATTTGATGGTAGCGTGGGAAAATGAGTTTCTTGACTTTCTCCTTTTTTACTTTGCCATCAAGTAACATCTTTTCCGTTTCTTCTTCAAACAACTGAACATAGTTCTGAACAATGTTGGTCAAACGTTCTTTAGTCAAAATATCCTTCCATAGGTAATCAGTCTTAATACCATTTGGATTAGGTGGATTTCCTGCTCCGTTATTGTAACCTTTGTTGAATGGTAAAAAGTAAGTGTTTTCACCTTTCAGGTGGGTTGCCATCCAAATTTGCTCGCTGTCCACCGCAAAATGAACCATGCAACGACCTAAACGAAACAATTCTTCTCTTGGGTCTCGGTTGGTTTTGTATTGCTTAATGGCATTTTTTACCGTTTGCTTGGTGAGTTCGTTCTTCAATTCAAACGTGATAATGGGTAAACCATTGATGAAAACGACCAAATCCAGGGAGTTCTCATTTTGTGTGCTATAATGAACTTGTCTTGTTACTGAAAAAATGTTATGGTTGTAAAGGGCTAAATCTTTTTCGTTTAGGTTAGAAACTGGTTTATCAAAAAACAGTTTGAGTTTTATGTTATTGTCCGTAATGCCTTTGCGCAAAACTTCAATAATACCAAAGGTTTTAATTTGATTGTTTAAGCGATATAAAAGCTTACTTCTAAAATTGCTCCCGTGTATGGTTTGCAGTTTCATCACTTCCTTTTCCTGTGTGGTTTGCAGAAAATGAAAAAGCAAATCTTCATCCACGCAATCAGCACGGTTGTAATTGCTGTAATGGCTTTCTTCAAAAGCATTCTCCCGACACAAATATTGCGTTATATGGGCTTCTAATCCTTTTTCTGTTGTATCTGTTTTCATCTATGCAATTCGTTTTGATTTAATTAACCCAGACAATAAACCCCCAATGAATACTTGATTAATTTTAAATTCAGTTGATTTGATTATCGCTGCATCTATTTTCAATTTTTCCATTCTTGTTGGGAAATCAATTATTTGATTTAAAATATCATTGTGCTTAGTGATTATTTCGTCTTGAATTTCAATTGGCATTTTTGCATTAAATGTTTTTAGTTTTCCAACGCTATTCTCTAGTGATTTTAATAATGCAGATAAAAGCGATTGATGATTTTTTAAAAATTGAATATCATCATCTAGACCTGATACTGCATCAAATATTTTTTGAACTTCGGTACTTGTTCTTGAATGAATGAAATTGAAATTAAACTCGTCAAATGAATGATGTTCTTGATTTATTCCCTTGTAGTTTATTTCATCAGTATGCAAAACTTTTAAATGCCCATTATCCGTAAGCTTTTCTTTTAGCACTCGATAAATCGAGCCTAACGATGGCTCAATTGCTACATGAAATTCAGTCGGCTTTAAAGTTCCAGTGAGCTGAATATTATTCTCCATGCAATACTGTTTGGCTATTGTCTCAAACCAAATACGGTTATATAACAAAGCTTGTCGAATATCAAAGTGGTCAAGTGCATTTTGTATTTTCTCTTTGAAATCTAATTTGTAATGGTAATGAACCACACCTTGCATTGAACATTTCAAAATATAACTTTTAAACTGCCCCCTTTGATTTTCGACACTGAATCGTTCCCAATACAATCTGTCATGAGTGGAAACTACTTGCTGCGTATTTTTTAAATAAAAATCATTAACCATCATTTCAATAATATTAGCCCGATGGTCTGAATCAATTGCGTTAACTACATCGTCAAAAATTATAAACGGTAGGTTGTTGATTTTTGCATTTGCAAGTAATATTGACAGGCCTAAAGACCTTAAATGACCTTCACTAAATTTAATTGAAGCATCCTCTAAAACTGTTGATCCTTTTACCTGAAACTCAATTTTATAGTCAGAATCGCTATTATTGATTTTAAATAAACTCACAGCGTCATGTTCTGCATCATGTTTGTTTATTTGTCTATAAAATCCTGCAATCTCACTCTCCAGTTTCCCAAATCTTGTTTGAAATTCTGTATCCTTAAAAATTTGAAGTTGTTGGTAGAAGGAAGTGTATGCGGTTACCAGAGAATCAATGAACGAATTGTAAGTTTCTTCAACAACCTTTTCAGTATTGAGTTCGCCTAAATCTGTCGCGTAAGTTACTAAGGCAAGGTTGATTGTATCTAATTTTGCTTGTGCATTTTCCCAATTGGTTTTAATTGATTCAACAGCCCTTTTTTTCCTATTAAATTCTGAAACTTTCTCACTGTTGGCATTAATGGTGATTTGCTTTTGAGACTGTCTTTGTTGCAAAGAATCTACTTCAGTAAAATAATTAGATATAGTTGATAATTGAGTTTTTATTGCTGAAACGGTAGTGTCTATATGATTTCTATCTGATAGAGAATATTGATGTGATGCTGTGTTTAAAGGAGTGCCGCTTGGAATAAGTCC
>JBIPNK010000074.1:0-13245 GCA_044373365.1 Chitinophagaceae bacterium
ATCCATTGAACCCGGATGGTTCGATGGAACTGCGGGTGGTCAATGATAGGGATTCAAAGATCAGGGTCAATGATTTTCCTGAAACCATCTCTTACACGACACAGCGGTTTACCTTGATTAGAACGGGGGGTATCATCAGCAACAGTGGCCCTATCCATGTGGCAGACCGTGTGATCGAATACAGGGTTAAATAGCCTTATAATATTTTAGATCGAGCAATGAATTAATTAACGGTCCATTCATTACCTTAGCGAGCAGTAAATTAATCATTTTAATCAGTACAGATGAAACAGCACATTTTTTTTAGGCCAGTACTTGTCTTGTTCTTTTCTTTTTTCTGCATGCTGTCTCATGCACAGTCCAGCAAAAAAGACATGGAACAGATGATTGATCAGCAGTTCAAACTGGCTGCCAGTCAGTATAAAATCCTGGAAAAAAATGTTCCTGATTCAATGATGCCAAAAACGGTTAACAAGAATACTGGCAAGGTGGAGTCTAGCAATACCAAGTGGTGGTGCAGTGGTTTTTTCCCTGGTAGCCTTCTTTATATTTATGAGCATACCAATGATCAGGATGTGTTGAAAATTGCACAAAAAAGACTGGCCATACAGGAAAAGGAAAAGCACTATACCGGAAACCATGATCTTGGTTTCATGATGTATTGCAGTTTCGGTAATGCATACAGGTTGTTCAAGAAGCCAGGAGACAAGGCTACCATCGATACAGCGGCAGCTTCGCTGACCACCCGCTACAGGCCACAAATCAAATCCATCCAAAGCTGGAACAAGAACCAGAACTTCAACTGCCCGGTGATCATTGACAACATGATGAACCTTGAGCTGTTGTTGTGGGTTTCGCAAAATGGGGGAGACCAACGCTTCCGCGAGGTGGCCATCAACCATGCCAACAGCACACTGGCCAACCATTACAGGCCTGATCACAGTGCCTTTCATGTATTGGATTATAACCTGGAGACTGGAAAATTTATTGGCAAGAACCACCAGGGATTCAATGATGCATCTGCCTGGGCCCGTGGTCAGGCATGGGGATTTTATGGGTTTACCATGATGTACAGGTTCGTAAAAGACGAGAAATACCTGCAGCAGGCACGTGATATTGCACAATTCCTCTTGAATCACCCGAATATGCCCACAGACAAGATCCCATACTGGGATTTCAATGCACCCAATATTCCAAACGCTTTGAGGGATGCATCAGCCGCTTCCATCATTGCTTCAGGTTTGTTGGAACTGTCAAGGTATACCAAGGGAAAGGAAAGCAGCAATTATGTTGATGCCGCCAAACAAATCATTGTTAAGCTGGCATCTGACGAATACCTTGCAAAACCAGGTGATAATGGCGGATTTCTGCTGAAGCATGGGGTTGGATTCTTCAATGCCAATTCAGAAGTTGATCAGCCGTTGACCTACGGAGATTATTACTTCCTGGAAGCCATGCACCGCTACAAAGAGTGGATTTTGAAATGATAAGGCTCAGATGCCTTTCATGATGGCTTTGATGGTTTCTTTGTGTTGTGCGCTGACACCCACTACCGGTAGACGGAATGTCTCTTTGACAACTCCTAGTTCTCCAAGATAGGCTTTTACGCCGCTGGGGCTTCCTTCAGCGAACATAGACTGAATAAAGGGAAGCATTTTTTCGTGTGTGGGACGCGCTTCTGAAAACCTGCCTTCGAGGCAGAGGTTGACCATGGCTGAGAATTCTTTTGGGTATGCATTGGCAACTACTGATATCACACCAATTGCACCACAGGCGATGAGTGGCAGGGTAATGCCATCATCACCGCTGATCACTTCAAATCCTTCAGGCTTATCCTTGATGATCTGCATGATTTGTTCCATGTTCCCGGATGCTTCTTTTGTAGCGATGATGTTTTTGCAGGCATTGGCAATGCGAAGGGTAGTGGCCGTGCTAACATTCATGCCGGTTCTTCCCGGCACATTGTACATGATCAATGGCAGTGGAGCCGCCTCACTAAGGGCCTTGTAGTGTTGAAAAATACCTTCTGCGTTGGGCTTGTTATAATATGGACTTACAGAAAGAATTGCATCATATCCAGTAAGGTCAAAAGCTGAGAAAGCTTCTATGACGGCCCTTGTATCGTTTCCTCCAATACCAGCCACAAGTTTTACCCTGCCCTTATTGAACTTGTTAACCAGGGTAAATACAAGTTGTTTTTCTTCCTTGTTCAAGGTTGCATTCTCGCCTGTAGTTCCAAGTGCCACGAGATAATCCACTTTACCATTGACCAGGTGTTCCACCAATTGCTCGATTCCTGATTGGTCAATGTCTCCGTTTTCTAAAAATGGTGTCACAATGGCGACACCTGTGCCCGAAAATGGGTGCTTGGTCATCGTAAAGAATTATGAAACTTGATTGGTGATTTCTTCCCACCTGCCCATGTTGGAGAATTTTTCAATTCGCTGGTCAATGCGGGTTTCGGGATCTATTTCTTTTAGCTCGGCTATGGCTTTTACAACCTGTTCTTTCATCATGGCGGCTGCCTCATCATGGTTCCAATGCGCACCACCCAGTGGTTCTGGGATGACCCCATCCACCAAGCCAAATCCTAACATGTGCTCAGAAGTCAATTTCAGTTCATCGGCAGCCTTTTCCTTATGGTCCCAGCTTCTCCAAAGGATTGAGCTGCAGCTTTCAGGAGAAATCACGGTATACCAGGTGTTTTCCATCATGTATACTTTGTCTCCAACACCAATGCCCATTGCCCCGCCACTCGCGCCTTCACCAATGATGACGCAGATGACGGGAACCTTGAGGCGAAGCATTTCAAAAATATTTTTTGCAATGGCTTCTCCCTGTCCTCTTTCCTCAGCTTCAATTCCTGGGAATGCTCCTGGGGTATCAACCAATGTAATGACGGGTTTGTTAAATTTCTCTGCAAGCTTCATCAACCTGAGGGCTTTACGATAGCCTTCGGGGTTGGCCATCCCAAAATTACGCAGTTGTCGCGTTTTGGTATTGTTCCCTTTCTGCTGGCCAAGGATCATGACGGTGTTCCCATCAATTTTTCCAAATCCACCTACAATGGCTTTGTCATCTTTGAAATTCCTGTCGCCATGCAATTCCACAAAGTCTGTGCAAATTCTTTCTATATAAGATAAAGTATATGGCCTGTCTGGATGCCTGCTCAGCTGAACCTTCTGCCAGCTGGTCAGGTTGGATGTGATTTCTTTCTTTTTGTCCAGAATTTTTTCCTCCAGCTGACGGACGGAGTCAGAAAGGTCAATCTTGTTCTTTTCTGCCGTCAGCTTTAGCTGATCAATCTGATCATAAAGATCTTTGATTGGCTTTTCAAAATCCAAAAACTGTCTTGAGTTGTTATCTCCCATGGATTCAATTTAGATTTCTGCGGGGGATAAAGGTAATAAAATTTCTCTCAACCTTTCTGTCATGTTCAAATGCCAGTTTTCAATATCTATGATTCAATAAAAACGCTGCTTGGACAGATTTTTTTTGTTAGTAAAAAAAATACTAATATTGGAAACTCATAAAAAGAACAAAACATTGCTTATGTCCATCTTTTCAAGTCTCAGGACTGGGGTAAAATCCCATCTCCCTTCGCTTCTCTTATTTTTCATGATGCTTCCGTTTATTTCCTTCGGACAGCAGAAAACCATCACGGGTACTGTAAAGGATGATGCAGGTGAACCGCTTTCCAACATTTCTGTAGTGATCAAAAAGAAAACTACAGGAACAACCACTGATGCAAAGGGAACCTTCAAAATCAGTGCAGCTGTAGGAGATGAAATTCTCTTTACGTCAGCAGGTCATGAAGAATTTTCGCTGAAAGTGGATGCAAGAAACGAATACATCATTGCCCTTAAGCCCAAAACCTCAGCACTCAATGATGTTGTGGTCGTGGGATATGGACGCCAAAAAAAGGTAAACCTTGTTGGTGCCGTTTCACAGGTAAATGTTGATGACAAAATTGTCAGCCGTGCATTGCCGAACGTATCTTCTGCCTTGACGGGTCTTGTCCCTGGTTTGCAGGCAGTACAGTCTTCCGGTATGGCAGGTAACAACGAAGCAAGCCTTATCATCAGGGGTCTCGGAACGGTTAACAATGCAAGTCCATTGATTGTGGTTGACGGAATGCCAGATGTAGACATTAATAGGATCAACCTGAACGATGTAGAATCCATTTCAGTTTTGAAGGATGCCACATCTGCTTCTGTATACGGATCAAGGGCTGCGAATGGGGTTATCCTCATCACAACCCGCAGCGGTAAAGGAGCCAAGAAAACATCCCTGAACTTTACCAGCAACAACTCATTGGTTGCCCCTACAAGAGGACTGGATTTCATGGATGATTATTCAAGGGCGATTACTGTTCAGCAGCGAAGGACTTCCGTAGGTACTTTGCCAGGAAATCAGTTGTTCAAATTGGGAACTGTCGACGAATGGTTAGCCAAATCAATGATTGACCCGGTTAAATTTCCTAATACGGATATTTGGGATATCATTTTGAGGCCAGGTATGTACAACAACTATAACCTTTCCGCCACCGGAGGAAGTGATAACAACAACTTCTTTGTATCTGCTGGTGTAAAGGATGAAAAAGGTTTGCAGATCAACAATGATTACAAGCAATACAATGCCCGTTTCAACTTTGATTCAAAAATCAAGAACAACATGAACGTTGGTTTCCGCTTCAACGGAAACTGGTCAACGTTCAGGTTTGGATTGTCTGAAGGTTTTAATGATCCGGATGGATCCAATACAGCAGGTAATGACATGCAGTATGCCATTGCTGGTATCCTCCCATATGATCCAAAGACCGGATATTATGGTGGTGTAATGGCCTATGGGGAAGACCCACAAGCCTACAACCCATATACACTTTACGTCAACAGTCCTAATCAGAACAACAGGCAAGAGGCCAATACGCAATTGTATTATGACTGGGCACCTATCAAAGGATTGACAGCCAGGATTGACTATGCATTGAACTATTACAACCAGTTTTCTTGGTCTGCCAATACACCTAACCAAGCATATAATTTCCAGACAGAATCTTTTGGTAGCAGGATTTATGTTGGTCAGAATGCAGGAATTTCCAACAACACAAGCACTGGTTTCAAGACCTTGCTCAATGGCCGTTTGAACTACAATACCAAGATTGGTAAGGAACATGATATCGCTGCGGTTGTTGTATACAACGAGGAATATTGGTACAACCGTTCTCAGGGAAGCTCGAGGAATGATAGGTTGCATCCGAGTTTGTCTGAGGTAAATGCTGCTTTGACCGATATTCAATCCACAGGTGGTTCATCAAATGAAGAAGGCCTTAGGTCTTATATTGGACGATTCAACTATACAGGCTTTAACAAGTACCTTTTTGAAGCCAACTTCCGGGTGGACGGTTCATCCAAGTTTCTTCCAGGAAGCAGATTTGGATTTTTCCCATCTGCAGCCGTGGGCTGGAAATTTACTGAGGAGAAATTTATCCAAAAATTCACTGATAAATTTCTTACCAGTGGTAAGTTCAGGGCTTCCTATGGTAGTTTGGGTAACAACAGTGGGGTGGGCCGATATGAGCAGCAGGAAACACTCACCAACCTGAACTATGTCCTTGGAACTTCCGTTCAAAGAGGTTTCGCCAACAATAAAATGATCAACAGGTTCCTGTCATGGGAAACAACAACTGTCCTCAATATTGGTCTGGACCTTGCTTTCATGCGCAATCGCCTGACAGCTGCGGTTGACTATTATGATCGTTTGACAACCGGCATGAACAGGCCTTCAGAATTTTCAACCTTCCTTAGTGCTGCCTACAGCCCTGCCCCAAGGACCAACATTGGTAACCTCAGGAACAGGGGTGTAGAAATCGATTTGGCATGGAAAGACAGGATTGGGAAATTGCAATACGGTGTTAACCTGAATGGTTCCTTTAACACTACTAACCTTGAAAAGTGGAATCAGTTGTTGTTGAGAGGCAATGTTTTCCTTGAAATGCCTTATCAGTTTGTTTATGCTTATCAGGACAACGGCATCGCACAGAGCTGGGCAGATATTCATAAAAACACTCCTCAAGGTGCAGCACCTGGTGATTTGCTCATGAAAGATTTGAATGGAGATGGAAGGATTACAGCAGATGACAGGAGAGCATATCCAACACTCCAACAAGAGCGTCCCACCACTACCTTTGCAATCAATTCCTATGTGGCTTACAAAGGTTTCGACTTTACGGTCTTCTTGCAAGGAGCTGCTGGACGAAAAGACTATTGGCAGACCATTTACAACAATACCAATTTCAACAATGCCCGTTATGCAGCATCTTGGGAGCATTGGACCAATCCTTGGTCTTGGGATAACCGTGATGGACTCTGGCCAAGATTGGGCGGAAGTGGCAACAACAGAAACCAAACGAGTTTTTGGTTGGATGATATGAGCTATCTGCGCGTCAAGAACCTTCAATTGGGTTATACAGTTCCTGCAAAACTGGTTTCAAGATTGGGCGTAACCAACCTTAGGATTGTTGGTTCTGCTGAGAATCTTGGAACACTTACTGCCTTCCGTGGATTGGATCCTGAAAAGCAGGGTGATGACAACAACGTTTATCCAATTAACAAGTCCTATTCATTGGCCATTAACCTTAGTTTCTAAATTTGTGATGATGAAAAAAATACTCAATACTTCAAAAATAGCATTGGTACTTCTTGTTGCAGGAATTCTAGTTCTGCCAACATCCTGTAAAAAGGACCTGCTTGATCAAACACCAACAGGTGAGTTGGCAGCTGTAAATTTCTGGAAAACAGATGCGGATGCAACTATTGCACTCATGGCTGCTTATGCATCTGCAAGGGCAGTATTTGATCGCGATTATTACTTTGAGGGCCATGGTGAATACACCAGGGTCAGGGGTACCAGCGCAACCAGCGGGAGCATTTTGCGGGGAGACGCTTATCAGGGTGCAAGTTACGGCCCTTCCGGTTATGGAGCCAGCTTCGACAAATACTTCAGCTACTTGTATGGTACCGTTAACAGAACCAATTATGTAATTGAGAACATCAACAAACGAATGATTCCTGGTGCTACAGGAGCCAGGCTTGCAACGCTGGAAAGTATCATTGCTGAAGCCCGTTTGCTCCGTGGAATGACTTATTTCAGGTTGATATCCATGTGGGGTGATGTTCCCTATATTGGTAGGATCATCTACGACAACAGCGAAGTTAAAGACATAAAAAGATTGCCCATTGGACAGGTGAAGGATTCAATCCTTGCGGATTTTGATTATGCAGTGAACAAATTACCAACCAGGCCTTCTGCCCTTGGTCGCTCTGCAAAACCTGCTGCCCTTGCCTTCCGTGGAAAACTCCACCTTTATTGGGCAAGCTGGAAGAAAAATGGCTGGCCTGAGCTGGAAGGGTTTACACAGAATCCTGCAGAAGCACAGGCTTCGTTCACCGCTGCAGCAGCCGATTTCAGATCTGTCATCAATGATTTTGGTTTAACACTGTATAAAAATGGTGACCCAGGACCAATTGATGCTTTGGGTAAAGCAGATATCCTCCCCAACTATTATGAACTGTTTACTCCAAAAGCGAATGGGGCAACTGAAATGATCATGGCCTTCACCCATTCTGGTACACCAACCAATCCATCACAAGGAGAAGAATTGATGCGCGATTTTTCAGGCCGTACCGTTGAAGGTTCACAGTGCTGGACAGCACCAAGGTATGAAATTGCAGACAGGTACCAGTTGACCACAACTGGGGATTTTGCACCTAAAATGGTCCAACTCAACCCAACGACCAATCCTGCTGCTAGAACTACCTTGAATGCTGCTGTAAATCCCAATACCTATGCCAACAGGGATTACAGGATGAAATCCACCATCATGTGGGACAACGAAATGTGTATTGGCTTGGCGGCACTGAAGTCGACTGGTTTCTCTCCATTTATTTATCAGACCTGGGCTGCCAATGTTATGATTGGAGGTGTGAGGTATATCAGCTATAATACGGATGGTTCCAATTCAGGATATGTGTTCAGGAAGTTTGTAAGAAATTATGAAGGCCTTGGAAGAAGTGAAGGTGATTATGCATATCCTGTCATGCGCCTTGCTGATGTGTTTTTGATGTATGCTGAAGCTTCTAATGAAGTAAGTGGGCCTCTGGCAGATGCAATCGCTGTGGTTAACCAGGTGCGTCGCCGTGGAAATCTTCCTGCTTTGGCCCCCTCAAAATATTCCAGCAAGCAAACATTTTTTAATGCCATTGAGCAAGAGCGGATCATCGAACTCGTAGCAGAAGGACAGCGTGGTTTTGACCTTAGGCGCTGGAGGGCAATTGAAAGAGTTTGGGGTCCTCCCGGTGGTATAGGCGTATGGAGGCAGGATACCTGGGGTGCGAATCAGGAGCGGTTCTACCTCAATGCCGTAGACCTTACCTATCAGCAAAATTATATTTTCAGGATACCTCCAGGTGAGCGCGACAGGAACCCCAATCTCACCCAGAATATTCCTTGGAGATAAGCTGCAGACCTAATACCTAATTATCAATTTTCAATAAGAAGCAATGGCCAAATATTTTAAAATAGCCCTTTCCATCCTGATGATCTCTGCCATCATCATATCATGCAAAAAGGACAGCCCTGTAGACGAGGACGGACTCTTGATCACGTTTAGGCAAGAATGTTTTGTGAGCAATTTCGAGTTGCTGGGTGCAGATTTTGTTAGTGTTCGATCCAAGACTGCTGTAATCGATACTGTTGCCCAAACAATAGATGTTGAAGTACTTTTCGGAACAGACCTGAAGAATGTATATCCTCAGTTTTCTCTGGCAACAGACTGTAAGCTGGATCCCAAGATAACCGGAAAAACCGATCTCTCTAACTTAGCAAGCCCCAAGGTATACACCGTGGTTTCAGGCAACAGAAAAATCAGAAAAGCATACAAGCTCAACATCAAGTTTCAATAAAATATCTCTTTAAAACAATTGCGATGCGAAATAAAAACATTCAATTTTCCTTTCTGGTGATCATGATGCTGGCTTCAATGGTGGCATGTAAGAAAGAGGAATACACCATACCTGATGCAGTCTCCCAACTGACCAATGACTGTATCAAAAGAACAATTGGACCCAGCATAGTAAGCTTGCCTTTGGAGTTTGCATATGCCATGGCCATTCCAAAATCCAGTGGTAAACTGGTTTCTGCGCAAGTGGAAGCATCCATCGCTGGTGCATCAGGTACTTACCTTGAACACAGGTCTTTTTTTACCAACTCCAGTGGTGTGGATGTACCTGTATTGGTCGGATCTCCTTCATTGACTGTTGATAAAACAACAAAAATGACGTATAGCATCGACACGAATGCAGCCACTTTGCGCTACTATTATGTGATTCCTGAAGAAGCACGTGGTCAGTCTGTTTCATTTACTTTCACTGTTACCAGCAGTGATGGAAAAACAGCCTCATATAAAATGGGGCCTTATACTATCTCTAAAATGAGCATCAGGAGGAATCTTGCTGTTTCCAATGGTGTCAATGCCTTCATCTCCATCGAGGATATGGCTGTTTACAATGCTGCTGCTGCAGCAGCAGCCCCAGGGAAAATAGACTTGGTTTATTTGTTCAGGGCTGCGCCAACTACTTTCACACATGCCTTGGTTTCACCCGGTGCGGATGCTGCGTACCTTCCAGGTGTAGTGTTGCCTTCAGGAGTGAACAGGAGCACAAAACTCAGGAAAGTATTCAACCTTCAGGATCGCAATTTGGCCAACCTTCAGTTTGGTATTTATGTGGACGACGTTGACCTTAAAAATGTTGATATGGTAGACATGCCAAACTATGCGATTGGCCTGCGCGCCGAGGCAGGTGTTTGGGTTGAAACCGCTGACAAAAAATACAGGGCTTACATATTTGTAAACTCAATCAATGCGGCTGGAACTGCTGTCATCAGCATGCTCCGCTACACATTATAAAATTGTTACAATGAATTTTCGCACCCACCATTACAAGTTTCTTTTTTTGGTGGGTGTTTTTTTATGCCTTTTTTCTGATCTGGCGTATTCCCAAAAATTCGTCCATCCTGGCATTGATCAAACAGCCCAGGATCTTTCCTTGATGAAGAAATTCGTTCTGGAAGGGAAACAGCCCTATAAGGCAGCTTTTGACAGGTTAAAGGCTGCGGCTGATTCAACATTCTTGATAAAGTCTCATACCCATGTTTTGCGGGGGCCTTACGGAAGGCCCAATATAGGCGGGGATGATTTGAGGAATGGTGCTAACCTGGCATATGACAATGCCCTGGTCTGGTATGTTACCGGAGACAAAAAGTATGCGAACAAAGCCATTGAAATCCTGAACGCTTGGTCTCCCACACTCTGGGATTTTGATTACAACGATGCCAAGCTGTTGGCAGCCTGGACCGGCCATTTGATGTGCAATGCTGCAGAAATTTTGCGGTATACCAACGCTGGTTGGCAGGCCAAGGACATCGATGCTTTCCGCAACATGCTGATGACCGTTTATTACCCCTTGTTGCGCCATTATTTCCCGCAAGCCAATGGGAACTGGGATGGTGCCATCATCCATTCCCTGATGGCCATGGGTGTTTTCCTGGACGACAAAAAAATGTATGACAATGCCCTTGATCATTTCCTTCATGGGCCTGTAAATGGTAGTATTTTCAAATATATCTATCCCAACGGGCAATGCCAGGAAACGCCAAGGGATCAGGGGCATGTTCAACTGGGGTTGGGTGAATTTGTCGGAGCAGCACAGATTGGATATACCCAGGGTGTAGATCTTTTCTCTATCGCTGACAACAGGATAGGGCTGGGATATGAATACACGGCTGGATTTCTGCTGGGTCAGCAACCCCAATGCTACTGTACTGTATCTGAAAGGGCCAAAGGTCTCAGGGATGATTATGAGTATGTTTACAGGCATTATCTTTCAAAAGGGATAACATTGCCGTGGACGAAAAAAGCAGCGGATTCAGTGCGTCCTAAGGCTTCCAGAAGCGTTTTGTCTGCTGTCAGGTTTTCGGCCGCCCCAACACCAGCTGCAAAAGCGGTGCCCACAGCCTCTCCAATTGCGTATGTTGCTGGTGCTGTAACTGGGCATACCAAGGCATATCCCCAGAACCCTTTCATCGTAAATCCCGGACAATCCATCCAGGCCGCCCTGGATTCATCCTCTCATACTGGAAGATGGGTTATCCTTAAAACCGGAGTCCATACCCTTTCTTCCTCCCTAAAAATACCCAGTGGTGTTACATTGGCTGGTGAGGGGAGTGGGACAATTGTATTTTTAGATCCTGGTTCAGGATCGCGTGATGCCATGGTCAATGCTACCAATGACATGCAGGATGTTACCATTCAGGACCTTGTCATTGAAGGGGCTTTGAAGACCCAAACAGGAGATGATCCCAATGCCAACAGATCGTTCAAAGGTGGTTACAACAGGGGAGGGATTTTATTCCGTTCTCTTAAAGAAGGTCAGATGAAAAACATCAACCTGCTCAACATCACCATCAGGAATTGCACCTTTAACGGAGCATTCATCAGTGGTGCAGACAACCTCCGCATCAACAAATGCGATTTCAATGAAAATGGTGGCAATGCAGTTCCTGGGCCCAAAATACAGCACAACCTCTTGCTGACCCATTGCAGAGAGGTCAACATCAGTGGCAGCCGGATGGCTACTTCTCCTTTTGGTAGCGGTATTGCACTGGATCATTGCACAGATGTTGTGGTCAGTGATTGCGAGGTGGCAAGAAATGCATGGTATGGCATCTTCGTATCGGAGAGCAATAATATCTCTATCAACAAAAACCTGATTGAAGCCAATGACAGGTCTGGCATTTTGTTGGAGTTTCTTTACCGGGGCAATTCAGGCATCAAGATCGATGGTAACCTGATCCATTACAACAATGGTTTCGGTGTTGAATCTTATGCAAGCACCCGTCTTGTCTCACGCAATACCTATGCGGGTAATGGCAACCTTTCTCAACAAGAAAAAATCAGTGCTGAGAAAATCTTGATCATGCAATAATCCTTCTGGGATTCATCAAGCTGATGCCTTCTATTTCTTTTTCCCTGCTGTTCCGATCTGAATCAACTGGTTTTGCCCTGCAGGATGCTCAGTCTTTATGCCGTTGATGATCAGCGTTGTTCTTTGGTTGCAATTCAGCTCAAGCATGTTCTCTTTGATCTGGAGATGGGCAGCCCCATTCGGTTGGCTGGAAATGATGGAATATTCTCCATGACTGATTTCCTGACCATTTCCCAGGTAGATATAGTCGGGCTTTCCATTGGTCAGGTTGATGACCCCAAAATGACCTTTGAATGTCCATTGGTTTTTTTGGTGGCGTTTGTTTTCATTTGTTGATTGTAAGATCAATTGCCTGTTCCCATTTGTATTGATGACGTTGAATGCACTGAATGTTGCAGGATCTGATTTGTCTTCCATTTCAACCCTGTCTGTGCTCCGCCCAGCATCTGCACCAAAAGGTTCATAGATGGCAATGAATGGCTTGCTGACTGCTTCTCCTTTTTGCCTTACGATGATGGTAGGTGTTTTGGTAGTTCTGAAGATTGGTTCAGCAGTTTTACTGACAGGTGCAATTCCTGTATAAAAACTTCGATTGATTTCTCCAGGAAACAATACCTGCATGTATTTATTGGGTCGGTTTTTCTCCTCAATGGTGAACAGTGCTGCTACGTCTTGGCTGGTTTCTCCTGAGGACTGGATGTTTGTAATGGCACTGAACCCGGGCGGATCAAAAGGCTTTTGTGAAACGGGAAATTGGGTTGGCTTCAGGGTGATGGGATTTCTTTTGCTATCCTTCAAATCAAGTTGTTGTCCTATATTGTGGTAGACATATTCATTGCTCAGAGGATGCGATGACCTGTAAATGTCAACGTAGTAGCCACTCGTGGGAGAGGTTCTAACAATGGCCATGGTTCTTTGCTGGTTTGTTTTTGTACTGCCATCCGTGTATCGGGTGTCGGTAAAGGAGCAATGGGGTGAAACAGCTGTCAGTCCTGCTTTTGGCTCCATCGCCTTCAATTTTATTTCTCCTATTTTTTTGGTGCCTCCACCTCCTGTGAAATAAGGTACCGATGCGGATGCCGCACCTGCAACAACGGTATTGTGGGCTGCCCATTGCGCATAGTATTTGACGTGCGAAACGTGTTCATAATTGGTGCCGTTTCCAGGGTCTGGTCCCATTACGGTTCCTGCTCCATACAAC
>JBIPNK010000110.1:0-5691 GCA_044373365.1 Chitinophagaceae bacterium
GTGGTTATAGGTGGCACCTTGAACCACATACATCAAACCCGTCTCCTTGTCTGATCCATTTCTTTGCAGATAGGCTTTTGCAAAGTCCAGTTCACCACTGCGGGGCCATTGGTAAAGAATGGCATTGTTCAGCGGCAGTTCAGGCAGATAAGAAAGCAGCCCTAGGTAATTGGATGCTTCCCGCTTATAGCCCTTTTTGTCTATCAACACTTGCATTGCAGCCGCGAGCTGGGGCAGGATGGGGTTGGCATATTTTTTAGCCATGGCCATGCCAATCTCTAAGCATTCTGCACTTTGGGTAGCCGGTCCTGTATCACCAAACGAAGGAGCCATCAAATTGGGAAATGAATATTTCAACATCACATAAGAGGCTTGCAACAATTCCGGGCTTTTGCTGAAAATACCGTACCCGTTTTTTTCCATGGCAATTGAAGATATCAGCAAATTGCTTACTGGAAAATTATGGTAACCGCTGGGCTCTTCCCAATGTCCATCTGGCGTCATCATTTGTTTTACTGTCGATGGGATGCTGAGGTGTCCGCAACTTCCATTGATGGTGTCTTTGGTGGTATAGTACTGAAGATAAAAATCTCTTTTGCTTTTGTTCTCTAACGCCAGTGCGGAGAAGACCATGGCAGGGGCCTGTGCGGCATACCAGTTGTTGGTCCAAAACCCCCTGAATGTCATGGTATGGGTAATTTTTTCAAAAACTGGCTCATACCATTTTGTTTCATATTTGTTTTCTCTGAGGTAGTCATAGAGAAAATCATATACCAATGGCAATTGCTGGTAGTTTCTGTCGCCAAGCGTTTGTACGGACATAAAACCTGTGCGACAGGGGCCATGGATAGGATTTTGGAAATAGGCACCTCTTGCCCATTGCGAGAGAATGTCGGCACCAAATTTTGCATATTCTTCCTTGCCACTCAACCAATATAAAATTGATGCATCCAGTGCCAGTTGATTGATCTCTCCATTGATATCATCAACAAAAGTTTGTGGACTAACCCATTCCTTTTTTCCACCCGGTCCTTCTTTTTGAAGATACATCAGCATGGAAGTATCATAGGGCAACAGCTCTTCGATACTTGGTTCACGGTAGGAATATCCATCCTTGCTCACAGGAGGGCGTTTGTGAGGGGCCACTCGAACAGTAGGATAGGGGGCATTCCCGGCATAGCTGACCAGGGCCGTACCTTCGGCATCTGAATAAAATTCAGTGTAATGTTTTCCTTTGCCACGGTTCATCAAGTAGCGGCTCAGGATCCATTCAGGGTGATTTTTATGTCTTTCAACATAGGGCTTGAGCTTGTCTTCCATTTGTTTGACAATATCTGCAGCCCATGCGTGATTTTTTATTTTATTGAGGATGATTGTTCTATCCTGGGTGTTTACAAGAATATGGGGATGTTTTTCCTGGGCATGGGTCTGTTTCAAGAAACCCATAAGCAGCAAACAGGCAGTAAGCAAATATTTCATATCAGTTTTTTTTGATCGAGCATGATAAAGCGGGTCGGGAAATTCATTGGTTGTTTTTCAATGCAATGGGTTTTTCAAGATTGTTTTCCATGTTGAAGGGCAGTTTGAAAACTCCCCCTTTTTTGTTGCTGAAATACAGTTCAGACCGGGAAAATTCAGAGGCGTTGCCGTCCGCCCAGAATGCATAGAAGTCTTTGTGGGCATGCAATGGCCTTCTTGCATAGGAATGGTTTCTGCTGCTTTTCTCTGTCAACATTTTTATTTTTTTCCATGTCATTCCCTCATCATTGCTTTCCCAAACGGCCATTTCACCACCTGTGCCATAAGGTTGTGGGCCGGGTTCTGTGGGGCCAATGATGGTCCAGTTTTCTTTTTCTATATACAAGGATCCCATGTCATAATTGTGTGTAGAAGCAGTCACCCGTTGTTCATTCCATTTCCCGTTTTTCCAATGGAAAATCATCCATTCCCTGGGATCGCCTTGTGGACCGGGTTGATGATGCCGGCTGATCACGGCCAATACAATAGGATTACCATCCTTGTCAAAATTCAGGTCGTTCAGGTAGACCAGTTTGTTTTCATTTTCAAAATCATGCACCAGGGCAGGATGCTTTTTTGTTGAAAGGGGCGTGGGCACTGTTTTTCCATCAATGGTCTGCCATGACTTCCCCATGTCTTCCGATTGAAGGAGGTAGAGGTTGGTTCGCTTGTCTACATTGCCTCCTGGGTGGTAATTGAAAACGGTAACGAGCTTGTTGCCATGTAATCCGGACAACTGGTAATGTCCTCCCATGCCGGCCAGCTTTTCATCTGCTGTCCAGCTTATGCCATCGATACTTGTTCTCCAATAGAGTTCCCTGCCATTGGTGTACTTGGTGAACAGGTAGAGAAATCCTTTTCCAGGAATGAACCAGGGCTGGGGATAGGTCATTTCTCCTCTGCTTATTTCGGTGAATTTTTCAATGGCATAGGGCTCACTGCTTTTGAAGAGCAGACCAGGCCTGCTTGTATTTCTTCCACTCACAAATACCCATATATATCCTTTGTCATCGATTGAGATGGATGCATTGTCGTGTGGGTCGTTGACGCCTTGCTTGTCATGAACAATGGTTGGTTTGGGCACCTGGTTTTTCTTGTGATCATAGTATGAGATCGCAATCAACAAGTGCTTTTCATTTTCAGCAGTTGTTGCGCCGTACACAAAAAATGTTTTGTTGGCTTTTTTGCTGTAAATCGCCACTGGCATATGATTGGCGGTATAGGTGCCCAATCCTCCAGCGTATTTGTCTCCGTAGGCAGAAAATTGCCCCAGGGTAAACCAGATGCCTTTGTAGCCATCTGCTTTGTGTTGCGCCCGTGATGGGATTGCCTGCAGTGTGCAGAGGAATCCGATCCAGAGAAATTTTAGCATGGCTTGATCAATTCTTCCAATTCTCAAGTGCCGGTATGTTTTTTAATTTGCTTTTCCCTTTCTCGCCAGGAATCAGCCTAACGTTAAGTGCAATTTTTGTGTTGGCGGGAACCGTTACCTCAAATCCAGTCAGGATGGTGCCCGGATTCGGTGCATCGTAAGATTTGGGTGGATCAGTTGACCAGGTTTTCATTTTGAGGTTGGGTAGTTTTCCAACATCCAGGGTAAGGGTCTTTCCATCTTTGGTGAGCAAAGCCTGGTGGTCATTGATGATGCGCACATCAGCTGGTGTAAGCATGGTCCAGCGGATGGTTGTTTCCTTGCCCAGCGTTTCAATTTCATCCCTGATGATCACCTGCTCTTTGTTCACAATTCCAATTCCTCTTTTTGATTGTGCAACCTGCCCTTTATAGATTTCAGAAAGGTCGGTAACGGTATGCATAAAGGCTGGATTGTTGGATGATGCAATAATTGGGGCATTGCCTGTTACCAGTTGGTGCTGGCTGTCGATGGCCAATGTATTGTGTACCAGGTTTGTTAGTCTGAACACTGTCCATCTTTCTGCATCCTGTGTTCTTCCAAACAATTTTATTCCTTTTGATTCCAGTGACTCATAGTCTTGCATGCCAAAGTCCATGGCCCATCTTACCCCGTCAGACTCCATAATAAATGAACCGATGTCCATATGGGCATGGTTGATGGACACTGAGCCCCCTTTTGTTGCCACATAAATGGCATTGGGGTCAGTCCAGGAGGTGCGCATCATGGCAACAGGATTTTTTCCATTCCCCAGCCACATGGTTTCTTTGGGTGCACTGATGTTGTCGATGGAAATACCACCGCTCCAAAGCATGATGGCAGGGAACAACCTGTCCCTCACCAATGCCTCAGGCTTTCTGTTTTTCAGGTAACCTCTTTCTACCCATAGCAAAGAAGGGTCGTTTACTTTATTGGCGAGCCAGAACATGGCAGGATGAAGGCCACCACCGCCACCAGCATCAGAATAGTTGAAAGGCAATCCGGTAGCACCTGTCATGTTTTCCATGAAACCTGCGGTCTTCATGAATCCTGGCAGTTGGTTCAATCCAAAATCCTTTCCAAATAATTTTTCAATGGCACTGATGAACATCACATTGAAACTGGTTCCATATCCCCAATAGCCATAGCCTTCTGGATATACCCCATCGGGCGCATAGTCATGCATGGGCAATACGATAGACGTTATCGCACGGTTGATGATTTCTTTGGCCAGTTCGGGTTGATCCTCATAGATTGCCATTGCTCCATAGGTCATCCCCGCGTTGCAGACCTGGTTCCAGTTGTGTTCAGCCTTCAACCAGCTGTTGTGTTTTGGATTCATGGAAGGCTCCAGCCCCTTTTTCAAAATGGCCTCTTTGATGATGGACTTTGATGCATCTGACAAATCGTTGTACAGCCAATCATAGCCAATGGCTACTGCCATGGTCATTTCTGCCACATCAAGGAAATGCGAAGGATTCCAGTCGCTGAAACCTGCAATGGCCAACATCTCTTTCTCGGCCCTGTCGAGGTATTTTTTATCTGCTGTTGTTCTGTATGCATAGGAAAGGAAAAACAGCCTGCGCAAGGCTTCCCGGGATTTGTCCAGCAAGCGTCTTCCAATTTGGATTCTTTGGACAGGAGCAATAGAGATAAGTCTATCAGATTCATTGATGATGGCTTGTTGGGTATTGGCCCAAACCGTATCCTTGCTGATGCCCAGTTTGATGTTGGCTTCTTCTCCTTTCAACATGAGGATCCGCGGATGCGCCTGCAATGCCTTGATTTCTCCGATATGGTCTGTTTGTGCAGTTGCTGTATGTTGGATGAGGATGAACAACAGGAAAAATTTGCACGAATTCAACAATGTATTCATGGTATATGGCTTCTTTTAAAATTTAGATGCTTTTTACGGGTATAACTTTGCCCATTTAAGGTATGTTTTTTATCCTAAAGTATAAAGGCTTGTTTAATGGCATAGACGCCTGATCAGCTCCTTGTGCTTCGGAAATTGATTTGTTAGAGCAGCTACCTCCGCCAGTTCAAAATCGCTAAAATCAAATCCGGGTGCAACGGTACAGCCAACAAGCGCGAATGATCCTGCATCGCCTACGGGTTCTGAAGCAAACCAGGCATTGGCTGGAACAACCAATTGATAGGATTCTCCATTATTCATGTTGCTGCCCAGTTTGAGACATTCATAATTGCCATTGGGGTGGATGACATGAATATGGAGTGCACAGCCTTCATAAAAATGCCATACCTCATCGCTTTTGATGCGGTGGAATGCCGAAAAACTTCCTGTAGGCAGGAGAAAATAAATGGCAGTAGAAAAGCTGCGGCTACCCTCAAATCTCTCAGGCAAAGCCTCTTTGGAAATCAGTTCCGTTGCTGCATAGGTCTGCCTGAAAAAACCGCCTTCTGGGTGGGGGAGCAGGTTGTAATGGTTGATCAATGCCTCAATCTGATTCGGTTGCTGATTGTTCATGCTTCAATGTACAAATTAATCAACGCAATATCTTCCCTTCATTTTTACATATTTTTGATAGAAATCATTCAAAATGAGGAAGCTGTTCATCTTGCTTTTGATCTTGTTTATACATGGCAATGGATTCAGCCAAGAAAGAGCTGATTCAGTTTACATGTTCTGGCCCGGTATTACAAAAAAGACAAATCAGCAGGTTATTTACCCTTCTTCCAATATGCCCCGTGTAGATATGCATACCCATATGGATTCAAAAACCAACTATGCAAAAGCCGTTGATTCAATGGACCAATGGGGC
>JBIPNK010000056.1:0-18921 GCA_044373365.1 Chitinophagaceae bacterium
CTTCAAAACAGGGATTCCGTATTTGTCTACAACATTCGGATCGATTTCACAATAGTTTGTGGCAACAGGAATGGCTTCACCCCTACCGGCCATGCCAACACCGGCGCCGTAGAAATAACGGTAATCCTGCTTCAGCGATGCACCATATCCACCTGCTTCTTTTTGTGTTCCGTTGACAGGATATTTGCCGTTGAGGCCTTCAATGCCCCAGCCGAAACCATAGGCAGGTTGGCCCATGCCACCCCAATATTCAATATGGTATCCGCGGGGGAAATCAAGTTTTTTGTTGTCGCCCCACCATGGTGAGTAAACGTGCATGCCACCGACACCATCTTCGTTGTAACGCTTCCTGTCAAACAACTCAGGAAGGATGCCGCCCATGGCCGCTCCAGTAGAATCATGCAGGTATTTACCAACCACATTGCTGTTGTTGGCCAATCCGTTGGGATGCCTTGCTGACTTGGAATTCAAGAGCAACCTGGACGATTCACAGGCACTGGCAGCAAGGATTACTACACGTCCCTTCACTTCATATTCGAGCAGGTCGCGCTTGTTCACATAAGAAATACCTGTTGCCAGGCCTTCGCTATTGGTCAATACTTCTCTTGCCATCGCTCCGGTGATAAGGTCTACATTGCCCGTTTTCACCGCAGGCTTCACCAAAACAGATGAAGAAGAGAAATCACCATAGACCGTGCAACCCCTGTTACACTGAGCGCAATAAAAACATTGCCCACGGTCGTCGTTGATTTTTTGTGTGAGGATGGAAAGGCGGGAAGGAATAACCGGAACGCCTACCTTACCTGCTGCATTCTTGATGAAAACCTCGTGCAGCCTGGGTTTGGGAGGAGGAAGGAAGAATCCGTCCGGATCGTTTGGCAACCCTTCATTGGTGCCAAATACACCAATCATCTTGTCAATCCTGTCGTAATAGGGCTTGACATCTTCGTATCCAATTGGCCAATCGTCTCCGAGGCCATCAATGCTTTTGCGTTTGAAATCCTTGGGGCCAAAACGGAGGGAAATCCTACCCCAGTGATTTGTTCTGCCCCCGACCATTCTTGATCTCCACCAATCCCACTGGGTTCCTGCAGCCTTGGTATAAGGCTCGCCTTCAATTTCCCAACCCCAATAGCTGGCGTCGAAATCTCCGAAGGGCCTGAACTTGGTGCTGGCACCACGACGGGGAGAATCCCATGGGTTTTTAAGTTGGGTGATATTTTTTGCTGGGTCATAGTCAGCACCTGCCTCAAGCAGACAGACTTTCAAGCCTTGGTTGGCCAGCATATACGCTGCCATTCCACCACCAGCTCCTGAACCAACAATCACTACGTCATATTCCTTGGTCGTTTTTTTTATCGAAAAATCCGGCATGGTTCAACAGTTTTTTTCTACACTTTTATGAGAATGGAAATTACTGAATTTATTCATTCGTTGGAGGTTTTGTTGGGGGTTTTGTTGTCAGGTTTAGGGGTTTAGGGGTTTAGGGGTTTAGGGGTTTAGGGGTTTAGGGGTTTGGGGGTTTAGGGGTTTAGGGGTTTAGGGGTTTAGGGGTTTAGGGGTTTAGGGGGGTGACCCTTTAAACCTTTACACCTTTAAACCTTTAAACCCTCAACCCTCATTACCCTCTGCTCTTCACAAAATCAGTGACCAAAAAAGCAATCAGCTTGGCCAGTTGCTGTGAGTCGCCGTGGAGCTGTGCAGTGGCGCCCTCGCAGATATGAAGGCTGCAAATATTGGGGTAATGGCCTGAGAAACGCATAAACTGTCTTGCTTCATTAACTGAAATGCCTGAAGGGTTTTGGCCACTCGAGCTAACACTGCTCACCACATCCAGGTCAAGCTCCATGGAAATGGGATGGTCATCGATGAAGGAAAAAGACTGAGAAACAGACTGGATAAAATTCAGGCGTTCTTCAACAAAAATCTCTTCGTATGTATGGTAATGGATGTTCACATTCCCGTAAAGATCATCCATCATACTCTGAGGATTGACGTTTTCCTGAAGGCCTATCACAGCATATCTGTTGAGAAAACCTTCTTCCATGGCATAACGGAATGGATTACCACTATGCCTTCCCTCCATTATTTTATAATCTGCTGTTGCAGCAAGGTTGATCACATTCACAAAAGCTTTGGGGGTCTTTTCCAATTTGAAAAGAGACTTGGCACTGGCCTTGACAATGGGATAAGCATTGTTATGACCACCACCTATCACTACAGGGATCTTTCCTGAAAGCACAACCAATTTTACAAATTCTTCAACCTCTTCATCTATGATATTGGCAACGGCATGTCTGCAGGCGTTGATCCGCTCTTCTGAGTTGCTAAAATTGCTTTCAATGATGTTCATGACAGGGCTGAAATCGAAATATCCTGCAAGGATTATTTCATCTCCACTGCACTGGTCTGAACTCTGTAAGTTGAGAAATGAGTTAACAAAATGAAACCAGGTGCTTTCAGCCCCTCTTGTCCCATGATCTCCCAAAATACCGATGCTCTCTGGAATGCCAAAGCAAACATATTTTGCATCAGTATGCAGCGCAAGAGAATCCTTCCCCAGCTCCAATACCCGCAACCGCTCCCCTAACTTGGTTTCGTATTTTCTCAGCTTGACCTGATCCAGCAGTTCCTGTTTGGTGTAGAAATGGAAATGTGACATTATCCTAAGGTAAGGAAAAACTATAATCCTGCAATTTGGGGGTTGAGGAAGCGAAACGCGTTGAAGGGTTTAAGGGGTTGAAGTGGCCTGCGGCCTGTTGAAGCGGTTGAAGGATGTTGAGAGAAATTGAAAAGGTTGTGTATTGCTCTCTAGTCTGTAAGGGTTCAAAATATGTAACCCCTTGTACAATTAGCTAACGCTGTTTACTATTATTATTAGAGTCTTTGTCATACTATTTTTTATTTCTGCAATGTTTATGGAAGTTTACTTTTAGAATTAGAAATTTTTTTACAGTATCTCATCGCTTTGGTGTAGTCAAACATGGCACCGAAATAATCTCCTAAAGTCCATTTAGAAAATCCTCTTTTGTAATATGCAAGTCCATTTTCAGAATCTCGCTTTATAGCTTCATTAAAATCTAATATAGCGCCTCTATAATCTTCTAAGTTCGATTTAGAATATCCTCTATAAAAATATGCATATCCATTTTTAGGGTCAAGCCTAATAGCAATATCATAGTCTAGTATTGCATCTCGAAAATGTTTTAAGCTAAATAATTCATTTCCACTTTGTAAGTATTTTTCCGCAGTTTGACTGTAAGAATTAGAGACAAATAAAACAGATAACAATAGAAAAAATATCGTTCTCATTCTTTTAGTTGTTCATTGTTAAAAATATTCAAAGCTAAGAGTATGGATATTGTAACGATCCCTTAAACCCGAAATCTGGAGTGTAGCAACAAGATACATTTACTTCAACCTCTTCAACTTTTCTCAAAGCTCTACCCACACTTGCTTTGCAAATTCCCCCAATGATGGATCCCTGGCGCCCATCAACAAGAGTGTGGTGGATGGTGTAAAATGGGGCCTCATTGTTTGGAGAAGGTCTTTTCTATCGGCAACGAAAAAGGCATTGACCCCTTTGGCCGTCAGGTCTTTGATCAAGTCATTGGCGGAAATATCCTTGACAGCGGTGCCACCTGCATAGTAAATTTCACTCATCCAGATTTCATCTTGTGGCCGAAGCACTTTTGCAATTTCTTCAACAAAATCATGGCGCAAAAAGCGTGTGGGTCCATATCCATGGGGCTGAAACCATGCAATCAATTTGGGGGCAAGGGGCTGGCAGGCCTCGATCGACCTTGCGCATTTTACTGGATTATGGGCAAAATCATCAACCAGAATCACCCCGTTTTTCTCTCCATACACCTGATGTCTTCTGTAGATACCTTCATAGTTGCGCAATGCATCTGCACAAACCTCCCACTGGATGCCCAGGCTATGGGCTACAGCAAGGGCCGCCATAGCATTTTCCATGGTATGCCTTCCAGGACTATGAACAACAAATGAATGTTCTTCAACATAAAAAGAAATCATCGATCCTTTCTGATGAAAGCCTGTGGCGTTCATGTAAGCTTTTGACTGCTCATTGCAATCAAAATCAAAAATTGATTTCTTTGAAAGGCTTGCTGACAGTGAGTGAGCAAGGTTGACAATAAAATGTTTTGAATTTGTTCTAAAAATACCAAAAAGCCTGACCAACTCATCAAGGTCTTGATGGTCCTTATCAATATTGAGCAAAACACCAATTTCTGGTCTGTACTGAACGATGGACCCGTCACTTTCATCCGCCTCTATGATCAGCCATTCTCCTTCTCCGTAGGCTGCATTTCCAACTTTCCCTTCTTGGATCAGCCGCGTTAGACCAGCCCCCCCAATGATAGAAGGTTTCAATCCTGCATGAAACAGTATTTCATACAACATGGCAGAGGTGGTGCTTTTACCGGAAGTACCGCCAATGGCAATTGTTTTTTTGGTAAGCACAATTTCGGCCAGCAATTCACTGCGTTTGACAATGGGCTTACCCAAGCGCTTGGCTTCCTGCACCTCAGGCACTGTGTCTTCAACTGCAGTTGAAACCACCACAAGATCAATGTCTGCTGTTATCCCCCCAGCTCCTTGCTCAAAACAGGTGATTCCTACCAATTCAAGGGCAGCGAGGTTTTCATTGAATACGTCCTTTTGGAATTGCCTGTCTGACCCGGATATGTTTTTACCTGAAGCCTTCAAATACTGGGCAATGGCACTCATTCCGGTGCCAGCCATCCCAATGAAAAAGATATTTGAACTACTGGTGTACATTTCTGTGTTAAACTCCGTTGACATGAAAGCAAGTTAACAACAAAAAAAGACTCCAAAAATGATAATTTCTATCCCAGGTTCCTAAAATCCACCGGCACCAACTTGCTCACGCCCTGCTCTTGCATGGTAACACCGTAGATCACGTCAACACAAGACATGGTGGTCTTGTTGTGCGTCACGATGATGAACTGAGACTCCTTGCTGAACTGCCTGATCATGTTGGTGAACTTGCCCACGTTGGCATCATCCAACGGTGCGTCAACCTCATCAAGGATGCAGAAAGGGGCGGGCTTGATAAGGTAAATAGCGAAAAGCAATGCAGTAGCCGTAAGTGTTTTTTCTCCACCACTGAGCTGCGTAATAGACGTAGGCCTTTTGCCTTTGGGCTTGGCCACGATATCAATACCCGTCTCGGCAAGATCATCAGGATTCTCCAGAACCATGTCTGCAGTATCTTCTTCGGTAAACAATGCCTTGAATACACGCTGAAAATTCTCTCTTACCTGATTGAAGGTGGTGAGGAATTTCTGGTTGGCAGTGGCCTCCACCTCCTGGATGGTTTGCATCAGTGTATCTTTCGCATTGACCAGATCATTCTTCTGCTCAACTATGAATTCGTAGCGTTTCTTCATTTCAGTGAAAGCCTCAATCGCTGTAGGATTGACTTCGCCAATATTTTCAAGACGCTTTTTCATTTTATCGCAATCAGCCTGAAGGTCTTCCAATGGTTCATCGGTGAGCCTGGCCTCATCAAGAATCTGGTCAATATCAACCTTGAACTCAACATTCAACCGTTCCTTGATGCCTGCAAGTTGCAAACGCAATTCATTGATCTTGTCCTTGATCATGTTCAGCAACTGGTCAATCTGCTCCTTCTCTTTCACCTGATGCCTCAGTTCACTCTCTCGTTCATTCAATGTATTGCGCTTGTTGTAATAGGCCTGATCAGCCTCATTCAACAACTTTCCGTCCTCTTCCTTGCGGCGATACAAAGCCACCAATTCATCTTCCACCAACTGCAGTGCCGTAGCGGTTTCTGCAATTGTTGTTGAGGCTTCAGCGAGTTGCACAGTGCTGCTCTTGATCTGCACTTTCAACTCTTCAAGTTGGTTCTTTTTGAACGTAGCCTCCTGTTTTACCGCAGTAAGCTTGGCTTGTTGTCTGGTAAATTGGATATTAGACTCGTTGTATTGTGCATTGATCGCATTATACGCCATCTCAGCAGCGGCATAATCCGTCTCTACCAATTGGATTTGTGCAGTCAATGCTGCTAGTGCTTTGTTGGCCTCATCGAGTTTGGTACGATCCGATTGGATGCTTTCCCTTCCTTGGGCCAATTGGGCTTCGAGGTCCTTCACCCTATTGACTGCTGTTTGCTCAGCCGCATTTAGGGATTCAATTTTGTTGTTAACGCCAAACGACTTATTGCTGAGCTCCTGAATTTTTCGCTGTGACTCGCCAATTGCCCTTTCCTGCAATTGGTTGTTGTATTCGAGCACTTCATTGTGCCTTGCCTGAATGTCAGCTTTGATGACAGCAACCACCTCTTCCTGCAGCAGGATTTCCTCCAACAATTTTTCAAGGTTTTTGGCCCTACCGATCTTCTTTCCCTCAAACAATCCAACACTTCCACCGGTGAGGGAATACTGCCCTTTCACATATTTACCATGCTTTTCAAGAATCACATTGGAAGTTGAAATTTCCAATGCAGACTCATCTTCTGCAATGAGAACATTCCCCAGCAAGTGTTTGACGAGATTCTCAAAGCGTGGGTCGTATTCTACAACATCTGTTGCTGGAATGGCACCAGCAATGTTTTCCGCCTTGATGTTTTTTGACGCATACACTTCATCAAGCTTGTCCAGCATGAAGAAATTGGCCTTCCCTTTTTTATTGGCATCGAGCAGGTGTACTGCCTGAAGCCCTTCGGTAAGGTTATTGACTACATAATAATTAAGGTATGGCTCCAACACGTTTTCAACAGCTGCCCTGTAGGCTTCTTTTACATAGATGATATCTGAAAGAATGGGAGATGCATGGTTCCATCCCGTATTCTTATGAAGGAACTTAACGCTCTCCGGATAACCCTCCATTTTGTCAATCAGGCTCTTGAGCAATGCATGTTCATTCTTTTTTGAATCCAATTTCCTGTTTTCATCGGCAAGATGAGAACGGAGGTTTTCGAGCTTGGACTGGGTCTGCAAAATCTGCCCTTTCACCTCTTCATGCTGCTTTTGCAGTGTTTCCAGGTTGGATTTTTCGCCATCCAATGCAGATGCATTTTCATCCCTTTGAACAGTGAAGTCTGCCAATTGTGCCTGGCGCTGCGATTGCTCCTCGTTGATGTGGTTGATCGATTTCTCGATGTTCATCAGGGAGGTATCCCTGATGGCCACATTTTTCTCAGCCTCGAACTGGCTTCTTTGCACCGATTGATTTTTCCTCCTCAGCTCATCGACCAATACCCGCTTTTCATCAAATGCTTTCCTGTTCTGGTCTACATTTGATTTGAGTTGATCAATGCTGGATTGAAGTGTCACTAACTTTGCCTCTTCCTCCGTAATTTGTAGGGATGAAAACTGAATGCTCTCCTCCAGTCCTGCTGATTGACCGCCGGCCTTGGAGAGAAAATCATTCAATGATTTTTCCTTTTCGCGCAGGTATTGCAACCGCTGCTGGGCAAGGTTTTTCTCATTTTCCTTTCCCCTGATGCCGTTCACCAGTTCGTTATAGGATTGCTGTAAGAGTTGTAGCGCTTTCTCTTCTTCAACAAACTGCAGTTTTTCCTTTTCAAGGTCTGCCTCTTCATTTGTAATCTTGGTATCGACCCCAATTTTGCGATCGGATTCTTGCTGCTGCTGCTCGGTCAGTTCGCGGTACTGGATGTTAAAACCCTCAAGGGCAGCTTTGGCCAATTCTATGGACTTGACCTTGTACTCCTTTTTGATTTCAAAGTATTTCTCAGCCTTCTTGGCCTGGCTTTCCAGTGTTTTTAACTGATTGTGGATCTCAAAAAGAAGATCCTCAATCCTTGCCAAATCCTGCTCTGTCGCGTCCAATTTGAGCTTGGCCTCTTTTTTTCTGGTTTTGTAAATGCTGATGCCTGCAGCCTGTTCCAGCATTTTCCGGCGGCTGTTTTCCTTGTCTTTGATGATGTCATCAACCATGCCCAATTCCATGATGGCATAGCTGTCTGTGCTGACACCGGTATCAAGGAAAAGATTGTGAATATCCTTCAAACGGCACTGAACATCGTTCAGCCTGTACTCACTCTCACCACTTTTATAGAATTTCCTGGTAACTGTTACTGTATTGAATTCCGTGGGCAAAAGATTCTTGGTATTGTCAAAAGTGAGGCTTACTTCTGCCAGACCGCTGGCTCCCCTTGATTTGGAGCCATTGAAAACCAGGCTTTCAAGATTCTCACTCCTCAAATTGCTGATCTTGTGCTCCCCGATTACCCAACGGATTGAGTCGACAATATTGCTCTTCCCACAGCCATTTGGCCCGATCACACCGGTAATTCCCTCGTCAAAGTTGAGGATAGTCTTATCCGCAAAACTCTTGAACCCCTTGATTTCTAAACTCTTTAATCTCACAATCTTTGAATTTGGTCAGGCGACAAATATAAGGTAAGGTAGCCGGAGGTTATTCACTAGTTATTAACAAAGTAATTGACATTTTAAAACCAGGAGGTGGATAGAATAAATACCTCTCCTCTTGAAAACAATGTTAAAGACATGGGAGGAGACTTAAGCAACTAAAATGCAGAGGAGCCTTTAAATTCAGTAGTTGTTTGGCATCCATCTTTGCTAACGTCAGAACGGGTTAAAACAATAAAAAAAGTCAAAACCAGAATTTTAGCATCAAGTAAAAATGACCTTTTCGTTAAATACTCAAGGTCAAGCTTGAATTTTTTTTCCCAACTAAGGTTGTTTCTGCCATTGACTTGCGCCCAACCAGTAATTCCCGGCAGCACATCATGTCTTTTGTGTTGCATGTCATCATACAGTAATAAATATTTCATCAACAGTGGTCTTGGACCAACTATGCTCATTTCTCCTTTTAAAACATTGATGAGCTGTAGTACTTCATCCAATGAACATTTTCTAACAATACTACCCAACGGTGTAATCCTTAAATCATCAGGAAGCAATTGTCCTGATTGATCAAATACATCCCGCATGGTTTTGAATTTAATGATTTTGAATGGCTTGCCCTTTAGTCCTGGTCTTTGTTGAAGAAAAAGAAAACTCCCGTTGTTTTGAATGGAAAGCAAAAAACAAATCAATACAATCAAAGGAGAGAATATTGTTAATAGCAAAACTGCTATTAAAAAGTCACAAAGGGGTTTAATATAATATCCGTACATGTATATTATTTGGAGAAAATCATATCAAAACATTCAAAAATTCTATCGAAGTCATCATCGGTTAAACTGGATCCGCTTGGCAAGCAAAGACCAATGTCAAACAAACGGTCAGAGATCCCATTAAGATAACGAGGCATGCCAACAAAAACAGGCTGAAGGTGCATGGGTTTCCATAAAGACCTTACTTCTATTTGATATTGCTCAAAAAGTTGGCGAATAGACTCTATTGTAATACCCTTGTTTGTAGCGGGATCAATTAAAATACAAGTAAGCCAACGATTTGAAAAGAACCCAGAGGGTTCAAGTTGAAATTCAATATTGAATCCTTTCTTGTTCCAGGCAGAAAAATAATTGAAATATCGGTTGTAATTGTCTCTTCTCGCAGATACCCTTTCATTTAAAACAGAAAGCTGTCCTAATCCGATACCTGCAAGCACATTGCTCATTTTATAATTATACCCAATTTTGGAATGTTGATAAAAGGGTCCAGCGTCTTTTGCCTGTGTAGCCAAATGTTTGGCTGAAAGAATGAAATCTTCATTGTTTGAAATCAATACTCCACCACTACTTGTTGTGATAATTTTATTTCCATTGAATGAAATAACACCTAAGCTTCCAAAAGTACCACACGGAATATTATCAATTGATGATCCCAATGACTCAGCGGCATCTTCTATAACGGGAATGGCATACTTAGAGGCGACCGCTGAAATTTCTTCCATTTTCGCGGGCATGCCATAGAGGTTTACAACAACAACTGCTTTTATGTTTTTTCCAAGTGATAAACGATCTTGAATGGTTTTTTCCAAAAGCACAGGATCCATGTTCCAAGTATCAGACTCACTATCCACAAAGACAGGAGTTGCACCAAGATAAACAACTGGATTGGCTGATGCGGCAAACGTAAACGTCTGACATATTACTTCATCCCCTCTAGAAACGTTCAACAAATTCAAAGCCAGATGCAAGGCGGCGGTTCCACTGTTCACAGCGGCAACGTAATTCCCGTCCAAAAGCTGGGATAATTCCTGTTCAAACTTGTCAACATTAGGACCCAAGGGAGCTATCCAATTTGTATCAAAAGCTTCTTGAACAAATGAAAGTTCATTTCTACCCATGTGGGGCGGCGACAACCAAATTCTCTTCTTCATTAGACCGCTCATTTATTCTTATAAATTTAGCAGGAACACCTGCCACAACAGAAAAATCAGGAACATCACGAATCACAACTGAACCTGCTCCGATAACGCACCATTTTCCGATTTTAATACCTTGAATGATAAATGCACCAAGTCCTATGAATGACCCCTCCCCAACTTCTACACCTCCTGCAAGCGAAGAAGATGGGGCGACATGAACAAAATCTTCTATTTTACAATCATGATCAATGGTTGAGCTGGTATTGATAATGCAATGTTTTCCAATTGTAGCGTTGGTGTTGATGCAAACACCCGCCATAACTACTGAACCTTCGCCCAGAGAAGATCTTTTGGAAATTGAAGCCCCAGGATGCTTTACTATACCATAGGCCCTTTCGTGCTCCAAGACCCTTCTCTTACGGGTTACATTATCTCCGATTGTGATGATAAATGTTGAATGTACATCAACAGGAGATTTATCTTCTTTGACAATCGCATAACCACAGAGTTCAAGAGATGTACTGAAATGATCAACAAAATTTTCAATATGCCCGCCCGAAAGTTCAATTGCCTCTGCAACAACTGCTCCATGCCCACCTGCACCCATCAAAACAAAATTTGATTCTCCTTTGTTAGGCATATTTTTTATTTTTTTGTGATACTAAAAGCTCATTATATTCTGCCTCAAGCAGTCTCCAAATTGCACTGTTACTGTACTTTTTCTTTATAATCGCTAAACTATTGTCTGCAAAAGATTTACGCAAATCAGGATTATTCCTGATGAATAGCATTGCATCAGCAAGTGAATCCGGATTTTTAACCGGAACCAACAATCCATTCACGTTATGCTCAACAATTTCATTGCAACCATTGATGTCTGACAAAATCATAGGACATTCCATCGCAGCGGCCTGCATTGGCACATTGGGAAAACCCTCTCTATAACTAGGAAAAACAAGAACATCAGCTGCTGCAAAAAATGGCCTAACCTCATCACAATAGCCCCAGGTTATGATGTTCTTGTTGTTGTTGATTGTGTTTAGTAAGGATGGTTTAAGTCGATCTTTTTTCTCAAAAGGTCCTACCAACCAAAGCTGATCTTCAGGATGTTGAGTTTGAACATGCAAGAAAGCTTCTATCAATTCTAGAATACCTTTGTCACCAACCATTCTACCAACAAACAACCAAACAAAGGCGTAATTCCCTGGCTTCGCAACCTTCCTTAATGCATCAATTTGTTCGACACTTACATTAGCACGGGAGTAGTGATCAGTGTCAATTCCATTTGAAGAACCATGCCCGATTAACTTCAGTTTTGAAGGCTTGGGATCTAATCGTTCAAAATGCAAAAAATTCAAAAGATGTTGTGAATTGACATGTACACGGGTTGAAAGAGAAATTGTTAATCGCTCAAATTGCTTCAAAAAAATTTTCTTTATTCCCTTGGTCTCCATCCATGGAAGACCGGCAATGGTATGCAACTTTATGGGAACACCTGCCAATGAGGCTGCAAGCATACCCAACAATCCAGCTTTGGGAGTATGTGTGTGTATGATTGCTGGCTTCATCTTAAAAAAAAGAAACCAGAGACGTACCAAAGAGATAAAATCCTGAAATGGTGTTATGTTTCTTGTCATTGCTATTCTCGTCAAACCACAACCTTCAGATGCTATTACAGCTGTTATTTCAGGACCTGGTGAAGACACCAAATGCACCAAAAACCCATTCTCCTGCATGTACCGCATTTGACCCTTCAACAACTTGTGAAGAGAAAGCGGTACTGTAGAAACACGTATTAAAAGTGGTTTTTGACTACCCTTCATGCTGAATTTCAATCAAATGGTTCCTGAGTCCTTTCATATTCATGCTTAACAATCCATATTCTTTGTTTAGGAAAGTATAATGTTGCAGAATAGCTTTCAATTCTCTCAAACATTCAAGTGGATGATTGCCAAAATTGTGTGGATGCCACCAGAGATGATAAAGTCCACCAGTTTTCGCAGCCTTGGTCATCTCTGAAAAAATCCGTTTCATTTTTAGGGCATTCAAAATCCTGTTGTTTGTCCATGCCCTGTATAGTCTACTGGCAGGAATTTTTAATGGTGTCTCAGTAATATCAATTGAATCCAAGGGGACAACACTTTTTTTGTTGATCGGAAACCATACATCTGCCGTACGCATGATTTTAACAGCCCATGTATCTTTTTTGCTTGTATCCCAGTACCACTTATCAGGATTGGTCCTTACAGATTTAATCCCCATCTGATGACAAACTTCCATGTATTCACCATTGAACTGGTTTCTTGGGAAAACCAATGATTCAAAAGCAATCCCTTTCGATAATGCCAATTCTTTTGCCTTCTCAAGATCAGCCCTAAACTGTGGAATTGTTTGACCTTTCTCATGACAGTAATAGTGACTATATGAATGTGTGCCAATCTCGGCTCCAGGGGTAGCGTTAATATGATCTATCAGTTCTGGGGCAAACAAATTTGATTCATCTAAATATTGCCCCCGTACATCACACCAATGATAAGAAGAAATAGATTTATTGATATAACCAGGAAGCAAATCAGGCCTATTCATTTTCCACATTTCTAAATTTTGATTATAGATCATTCCAACAATCGCCCAAGTAACTTGAATATCATAATGAGAAAACAAATCAAGCATTTCTGGAATGGCAATACGGGTATTAATGAAATAACTGTTGGCTTGATTATTGCCTACTTTCATTTTTTCAAATACGCCCCATTGCAGTTCAAAATCCAGGGAGATACAAAATACTCCCTGTTTGTTTTCCGGCATCTTAACTATTTAACCTTGATCAAGAGTATCTCATCTCTCCTGTTCATCCACATCAAATTTTTATCGAAAATAGGTAGCATTCGTGTTTTGCCATAGAAGTTTGATTGTAGTCTCATGCCAGAAATACCATAACTCGTGAGATAACTTTTGACAACCGATGCCCTTTTCTCGGATATTTTCCAATTTGCATCCTCATTCCCTTCAAAATCTGCATGACCATCAATGACGCAACGGTATTCATTGTTCCTCCTGAGAAATTCAACTATTTTGTTTAATAGCACATAACTGTTTTGTGTTAAACGTGCAGAATTTAAATCAAAGAAAGTGTAGAACTGTACGGTATCTTTCAATGAAAAATCAGCTGGAGACATTGATGAATAGTATTCTTCAGGATTGTAGATGGGTTTCTTTGAAGAACCCTTCAAAATATTGGGGCACCCCTGATTTTCTACAGGACCAGGCTGGTCAGGACATGCATCAATATTATCGCTAAGTCCATCACCATCCCTGTCACCAATCGGACATCCTTCATTGGTAAGCAGACCAGGTTCATCAGGACATTTATCAACAAGATCCGTAACGCCATCTCCGTCCCTGTCCCCAGGAGCCATTGCACCCAATTTTCCGCCATTGTTTCCAAGTTTGGCAGTAATTGAGTCGGCAACACGCTTAATTTCCAATTGTTTTTGTTGTAGTGAATCACTCATTTGTAGCAGAGAATCTCTCCTGGCTCTTTCTTTTTGTGCAATATACTTCCTGCTATCATTTTTAGGCTTGCCGTCTTTATCTCTTTTGATAGGAGTATACTGAACTGACAATTCAAATCTTTTTGCTGTGTATGATTGATAGAGTTGTGATGCTATTGGAATTTCGTAACTGAGTCTCAAATTAACACCACGCCCAGGGAATGCAGACAAATAAGGCATGACAGTTTTGAATGAACGGGTATAGAGACCATAGTTCATTGTGAATTTATTGTCAGACATATCGGTTTTCACAAATTCAACCCCAGACCAATTGGCAACAAGTGTATACAAATCAAGCCAATTGCTTCTCCAGTACAAACCTTCAGTCCAAAATATATTATTAAAAACCAAAGCCCTTTTAGGTGCAACTTGAATATCCATTTTACCATGGAAAACCATTCGTCCACGGAGTTTTGTTTCTTTATCCGGGGTAATCACCGCCATTTGGGGATGGGTAAAATGATAGGCACCAACACCTGCTTCAATTGTAATGTTTTCAGCTGTGTATTTGTAGTTTACACCCAAATTCCAGTCCATGTATCCAGCTATGTCTTTCCTCAAACCTGAGCTATCCATATCTGTCCACCTGAAACCTCCGCCATTGATCTCCTTTTCATAAAATGATCCCTTTTCACTTGCTGTGGCATTGGCAAATGCAAATTGGCTACCAATACTCAAAATATGGCTTTCATCTTTGGAAAGCCTGATATGATAGGCGCCTGAAAGAGCGAAAAACTTAGCGTTTAGGGGAGATGGATTGATAGGATTTACACTGCCATATTGATAAAAAGAAGCACCAATGCCAAATGCTTTGCCTGTTTTAGCATAATCCTTGGCAAATCGACCGTTTAAAAAAGCATATTGATGGTTGACCTGGCTTTTTTTTGTCTTTTGATTGCTATAGCCCAATCCAGCTAAAAATTGATCATCTGAAGCACCTACCAAGGATGGATTCATCATGGAAGGGAAAGACCATATCTGGGAAAGCCTGGCATCCTGACCTTTTAGTTGAGAAATAAAAGTTGAAAAAGTCAGAAATATCAATAGAAAAAATCTCATGAAGGTATTTTTTTAAAATTAATAACTAAAAAATACAATACAACTTTTGAATGCAACTAAAACCGGGAATTAACTACTATTAGGTAGAAGGTTAGTCTCACCTTTTTTGAAAGGAATTACTGAAGGCTAGAACAAAAAACAAAAGCGGAAATATTTGTGATTTTTGGCGAATGGCTATACCAAGATTACCTGAAATTTGAGCCAAAGAAATGGCTGCCAGCAAAAAAACGAAAAAAGCAGTTTTATGGAATCCGGTTGAAACATTCCAAAATGAAGGAAAATTGATTAGAAAATGGAATGAAAGAAAAAGGATAAAAATATTCTCAAAAGATGAAATGATTCCCATTAGACCTGGTGCATCAACAAACAATGGACGATAAATAAAAGTAAACAGCTTAAAACCCTGGTTATAATTGGCAAGATCAAGGCCTGAATTACCCTTGCCCAATTCTTTTGCCCTTGTTTCAATCTTTTTAGAATCGAATATATTCAAAGATTCTGTTCCTGTATTCTCCAACACATTGTCAGATAGCAAAAAAACGGCTAAAAATGAAACCAACAACAAGGAATATCGAACATACCACTTGATTCCAGATTGAGATAAAAAAAGTCCAAGAGCAAGTCCTATAACAACAGCCAATAACATATGAGACCTAACCATGTATACAAGAAAAGCACCAATCAACAAATGTGGAAAGCGGCTGTTGAATCTGCTTAAGCCATAAAAAGTAAGTCCAATAGCGAAAATCATCACACTTCCTTTCCCTAAGGATGCAGACCAAAAATGACAATTCGGGAGAATGAATAAAATTTCTAACAAAGTCACTCCTCCAAAGACAACAGACATCTTTGGAATATTTTCTCTTGCTGCCAGATAAAAAAGGAGAATTCCCTGAAATCCAACAAAAGAAAAGATGAACATGACTGCGTTATACGATAAACCCAAGATATTGCTAAGAGGATAACATAAAAACCTAATGAAAAAAGTACCCGTTTGAAACAGCTCAGCCCAAGATTTGGTCTGTACGGTTATTCGATAATACTCACCTGAATCAGACCTCGTTGCGTAGGCATAGAGTAGGTAAACAAGTCCAAAAAAAAGATGAACCCCGAAAAGAATATCGAAATAATGTTCATTGATGGCGCCATTAAGGATGTACGTCTTTTGAATTAGTAATCTTCTCTGAAAGAGATAACAACCAATAATAAATACCAAAATGAATACAATGTCCATTAGAAAAGTTCCATATCACCTAAATTATAGGCAAATTTAAGGTTAACAAATACAGGCAATTCAACATTGACTTTTTTGGCAGCCAGTGTAGGCCCTAAAGGAAGAAGAATTTTAATTCCTGGAATAAAAGACTTAATCCCTGGAGCAAAGGTAATGAGGTTTGCTTTTAATTCATCGGCGTAATGACGAATGAGATTTTTGACTTTTTTTGATACCCCTTTAGAGGAGTCAACACAAATAATTTCAGCAATCCGCAATTCATGGATTTGCTTTTTCTTTCGACAATAGAGCGCTAAAAAAATATTCTCATCTGCATAAATATGGTACTTGATAATCGGATTGTCATAGTATCGCCACTTTAAATAATCAAGCGATTTAGGCGTAAACAAAGGGGTGTTTTTTTGATGTATAACATTCCACCTGTTACAAAGCGAGTCAATTTTGTCCAAATTAGTGCCTAAAATAATGCGCTGCTGATGTGTTATAAATAATGGATTAAAATAAGAAAAGCCAACAGACAATTTTCCTAAAGAAACCCAACCTAACTTTAAATAACCAAGTAAACTTTTTTCATTGGGTGTATTGAAAATAAAATCAACGCCATCAATATTGGAACGATCAACCATTTTCTGGGTCAAAACTGAAAAAATTCCTTTGCCTTGGAAATCTGGGTGGGTAGCCGTATCCACGGCCCGTAGTGTAGAAAAAAATTGATTTTCTTGTTGCCATTTCCATTGCATCATGGCCCGAACCCCTATCAATTGGCCATCGCTTTCCGCCAACAGTACTTTTGAAGGACCAAATGGATTCTTTAGGTGCTTCCAAATCCAATAATTAACAGATTTGGGCGAAGATGTCTCACCAAGTGATTTCTTTAACAAATCAACAATCGCAGGAAAATCCTGTTCAGTGCTTTCTCGAATGTGCATAATTGGAATAAGTTGATTCAAGTTGAGAAATCATGGTTTGTATACTAAATCTTTCAATAACGGTTGAACGAGCTGCATGTGAAACAGCTTTTAAGAGGGTGGGATCTGAAAGTAAAAATTCAACGGCATAAAAAAGTTCAGTCCATTGATCAACTTCTGCGGTAAAACCATTGAACCTGTTGACAAGCACTTCTTTTATACCACCCGCATTGGTAGCTACCACCGCACACTCACAAGACATCGCTTCTAACAAAGAAAGTGGGAGCCCCTCAAATTCAGAGGTCATCATAAAAATATCCATAGCGGAATACCAGTCAACTGCATTGGTTTGGATTCCTGGGAGAAAAACAACATTTTCTAAACCAAGCAGCTTTCTTTTGGCAATAATGTCCTTTTTAAGAGGACCATCCCCTACCAAAATTCCACGGAGATCAGGATAAATAGCATAGAGTTTGGAAAAAAGTTCTAACCAACAATCAATCCGCTTTTGGGTGCGAAAAACTCCCAAACTACCAATTACTATTGCATCAGCAGCAATGCCTACATCGGAACGGATTTTTAATCCAGCATCAATGTTTCTTCTGTACTTTTCAGTATTAATTCCGTTGAAGATTGTATTGACGGGAATTTTAGGTTGGATGTGATTAAAAATAGAAGTCTTAACGTCATCAGAAACTGCAATAACCAATGACTGACTATTGAAAGTAAATTTATTGATGAAACGGGTCAAAAAATGATACCGCTCTTGTTTGTTGTGTTCCGAATAAATTACGGGAATGCCAGTTTTATAATGAATCAATCTTCCCAAGAATCCAGCCCAAGGTAAATGACAATGGATGATTAGGATATTGTGCTGCTTGATATAACGAATAATTTCATTAAACTTAAAAATTATACGAAGGTTGTTGATGGCAGGAACATTAGAAACAATCCCACCAGCCAATTCAAGTTCAGCAACCAACTGGTTTTTCCATGGCAGAAAATAAATGTAATGAAAATTGAATTTCTCTTGATTGTGTGCAGTAAGTGTTTCAACAAGCAAGGTTTCTGCCCCTCCCCTTCCTAGGGATTTTATTAGGTGAAGTACAGGGATAGGATTAGTTGGCATTTAAAATGGACTGATAGACAATCGTGGGTTTAAGAAGGGAATCGAAAAGAGGGAAATACTTATATTGGGGCAATTCTGATTGCCAAAAAGATACACCAGAGATTTGGTGTTTATGCTTGAGCAATAATTTAAATAAATTATGGTAAGAATTGGCTAATTTTTTCAAGGAAGGAGAATTATTAGATGTAGGGTTTTTAGCATCCACAATATTGAGTTCAGTAATTTGAACCGTCAAACCAAGAGCGGAATAAGCGTCAATGGCATCTTCCAAATCGTCTAAATTAAGGTTATCCGTCGTCCAGTGTCCTTGGATACCGATCCCATGAATAGGTATATTCTTATCTTTCATCATGTTAATCAGTTTCACAATCCTTTTACGCTTGTCAGGAAATTCAGCATTATAATCATTATAGAAAAGTAGAGCATTAGAATCAGCCTCATGTGCATATCGGAATGAATTAAAAATATAATCCTCCCCCATGATCTTGTACCAAGTATTATTTTTTAACCATTCCTTGTCATTGTCATAAACCGCCTCATTGACAACATCCCATGCATAAATTCCCTTCTTATAACGACCAACAACAGTCATGATATGATCTTTCAAACGTTGATCCAATAATTTTCTATGTATGAGATTACCCTTGGCATCCCAGAATAACCAATATGGATTGCGATTCCCCCAAACAAGGGTGTGACCACGAAATTTCAACTTATTCCTTT
>JBIPNK010000011.1:0-61473 GCA_044373365.1 Chitinophagaceae bacterium
GCCAATTTGTATATTGTAAGAAAACATTCCGATCCAAGGCAGGAGTAAAAACAGGCTGGTTTTGGTCCATGCTAAAGGGTTCAGCGATGGCAGTGTAAAATCCATTGAAACTGGAGGGAAAACCATTGAAAAATTGAGGTTGTCAAGCAGGTACAAGCCGGATAAAATGAAATAGAAGGGCAGGATAAAACCTGTAGTGGCGAGCAGCCATTCCCTGATTGAGGCTGGCCGCATGATCATGATACCAATGGTAATCCAGCAAAACAGCATCAAAAAGCCTGTATTCATTGATGCCATACAACCAACAATAAAACCTGTCAACAGCAGTTTGTTGTTGGCATTGCTCTCCTTATACATTGTGATGAGCAGCTTGAAAACAATGAGCACCATTCCATTCAGCACCAAAAAAATCGGGGTTGTATGAAAAGGCAGCAAGGCATTGAGCAGCAAGAAAGACATGGCAGGAATAAAGCCTGCCCTTTCCATGAGCTTGTGGTCTGCAATGATCTTATTGAAGATTAGTGCTTCCGCCAGCAATAATGCTGTGCAAATTATTTTTCCCAGCATGCCGTTGGATCTGTCAAGAAAAGACAGGTATGCAGACAATGCTTTGAAAATGGCAGTTGTGGCTGCGGGCACTGCAGCATTCACCGTTGCGTCGATGGTAATTGCCGGCAAGAGGGCCAGCAAACCCAGCAGCAGCAGGGAAAGGGGGTTGTTATGCTTAAAAATTCCTATCACGTTGCTTGATCAAAATTCTACCTTTGCAAAGCAAATATAGTTCTTGTACATGCAGGGCATGATAATTTGTCTGAGACCAACCTGTTTTCCGAATTTAGGCATGAATTCATAATCCCTATTGAGGTTCTTCAAAGTAGGTTGTCGTTTTATTTTTCCTTCTGCATCTATTGTGGCTGAGTTCAGCAACAGCTCTCGTTTTTCTTTCTGGTTGAAAAGAAAGCGCAGGTCATTGCCAGTATTGAAAAGCTGGTAGGAGATGAATGAGTCTGAGTTGTCGTCATATTGGTTTTTCCTGACAGTATTGCTCCAGCGCAACTTCCCGTCTGCGTTGAAAAAGAATACCATGATGTTTTCCGACACATGCCGAACATAATTGTTCTGTTGCCCGAACCTGTTGAAGGGGTCATAAAATCCGTAATTGTACATCCTGCTCATGGGAGATGAATACCACATGTCAAAAGGCGAATAAAAGCCACCACCATACAGGTAATCGTACCTGTTCCAGGCGTTGTTCTTGGAAGAGGAATAGTATAGTTCAGAAACCACTGCGTATCCTCCGTCCTGCACAGGGATAACGTGGCGGATGAAATGGTCGTTAAACGCGGTTTTCATGGCCCCGGTTTCGCTTTTGGCATCTATCCGGACGCTGTCATTGAAGACAAAATCTGTTTCAGAAGCCACTGCCTCCGTTTTCTTGTCCCAAACCAGTGAGTACAAACCATCGATGTTTCCCCGTTTTTGTTTGTAGAAGAAGGAAGTCATGATGATTCTTTTATTGAAATTGTCAAACTTCAATTTCACTTCATCAAGGGTTTTTTCCTTGAGCACTACAGGTACAATTTTTATGGAATCGCTGAGGGCACGCTTGAAAACCAGGTCGATTTTGTTGATGTATTCTCTTCCTCCGGTTCTGGCGCTTCTGCCAAAAATGAAATCTCCATCATTGTCCACCAGAAAATCAGTGAAGGAGCCTTCGCGATCGTTCACCCTGAGTCCAAAATTGCTTTTCTTTTTCAGCTGCATCTTGTTGTCGTAGAGCAGTGAGGTGATGAGGTAATTCTTTTCATTCGGGCGTTTGATCTTGAAGATGACAATCTGTTTCTTGTCGTCGCTGCTGATCATCGAATAAACCTTGTTGTCCATCAAGCCCATCATGATGGAAGTATCAAGGTCTACAGGGTCTGTCATGAGCTTTCCATCTGCATTGATCTTGACCATTGAACAGTGCATCACATTCCTCCGCTGGTACTGGTAAATCATGTAGGCAAAATCATTGTACGCAATGAAATCAACATTGAGGACCCTGTCAGGCAAGAATTCAAGCCGGACCCTGTTTTTGAGTTTCATCTCCATGTCATAGACCGAGATGTCGTGCCGATTTTTGAAATTTTTGTAGACATTGATGTTGCTGCCCATTTTGCCGATGATTTCAAAATTCATTTCCCGGTAATCGTCTTTGTCAACTTCAGAATAATCAATCTGTTGTGCAAAGGATCCTAAGTGGAGCAGGCAGCTGAGGAGAAATATGATGATATGTTTCATTGTCTTTGCTTTCAGTATAAAATTAGGTCAACCTTTGTTAAAAGAAACAAATATTCGCTATACCTTTGAAATGCCATATGGCAATCAACACATCTTTTTACAGTGAGTAAACAGCTTAACAAGGTAACCGGCGCGGGGTTACTGATCGCCTTAGGGATCATTTACGGAGACATCGGAACATCCCCTCTTTACGTTTTCAGTGCAATCATCAACGGACGTGTTATCAGTGAAGACCTGATCTTGGGAGGAATCTCCTGTATCATCTGGACCCTGACATTGCAGACAACGGTGAAATATGTGATTTTGACACTCCAGGCCGACAACAGGGGTGAGGGAGGTATTTTCTCGCTGTATACCCTTGTGCGCCGGCGGAAAAAGTGGCTGGTTGTTCCGGCAATGGTTGGCGGTGCTGCATTGCTGTCTGAGGGTATCATCACCCCCCCCATCTCCGTCACTTCAGCTATCGAGGGTTTGGCACAGCTGCCCAGGTTTGCTGCCATCTCTGAGATGCAGATTGTTTATATTGTTTTGGGCATACTGGCCTTTCTTTTTTTCATGCAGCAATTTGGTACGGCCTCTATCGGCAAGTTGTTTGGCCCAATCATGTTCATTTGGTTTGCCATGCTTGCGGTACTGGGCGTCTATAATATTACTGCTGACTGGAGTATTTTCAAGGCATTCAATCCAAGTTATGCCATCAATCTATTGATAAATTATCCTAAAGGATTTTGGCTTTTGGGAGCTGTTTTTCTTTGTACAACAGGTGCGGAAGCCTTGTATTCTGATCTTGGGCATTGTGGCAGGCAAAATATCCGCATTACCTGGATTTGGGTAAAAATAGCCCTGATATTGAACTACCTTGGACAAGGTGCTTTTCTACTCGGTCAGCAAGGAAAGATCTTTGCAAACGCTTCACTGATAAAGGATGTTGAATTTATTTCACTTCATCCCAATGCTGAATTGCTGAGGAATCCTTTTTACGCGATGATGCCTGATGCATTTTTGTTGTTCGGTATCATCATTGCCACTGCTGCCGCAATTGTAGCCAGTCAGGCCATGATCAGCGGCTCATTCACATTGGTGAGTGTAGCCATGAGGCTTAACTTGTGGCCTAAGTTTCGCATCAGTTATCCAACCGAAGAGCGTGGGCAGCTTTTCATTCCAGCTATCAATGGAATTTTATTTGTAGGTTGTTGCTGTATCGTGATGTATTTCAGGTCATCCAGCAACATGGAAGCAGCCTATGGATTGGCTATCACGTTGTGTATGTTTGCAACATCTATTTTATTTGCCAACTTTCTTGTACTGAGAAGGGTAAATCAAATTTGGATTTACCTGTACCTCGGGGTTTATTCTATCATTGAATTCAGTTTTCTGGTTGCGAATCTGGAAAAGTTCCCTCATGGTGGCTTTGCTACTTTTGTATTGGGAGGTATTTTTGCGCTCGTCATGTATGTCTGGTTTAAATCAAGAAAGATCAAAAACCGTTACGTAGAATTTGCACGGCTGGACAATTATCTACCCGTTCTGCAAGAGCTCAGCAATGACCAGTCCATCAATAAATATGCAACCCACCTGGTTTACCTCAGCAGTGCCAACAATCCCAAAGAGATTGAGTACAAGATCATCCACTCCATCTTGAATAAAAAGCCCAAGCGGGCAGACATCTATTGGTTTGTTCACGTAGATACAATGGACGATCCCTATACCTGTGAGTATGAAGTGCAAACCATTATTCCCAATGAAGTGATACGGGTTGAATTCAGATTGGGTTTCCGCGTACAACCCAAGATCAACCTTATGTTTAGGAAAGTAGTGGAAGACATGGTGTCCAACAAGGAAGTAAACATTACCTCCAGGTATGAAAGCCTTCAGCGCAACAACATTGCCGGTGATTTTGAGTTCATCGTGATGGAAAAATTCCTCAGCCAGGACAATGAGCTGCCTTTCTGGGAAAGGGTTGTGATGAAACTGTATTTCTGGCTCAAGGAAGTTTCCCTTTCAGAAGAAAAAGGCTTTAGCCTGGATGCCAGCAATGTAACGGTGGAGAAGTTTCCATTGGTGGTTGCTCCTGTCAAAAGTTTAAAACTCAAACGCATCATACACGATGAAGAATAATACTGATACCCTTCGTGTGCTCATTGTCGGTTGCGGCAACATGGGCGCTTCCCATGCCCTGGCCTTTCACCAGATGCCTGGTGTAAGCATTTGTGGCATTGTTTCTACTGGTAAAAGCAAGGAATTGCTGAATGAAAAACTGGGGGGTGGTCACCTGCTTTTCAGTGCTTATGCAGAAGCTTTGAATGAGACAGCGCCAGACGCAGTTTGCATTTCAACCTATCCTGATACCCATGAAGCATTTGCTGTAATGGCTTTTGAAAAAGGATGCCATGTGTTCATGGAGAAACCAATTGCCGATTCGGTGGCTGGTGCTGAACGTGTGGCAGCAGCCGCAAAAAAGGCAGGAAAAAAACTGGTCGTTGGCTATATCCTCCGCCATCATCCCTCTTGGATAAAATTCATTGAAATCGCTCAGCAACTTGGGAAGCCATTGGTGATGCGGATGAACCTGAACCAGCAAAGCCATGGTTACATGTGGGATGTGCACAGGAACCTCATGAAAAGCCTCAGCCCGATCGTTGACTGTGGTGTGCATTATATTGATGTCATGTGCCAGATGGTAAGGTCCAGGCCTGTGCAGGTTTCGGCGATTGGCGCAAGGTTGACCAATGATATTCCTGAAGGAAATTATAATTATGGACAGTTGCAGATCAGGTTTGAGGACGGATCTGTGGGCTGGTATGAAGCTGGTTGGGGGCCTATGATCAGCGAAACTGCATTTTTTGTCAAGGATGTGATTGGACCTGAAGGATCTGTTTCCATTGTAGCCAAAGATGCTGGGGCTGCAGGCAAATCAGATTCAGTAGAAGCCCATACCAAAACAGAATCACTGCGTTGGCACCATGCTTCCATCGATGAAAATAATGCCTTTGTTCGTAAAGATGATTGGATCGATCTAACAGACGAGCCAGACCACCAGGAACTCTGCAACCGCGAACAAGCCTATTTTCTGAAGGCCATTCAGGAGGATATTGACCTGACGGATCATGTTGAAGATGCAGTGAACAGCCTGCGCATTGCTTTTGCTTGTGATGAAAGTGTGCGAACAGGAGAAGTGGTTAAACTCTAATATACTTACTGCTCAAAGGAATGGCGCGATGCGGATAAATCCAATCCCATTACAGCTATAAAGGTTGGGGTAAAAATGATTCCGATTTTTACCCCAACGCTATACTACTCAACTATTTTGTTTTTTCCTTTTCAATGGCTTTTTTGACGTTGGCCTCAAATTGGGCATTGATTTCTAAAGCCTTTTTTTCAGCCGCATCCACCCTTGATGAAAGCGTCTTGATGCTCTCCAGTTGCAGGTTGCTGGGCCCAGCCTCATTGAAACAAATCGCTTGGTACACCTGGGTGATATCCTCCCTAAGCCTTGTTTCGTCTGCAAACATGGATGTTTGCTTGGTAGGAATCAGGGTTGCCCTCAAGGTTTCTAATGCATTCAGGTAGTCATTCCCCAGGGTGATAGACTTTTTGTTTTTCAGTTTCTCAACAGCGTCTTTGTATGTTTTTTGCTTGTCAGCAATTCCCGCAACAATGGAGGCCAGCGATGTATGAAGCGAATACAATTTCATGGCAGCGGCATACTGGGCCTTTCTTTCAGCCAGGCTAAAGCTTGAATTTTCTTCATGCACCAATCGGAAGGGCTGCTTGTACTCTTCTTTTCCAACTTTCAATGTCACTGTATAATTCCCTGGCAGTACCTGTGGTGCGATGGCCCCGCCATTGTCAGGCTTGGTGGCGCCTGTGGCCGTTTTGGGCGGTGCAATCCGCTGGGCCCAGGTAACGCGGTTGATTCCTTTTCTGTTGGTTGCCGGGATGGACTGTACCAGCTTGCCGTCTGCATCGTGTATCTCAAGCTTGATGGTGCCCGAATTGATCCTGTCCTTGAAATAATACTGGAAGGGTTTGATTGATGGGGCATTGGGGGATACCCAACCTCCAGTGCTGGGGAAACCGCCATTGCCAAAATTTCCTGTAGAAAGGGTGATATCACCCGTTTCAAAAAGATGAACATCTTTGGCAAGGATGTCATTGGTGAGTCCGCGCATGGCAGAAATATCATCCACAACCAAGATGCCTCTTCCATGGGTGGCGATGATCAGGTCATTGGTGGAAGGATGGATTTTTATGTCGCGCACCAGTGCATACCAAGGGATGTTGTTTTTCATCCTGAACCAGTCTTTTCCTGCATTCAGGCTGGCAAAGAGTCCCATTTCTGTTCCAAGAAACAGCAGATTGGGATTGATGGGGTCTTCGATGATTTTGTGGGCAAACCCGCTGAATTCATTGCTGGAAAAGGCTTTCCAGGTTTTGCCTCCATCGGTGGATTTGGCGGCATAGGTATTGTGGTCGCCATACATGTGGTTGTCAAATGTTGCATAGACAATTTCTTTGTTGACATGCGAAGGTTCAATGCTGCTGACCCATGTTTGTGCAGGGATCCCAGTACCATTGATGTTGACGGAGGTATTGGTCCAGCTGGTGCCTCCATCGCGTGTCAGTTGAAGGTTTCCATCATCGGTTCCCACCCAGATTATTTTTTCATCCAAAGGAGATTCTGCAATGGTGAAAATCGTGGTATGGTTTTCTGCGGAAGTATTGTCTGCACTGAGACCACCATTGTTTTCCTGTTCCTGTTTTTTCTTGTCATTGGTGGTCAGGTCTGGTGAGATGCGTTGCCAATTCCTTCCCTGATCAGCAGAGCGGTAGAGGTATTGTGCAGCAGTATAGAGGTTCTTGGGATTGGCTTTGCCTGTAACAATTGGGGTATTCCAGTTCCACCGGAGCTTGTCTTCAGCACTGGTTTGCAGCGGGCGAATGCTCACAGATTTTACTGTCTTGAGATCAACCCTGTTCACATCACCACCCTGGGATTCTGCATAGGCAATGTTGGAATCTGTTGGATCTGGAACCACCCAGAATCCATCACCACCATAGATGGGTTTCCAGTCGCCATTGGACACTCCGCCAGCTGTGGAAGATGGCGCAACCCAGCTTCCATTGTCTTGTAAGCCACCAAACACTTTGTAGGGCTTGCCCATGTCATGGTCTACATGGTAAAACTGTCCGACGGGCAAGTTTTGGATAAAGGTCCAGGTGGCGCCCCTGTCAAGGCTCATGTAAACGCCACCATCCGTTCCCAGGTAAAGCTGGTTGGTATTGGAAGGGTTGATCCAGAGGGCATGGTGGTCACTGTGTACCCAACCTCCCTCACCACTGGCTTCTGCAAACGAATAGCCTCCATCACTGGAGTAAGAAAAAGAGTAAGCGGGGCGGTAAACCCTTTTGGGATCTTTAGGATCAATCACCAGTGTGCTGAAGTAAAAAGGCCTCGAAACTACATTGAGTGAAGCACTTTGCTGTTTCCAGCTTGCACCGCCATCGGCTGAAATGTACAATCCTGTTTGTTTTGCCTCAACGATCGCCAACAGGTTGTTGGGTGAAGAAGGGGAGATGGCCAGGGCAGTTCTTCCAATGGGTTTTGCTGGCAAGCCATTCTCAAGTTGTTTCCAGGTTTTTCCGGCATCCATGCTCTTCCAGATGCCGCTTCCTTCCCCTCCTGATGAAAATGAAAAGGGTGTTCTCCTGAATTCCCAGGTGGTTGCGTAAAGGGTATTGGGGTTGCTGGGGTCGATGGAAATGTCTGCACATCCCGCTTTATCAGAGATGAAGAGAATTTTTTCAAATGTTTTTCCTGCATCAACGGATTTGTATAGCCCACGGTGTTTGCTGTCGCTCCAAAGCGGACCGGGTGCAGCAACATAAATGGTATTGGAATTCGAGGGGTCGATGGCAATTTTTGCAATATGTTCTGTTGAATCAAGTGCACCCGTCTTGCTCCAGTTGCTTCCTGCATCGGTGGATTTGTAGAAACCATTGCCGATGGAAACCGAGTTGCGCATGTTGCTCTCTCCTGTTCCGGCATATACGACTTTGGGATTTTTCTGGTCGATGGCGATGGCGCCGATGCTCTGGCAATACTTGTCAAAAATGGGTTTAAAGGAAGCCCCGGCATTGGTTGTTTTCCAAATCCCTCCACCGGCTGTGCCAATGTAGAGGGTTTTGCCATTCTCTGTGTCTACTCCCTCAATGGCAGAGATCCTGCCGCTCATGGTGCCAGGGCCAAGTACCCTTGCTTCGAGGGTACCAAAACTGCTTGAATTCACTTCTGTTTGTGCAGATGCAAAGGAAAACATCGCAGTGCAAAAAGCAGCGATTCCTATGGATTTAAATGAAATGTTCATGGTCTTGTTTTAATAAAAAAACCCGGCTTAGGACCGGGTTCGGGTGTTTGAAAATTAGATTATTTTGCTACAACTTTGAATACAGCTTCATCCACTTTTCCGTTGATGATCACTTTGTTCAGTGTGATCGGTGCAGGGATAGCACTGTTTTCAATGGTATGCGGAACCACAATTCCTTCAGGCAATTTCTGGTAGTTGCTTAGGTTCACCACTGATTCAACTTCCTGGCCGTTAGCAGAAATTTTTGAACTGGTGCGCACGATGTAATATGTTTTCGGATCGAAGAAGAAAATGGACTCATTGCCACTTTTCCTGGTCAATTTAAGCTTTAGACATTCAACACCTTCCACATCTTCCTTGTCAAGCAGTTGAATGGTATGGCCTTTGGCTTTGTAATCAACAAAATCACCCTGAAGATCCAGTTGGTCTTTGCCATATTTCAATTCATCCTGTGTAATGGGTTCAGGCTTGGTTTGGCCTTGCATTGGATTGAAATTCCATCCACCTTCTGCAGTGATGATGGAGTATCCTGTCATGCCCATTACCGTATATTCCTGCTTGGTGGCCTTGTTGTGGACTGCAGAAATGACAAGAGGAATATCCATTCCCTGAACACTCAGGGTGGCTTCCTGCCTCATGCTGTTTACTTTTTTCCAGTTCTCAGCTCCGCCAATGGCGCTGATGTGTTTGGCAACAATCTCGTCAGCTGTTTGTGCAAAGGACATTGCAGACAAGAATAAGCCAGCTACTGCGAATGATAGGTATTTGATCAGTTTCATGGTTGTGTATTTGACTGCAAGATAGTTCGCTTTGCTTTTCAGCAAAAAACTTCTGTGTTAAATATTGATTTTTCTACACCAGCGGTAAATTCATGTACATAAACAATACGAATCCTTCGTAAATTCCCATCCATGAACCAATTCACGATCAAGGGCAACCTGGTTGACTCCCTGTCCAGAACGTTATCACCTGCCTCCATTGAAATCCGGGAGGGGAGAATCCATTCCATTGAAATGATCAGCGGCATTTCTCCCGATCCTTCATTGCCTTTTATCAACCCTGGTTTTGTAGATGCCCATGTACACATTGAAAGTTCCATGCTTATCCCGGCGGCTTTTGCACGGCTGGCAGTGGTTCATGGCACCGTAGCAACGGTCAGTGACCCTCATGAGATTGCCAATGTTTGCGGATTGGAAGGCGTAAGGTTCATGATTGACAATGGAAAGACCGTGCCGTTCAAATTCAATTTTGGCGCACCCAGTTGTGTACCTGCCACGGTTTTTGAAACCGCTGGGGATGTTTTGGATGCCTCCAGCGTAAAGGAATTGTTGGCGCTCAACGATATAAAGTACCTCACAGAAATGATGAATTTTCCTGGCGCCATAGCCGGATACCCTGAAGTCCTTGAGAAAATTGCTGCTGCAAAGGCCTTGGGTAAGCCGGTTGATGGGCACGCACCAGGCCTGAGTGGTGAAGGGCTGAGGACCTATGTTTCAAGAGGTATTTCAACGGATCATGAGTGTTTTACCATAGAAGAAGCGAAAGAAAAACTGGCCCTTGGAATGAAAATCATCATCAGGGAAGGTAGTGCTGCAAAGAATTTTGAAGCACTGATTCCTTTGATGGAAACCCATCCCGATATGATCATGTTCTGTTCTGATGACAAACATCCAGACAGCCTTGTGGACGGGCACATCAACCAACTCTGTGCAAGGGCTGTCAAAGCGGGATACGATCTTTTCAGCATACTTCAAGCCGCTTGCATCAATCCTGTTGTTCATTACAAACTCGATGTGGGCTTGCTTCGGGTGGGTGATCCTGCCGATTTTATCCTCTTGGAAGACCTCTCTTATTTTAAGGTTTTGGCAACCTATATCGATGGGGTGAAGGTGGCAGAAAATGGCCTATCGTTGATTCCTGCTACCAGCCTGGATGCTGTTGAAACAAAAGAAAGCAATCCTGTGTCAGCACCCATCAACAGGTTTGGTATCGGGAAAATCAATGTTGATGACCTGAAACTTTTGGGTGAGGGCGAATATAGGTATCCGGTCATTGAATGCATTGACGGACAGTTGATGACCAACAAGTGTTGGCTTCAGCCATTGCTCAGCCATGGCGCCTGGTGCAGCAATACAGCCAATGATGTGCTCAAGATTGTGGTGGTCAACCGGTATCACCCTGCACCCATTGCCAAGGCGTTTATTCACCGGTTTGGTTTGACTGCAGGTGCCATCGCCTCATCCGTTGCCCACGATTCACACAATATTGTTGCTGTTGGTGTTGATGACGAGAGCCTGGCCAGGGCCATCAACCTTGTCATTGAAACCAAAGGTGGCGTGAGTTGTGTAGGACCAGACGTTGAGCAATGTCTGCCATTGCCTATTGGCGGACTGATGAGTGCAGACGACGGATATGCAGTTGCAGCAGCCTATACAGCGATCGACAAGGCAGCAAAATCATTGGGATCAACCCTTTCTGCACCATTCATGTCTTTGTCTTTCATGGCACTCCTGGTCATTCCCCATGTAAAACTGAGTGACAAGGGATTGTTTGATGGAGATGGGTTTGGGTTTTATGAATAAGGTTTAAGGGTTTAGAGGTTTAGGGGTTTAATGGTTTAATCTAAACCCCTACACCCCTAAACCTCTACACCCCTAAACCTCTACACCTCACCTCAACCGATCCGCTTCACTCAACAACTTCTCATCCTTCCTGATGCCCCTGAAAGCGAATACCAGAAAGAGGATGATAAAGAAGGGAAGAATGGCGCTTAGTTCCCAGGTTCCCTGGGCAATGCCAAACTGTTGCTTGAATTTGTCTACAGAAAAATACTCAGTGGCAACTGTCATTACAGAAAGAACCATGTTGATGATGATCAATTTTTTCTGCAGCCCCCGGTTCTTGAAAAGAAAAACATTGATGAAGGGGATAACAATGGACAGCACTACGATCAGCAATAAAATCAGGTTTTCCCGAATGGAAAAAACTTTTACCAACCCATCTGCAGTGGCTCCCGAAAAAACAGGAACAAACAGGATCAGGGCAGCACAGAGTGCAGATAGCAGTAACCAGAGTGATTGAATTCTTTGTATCATAAAAATATTTTATCCGAGTTCGGGATAAAGCGGGAACTGTTGCATAAATGCCTTTACATCTTCTTTGACAGATGCGATGGTATGCTCGTCATCAGCATTCATCAACACCTTGTCGATCATGTCTACCACCGTTTGCATATGGGCAGCATTGAGGCCTCGGGTGGTGATGGCGGGTACCCCAACCCTGATGCCAGAAGTAACAAATGGACTCTTGTCATCGTAAGGCACTGAGTTTTTATTCAGGGTAATATGCGCCCTGTCAAGGGTTTCCTGTGCTTTTTTACCGGTGATATTTTTATTCCTCAGATCGATGAGCATGAGGTGGTTTTCTGTACCGCCACTGATCAGGTGATATCCTTTTTTTACAAAGGCAGCAGCCATGGTCTGGGCATTTTCCTGCACCTGCTGTTGGTATACCTTGAAGGAAGGATCCAGTATTTCTCCGAAAGCTATGGCTTTTGCTGCAATCACATGTTCCAATGGGCCGCCCTGCATGCCAGGAAATACAGCCAGGTCAAGCAATGCGCTCATGGAACGGATATTGCCTTTGGGGTCTTTTAGTCCGAAAGGATTTTCGAAATCGTTTCTCATCATGATCACACCACCACGTGGTCCACGCAAGGTTTTGTGGGTGGTAGAGGTGACGATATGGCAATGGTCAAATGGGTCGTTCAACAATCCTGCGGCAACCAATCCTGCAGGATGGGCGATATCAGCCAAGACAAGGGCTCCAATCTCATCAGCAACGGCACGGATGCGGGCATAGTCCCAGTCGCGGCTATAGGCTGAGGCACCGCAAATGATCATTTTGGGTTTTTCTGCGCGGGCAGTTGCTTCGAGTTGCTCATAGTTGACCAGCCCGGTTTCCCTGTCAACACCATAAAAGAAAGACTGGTAGGTCTTTCCGCTGAAGTTGGCGGGGCTGCCATGGGTCAGGTGTCCGCCCATGCTAAGGTCCAGACCAAGGATCTTGTCACCCGGTTTCAGGCAGGCAAGGAATACTGCCGTGTTGGCCTGCGCGCCACTGTGGGGCTGGACGTTGGCCCAAGAGGCATTGAAAATTTGTTTCAGCCTGTTGATGGCGATGGTTTCAATTTCATCCACAACCTCGCATCCACCGTAGTATCTTTTGCCGGGATAACCTTCGGCATATTTGTTGGTGGCAACAGATCCCGTTGCCTGCATCACCTGTAGGGAAGTAAAGTTTTCAGAGGCGATCAGTTCAATGCCTTCCCTTTGTCTTTTGAGTTCTTTGTTCAGCAGGTCAAAAACGAGATTGTCATGTGCCATGGAGTAAAGTTTGCACAAAATTAAACCTATTCACAGAAAGAAAAAATCTAGTCTATCACCAGTTTTACACACCCATTCTGATGAATTCAGTGCAACTGCCATATTCTGTGGCATCATTGCTGCTGATCAATACCAATCTGTTGTTGCAAAGCGATGCAATAAGGTGTTTATACAAATCTATGCCTTGTTGGTCGAGGTTGGTGCAAGGCTCATCCAGCAAGAGCACTGGTGTGTCAGAGAAGAATGCCTGCGCCAGCTTCACCCTTTGCTTCATGCCGGAGCTGAAGTACCTGATTTGTTTTTGTTTGGCCTTGGCCAGCCCTATTTCTTCTATGATCCCTGTTGCATTCCAGCCCTTGATAAAAGGCTTGAATGAGGCATGGTAACTGAGGAATTCGGTAGGGGTCATTTCTTCAATAAGCTCCAGATAAGGTGCAGAAATGGAAAGTTGCTTGTAAACCACTTCAGGTTCCAATGTTTTTCCATTCAGGGTGAAGTTTATTTTCCCCTCTGTGGTGTACAAAGCTCCCGCAATGCACTGCAGAAAGGTTGATTTGCCAGACCCATTGTGTCCGGTGATGGCATAGTGCTGGTTGGAATGCAGTTCCAGGCTCAGGTTCCTGAAGATCCATTCACGGTTGAATCGCTTTCCGGCATCAACTACCGAGATCCTCATCTATGGAAGTTTTACTGAATCGCTTGATGATGCCGCGGCCACTTTCGCGGATAAAGGTTACAATCTCATCCCTTTCATCGGTAACGGGGAATTCCTCTTCGATATAATCCATGGCCTGGGTGGTATTCATCCCCTTGTTGTATATATAGCGGTAAATGTCCAGGATCTCATTTATTTTCTCAACCGTAAACCCCTTGCGCTTCAGGCCAACCGAGTTGACGCCAGCATAGGATAGGGGAGTCCTTCCGGCCTTGATATACGGAGGAACATCTTTTTGTACCAAAGAACCTCCGGCAATGAAAGAATGCTGACCAATCTTCACAAATTGGTGCACCGCGCACATCCCTGCAAGGATAGCATAATCACCCATCACCACATGTCCGGCGATTTGGGTATTGTTGCTCATGATGCAATGGTTGCCAATTTCACAATCGTGGGCAATATGGCTGTAGGCCATGATCAGGCAATTGCTACCCACAACAGTCTTCCATTTGTCTTTTGTTCCCCGGTGGATGGTCACAAATTCGCGGATGGTGGTATTGTCGCCGATTTCCACACTGGTCACTTCTCCTTCAAATTTCAGGTCTTGTGGAGCAGCAGAAATGACCGCACCTGGAAAAATCCTGCAATTTTTGCCGATGCGGGCCCCATCCATGATGGTAACATTGCTGCCAATCCAGGTACCTTCACCAATCTCAACGTTCTGGTGGATCACCGAAAAGGGATCTATTTTGACATTGGTGGCCACTTTGGCGTTATGGTGAATATATGTATGTGGATGGATCATGATTTCGTTCATTTAGTATTAGACACCTTCTCTCTTCACCAATTGCGCCATCAACATGGTTTCTGTGGTAATTTTATTGCCAACATATACCGTGCCGATCATTTCACACATTCCCCTGCGGATAGGACCGGTCAGTTCCAGCTTCATGATCAGGGTATCCCCTGGAACAACTTTTTGCTTGAATTTACAGTTGTCAATTTTAACAAAATAGGTATCGTATTCTCCTGGCGGAAGGCAATTGATGGCCAGGATTCCGCCTGTTTGTGCCAGTGCTTCTACCTGAAGAACACCCGGCATTACAGGATTTCCAGGGAAATGTCCTGAAAAGAAAGGCTCATTGAACGTAACATTCTTGATGCCGACAATATGGGTGTCGCTGAGCTCAATGATTTTATCTACCAACAGAAAGGGGTAGCGGTGGGGCAAGACCTTTTCAATTTGTGCAATGTTGTAAACGGGCTCTTGGTTAGGGTCGTAAACCGGCACATTCTTGACATGCTTGTTTTTCTTGATGTATTGCTTTATCAGCTTGGCAAACTCAACATTCGAGAAATGCCCTGGCCTGTTGGCAATGATGTGTGCTTTGATGGGATAGCCAATCAGGGCCAGGTCTCCAATCACATCCAACAGCTTGTGGCGTGCGGGCTCGTTGGGAAACCGGAGTTCAAGGTTATTGAGGTAGCCCTCGCTTTTGACTTCAATATTGTCTCTTTTAAATATACCTGCCAGCCTGCTCATCTCCTCATCAGTAACAGGCTTATCAACCACTACAATGGCATTGTTGATGTCTCCTCCCTTGATGAGGTTGTTGGCCAGCAAGGCCTCCAGCTCATGCAAAAAGCAAAAGGTTCTGCAGGGAGCGATTTCAGTCTTGAAGTCATAGATGTTTTTCAGTCCGGCATGCTGTGTTCCCAGCACAGGGCTGTTGAAATCAATCAGGGTGGTAACCTTGTATTCAACTGCTGGCATGGCCATCATTTCAACCCTTTTTCCCTCATCGTAAAACGAGATATTGGTATCGATGGTATACCACTGTTTGGCTGCTTCCTGCTCTTCAACACCAGCTTTATCGATCGCTTCTATAAATGGCTGGGAGCTTCCATCCATGATCGGAATTTCTGGCCCATTGATTTCAATAAGGCAGTTATCAACACCCATCCCTACCAATGCGGCAAGGATATGCTCTACCGTGCTCACTTTTGCACCTTTGTCTTCAAGGGTGGTCCCCCTGGAGGTGTCCGTGACAAGATCACAGTCTGCTTTGATGACGGGCTCTCCCGGTAGGTCAACCCTTTTGAATTGAAAACCAAATCCCGGGTTGGCGGGATTAAGTACCATGTCTACCAAAATGCCCGTGTGTAAACCGGTGCCAGAAATGCTGATAGGGGTCTTGAGCGTATGTTGCTTGTCTGGGTTGAATTTTGAACTCATTCGCTTGAAATTGGCTGCAAAGATAAACCATTTTTCACAGGTGAAATCTGGTTATAATATATTGATAATCAATTTTTAGGAAGAAATGCTTCTCTTTCCTTCTGCAAATCGGCAATGGACTGCTCCAGTTCCTTGATTTTTTTCTCCAGTTCGGGCAGCCGCTTGAACACAGCCTTAGACCGGAGGGATTCCTTGTAATCGAATGCTGGCGTGCCGTCAACGGCTGTATTTTCTGGCAGAATAGATTTGGTGATGCCGCTCTGGCCGCCAACTTTGGTACCATCCGCTACACTGATATGGCCCGCTACCCCCACCTGTCCGGCAATCATGACATTCTTTCCAATTTTGGTGCTGCCGCTGACACCCGTCTGGGCTGCAATCACACTGTTTTCACCTACTTCCACATTGTGGGCAATCTGCAACAGGTTGTCCAATTTTGTGCCCTTCCTGATGATGGTTGAGCCCATGGTTGCCCTGTCGATGCAGGTATTGGATCCAATTTCAACATGATCCTCCACCACAACATTGCCCAGCTGAGGAACCTTGTTGTAAGTGCCATTTTTCTGTGGCGCAAAGCCAAAGCCATCGCTGCCAACAACCGTTCCTGCATGTACGGTAACATGCATGCCAATCAGGCAATCATGGTATATTTTAACCCCAGGATGCAAGGTTGAATGCTGTCCAACCGTGGCATTGTTGCCAATAAAAACATGGGGATAAATCTTGGCTCCATCACCAATGACTGCATTTTCTCCGATGTAGGCAAATGCGCCAATGAATACATCTTTTCCAATGGAAGCGGAAGGATGAATAAAAACGGGTTCCTGGATACCCATCATGCTTTTTTCCTTCATTTGCTGGTAATACTGCATCAGTTGTGCAAATGATGAGTAGGCGTCTTTGACCCTGATCAGGGTTGCATTGACAGCTTTTTTCAGCTGAAGGGCTTCACCAATGATGATGATACCGGCTGAGGTGGTATAGAGGAATTCTTCGTACTTGGGATTGGCCAAGAAGGCCAGGTCAGTGGTTTGGGCTTCTTCTATCTTGGCAAAACCAGTTACCGTTGCAGAAGCATTTCCCTCGATGTGGCCATTGATCAGGGCTGAAATTTGCTGTGCTGAAAATTGCATATTTGTTAATTGCTTTCGACAGATGGCCTTAAGGGGTCTACTGAAGTGCTTGTTTTTCTTTTAGACTATCCAAACCAGGATTGGTAAAAACAAATGTAAAATTTTTTTACAGGACGAGAGAGGTTTTGATGGATGAGCGGTGCGTCCACCTGAGAGATGTCTCGAACCCTGCCATCCTTAAAAAGAATGTTGATTCTTTCGTTGTTGGGGTTGTAAAGGCTGTTTTCTGCTTCTCCAGTGAAAACCAAGAAGGAAGCATCTTCCAGACTCAGTGAGGATGAATGGGCGATGGCTGCCCTTTTTTCATGGAGTTCCTCCGGGGTAATCGGGTCGTTTTGCATCCGGAGTTTGAACAGTTTCCTGTCTAACAAGGCAGTGCAAAGGATGGACAAGACCTTGTCTGGATGACTTCTCCATTTTTTGATAGCACTGATCACATCACTATCGTCCAGCCTGCAAAACAGTTCTAGGTCTTTCCTTTGCAGTTTTTCCATCTTGCCAAACAAGAGTTGGCTCAATTCGTTGTCCTGCGCAACTGCTGCGTCTCCGCGCTGATGGAGCCAAATGGCCCTTTCCAGCACCTTCACCAGGGTCATCTCTGCACTCAGTACTGTTTTATGCTGGTATACCTGCCAGTACATCAATCGTCTGGACACCAGAAATTCTTCTATTGAATAGATCCCTTTTTCTTCCACCATGAGTTGGCCATCATGCACCGTGAGCATTTTGATGATGCGGTCGCAACCAATCATACCCTCAATCACTCCAGAAAAAAAGCTGTCCCTTGTCAGGTAGTCCATCCGGTCTACATCCAATTGTCCGCTGATCAATTGGTGCAAGAATCTTTTGGGATAGACATTTTTAAAAATATCGATGGCCATGCCAAGCCTTCCGCCCATTGAACTGTTCAATTCTTCCATGATCATCAGGGAAAGGGTCTCATGTTCGAGGTCTTTTACCACCATGGATTCCAGGGCATGTGAAAATGGACCATGGCCAACATCGTGCAAGAGGATGGCAATCTTGGCAGCCTGTTCCTCTTCCTCAGAAAATTCAATTCCTTTTTGCTTGAGTTCATACAAGGCATTGTGCATCAGGTGGTAAGCGCCCAGTGCATGGTGAAGCCTTGAGTGGACTGCTCCAGGATAGACCAGATAAGACATGGCCATTTGGTTGATTCTTCTCAATCGCTGGAACCAGGGATGTGAGATGATTGCATAAACCAACGGGTCGTTGATGGTGATGAATCCGTGGACAGGATCGTTGATGATCTTCCTGTATGACATGATGATGCTCGTTTAAGTGAATTGGGCCGCCGCGGCAAAGGTATGAACGGTAAAAGGGATTATGCTGATTAATTGACGTTGGTATTCCGTTTTTTTCTGAACTGGGTTTTGAATAATCATAAAATGATTATTCACAGCTATGGGTTAAAATGTTCACAACTATTCGCATGCTTAGCCGCTTACCAATAGCCCATTCGTTAAATTTGTAAAAATACCTTTCCATGAAGTTAAGGTTCACTCCTTCAACACTTGAAAAAATTGAGAAGATCGTTTCTGAGGCTGGCTACATCATCAGGTATGAAAGAGGCACATTCCAGAGTGGCTACTGCGTGCTTGAATCCAAAAAGGTAGTGGTGCTGAACAAATTTCTGCAAACCGAGGGAAGGATCAATACCCTGATTGACCTGGTGTCCAATCTTCCCATAATAGCTGATCATTTGAGTGTAGACAGCAGGAAGCTGTTTGAGGATATTACCCTCAAGCCTGAATTGAGCGCAGTAGAAGCCTAAGCAGTTTTTCTTTACTCCACTAATACATCCGCATTGTTGCTCAGCGTAGAATTTCTTGGAACAGGAACCAGTGGTGGTGTACCGATGATTGCCTGCAAGTGTGGTGTCTGCCATTCACCAGAAAAGAAAGACAAGCGCCTGCGCAGCAGCGTCTTGCTCAGATCGGCCTCCACAACCCTTGTGATAGACACAACCCCTGATTTTCGGTACCAGATGCTCAGGTCATCTGTTGATCATTTGGATGCCGTTGTATTTACCCATTCACACAAAGACCATATCGCCGGCCTTGATGATATCAGGGCGTATAACTTTTTCAGCCAAAGCCCTATGGAGCTTTTTGCCAACGAAGAAACTGCCGATGCTGTGAAGCGCGATTTTTATTATGCTTTTAGAGAAAAAAAATATCCGGGAGTTCCTGAGTTGGATCTTCATGTGATTGACGATCAGCCCTTTTCTGTTGGGGACTTACATTTAATTCCCATTCAGGTGAGGCATTTGCACATGGGGGTAACAGGTTACCGGATTGGGAATTTTACTTATATCACAGACGCCAATTTTATTGCGGAGACCGAAAAAGAAAAAATAAGGGGTTCCGAAGTGCTTGTGGTCAATGCCCTTCGGCAGGAAAAACATATTTCCCATTTCAATTTGCAGGAGGCCATAGCACTGGCTACTGAATTGAATATCCCCCAGACTTATTTCACGCATATCAGTCATCAGATGGGATTGCACCATGAAGTCAACCAGTCCCTGCCCAAAGGAATGCAATTGGCCCACGATGGGCTTATCATTGCTGTGAATAAAACGCCCTGATCCTGTTTTTTTCACTTGATGGCAAGCCTTCTGAAGGATAGTTTTGCGGGATGGATATCAAGGAACAAGTCAAGGTTTTTCTTACGTTTTCCAAAAAAGAAAGAAGGGGCATTTACATGCTGTCGGTGATTGCCATGTTGTTGTGGATACTGCCCGTGTTTTTTGCAGAAGAAACCCTGCCAGAAGAAATCTTGGAGATAACACCACTTCAGCTCAGTGAAGCAAAAAAGTTGCTCTCCAAAAAGCGGGACTCATTTGTTTATCAAAGACAATATCGGTCTTATTATCCAACTGTGGTAAAACAAGATCGACAGCGCTTCCCCAGTGAGTATGGTTATCAAGCCGAAAAGACAGTAGTCACCAGGCAAGAGCGAAAAATTGTAACGATCAACCTGAACGAAGCAGACAGTGCACAGTTAGAATCCTTGCCAGGCATCGGTGAGCGCTTATCTGCGAGGATCATCAAATACCGAGACCGGTTGGGCGGTTTCCATGATGTTGCGCAGTTGAAAGAAGTGTATGGTTTGCAAGACTCGGTCTTGGTGTTATTGGCAACGAGGTTATTTGTTTCTCCCGGGGGCTTGATAAAAAAACTGGATGTGAACATCTGCAGCTATGCTGATTTTCGGCGTCATCCCTATATGGGTCATGCATTTGCGAAATCGTTGGTTGCTTTCAGGCAAACCCATGGTGAGATCAAAACAGTGGATGAGTTGTACCAACTGGTTGCTGTAAAAAAAGATGAGATTGAGCGCATGAAGCCTTATTTCTCATTTGCGGATGAACAGCATCCTAATCCATGAAATCATCTTCTTGTTTGGGCGCATATTTGTCAAACAACTTATCTATGGCCCCACCAAAGACGGGGAATTTTCTCTTAGCGAATTCCTTGATGATGCGAATGGCTTCAAGGGCCTGCGTTTCAGTGATATCGGCCTCTTTTTTAAGCTGTTCTATGAGTTCCTTCATTGTGCATCAGGCAACCTTGAGGATGCCCATTTTAGTATGGTCAAATTTATTCCTCGCATAGGCTGCGGTAAGCGTAAACTCTTTTACATCAGAAGAAGGCAATTCAAACATGGCATCGGTCAGGATGCTCTCACAGATAGAACGAAGACCCCTTGCTCCCAGTTTGTATTCCATGGCTTTTTCTACCATAAAGTCCAGCACTTCATCTTCAATTTTCAATACAATCCCTTCCAATTGAAACAGTTTGGTATATTGTTTGATCAGTGCATTCTTGGGTTTGCTCAGGATGGCCCTCAGCGTTTCTTTGTCGAGGGGGTCGAGGTAGGTAACGATGGGCAATCTTCCCAGCAGCTCAGGAATCAATCCAAATGATTTGAGGTCCTGTGCATTGACAAATTTCAGCAGGTTGCTTTTCATGGCATCCTGGAGGTCCTTGTTTACATTGAAACCGATGGAATTCGTGTTGACACGGCGTGAAATGATTTTGTCTACACCATCAAAAGCGCCACCACAAATGAAGAGAATATTCTGTGTATTGACCTTGATCAGTTTTTGGTCAGGATGTTTCCTGCCGCCCTGTGGTGGAACCAATACATCAGTTCCCTCCAATAGTTTCAACAGGCCCTGCTGCACACCCTCTCCACTGACATCCCTGGTAATGGAAGGATTGTCACTCTTTCTGGCAATCTTGTCAATTTCATCGATGTACACAATTCCTTTCTCTGCAGCATCCACATCATAATTGCAGACCTGGAGCAACCTTGTCAGGATGCTTTCCACATCTTCTCCCACATACCCTGCTTCAGTGAACACAGTGGCATCCACAATAGCAAAAGGCACATTCAGCAACTTTGCTATCGTCTTTGCAAGAAGGGTTTTTCCGGTTCCGGTTTCCCCTACCATGATCACATTGCTTTTTTCTATTTCAATGCCATCATCCTGATCTTCTGTACCTGATTTTTTGGTCCCTTTTGCTGCCTGATTCAGGCGCTTGTAGTGGTTGTATACCGCCACAGAGATGATCTTTTTTGCCTCATCCTGCCCAATGATGTATTCATCAAGATGGAGCTTGAGGTCGATGGGCTTTCTGACGATCAGTTTATATCCTGATTTACCTTCTTGCTTGGATTCAACTTCAGTATGAACAATTTCTCTTGCATGTTCCACACACCCTTCACAAATATGACCTTCCTGGCCGGCAATAAGGATTTTAACCTCATCGCGTTTTCTTCCGCAAAATGAACAATGTAAGGTTGATTTGGCCATGATTAAGTTTTAGGACTTTTGGAGTGGATTAGATGGAATCAAGGATGCCGTCCACAATGCCGTATTTTACTGATTCTTCAGCGCCCATCCAATAGTCGCGGTTGAAATCTTTCATTATTTTTTCAAAAGGCTGACCACAATTGTCTGCCAGGATTTGGGCTCCCAATTCTTTTATTTTTCTGATCTGGTCTGCCATGATTTCCAGGTCTGCTGATGTGCCCTGTCCACCACCGGAGGGTTGGTGAATCATTACTTCCCCATGAGGGAAAATAAATCGCTTTCCTTTTTCACCACCACTGAGCAGGATGGAACCCATAGAGGCTGCCATACCCATGCAGATGGTAGAAACCGGAGACTTGATCATTCTCATGGTGTCGTAAATGACCATGCCGCTGGTAACAACACCACCTGGGCTGTTGATGTAAAATTTGATTTCTTTTCCGGGATCAATGGCATCCAGGAACATCAACCTTGCCGTGATGTCTTTAGCAGACTTGTCATCTACCACACCCCAGAGAAATATTTTACGTTGTTCTATGAATTTTTTATCGAAACGGGCCCCAGATACCATGTTTTCCATCATGTTGTCTTGCGGCTGCGGCTCCTGTTCTTCGTCCATGCGAGTAGGATTGATATGATTGAGTTTCATATTGATCAGTTTAGGCTTTCTTCTTTTTAGGGTTAAGCAAGAGCACTTCGTCTACCAGGCCGTATTCTTTTGCCTCCAGCGCAGTCATCCAGAAATCCCTGTCGAAATCTTTTTCGATCCTTTCGATGGGCTGGCCACTGTGTTCAGAGACCACTTCATACAACTCGTGCTTCAATTTTCTTACCTGGGAAACCGTGATTTCAATGTCACTCGCCTGCCCACCTGCACCTGCACTGGGCTGGTGCATCATGATCCTGGAATGTTTCAGCGCAGTTCTTTTGCCTTCAGTTCCAGCACACATCAATACTGCTGCCATACTGGCTGCAACACCAATGCAAATGGTTGAAACATCCGGGGTAACGTATTGCATGGTATCGTATACGCCCATTCCAGAATAGACAGAGCCACCCGGGCTGTTGATGTACATTTGGATGTCACGGGTACGGTCTGTGCTGTCCAGGAACAACAACTGTGCTGTGATGATATTGGCCACCTCATCGGTGATAGGGTATCCCAGGAAAATGATGCGGTCCATCATCAACCTGCTGTACACATCCATTACCGCAACATTCATCGGGCGTTCCTCTATGATATTGGGGGTCAGGTTGGTAACCATGTGGTTGGTATATCCATGAAGGGTATTGCTGGAGATTCCCCTGTCCTTTATCGCAAATTTTTCGAATTCCTTACCAAGGTTCATGATGATCAGGATTTTGTTTAAGCAAATTAATACAAATAGTGACCAAATAACGTGCCCGGGCCAAAAGCGGACAAAATGCCATGAATGCTGAGAGGTTTAGGGATTAGAAGTTTGGGAATAAGTGCTTAATCCCAATTTCATTAACCCCTAAACCTCTTACCTGTGGCAGAACCAATCAATGGTTATGCTTACCCTGCAATTCCTGGAATTCAGCAGGGCTGACTATTTTCTCAGTGGGTTGGGCTTGTGAAGCGGCCCATTCAAGCACCTTTGAGCTGAATACACGCTGGTAAGCGCCTTCAACCTGTTGCTTATCACTCATCATTTTTTCAACGTAGCTGTCCAGCCACTCGTAGTTGCCACCCATGTTCATGGATCCGAAATATCCCATGAGTTGTTGGCGAATGCTGTCCATGATTTCTTCCCTTGCTACCTGGATGGCGTTTTGGCTGCCAATCTCATTGCTGACCAGGGTCCACCTCAATTGATTGAGAAATGCAGGGAATTCTTTTTCAACGGATTCCTCTGTTTGTTCCTTTTCGCTGCTTTTTAGCAACCAGGTTTTGAGGAAAGTCTCAGGGAAGTCCATTTTTGTTTCTTCAGACAGAATATGGAAGATTTCATGCTCCAACAAGTGTTGGGCCTGTTGCTTCCAATACGCTGCAATCTGGTTGCGGATCTCAGTCCTGAAAGCATCTTCTGTTGCGATATCTTTTCCAGGCATGGCATCCTTGAAGAAAGCCTCATCCATGGGTCTTTTTTCTACAAAAGCAATTTTGCTGATGTGCAGGAGGAAAGACTGGGCCATGTCTTCGGCTTTGTCTTTGTCCAGGCCAAGATCACCAGCAAGCCACTCACGTTCTTTTTCTTCAAATGCAGTAGCCAGTTGAATCACGATGGATTCGTCTTTTTTCTTTCCCATCAATGCCGCCCTGGTGGCTGCACTGAAATATTTCAACAAGAGAGAGTTTTCTTTCTTTTCAGCACCTTCTTCGACAACACCAGCGGCATCAGATTTTTGGAAGGAAACATTCAATACGTCTTCTTCGTTGGTCACTGTTTCAGGCTCTGTCATTTTGCCCAGGCGGCGGCTGATCCTGTCAATTTCCTCTTCAATCATTTCATCGGTAGCCTCTACCACATGCAGGGTAGTGGGGGTTGTGGCAAGATTGGGGATGGTAAATTCAGGTTTTAGGCCAATTTCAAAAGAGAAGCTATAATCCTTTGGTTCGTTGTGGTTGAACATGGCAGGATCATTGGCATCTTCCGGAATCGGCTGCCCGAGGTAAGAGATGTTCTCCTGCTGAAGGTAATTCATCAATTCATTTTCAATTGATTTCAATACCTCTTCCGCAAAAACGGAGGCACCATACATTTTTTTCACCACACCAGTTGGTACCATGCCTTTTCTGAAACCAGGTATGTTGGCAGACTTGGCGTATTTCTTAAGGGATGATTCGTAGCTTGAGTTGTAATCTGAGGTAGAAACAGTTACCGTGATCTTTTCGTGAAGGGGAGCAATTGGCTCCCGGTTGATTGTTGCCATACTTTTTTGTATTGAGAAAAGAGAAGTGCGGGTGGAGGGACTCGAACCCCCAAGCCTCGCAGCACCAGATCCTAAGTCTGGCGTGTCTACCAATTTCACCACACCCGCATTTTGGGCTGTCTGCGTTACAGACAGTTGTCTCTTTTCAAATTGGGTGGCAAAGGTAGCAGTTTCAGATGAAAAAAAATGATTCAAAACGATTTTAGTAAATTTGATTCAATGGATGCTTTGGAAAAAGATATTATTCAGCCCGAATATGACCTTACTGAGGAGCAGGAGAAGAAGGAAATTGTGCGCCGTTACAGGGCGTTGCTGCGGGCATTGAAGCCTAAATTGAAGACGGGAGACAAGGAATTGGTCCGTTCTGCCTTTGAAATGGCGGTAGAGGCACACAAGACCATGCGGCGAAAAAGCGGCGAACCCTATATCTTTCACCCGTTGGCTGTGGCCATGATCTGTGTGGAGGAAATTGGTTTGGGGGTTCGTTCCACCATTTGTGCCCTACTGCATGATACTGTAGAGGACACCGACATCACCCTTGAAGACATCCAGCGTGAGTTCGGCAGTGAAATCACCAAAATCATTGATGGGCTTACCAAGATTGCCAACGTGGTGGATAAAAACACCAGCCAACAGGCAGAGAATTTCAGAAAAATACTCCTTACCCTAACGGATGATCCGCGGGTGATCCTGATCAAGCTTGCAGACAGGCTGCACAACATGCGGACGCTGGACAGCATGAAGCGAGAGAAGCAGCTCAAAGTCTCTTCGGAAACAGTCTATGTTTATTCGCCACTGGCACACAGGATGGGCCTTTACATCATCAAGACCGAGATGGAAGACCTGGCCATGAAATACCTTGAGCCAGATATTTACCGGACCATTGCCCGTAAGCTGGCCGATACGAAAAGAGAAAGGTCCAGGTATATCAATGAATTCATCAAGCCTGTGAGGGAACGCCTGGACAAGGCAGGCTTTGACTATGAAATCTATGGTCGTCCCAAATCCATCAACTCCATCTGGAGCAAGATGAAGAAGAAGAATGTGGAGTTTGAGGAAGTATATGATCTTTTTGCGATTCGCGTTATTGTTGACACCTCTTCTGAGATGGAAAAAGAGGCTTGCTGGAAGGTCTACTCGTTTGTTACTGATATGTACAACCCAGCGCCAGAGCGGCTTCGCGACTGGTTGAGCAATCCCAAATCGAATGGGTATGAAGCCTTGCATACCACCGTGATGGGTCCGCAGGGGAAATGGGTGGAAGTGCAGATCCGCTCCAAGCGGATGAATGAGATTGCAGAAAAAGGATTGGCTGCCCATTGGAAATACAAAGAGGGAGGCGGTGAAGAAGACCGTTTTGACATCTGGTTTTCACAGATCAAGGAAGTGCTGGGAAGTGAAGACATCAGTTCCATTGATTTCCTCCATGATTTCAAAACCTCTTTTCTTTCTGAGGAAATTTATGTGTACACCCCCAAGGGAGATGTCAAGATGCTTCCTGTTGGCTCTACGGCACTTGATTTTGCTTTTTCTATTCACTCCGCGATTGGTTCCAAATGCATTGGCGCCAAAGTGAACCACAAGCTTGTTCCCATCAGCCATAAATTGCGCAGTGGCGACCAGCTTGAAGTGATCACTTCCAACAAGCAAAAGCCCACTGAAGACTGGCTTTCCATGGTTGTTACGGCCAAAGCCAGGAACAGGATCAAGGATGCGCTGAAAGAAGAAAAAAGAAAGGTTGCTGAAGACGGAAAATATTTTACAGAAAAAAAATTGTTGGGCATCGGCGCTGCCATGACCCCACACAACCTTGAGGAGCTGGCTGCTTTTTATAAACTTCCTTCTGCACTAGATCTTTTTTACCAGATTGCCATCAAAAAAATCAACCTCAAAGAGCTCAGTGAGTTCATGGTAAGAGGAGACAAGCTCGAATTGATTCGCATCAAAAAGCCTGAGCCAGAAAAAGCTGAGCAGGTGCTGGCTAAACATGAGGTTAAAAAAGATACTGAACTGATTATTTTTGGAGAAAGCAGCGACAGGATTGTGTATACGCTTGCCAATTGCTGCAAGCCTATCCCCGGAGATGATGTGTTTGGCTTTGTTTCCACCGGAAAAGGCCTGATCATTCACCGGATCAATTGCCCCAATGCCACCAGGCTTTTGTCCAGCCTTGGGCACAGGATCGTGAAGACCAAATGGGCGAAAAACAAAGAAATTTCCTTCCTGACGGGCCTGAAGATTACCGGGCTGGACGATGTGGGGGTCATCCACAAAATCACCAACCTGATTTCGGGTGAGCTGCGCATCAACATCAGTGCCATCACTGTAGAAGCCAAGGAAGGCATCTTTGAGGGCAATATCAAGCTCTATGTTCACGACAAGGATGAGTTGGACATGCTTTTTGTCAAGCTTAGGGAACTGCCAGGAATACAGTCTGTACTGCGTTACGACGTAGATGTGTAAATGAGAATATTTATTTTTCCGCCTTTTGCATCATTCTACTAAATTTGCCACTTAACAGCTAAACAATTTTATGGTTGATGTACTACTAGGCCTGCAATGGGGCGACGAAGGAAAAGGGAAGATTGTAGATTATTTTGCACCACAGTATGACATTATCGCCAGGTTTCAGGGCGGTCCTAACGCTGGTCATACCTTGTATGTCAACGGTCAGAAAGTGGTGTTGCACCAGATTCCTTCCGGAATTTTTCATGAAAACACCACCAACCTCATCGGCAATGGTGTTGTGTTGGATGCCGTTACCCTGAAAAAGGAGTATGATAAGGTGGCCGCCTTTGGGATAGACGGACGCAAGCATCTTTATGTTGCAGAAAGAACGCATTTGATCCTCCCTTCTCACAGGGCGCTGGACAAGGCTTCTGAGCTTTCAAAAGGCAATGAGAAGATTGGTTCCACCCTGAAAGGAATAGGTCCTGCATACATGGATAAAACAGGCAGGAACGGTTTGAGGGTAGGAGATTTGCTCGACAAGAATTTTACAACACAGTATATCAAACTCAGGATGAAGCACCAGCGACTGTTGGATTCTTTTGGGTTCAATGAGGATATCAGTGAGTGGGAAGAAGAATTTTTCGAGGCCATTGAATTCATGCGCAGCCTGAAGATTGTCAATGGTGAATATTTCATCAACGAAAAAATCAGGGAAGGGAAAAAAGTATTGGCAGAAGGTGCTCAAGGAAGCATGCTGGACGTTGATTTTGGAACATTCCCATTTGTTACTTCCTCCAATACCATCTCTGCTGGTGTTTGTACAGGATTGGGCATTGCGCCACAGAAAATCAAGGAAGTCATTGGCGTCACCAAGGCCTATTGCACCAGGGTCGGAAGCGGACCATTTCCCACAGAGTTGCATGATGAAACCGGCGAGCGCCTGAGGAAAATAGGCAGTGAATTTGGTGCAACAACAGGAAGGCCCCGCAGGTGCGGCTGGATTGACCTTGTTGCTTTGAATTTCGCGTGCATGGTCAATGGTGTAACACAGATTGTGATGACCAAGGCTGATGTGCTTGATGGATTTGAGGAACTTTCTGTTTGTACAAGTTATGGTATCGATGGTAAGCAAGAAAAAGCGGTTCCATACCAGATGTCAAAAATGCCTATTGCTCCTCATTATGAGCAGTTTGCAGGATGGCAAACAGACATAACGAAGATCAGGGACAACGCAAGCCTGCCCCAAGCCATGAAGAATTATATTGAGTTTATCAATGGTTATTTGGGTGTTGATGTCAGCTATATTTCCAACGGACCAGAGCGTGATCAAATCATCAAAGCATAGTAATCAGCATTAATAGAAAAAATATTTTCAAAATATTTGGTCAAGTAAAAAAGTCTCAGAAATTTTACAGCGTAAATCGCATGTTGCTATGGCAAAGTCAATAAAAGAAAAAAAGGTTACCGCTACACCTTCAGGAAGTGAAACTTCTTCAAAAGCTGCAAAGTCAGCACCCAAGTCGAAGAAGAAAGAGGAAGAAGATGATGATTTTGATCAGGACGATGAATTGCCTGCAAAAAAATCAGGAAGATCTTCTGATGACGACGACGACGCAGATGTTGATGTTGAAGATGATTGGGAAAAAGCTGAGGATGATGAAAGCTGGGATCCAGACTTCCAGGAGTTTGATATCCCCAAGTCCAAGTCTTCCAAATCAGGCGGCGGTAAAAAAGCTTCAGACGATGAGGACTTTTCAATCGATGATGAGTTCAAGGACCTGGGCTATTTTGATGATGGTGCAGGTGGCGGTGGCGGATTCGACGATGATGATGATTTCTAGATCATCCCCTTTTTTTTACAGCTTTCAAGTTTCTTGTTGGAGCAGGTAGATTGACAGGTTCAGGGAAACCGTCTCCAGCACCCAAATTTTGTTGCATGATCAACAAGATGGACTCTTGTGCAATCTGGTTCCGCCTTTGATTGAATACGTTGATCTTTTCCCTGGGCAACCGCATTGGATAGGGCTCAGTTGATACTTTTTTATCAAAATCCGGGTTCCACTTATTGAACTGGATAAGGTCAATGGCAAGATTCTTGGTGATGACCTGGCTTGCATACCTGCCAGTAATGCTGATGGTATCTGTTGAGGAAAGCTCTTCTGCGGTAAATACTGGCAACTTTTGATCCGGTTTTTTTGTTCCCGTTGTTTCACTCCCATTGCGTTCAAAAATATAATGGGTGGCAATGAATTTCTTTACGTGGTTCCTGGACTCTGCAGGCAGTTGATTTTGTATCATCCAGAAATCCCTTGACTTCTTTGCCGCAATGATTTTTTCTACCCTTGCCGGGCCTCCGTTGTAGGCGGCCACCACAAGCAACCAATCCCCCAGCTGTTCATAGAGCCGGCTCAAAAACTTTGCTGCTGCATGGGTGCTTTTATACAGATCCATTCTGTCATCTCTTGTAGCAGTTACAATCAGCCCTAGGTCTTTTGCAGTGCCAGGCATGAATTGCCAAGGGCCAACGGCTCCTGCTGAAGACAAGGCCGTGCTTTTGAGGTCTGACTCGATAACGGCGAGGTATTTGAGTGATGGGGGCAGGTGGTATCTGTTGAGGACAGATTCAATCATGATGAAATAGGGCTGTCCCCAAACTTTCATGTTGGTCAAACGGGCTTCATGCAATTCAAGATAATCCTTTACAAATCCTACTGCTCGCGGGTTCAATTCATCCCACTGGATTTTGGGGAGCTTGCTGGTATCCTGTTGTGTTGGTGCGCCATGACTGGAAATGAAAATGAAGATGGCCAGTAGGCATGCTGCGATAGATTTGCCCATGGCCATGGTTAATTTTTCAAAGCCCTGGAGGAAAAATCCAGGAGTTTATGTTCCTGCAGCCTGTCAGACATCACCTGGACGCCAAAGGGCATGCCATTGGAGTGATTGAAAAGGGGGAGGGATATGCCCGCAATTCCTGCTAGATTGGCATAGACAGTGTATAGATCTCCAAGAAACATCTCAACGGCATCGTTGCTTTTTTCGCCAAAACGAAAAGCGGTTGAAGGGGTTGTTGGCATGAGGATAAGATCATATTCGGCAAATACTGCGTTGGTCTTGTCTGCAATCAGGCGCCTTACCTGTTGTGCCTTTGCATAATAGGCATCATAATATCCTGTGCTGAGTACAAAGGTGCCCAGCATGATCCTTCGTTTTACTTCTTTTCCGAAGCCTTCTGACCTGGTTTTTTTATAGAGTTCATTCAGGTTATTGGTCTGGTTGCTTGTTCTGTAACCAAATTTGATTCCGTCGTAGCGCGAAAGATTGGACGATGCTTCTGCCGTGGTCAGCACGTAGTATGCTGGAACGATATGATCAAGATAATTAAAATCAACGGGTTCAACGGTATGGCCTGCTTTTTTGAGGACTTCCATCCAATCGAGGATATTTTTCCTGATCTCAGGATCCAGGGACGGATGTTCAAGGCTTTGAGGGAAATAGGCCATGCGGTACTTGCGTTCGGTATTGAGCTGTGCTGCATAGTCCGGCACTGGTGCATCGCTGCAGGTACTGTCAAATTCATCCTGACCAGCAATTACGGAAAGTACGACGGAGAGGTCTTCTATGTTTTTAGAGAAAATACCAATCTGATCAAAGGAAGAGGCATAGGCCAGCAGTCCGTAACGGGAAATTCTTCCATAGCCTGGTTTCATGCCAACTATGCCACAAAAATCTGCTGGCTGTCTTACTGAGCCACCCGTATCCGACCCAAGGCTTACCATGCACATGTTGGCCTGTACGGCTACGGCTGACCCGCCAGAGGAGCCCCCAGGAACCCTGCTCTCGTCTTGGGCATTCAATACCCTGCCATGAACGGAATTCTCATTGGAAGAACCCATCGCAAATTCATCGCAGTTTAGGTTGCCGATGATGATGGCATCCTCATCCAACAAGCGTTGAATGGCTGTGGCATTGTAGATGGCCGTATAGCCTTTCAAAATGCCCGAAGCTGCACCTACATGATGGTTGTTGTAGCAGAGCACATCTTTGATGCCGATAACGACGCCGTAGAGTTTACCCCAGGAGTTGGGGTCGTTGTTTTTTTGGTCAAGGGTTTTGGCCCTTTCCAGCGCTTCTTCCTTAAATACCTCAATGAAGGCATTCAGGTGATGCTTGCTTGCAATTTGGTCAAGATAGGATGAAGTGATGTCTTTGCAGCTGAGTTCGCCGCATGACAATTTTCTTCGGAGTTCCGATATAGAATGGTGAACGTACAACCTTGGTAGCTAAGAGTTAGTTGGCTTGCTTGTCTTTTTCCTGCATGCCGTCTTCGATCTCTTTCTTTACGTTGGATTTTGCATCGTTGAATTCACGGATGCCCTTTCCAAGACCACGCATGAATTCAGGGATTTTGCGGCCACCGAAAAGGATCAAAACAGCAAGTATGATGAAGATCCACTCAGAACCACCGGGCATTGCCAACAAAAATGCGCTATTGGATAACATAGTATTAAATTTTGATAGAAGACAAATCTACTATTTTTTTCATGGCTTTAGGAAGCATGGGCATAAAAAAAATCCCGCACCAGGCGGGATTAACAAAAAATTGTACGAAGGAGTTATCTGACTCTTTTTTCCTTGATCCTTGCTCTCTTACCACTTCTTTCCCTGAGGAAGTAAAGCTTGGCACGGCGAACCTTACCAGTTTTGTTCAGGGTAACTGATTCAATATTGGGTGAAGCAACAGGAAAAGTTCTCTCAACACCAATACCATCAGAGATTTTCCTTACGGTAAATGTAGCGGTTCCAGTGGTTCCCTGACGCTTGATCACATCACCTTTGAAGCTCTGGATCCTTTCCTTGTTTCCTTCAATGATCTTATAGTTAACGGTAACATTGTCACCGGCCTTGAACTTAGGGAAATTGTTGACTGGGGTCAACTGCTCATGTACAAATGCGATAGCTTGATTCATAACCTAAAAATTTGGAGTGCAAAAGTATAATTATTCCTATTTATTACAAAATCTATTTATTATCTGGCAACGTTGACAGCCCTCTTTTCACGAATCACCGTTACTTTGATCTGACCCGGATAGGTCATTTCTGTTTGGATCTTCTGTGCCATGTCAAAACTGAGCTTATCGCTGTCGCCATCTGTAACCTTGTCGGCTTCAACAATAACCCTCAGTTCTCGTCCTGCTTGGATCGCATAGGCTTTCTCAACTCCCTGGTACGTCATGGCCAGGTTTTCGAGGTCCTTGATCCGCTGGATGTATTGTTGCATGATCTCCCTTCTGGCGCCAGGTCTTGCTCCGCTGATGGCGTCACAGGCCTGGATGATGGGGGAGATAACATACTGCATTTCAGTTTCATCGTGGTGGGCAGCAATGGCATTGACAACGGCAGGATTTTCGCCGTACTTTTCAGCCAGTTTACCTCCCAGCAATGCATGGCTCAATTCGGTTTCCTCATCAGGAACTTTTCCGATATCGTGCAACAGACCGGCTCTCTTGGCCAGTTTGGAGTTCATTCCCAATTCTGCCGCCATGATACCACAAAGGTTGGCCACTTCACGGCTGTGCATCAACAGGTTCTGGCCATAAGAAGACCTGAACCTCATTTTACCAACCACGCGCACCAATTCCTTGTGAAGGCCATGGATTCCCAATTCGATGATGGTTCTTTCACCAATTTCCATCACCTGCTCTTCCAATTGCCTGCGGGTTTTTTCAACCACCTCTTCAATCCTGGCAGGGTGAATCCTTCCATCACTGACAAGGCGTTGCAATGCAAGCCTGGCAATTTCCCTTCTCAATGGATCGAAAGAAGACAATACAATTGCTTCTGGCGTATCGTCCACCACCAGGTCAACCCCGGTAGCGGCTTCAATGGCACGGATGTTGCGGCCTTCGCGTCCGATGATTTGTCCTTTGATTTCGTCACTTTCCAGTTGGAAAACGGTAACGGTATTTTCAATGGTTTGCTCTGCTGCAGTACGTTGGATGCTCTGGATAATGATCTTCCTGGCTTCCTTGTTGGCCTTCTGGCGTGCATCCTCAATGATCTCCTGTTGCAGGGAAAGGGCTCTGGTATGGGCCTCTTGTTTGAGGCTTTCAATCAATTGGGCCTTGGCATCCTCTGCGCTAAGACCGGCAATTTTTTCCAGCTTGCGGATATGCTCTTCCTGGTGCTTTTCGAGTTCAGTTCTTTTCTGGTTGACGATCTCAATCTGCCTGTTGAGGTGTTCCTTGATGGTTTCGTTTTCCTTAACCTGCTTCTCTACCGCTTCAACCTTTTGGTTGATGGTTTGCTCCTTCTGCTTGATCCTGTTTTCCGTGTCATTGATTTTCTTGTTTTTCTCCAGGGAGTCCCTTTCGTGGTCGGCCTTGAGTTGGACAAAACGCTCTTTTGCTTCTAGGAGTTTTTCCTTTTTGAGGTTTTCAGACTTGAATTCTGCGTCTGAAAGGATCTGTGCTGCTTGTTTTTTGGCTTCTTCAACCCTGGCCTGGGTATCTTTTGCGAAAATTAATTTACCCAGTCCGAGACCAGCCAATGCGGCTACAATCCCTGTGATGATGGGTATGATGAGTGACGATTCCATGAATAATTGTTTTTTTCTGTTTCATAATCAATCCCTTCGAAAATATTTCATACGGGGGCAATACTGGCGAAGTTAGCAAAAAAAGGGGATAAAACTGCGTTAAAAAGGGGCATCAATCCATCAATCCTTTCTCAATCGACGCCTCTATACGGGATAAAAATGCTTCAGTATCGTGGTCTGCGGCTACCTGAGCATGAGAGGGTTGTTCCTCTGTAACAAATGACAACAGTGACATGGCCAGGTAGTCTTGCATGTCCTTGCCTGGGTATTGACTTTTGAATTGATTGAGCTGGTCGTTCATTTTTTTGGCCATCTTTCTCACGGTCTCTTCATCTTCGGCATTTATTTTCAACCTGTATGAGCGGTCACCTACCGGAAGGTTTATTGAAATCAAATTTTGCATTTTCGTAATATTTATATATTTTTATTCACAATTTATTAACCAAGAGGAGATTGCCGCCGTGTTTTTTATCCCATTGCGATTAAAAAAACGAAAAATTTGCCATGTTAGCAAAGCCAAAAACTCCGATTTTCATCGACAACCTCACCATTGAGGTAGAGGAAGCCAATCACTATCCATTTCATGTTGCCCTTAAGAGTGAAGATGGCAAAATTTGCTGTAAAACAGAAAAAAACATCCATGCTGGGAAAAGTTCAGTACGATGGGAAGGCCTGAATGATTTGCCCTACGGCATTTACACTTTACAGTGCAGCCAAGGAGAGGAAGTGATAGAGGTTAGGATGGTAAAAAGGGTTTAGTCCTGGTCTCCCAATAACGCAATACAGCGGTCTATCTCTTTGATGTACTCATTGATCTTTTTCTCCAAAACCAAATTTGAAGTTTTAGCATCACCAGACGCCCCATTTCTCAGCAGGGTCATCTGCAATTCCATTTGTTCATTTTTGGTTTTCAGCTCATCCCATTGCAATTTCTTGTCCTCCAACTCCTTGCGCATTTTTTCATTCTCACGCTTGTAGTCACGAAGTTTTGATGTGAGGACCCCTAATTTTTCCTCTATCCTGCTGAATGTTTCTTTTTGTTCCGGCATGGTTATTTTCTGATCTCTGCGAGCAGGTTTTTTTCAATATTGCTGGTGATCTTGGCCATCATCTTGTCAATTTCCTCATCTTTCATGGTCTTGCTGTCGTCAAGAAAGGTGAAATTCATGGCCAGGGACTGCTTGTCCTTTCCAAGTTTTTCACTTTTGAACACATCGAACAACCTGTAGTTCCTGAGTTGTGGTATAGACAGGGCATTCAACAATTTTTCAATATCCCCATAAGTTACATTTTTGTCTGCAACAAAGGAGAGGTCTCGCTGAACGGCAGGGAATTTTGATATCTCTTTGTAACGGATGGTATTTTTCTCTCCTGCCTTCAACCAGTTGTTCCAATGGATGTCTGCGAACCAAACCGGAACGCGGATATCAAATTTCTTCAACATCTCTGCTGAAGGCTTTCCAATTGTCAGCACCTTGAGTTTTCCGGCTGTTCCTGTTAGTGCATATTCAAACCTGCTGGAGGTTTCAACATCGAATTTGATTTTTTCAATCCCCGATTGAACCTGCAAAGACTTGATGACTCCTTTCAGGTAGAAAAGATCAGCCTCTTCTTCCTGCTTGTTCCAGGAAACCTCATTGATTTTTCCTGCGGTGAACAAGGCGAGGTGGTCGTCTTCAAAATATGCGGTTTCACTTTTTGAATAGGTTTTGCCGAATTCAAAAAGCCTGATGTTCTCGTTTCTGTGGTTCAGGTTTCTGGCCAGGGTCTGGAGCCCTGTTTCCAGCATGGTCAACCGGAGGGTATCCAACTCAGAACTGAGGTTGTTCAGCATTTTTACCGCACGGCCCATTTCCTCTTCCGAGTAGTTGGCACTGTGGGTAATGGAATTGTTGAGCATTTCATTAAAACCAATGCCTGCAAGGATTCCGGACAATTTCTCCCTCAAAGGATAATCCCTGTTGCCGCTGGATACAGAAGGTGAAATGAGGATGCTGGTAGGAATCTCAATATTATCAAACCCATCGATGCGCATGATCTCTTCAATCAGGTCTGCTGGGATGCTCACATCGGTTTTGTGTGTTGGCGTATCGACAGTAATGGAGGCCTCATTTTCTTCCAACAAACCAAATCCCATTCCCAGGAGAATGTTTTTCACGGTTTGTCTGTCATAGGCCTTTCCACTCATTTTCTGGACATAGGCATGTTCCAGTTTGATGACCGGCTTGCTGTTGGGGGTTGGATATACGTCCACAGGATCTGCGCTTGTTTTTCCTCCGGCAAATTCAGCAATCAGCAGTGTTGCTTTTTTCAACACCTCCAGGGTTTGGCCGATGTCTACACTTTTTTCAAAATGCATGGCGGCGTCGGTTCTGAGCTGGTGTTTGAAAGAAGTTTTCCTGATGGAAACCGGGTGAAACCAGGCACTTTCAAGAAATATGTTTTTGGTTGAATCTGTTACCCCGCTTCCTTTGCCACCAAAAACACCACCCATGCACATGGGGTTGCTGTCGTTGTCGCAGATCATCAGGTCACCGGCCTCCAGTTTTCTTTCTTTTTCATCAAGACCGATGAATGATGTTCCTGCAGGAAGGTTTTTGATCCTGACTTTTCCGCCCTTGATCTGGTCTGCATCAAAAGCGTGCAGGGGTTGCCCCGTATCGTGCAGGATATAGTTCGTGATGTCTACAATATTGTTGATGGATCTTTGCCCGATGGCCTTCAAGCGCTGCTGCATCCATTTGGGTGCTGCTCCTACCTTCACATCATTGATGAGCATACCTGTATACCGTGGGCAATCAGCTGTATTTTCTACGATTACTTCAATAGGACATGCAACACCTGTGGCAGGAATCTCATTTTTCAATGTGATGATGGGCTGGATGGAGGTTCCTTCGTGGTGGTTCAACCAGCTGCAAACATCCCTTGCAACACCAAGATGGCTCATGGCATCGCTGCGGTTTGGCGTGAGGCCAATATCAATGATATGGTCTGCGTATGGTTCAAATAGGCTGGCAACCGGAATCCCTACAGGCGTTGAAGCGTCCAGTATCTTGATGCCGCTGTGGTCAGCACCAAGCCCGATCTCATCGTCTGCACAGATCATGCCATGGCTTTCTATGCTGCGGATTTTTGCCGCTTTCATGGTGATGGGGTCTCCTGTTGTAGGATAAATGGTTGTGCCTATTGGTGCAACAATGACCTTTTGGCCAGCCGCAACATTGGGCGCACCACAAACGATTTGCAAAGGTTGTTCACCCCCAATGTTCACTGTGGTTACAGAAAGTCTGTCTGCATTGGGATGCTTGTCTACGGTAAGCACTTCTCCGGTGATCAGTCCCGCCAGGTTTCCTTTGATCTCCTGGTATTCCTCGTACCCTTCCACTTCAAGCCCGATGGAGTTCAGTATCAGGGAAAGCTTATCATGGGCGATGGGTGTTGCGAAATAGTCCATCAGCCATTTGTATGAAATCGTCATAGCCGCAAATATAAGACATGATTGATGAAATGCTTCCACCACCCCAGAACCTGCCTGCCGGCAGGCAGGCTCATTCGTCTGCACCTTCGGTGCAGCCTTCTTCGTGCCACCCCTCCTGTCTAGGAGGGGAGTTTTTTGATTCCAGCTTGATGGCGCAGCAAATAAAAATTCTAAGCCTCAACCCCTAAACCTCTAAACCCCTCAACCCCTCAACCCCAAATGTGAATAACCCCATCCACCTTGTCAATAAACCCCTTTTAGCTGTGGACTGACCTGTGGATAGCCTGTTCCCAATTAATGTTTTTTTAAAATGCAGATTGCTTCAGGCATCCTTGGTATATTCGCTCTCCAGACCCTTCGGGTAATGGAAATGTGATTGAATACGATTTGAAAAGCAAGTAAATGGACCAAACTAACATCAACCGGGACAGGAGAAACAAGCGGAAAACGGCGCCAGAATTCAATGCCATGGCTTATGGCAAGGTACCGCCACAATCCCGTGAATTGGAGGAAGCCGTATTGGGCGCTGTCATGCTGGAACGTGCTGCATTTGATATTGTCATCAATGTGTTGAAGCCAGAATGTTTTTATGTGGAGTCTCACCAGACAGTTTTCCGTGCCATTGTCCGTTTGAATGCAGACAACAAGCCTATTGACCTGTTGACCGTGGTGGAAGAGCTGAAGTCTATGGAGATGTTGGATGCTGTGGGAGGCCCTTATTTTATTTCAAAACTGACCAACGCGGTTGTATCTGCAGCCAATATTGAGGCCCATGCCCGTATCGTGCAGGAAAAATTCATCCAAAGGGAATTGATCCGCATCAGCACCGAAATCATCACAGATGCCTATGATGATTCAACCGATGTTTTTGACCTGTTGGATAGTGCAGAACAAAAACTCTTTTCCATTGCCAATGATCAGTTGAAAAAAGAATTTGATACACTGGGCAAGAGTGTGATGGATACGCTGAACAAGATTGATGAGATGAGGGCCAGGAATGAAGACCTCACCGGTGTTCCAACAGGATTTCCAACCCTGGACAAAACCACCTATGGCTGGCAACGTTCTGACCTTATCATCCTTGCAGCCCGTCCTTCGGTTGGTAAAACGGCTTTTGCCCTGAACCTGGCCAGGAACGCGGCGATGCATCCTACCAAACCCACGGCAGTTGCTTTCTTCAGCCTGGAGATGAGCACCAGCCAGCTGGTGCAAAGGATCCTTTCTGCTGAAAGTGAGATCCACTTGGAAAAAATATCAAGGGGCCGCATGGAAGACCATGAAATGCAGCAGCTCTATAAAAAAGGCATTGAGCCTTTGACCAAGGCCAGGATATTTGTGGATGACTCTGCGGCACTCAATATTTTTGAGCTTCGGGCCAAATGCCGCAGGTTAAAAAGTTTGCATGATGTTGGCCTGATCATCATCGACTATTTGCAGTTGATGAGTGGATCCAGCGACAACAGGAATTCTAACCGTGAGCAGGAAATCAGTACCATTTCAAGGAACCTCAAACAACTGGCGAAAGAACTGCAGGTGCCCATCATTGCCCTCAGCCAGTTGAGTCGTGAGGTTGAAAAAAGAAAAGACGGACAGAAAGTGCCACAACTTTCTGATCTCCGAGAATCAGGAGCCATTGAGCAGGATGCAGACATGGTCATGTTCTTGTATCGCCCTGATTATTACGACATCACCACCAATGACATGGGTGAAGACACCAAGGGGGATACTTATGTAAAGATTGCCAAACACCGTAATGGTTCTTTGGAGAACATCAAACTCAAGGCCAAGCTCTTTATCCAAAAATTCGAAGAGCATGAAAGCCTGGATCCATTTGGAAGGCCTGCTGATGGCGGCGGCGGCGGAAGCTGGAGACCTGTGAATGAAGATGGTGGCAGTGCCAAGTTGTACATCCAGAAAGGCAGCAGGATGAATGATCATCAGGATGATATGGAAGACACACCATTTTAGCCAATGGTAACAAAGGTCATACAATGAATGCTTTACCCCTTTTTCATTTTCCTGCCCTGCAATCATCCAAAGGAACCATTCCCCTCACCGAGGAAATCCGAAAACATGCAGTAACTGTGCTGCGCATGCAAGCGGGCGAACAATTGTTGTTGACGGATGGTAGAGGGTGTTCTGCAAAGGCTGTTATTGTCGAAGCGGACAAGAAAAAATTGCTTGTTGGGCTTGAAGAAAATGTTTTTCATCCCGCACCACCCAAAAAAATGATCCTTGGCATTTCACTGTTAAAGAATACCGTGCGGTTTGAATGGATGCTGGAAAAGGTCACTGAAATTGGCATCACTGAAATCATTCCATTGCTGGCTGAACGCACAGAGCGACAGCATTTCAGGCAGGAGCGTTTTCAGCAAATCCTTGTCAGCGCTTGCCTTCAGTCTGGGCAGTTTCATTTTCCTGTATTGCATGAACCCCTCAAGTTGCCCGCTGTTTTCTCAATGGATCTTCCTCAAAAAAAATTCATTGCGCATTGCATGGAGGGAGAGAAGCCTCAGTTGACAGGGCAAAACGAAGACAGCATTTTGTTGATTGGGCCTGAAGGGGATTTTACAGCAGATGAACTTTCACTTGCAGTACAAAACAATTTTGAACCGGTCGGTTTGGGTGAATCCCGTTTGAGAACTGAAACGGCCGGAATCGTTGGTGCAGTCTTGCTGAGGGGATAAATTAATTTTCAGTGTTGATGGTTGGCTCGTACAATTCAACGGGTTTGCTCTTTTTCCTCATCCGCATGTTCAACATTTCAACACCAAAAGAGAATGCCATCGCAAAGTAGATGTATCCTTTTTCAATATGGCTTCCGTGGAGGGGTTGCAATCCTTCAAAGAAAAGGCTGAATCCGACAATCAACAAAAAGGCAAGTGCCAACATTTTCAATGTAGGATGTTTGTGGATGAAGGTTGAGATTTTCTCAGAAAAGAAGAACATGATGATCATCGCAATGACCACCGCCACAATCATGATCTCTACGTGCTTTGCCATTCCCACTGCCGTGATGATGCTGTCAAAAGAAAAAATCATGTCAATCAGGATAATCTGAGAGATGATGCTGAAAAAAGAGGCCTGGGCTTTTTTACCGTCAGCATTTAATTCATGCTCTCCTTCGAGCTTTCCGTGTATCTCTTTAACCGTTTTGTAGAGCAGGAACAGTCCACCGGCAAAAAGAATCAAGTTCCGCAGGTTGAATCCATAATGTTGACCACTCAGGGTCAGTCCAAACAATTCCTTGTTGCCATTGGCAACAAGCCATCCCAGGGCGAGCAGTAACAAGATGCGGACACTGATGCCCAGGATCATCCATAACCTGCGTGCAGCAAGCTTTTGTTCTGTTTTCAATCGTCCCATCAAAATGGAAACAAAAATCACATTGTCAATACCCAACACAATCTCAAGCAAAGAAAGTGTAATCAGGCTTATCAGCGAATCAACGGTCAACAAACTGGTCATGTGTTTATTTTAATCCTTTACAAATCTTTTTTACAATCCCTGGGCCTTCATAAATGAAGCCGGTCCAAACTTGCACAAGTGCAGCGCCATGATCAAATTTGTCTTGGGCATCGCTGGCTGTGAAAATACCTCCACTGGCAATGACCGGAACTTTTCCCTTGGTCAGCATCACTATTTTTTTCAAAATTTCATCAGATGCTGATTTCAGGGGCTTCCCACTCAAGCCTCCCATGCCCATTTTTTCAGCCATGGACTTAGAACCATCAGACAGTTTTTCCCTTGAAATGGTTGTATTGCTTGAAACAATTCCATCGAGCTGTATTTCTTCTGCCAATGAAGCGATGTCTTGCAATTGCCCATCAGTGAGATCAGGCGCAATTTTGAGGAGTATTGGCTTCTGTACAGGTCTTTGTTTGTTGTTTTGTTGCAGGGTTCCCAAAATTTTCAAGAGGGAGTCCTTGTCTTGGAGCGCCCTAAGTCCGGGAGTATTGGGTGAACTGACGTTTACAACAAAATAGTCCACCACGTCAAACAATTCATTGAAGCAGATCTCATAGTCTTTCCAGGCGTCCTCATTGGGCGTTACTTTGTTCTTGCCAATGTTCCCGCCGATGATCATTTTTCCCTGGATTACTGGCTGTTTCCCAAACTCCCCTCCTGATTCAGGAGGGGCTCCGAGGCCCGCACCGCGGGCCGAGCGAGGGGTGGTATTCCCCTTCCACTCCTCCAACCGCTCCTTGATCACCTTCACCCCATCATTGTTGAATCCCATCCTGTTGATCAGGGCCTTGTCTTCCGGAAGCCTGAAAAGACGGGGCTTTTCATTGCCTTCTTGGGGCAAGGGAGTGACGGTGCCAATCTCAACAAAGCCAAATCCCAGGGTTTCCAGTTCTCTTAAATATGCAGCGTTTTTGTCAAAGCCTGCACCCAGTCCGACGGGGTTTTTGAATGCAAGACCAAACTGCTCGCGCTTTAGCGATTGTTCATTGGGGGAGAAAGCTGCACTGATGGCCGATCGGATGAGAGGAAAACCACAAAAAAATCGCAGGGCATTCATAGAAAGGTAGTGGGCCCTTTCAGCATCCAGCAAAAACATGGCATTTCTTATCACATTGTACATCGTGGCGAAGGTAAAACAGATCAAACCATCTATTAAAATAATTCAGGAATAATTTGAACCTTTCTCGTGGACAAGAAAAAACGCTCTGTGGAAGACCTACTGCTAATGAATAGCTCCCCAATCAGCCATTAAAGCGATAGGCTTTTTGTTGCTTTTATTGATTTCAATGGGATTGATGAGTCCATCCAGACTGGAAATATTGCTATAAAACTGCCCGTCTTTTCCCAAAAGGACTGAGTACTTTCCTGGCTTTAATTTCAATTTAAAACTGCCATCTTTTTCTGCTAACGATTTGGCAATCAATTTTTTATCTGTCATCAAGAACACCCCCTGTTCGCCGGTAGGTATTCCCATGTTTATCAGTGTGGGCGCAAAGAAATAGACAGTTGTGCTAAAGCCGCCTGGCTCCTCATTTACTACATCAGGCGAAGGCATCTGGTTTCCCATTATACGCTTCACCTTACCAGTAACCTGCACTTTTGCACCCCCACAACCCACAAGGGAAAACAGTATCAGCATAAATACCATCGTTTTCCCGTTAATCCACATTTGGCACATCAATTTAAAATTATTGTTTAAATTCAGCGAATGCTGAACAAGTTAGCTTTTTCAGGCCAATAATTTTTATCTTCAACGTTATGACATTGCAAAAAAATAAAGTTTTTGTTGTTACAGTTTTTTTATTGCTGTGTAGCACATTATTGAATGCACAAAAGCAAACCATACCTCAAATACGTGAGCTTGAGAAAATTTCAATTGATCAACGTATAGTAGAAACACAGCGGTATGAAAAAGCAATGAGCCTTGCTGCAAAAAAGGGATGGAGATTAGCCATTGCAGATGACAAGGGGAACGTCGCTCAACTGGTTGGTGTTGACGAACTAGGTTTTCCAATGTATGTTGCCACGCAAAGTAATGTAATAGCTGCATCTACAATTGGTACAAATAAATTGTGGACTGGAGGAAGCGCTGGATTAAATTTAAACGGATCAAGTGACTTACTTACCAATAAGCTCGCTCTGTGGGATGGAGGTTTGGTCAATAAGTCACACGTTGAGCTCATTGGTAGAATCACACAAAAGGACAACCCTGCAACAGAAGATAATCACGCAACGCATGTTACTGGTACATTAGTAGCATCAGGAGTGAATAGTATAGCAAAAGGTATGGCACATGGCATCAAAGGAATCATTGCTTATGATTTTGCTAATCACATCTCAGAGATCTCTGGTGAAGCGTCAAACCTTCTTGTGTCTAATCACTCTTATGGTAGTATTGCAGGATGGAGATTCAACAGTGCACAAAACAGATGGGAATTCTGGGGCACTCCAGGATCAACGGAGGACTGGAAATTTGGCAATTACAGTTCAGAGGCACAAATGTGGGATTCGATAGCAACCCTATCGCCTAACTACCTTCTTGTGAAATCAGCAGGCAACAATAGAAACGAAAGCGGTCCTGCCCTTGGCACCAACTATTGGAGATTTAATGAATCCAATACCATGGTTGATGCAGGCGGAAGGCCATCAGGCATAAATGATCAAAGTGGTTTTGATTTATTACCCACTTATTCTAATGCTAAGAATGCGCTGATTGTAGGAAATGTTTTGCCTATTTCAGGTGGCTATACCTCAGCATCTGATGTAGTTCTAAGTAACAGTAGCAGTTTTGGACCGACAGACGATGGCAGGATAAAACCAGATGTTGTAGCAAATGGCTCTGGATTAACTTCTTCAGGTTCCGGGAGTAATGCTACTTATTCAACACTATCTGGTACATCAATGTCCTCTCCTACAGTAGCTGGTTCCGCTATTTTGTTGCAAGAACTTTTCATGAGAAAAAACAACAACAATGCCGCATGGTCATCCACCATCAAGGGATTGATTTTACACACTACTGATAAAGCAACAACTGATCCGGGTCCTGATTATAAACATGGATGGGGCCTTGCCAATATTGCCAGAGCAGCAGGTGTGCTTGATAACACAAAAAACAATTTGGTAGTAGAGAAAACCCTTAAAAATGATTCAGTATATACAGTAAATGTAGTTGCATCGGGTAAAGGTTCTTTAAGTGCAACAATTGTATGGACTGACCCAGCCGGTTCAGTTACTCCAAATGGAACGCTCAATTCCAGCGATAAGAAATTGGTAAATGATTTAGACCTCCGCGTCAAACAAGGAAACAAAACTTTCTTCCCTTGGAAACTAGATGGTAGCTCCCCTGCCAGCCCTGCTACAAGAGGAGACAATGATGTTGATAATGTTGAAAAGATTGAGGTAGACTCTGTTTTGCTTGGCGAAACATATACCATTGAGGTGCGTCACAAAGGCCAACTGATCAGAGGTGGTGGCAGTCAGAATTTTTCTTTGATTGTTTCTGGAATTGGTGGAACCGCATACTCAGCTGCCACATTCAGTGACCAAAGTGGTGCTTACATTGATTCGCTTTCATTTGGAGACGTTAGCATAAAATACAAAGACACCTGTAGCACCTTTAAAGACAGCAGACTCTCTACAGTTGCCATTGAATCGGGTGGATCAAATGCTTTCTTTTTGCGCGTGAGAAGTTGCGATAAAACCAACAATGTCAGGTATGCCAAAATATTTATTGATACCAATAATGATGGTGATTTTGGAGATGCCGGTGAATCATTTGCAACGAGTCAGGCACTACAAAACGATAGCACATTCAAAACAACCATCAGCCTTCCTACAGGCTTAGCCATTGGAGATAAAATGCTGATGCGTGTAATTGTTTCAGAAACCAATGCCCCTAATTCAATTCAACCTTCCGGCAGTTATACAAGAGGAGAAGCGCAGGATTATACACTAACTATTGTAAGACCTTCGAACGATCTTGCATTAAGCTTAATTGTTTACCCTTTTGATGGAGAATGTGCAGACGGCTCTCAATATGTTACGATTAAACTCAGAAACTCCGGAAGCAAAGAGCAAAGGAATATTCCTTTATCGGTTGAAATAAGAGAAAATGGAAATCCTCTTTCAACCATCACCGGTGTATTTAATGGCCCACTTGTATCTAGTGCTGAATCTGAGTACACATTCCAGACCCCATTTGTAATGAAGGCTAATTCAAAATATACTTTTACAGCAAAATCAAATTTGGTAACTGATCAGAATGCAGAAAACAACCAGGTAGTTTCAGAAGCAAGTGCCTTGGCTTCTGGTGTTGTACCGACAGGTTTACAGGCGTTGATTTGTAATAATTCAGCAGTTTTGCTTAGAGGCACTGCAACTGCTGGTAATTATATCAGCTGGTTTGTATCGGATACCGCAAAAACTCCATTTGCTTTAACAACAGTTAATACAGTTGCCAATACAAGTACATTGACACCTGACAGGAAATATTTTGGGTCCTTTAACGACCTTGTTGGAACAGTAGGCCCGAAAGACAAAACAGCATTTGCTTCTGGCGGATACAATGAATTTAACGGCAATTTTGTACGTTTCTCCAATGCTGTTCCAATGGTCATTGAATCCGTAAAGATGTTTATTGGAAATCCTGGTAAGGTCAGAATTATTCTTGCTGATCTGGCGAGTGAAAATGCCCAAGGGGGATACAGTTATTTTAATTTGGGTCAACGAGATTTTATTGTTTCCAATACCAGACCAACTGCACAAGCTGGTGTAGTTACAGAGAATGATCCTAATGACAAGGGAATGATTTTCAATGTGAATTTTCCTGTAGCCACACCCGGAAATCACGTGTTGATTATGCAGTGTACGGAAGGCGCAACAGTTTATAGAAACAACAATATAGCCAGTTCACCTTATCCACAAAGTATTAATGGCATAAACAGTGGGTTGAATGTCACAGGAAATAGTGTTGTTGCTTCATCTACTGCCGATCCAAATCAGTTCTACTATTTCTTCTACGACATGAGAGTAAGACTGCTTTCAGGAGGTTGTCCAACAGCTAGAACTCCCGTTACAGCCATCAATAATTTAATTCCTACGGTTACAAGAATTGCTGACACCTTAGTTAGTTCTGTCGCAAATGGCAATCAATGGAAGTTGAATGGAGCTGATATTCCAGGTGAAAAAGGACAAAAACTTAAAGTCACTCAATCTGGTAAATACAGAACTTCAGTTCTTGATGATTTTAATTGCGAAAGCTTATCTGCAGAACAGGATGTAACGGTAACTTCAATAATTAATGTTGCTCCAGATAAAATTGGATTTACTGTAGCTCCTAACCCAAGCAATGGCAACTTTAATCTAAGTTTCAGTGTTACAGGCCGAGAGGATTTAGCTATTGCTGTTTTAAGTTCGGAAGGAAGAGAAGTATTCCGACAAACGCAGGCAAATTTCAGTGGAAACTATAAGAGAAGTATCTCCTTACAAAATGCCAAACCTGGTGTATACCTCATCAAGATTACACATGGTTTTAATCAGTACATCAAACGAGTGATCATTCTTTAATAGAATACAGATCAATTTATGATGTATAATAATTGCAAATAAATTTTGTGGACTAAAACTTTAGTTTTAATTTAGACTAAATATTTAGTTATGAACAAGACCTTAACGAGGGCCGAAGAGCAAATCATGCTGGCCTTGTGGAAGCTGGATGAGGGTGGATACCTCAAGGACATTGTAGATGCCATGCCTAAACCCAAGCCTCACCACAACACCGTTGCCACCCTGCTAAAAATTCTGGTGGAGAAAGAAGTGGTGGGCATCAAAACCCCAAGCCGGTACAATTTGTACTATCCGCTCTTGTCAAAAGACGAGTACAGTTCAGGATCCATCGCGGGCATTGCCAAGGGTTATTTTGAAGGTTCTTACCGGGAGGTTGTTTCTTTTCTGGTAGACAAGAAAAAGCTCTCTGTTGAAGACCTGGAGATCTTGTTGAAGCAACTTAAAAAGAAAAAATAATCACCATGGAAACGGTTTACATCTATATACTCAAATCAATCCTTGTGTCAGGCATCTTGCTGGGTTACTATTGGGTGGCATTGCGAAATACCAGGTTCCATCATTACAACAGGTTTTATCTGATCGCAACCATGTTCCTGTCCTTGGTACTGCCTGCCATTGACCTGAATTGGTTTACCCTTCAAGAACCCGAAGGGCTATCCGCCAAACAGCTCTTGTTGTTCATTGATCAGCCTGGCAGTATTGCCCTTACTGAAGCTGCATTTACCTGGGAGAAATTGCTGTTTATTTCCATTCTCCTGGTCTCTTTTTCACTGGTTGCTTTTTTTGCTTACGGGATATACAAGATTTACAGGATCAAAGCTGTTTCTAAGATTACCCCAATGGATCGTTTCGATTTTGTTGAAACCAAGAACGAGGATGCCCCCTTCTCCTTTTTCAAGAACCTGTTTTGGAGAGAAGACATTTCCATGGAAGATGAAACAGGTAGGCAGATTCTGCGCCATGAACTGACCCATATTGAACAACTGCATACCTACGACAAGCTCTTGATTGCGATGCTCTCCGCCTTGTTTTGGATGAATCCATTTTTCTGGATCATCCGAAGGGAGCTGGAAGTGATCCATGAATTCATCGCAGATGAGAAAGCTATAGACGAGGCAGATGCTTCCGCCCTTGCAACCATGTTATTGCAAACCCACTATCAACCTTCTATTTTATCAACCGGACAATCATTTTTTTATTCATCTATCAAAAGACGCATCATCATGTTATCATCATCTAAAAAAGTCAGTTACAGTTATGCCAGACGATTATTGATTCTGCCAGTAGCCATGGGCATTCTTGTTCTTTTATCGTTTACCATCAAAGAATCATTGTCGGATCATCCGAACAGTCAAATCGATGAAGCAGCCATTGAGGCAAGCAAGCTAGATACGATTCCGGCAAAGTACCGCGATCCAAAAACTGGACAAATCAAAGGAAGTTTTCAAATCGATATCGATGGTGACATGGCTTCTTTTAAAGACATTAAGTCAAAAAAAGAATTGTTCAAAGTGCCTTTGAATGAGTTGGCTGGCCCAGCAAATAAGAAGGTCTCCATAGAGGGATCTCCTTTGTACACCGAGAAAAAAATCGTGTTCATTTCTGGAGACAGCATGCCTTTAGGAACTACATTTATAGGTACATCAGATGCCATTCGTTTGCGGGCTGGTACAGATGGTTCCAAGGTTCCACGGATTATCATCAATGGAAGAGAAATCTCACCTGCTGACTTGGATAAAATTGATCCATCCAGCATTAAAACGATTGATATCCGGGGCGCTGAAAAAGGAGTTGCTGTTTCCGAAAGCAAATTGAGTGGGATGACCTGGACGGAAGCTACTTCTGGTGATGGGAAAAAAATTGTAACCATGAAAGTGGATTCGGTGTTTTTTGATGGAAAGGCAAAGGTTGCTGTTCCCTCTCAAGGAAACGTCAGCAACATTCAAATATCAGTTGATACGTCAGACGTAGTAACTGTTACAGGCTATAAAAAAAATTCGAATGTGAGTGCCACCATAGTTCGGACGAGTGATGATAAAGTTGTAGAAAAAGCTAAAACAGACCCTAATGAACCAATAACTGTCACAGGCTATAAAAAAAATTCGAATGTGAGTACCATCACCATTAGGACGAGTGATGATAAAGTTGTAGAAGAAGCTAAAAAAGATCCCCAAACACTGACTGTTACTACAACTGATAAGGATGATAAAAAAACAATCACTTTTGTTCAAAAGCATGAAGAGAAAACAACCTTGCCAAAGGATGTGCTTTATGTAATAGATGGAAAAGAAATGGAGTCTGGAAGTATGAAAGATGTTGATCCCAATACGATCAAATCAATCAATGTGCTTAAAGGTGAAAATGCAGTAAAAAAATATGGCGATAAAGGTAAAAATGGTGTTATTGAAATAACCACCAAGAAGAAATGATTCATGATAGGATTCAGGGTCTTTCCAGACCACAGAGGTCATGAGTTTTATGGTTAGAGACGGCCTTCGGGCCGTTTTTCTTTATATAAAAATCACTGTATGTTCAAACAAATCCTGCTGCCTTACAGGTTCAAGCTTTTCGGTTGGAAGAGAAGGATTGATCAGGATGTCTTCTTGTAGGATTTCTGGAGTTTGATGCCTGCCCCAAAAATTCTATCGCCCCTGCTATCCCATTGAAATGACAGATTTCCTTTGGTCTCTATTATTTTTGTTTTGAACAGGTGGATGTCTGCGAATACCATGGCTCCTGCAGCAAACGTGTGGGGCCTGATGGAGTTGATGAGATAATTCGTTGAATACAGTGGCCCTGATGTGGTTTGTACAACGTCCACATTGAACATATATTTTTCAGGTCTTGAAGTAGTCTGGTACCTGATCACGGCAGCAGTTCCTGTTCTGATTTTTCCTTTCAGCATGCTCGTAGAAATTCCTGCAGATGTTTGAATACCGGCTGTTATATATTTTAGGGGAGCACTCCTGAACCATGGGTTGATCGCTGTGGGAATGGAAAATCCTGATAACACAGCATTGTGAGTATTCTCATTTCCTGATTGGATGGTGAACAACAGATCGTTGTGGAGCATCGTTTTTTTACCAATGCTGATTTGATGATTTAAGCCCAGGTTGAATCCATTTATTTTTTGGCTTTGGTGATATGAAAATCCTCCAGTCAAACCGAATGTTCTATCTGGGAATCTAATTTTTTTGGATTCCTGGGCAGACAAAGAATGATTGAGGCAGAGCAGCAACATGACTGAAAAAATGTATGCTGAAACTTTCGATGGATGTGTTGAGCTGGTCATCATCTGCTACTTTTTGTATTTGGTTTGAAAAGAAAGCCCCAGGCCTGTTAAGGCATCTCCTCTCGTATCGTTTTGAAAGTAAAGTTGGAAGCCCAATTTGTTTTTCTTTGTTTCAATGAGTAGCAAATCAGCGCTGATCCGGTATCCGAGAGAAAAGGTATTGGGATCGACTTCATAGATGTTATAACTGTACTGGTTAGTTCCTGGTCCCATCCCCCTTGCAGCATACATACCAGAAGATGTCATCTGGTACCGGCCCACCAATCCCGCTCCAATTTTCAGATCCCCGCGTTTTGAGTAGCGGTAGAACGTGGGCATTGTTTGAATTCCTGCTGTGACTGTTTGCAGGCTTTTGTAGGTGCTGTTGACCCTCAAAGGGAATGAGTTTAGTCCAAAACCCGCTTCTTGCCCTGAATGGATGGTAATCCCCACATTGTTGTAAAATCCATAACGCTTACCCCATTTTCTTTCTATCCCGAATTCAAGGTTTGTGCCGGAAAGGTCTCCGGTTCCATGGAAGGAGAGAAAGCCATTGAAATTGAGTTGTCGTTCTGGTTTTTTTAACTCCTTTTCAAGGGAAGGACTGGTCGGAGGATTGTTGTTGCAGATCACAACAATGATTGTGTCATTGATTTTTTCATTTAGTTTTTTGATGATATCATTATTGGATGGCAAGATAGATTTTGACAGATGATCTGTGACCATGTTTTGAAGGGAGTATGGGGTAGGTGAAGGCTCAGCATCAAATTCCTCCTGGTACATTTTATCTTCCTCTTTTCCTTTTGGCAATATTGTTGAAGATCGATTTAAGAGATGATGGTGTGTTTCTTTTGAGGGTTGGTTTGAAGAATAGGGATTCTTGGATTCTTTGCTAATGATTGATTTTAGGTTTGAAGAAGAAACCGCTGTTTTGGTTTCGGAATTGTTCTGAGTTGTTTTTTGTTCATCTCTTGTTGATTTTTCTTCTGAGATCCAAACGCCTGTTCCAGCAATCAAAATGCAGGAAGAGAAAATCCACCAAAGGATGATTCGTCTTTTTCTCTCTTGTTGAATCCTATTTTCTACTTGTTGCCAGACAGCTTCTGAAGGCTTAATGCGCAGCCCCATCATTTCCTGTTCCAGCTTATTTTCAAATGAATCATTTCCCATTTTCAACAGGTTTTTGTCGTTTAACTTCTGCCTTTTGTAAGAGTTCTATCAATAATATTCTTGCTCGTTGGTACTGTGACCTGACACTTACCGGTTTGATGTTGAGCAGGGATGCTATTTCATTGTGTGAAAATCCTTCTATTGCGTGCAGGTTGAATACAATGCGATAACCGTCTGGCATCAGCTGGATGGTTGATGCAATCTCCTTTGCCGTTAGCAGGATTTCCGGATCGTCGTTTGTTGACAGGTTTACTGTATCATCTTCATCATCCCGGCTGATCAGCTGGATTTTGGATTTTTTGATCTCATTGATGGCGGTATTCACCATGATCCTTCTGATCCAAGCCCCCAGTTCACCGCTACCTTTGAACTGTTTAAGGTTCTTGAATACCTTCACAAAACCTTCCTGGAGAAGGTCTTCTGCTTCCGCCAGGGTTTTGCAGTATCGGTAGCACACGCCCAGCATGGTTGCTGCATGGGAATCATACAGTTGTTTCTGGGCTTTTGGATTTCCCTTTAAAACCTGATTAATCAATTCTTTCTGGTCACTCATGCGCTTGGTTACTTGCTTGACAATGAAATCGGTGGAACTGTTGCATAATCGATAAATTTCTTTGCCTAAAAATATAGTTGTTCAACTAAAAATATAGTCATAAGTTTGTATAACTAAAAAAATAGTTGAACATGGGCAAGTCATTGACCAAGGCAGAAGAGCAGGTGATGCAGGTACTTTGGAAGCTCCAAAAGGGTTATCTGAAAGACATTGTTGATGCAATGCCAGAACCTAAACCGCACAGCAATACGGTTTCTACTGTCATCAAGATTTTGATCGACAAGGGGTTTATCGACCATGAGGTTCACGGCCGTGTGCATTGTTATTTTCCAAAAGTGAGTAAGGAAGAATATTCTGGATCAACCATCAAAAATATTGTAGACGGATATTTTGAAGGATCCTTTGCCGATGTGGTTTCCTTTATGGTCCAACAGAAGGACCTGAAGGTTGCCGATCTGGAATTGTTGCTCAAGGAAATGAAAAATAAAAAATAGTACCATGGCTGTTCTTATTTTTTATATGTTGAAGGTGCTGCTCTGCAGTTCAATTCTTTACGGTTATTACCTGTTGGTTTTGAAGGATAGGCGGTTTCACCATTACAACCGTTTTTACTTGCTTGCTGTTGCCATATTTTCATGGATGATTCCGTTGATAAAGATCAATTTGCAACCTGTTCAAGGATCCCTGAAATCTACTCCTTACCAACTTGCGGAAATCATCGCTGATAATAATGGTGAGTTTGAGGGAATGGCTGAGTCGGTTTCATCTTCCATGGATTGGACGCCAATTGCCTGGTTGATTTTTGGTCTTGTCTCAACCATTGTTTTTCTTGGTTTGGTTCGTTCATTGATCAGGGTTTTCCAATTGGTGAGGGCATATCCCATTCAAAGGCTGAACGGTTTGAATTTAGTGATGACGGATGCCAGCGGCACTCCTTATTCTTTCTTTTCCTACATCTTTTGGAACAGGTCTATTGATCTTGAAAGCAGGGTGGGCAAGCAGATGCTGGCACATGAATGGGTTCACACTAAAGAAAAGCATTCTGCAGACAAATTGTTCGTCGAACTGATGATGGTGGTTGGATGGTTCAATCCGATATTTTGGATACTGAAACGCGAATTATACTTGATACATGAATTTATCGCAGATAGTCAATCCATCGAAAGCCAGGATAGTAGATTGTTGGCAGAGTTGTTGCTCGCAGCGGCTTATCCCCAGCAACAACATCGCCTAACACATCCCTTTTTCTTTTCACCGATTAAACGCAGAATTACCATGCTGAAAAAAAATGCCTTGCCTCGTTTCAGTTATTTCAGAAGACTTCTTGTCATTCCAATTGTTTCAGCGTTGTTTTTGTTGTTCGCTTTTAGAAATTCCAATAGCAACAATCAATTGTTGAATCTTGACAAGCAATATGTGGTGGTATTGGATGCAGGTCATGGAGGAATGGATCCTGGAGCAAAGTCTGCAGCGGGAGACAAGGAAGCGGATATGTCCCTTCAACTTGTTCAAAAAATTGTTGCTTTGAACAAAAATCCTCTAATCAGGTTTGAACTTTCGAGGGACAAGGATGAATATGTCAAGTTACAGGACAGGACCATTTTTGCAAACAATAAAAATGCTGATCTCTTTGTTTCGGTGCATATCAATGGCTCACCCAACAAAAATACTAAGGGCTTACAGTTATATACTCCAAGGGAAGGCTCACCAGCTTATTTAAAGAGCATTCCTTTGGCCAGCATCATGAAGGAAAGCCTCACAGATCTTTTCAGCAGCACCACTGTAAAGACTAGAAAAATGGGTATCTGGGTGTTAGACAAATCATCCATTCCTGCCATTATGGTGCACCCAGGATTTATTTCAAATGAAAAGGATCTTGCCATTATCAAAACCAAACAGGAGGAGATCGCAGCAAAAATCTTGAGTGGCATAGAGAAATACCTTGCACAAAAAGAACAAGGCTACATAAAGATTCCCACAGAAACAGAATTGAAGCAAGCGTTACCAAGCATAAAAAGTACCTCGGATATCGTGAAATTCTCTCCGCCAGTAATCATTTCGGATACCGTGAAATTCACTCCACCAGTAATCATTTCCGACACAGTAATATTCTCTCCACCATTGATCATTAAGAATAAAGTCGAGATTATTTTTGATCCATCCATGACCTTGGCTGTACTAGAAAAAATAAAAGCAGGATTGAAAAAAGGAAAAATTGATTTGAATTTTGAGAAATTAGAATTTGATTCAGCGGATGGAAAATTGAGTTTTATCAAGTTCAGCGTTGACTGCAATGATGGTTTTAAGGGATCTGCCGGACTTTCCCTTTCCAAGGATAAAAAAATCGGCTTTTACCGTGATTATGTTCCAAGAGCTGATTCACCGTTTGGCGTGGGAATTCTTGGTGAGTGATTTGACAGCAGATATCATTTGAAAAGTGGCCGCAAGGCCATTTTTTATTTAATGAAAATAAATTCTGAAAATCAGAAAACAATTTTAATTTTATCAAAATCTGACAAAAGGTTCTGTCAAGATATATTGTCAATTAGACGCTTTAGCCGTCTAGTTTAAACAGCAATAATCAATGAAATACCAGATTAAATCGAAAAAAGAATACCACCAAACCATGGTTCAGGTCTATGACCTGATGAACAAGGGTGAACACTCACTTTCTGAGGACGAGTTGTCTGAGCTGTCAGTAATGGCTGAAGCTGCTGAAAAATTTGAGAATGATGTATTGTGTTTTGGAGTATTGAAAAAGGCCTAAACCATTCCAGAAATGGTTCAGCTCAATCACGCATAATTTTTCCCTGATCATGCCGTATTGATTATTTTGTACCAATGGCTTTGATTTGCTTTTTCTTTGTCGTTGATATCGGTTTTAGCCTGTTTGATTCTTTTAAGGCTTTGTCAAGGATCATTTCGATTTGTCCATTCACACTTCTGAATTCATCCTCAGCCCACTTTGCAAGGGCGTTGTATGCTTCTTCGTTGATGCGCAGAACAAAATTTTTTTTCATGAGTGACATATCTGAAAGGAATGGATTAGTAAAGTGTTCCTGTGTTCAAAACAGGAGATGCTGATTTGTCGCCGCAGAGCACTACCATGAGATTACTGACCATCGCAGCTTTTTTATCATCATCTAAGGTGACAATGTCTTTTTCAGATAGCATTGCCAACGCCATTTCCACCATGCCGACCGCTCCTTCTACAATTTTTGTTCTTGCCGCAACAATGGCAGTAGCCTGTTGCCGCTGAAGCATTGCTCCTGCTATTTCTGCGGCATACGCAAGGTGGCTGATCCTGGCTTCCATGATGATAACGCCTGCTTTGGAATACCGATCGCTCAATTCAGCTTCCAGCATTTCGATTACTTTCTGCCCACCATCCCTTAAAGTGATTTGTGCTTTTTCATCTTCAATGTTATCATATGGATAACTTGTTGCAAGATGTCTTACAGCCGCTTCAGTTTGGTTTTTGATGTATTCATTGAAATTCGCTACATCAAACACTGCCTTGTAGGTATCGCTGATTTGAAGGACGACCACTGCTGATATTTCTATGGGATTACCCAGTTGGTCGTTAACTTTCAACCTGGTGCTTTCCACGCTTTGTGACCTGAGCGACACTTTCAATTTTGTATAGAGCGGATTAACAAATTGAAGTCCATTTTCTTTGACTGTTCCAACGTACTTGCCAAAAAAGGTGAGTACCATGCCATAGTTGGGGTCGACGATTATCAATCCTTTGATTACGATGATGGCAGCGACTATCATCAGAATTCCCATGGTGATCATCGTGGGAGAGACATAGTTGTTTACCTTGGAATTCAAAAAAGAGATCACGCCCATTAATACAAGGACGATTGCCAGTGATACGGCCTGATATCCGGAGAAGGGCTTGAATAATTTCTCAGTGGTCATAAATATGATATTAAAATGATATCATAAAAGTATTAAAAATTTTGGAACCATAATTTTCTTTGTGTGCTTATTCAAAAAATATCTTCATTTTATTTTTTGTTAGTATCCTAAGGAGTGCTATTGGCTTATTTGCTTAGATTTGGGCAATCTTCAAACCTGATTTATGCAAGAAGCTTATATCGTTGCCGGACTTCGGACTGCTGTTACCAAAGCAAAAAAGGGTGGCTTTCGCTTCACCCGTCCGGATGATCTTGCAATAGACCTGATACAACAATTGATGGCAAGCATCCCTGCATTGGAAAAGACCCGTGTTGATGATGTGATGGTGGGCAATGCTGTTCCCGAAGCCGAACAAGGGCTACAGGTGGGCAGGATCATTGCGGCAAGGGCGCTGGGCCACCAGGCACCGGGCATTACAGTGAACAGGTATTGTGCTTCAGGGCTTGAAACCATAGCCATGGCCACTGCCAAGATCAGGGCTGGAATGGCTGAATGCATCATTGCTGGCGGTGTTGAGAGCATGAGTTTTGTGCCAGCCGCTGGATGGAAAACCGTCCCTTCTTTTGAGATTGCTTCAGATGAACCCGATTATTACTTGAACATGGGGCTGACTGCCGAGGCCGTCGCCAAAGAATACCATGTTTCCCGTGAGGCGCAGGATGCCTTCGCCTTTTCATCCCACCAAAAAGCCCTTCATGCCATCCAACAGGGTCATTTTAAAGAGGGAATTGCACCGATACAAGTGAATGAAGTTTATCTCGATGAAAACGTGAAAAAAGCACAAAGAACATTTACTGTGGATACAGATGAAGGCGTTCGTGCCGATACCAGTATCGACGGATTATCAAAATTGAAACCTGCTTTTGCCGTCAAAGGAACCGTAACCGCAGGCAACTCATCACAGACCAGTGATGGCGCTGCTTTTGTGGTGTTGATGAGTGGTTCGATGGTCAAGGCACTGGGGCTGCAACCCATTGGCAGACTGGTGCATTGCAGTGTTGCCGGAGTTGATCCTAAACTGATGGGCATCGGGCCGGTGGAAGCTATTCCTAAGGTGCTCAAGCTTGCGAACATGCATCTTAATGATATTGATCTTATTGAATTAAACGAGGCATTTGCCTCACAAGCGATTGCTGTCACCAATACCTTGGGGCTTGATGAATCAAGGCTCAACATCAATGGTGGCGCCATCGCGCTGGGCCATCCTTTGGGATGTACGGGTGCAAAACTGACTGTTCAATTGCTGGGTGATCTGAAAAGGCTAAACAAGCGGTACGGCATGGTTTCTGCCTGTGTTGGCGGTGGTCAGGGCATTGCCGCCATCATTGAGCGAATCTAAATATTTGCAACATTATTGCAAATATTTAAAATTTCATTAGTTTTGGGTTTCAAATGAACCCATGAGGCTTTTGGCCGCCATATCAATTTTCTTTTTTTCTGCGCTGCACCTCAACGCACAATGCATTTTACGCATCAGTGGTGTGGTAAAGGATGCGGATACCCGTTCTTCGTTGGTTGGTGCCACCGTTAGCATCATCGAATTAAAAAAGACCATCCTCACAGACAATGAGGGAAAATATGTTCTGTCAGGAATCTGTCCTGGCGATTATACCCTGCGCATCACCCATGCGGATTGCCAGGCCCTGGATTTTCATTTTCACCTCAAAGAAGACCTTAGCAAATCATTTGAACTTTCGCATGCGGAGAACCTGTTGAAGGAAGTGGTTGTTGTGGGTGCTGCCACTGTCCGTCCTGAGGGGATGACGGGAGAGTTGAAAGGAAAAGAACTGGCTGCCACCAGGGGTTTGTCTCTTGGCGAATCACTCCAAAGGATTACCGGCGTTACCGTTTTGCAAACAGGAAACAATATTTACAAGCCCGTCATTCAAGGGCTTCACAGCAGCCGTGTTCTGATCCTGAACAACGGCATCAGGCAGGAAGGGCAGCAGTGGGGAAGTGAACACGCGCCAGAGATTGACCCTTATGTGGCCAACCGGCTTACGGTGATCAAAGGAGCGGCATCCGTTCGTTACGGTGGAGATGCCATTGGCGGCGTCGTTTTGGTGGAGCCACGTTTGTTGCAATACAAAAAAGAAATGCAGGGTGAAGTCAACCTGGCGGCATTTTCCAACAACAGGCAGGGCGTGGTTTCTGCCATGGTGGAGAGCGCGTTTGATAAAAATGAAACAACCGCCTGGCGCGTTCAGGGAACCTTGAAGCGTGGCGGGAATGCAAGGACACCTGAATACTGGCTGAAAAATTCCGGTGTCGAAGAAATGAACATGTCAGCGGCTGCTGGTTGGAGGAAAAAGAACAAAGGGGCTGAATTATTTTACAGCATCTTCAATACCAACATTGGTATCTTTTCAGGATCACACATTGGAAACCTGACGGATCTGGAGAACGCCATCCGCGCACAATCTCCCCCTGATTACATCCGCGATGAAGGATTCAGTTATGCCATCGAAAGGCCCTACCAGGATGTTCAGCACCACTTGTTTAAATTCAAGGCCTTTTCTGAAATGGTGGGGCACAGCAGGATCAACCTTACACTCTCCTCGCAGTTGAACATCCGCAAAGAGTTTGACCTAACCAGATCTGCATCTGATGTGCCCCAATTGCAGTTGAATCTCCAGACCCATATGGCGGATTTGGTATGGGAACATTTTGCCGAAAAAAAAATCAAGGGTTCTGTTGGGGTCAATGCCATGTACCAGGACAATTATATCAACTACAGGTATTTCGTTCCCAACTATCAATCCGTTGACCTGGGCTTCTGGGCTGCAGAACGCTATCATCATCAAAAATGGCAGGTGGAGCTTGGTCTTCGATACGACCATAGAAACAGATTCAATATCAAGGACAATGACCCAAAACCTTTTGATCTCTTGATGGGCAATGCCCTGGTGTCTGGTGATCCTTATGGCCAAAGAATTTTTTCAGGTTTGTCTGGCACTGGTGTGGTGGCATATAAATTCAGTGATCATTTGCGCACTTCATTTACTGCATCTACTGCATGGCGTTCGCCACAGGTGAATGAACTGTTCAGCAATGGGCTCCATCATGGAGCTGCTCGAATTGAACGGGGTCGTCCAAACCTCAATCCTGAAAGGGCTTTCAGCGTTTTAGGTACCCTTGTTTACAACAATGAAAAATGGGAAGCAGAACTGGGAATATACCAGAAGGTGATCAATGATTTCATTTACCTTAAGCCCGCCTATCCGGCCTTGTTGACGATAAGGGGTGCTTTCCCTGCATTTGATTATGATCAGACCGATGCAAGCCTTACGGGTATGGACATGCGCCTGGCTTATCGTTTCACCAATCATCTTCAAGCCCATCTGAAAGGATCTGTGCTGAGGGCATACAATTCAACCGAAAAGACCTGGTTGATACAGATGCCTTCCGACAGGTTTGAGGCCGATTTGGAATACAGTTTTATTGATGGAAAGAAATGGAAGCAATCATCCATTAAGTTTGGTATGCAGCATGTAACCGAACAAACGCATGTGCCGCCAACGGGCAACATCAAGGTGACCGATGCTGCCGGAAATACAACAATGCAGTCAGATTATATGGCTCCGCCTCCAGCATATTCCCTCTTCAATGCAGAATCGACAACTGCAATTGATGTCCGCAAACGCCGTATAGAACTGGTGTTGAGCGCGACCAATCTTTTTAATGTGTCTTACCGCGATTACATGAATGCCTTCCGGTATTTTTCATTGGATCGTGGAAGAAATATTGCCATAAAAATTAAATTAACCATTTAAAAAAATAGAAATGAAAAAGAAGAACATGTATCTCGCCCTTGCTTTTATGCTGATGCTTTCTATCGTAGGATGTAAAAAAGACAAAGCAGATCCCAATGAGGAAGAGTTGATCACCACTGTAAAAGTGAAGCTTACAGAAAAGGTTCTCGGCGGAACAGGTGCAATCACCACGTTTGAATTCAAGGATCTCGATGGCGAAGGCGGTGCAGCTCCTTCCAAGTTTGATGAGATCGTTCTTGCCAAAGGAAAGATCTATGATTGCACACTTGAAATCTTAAATGAAAGTACTTCTCCGGCCGATAATATTACTGCCGAGATATTGGCTGAAGCCAATGATCATCAGCTTTATTATACAGCTACAAACGGACTGGTTGCAGTTTCCAATCTCAACAATGACGGCAAGGGTTTGCCTCTGGGGATTACCTCTACTTGGACCGCCGCAGCAGCAGCAGGCACTGGCACACTTAATGTGACCCTCAAACACAAGCCTGGTGTAAAAGCAGCAGGAGACCCGGTTTCAAAGGGCGAGACTGATATTTCTATAGATTTCAAACTGTCAGTGAAATAGTTTCAAGATTGTTGAAGGGGTTGAAGAAGTTTAAGCGGTTTAAGACATGTATTTCTTCAACCTCTTCAACTCCTTCAACTTCTTAAACCATTTAAATTAAGATGGAAATTTCAATAACCACCCCCGCACTGCTTTTCCCCGCCATCAGTTTGTTGTTGCTTGCATACACCAATCGTTTCCTTGCGATTGCAAGCCTGGTGCGCAAACTCTTTGATGATTATATTCATTTGAAGAACAAGAAAAACCTGTTGGAGCAGATCAAGAGCCTTCGCAAAAGACTGAACTATATCCGTTATATGCAGGCAGCAGGGGTCTTCAGTTTTCTGCTCTGCGTGGCCTGCATGTATTGCATTTACAGGTCATGGGATTCACTGGCCAATATACTTTTTGCCACCAGTTTGATTACCCTGTTGGTATCCCTGATTTTCTCATTGATAGAAATTTTTCAAAGCACCACTGCATTGGAAGTGTTGCTGAGCGAAGTGGAGGATCTGACCAATTAACCCTCCCTAAACCCCTAAACCTCTCCACCTCTAAACCCCTAAACCTCTCCACCTCTAAACCTCTCCACCCCTAAATCTCTCCACCTCTAACCTCCTACGCCCTTTCCCCAATCTGCTGCCTCCACATGGCGTAATACAATCCCTTCTCCGCCAGTAGTTCATCGTGTGAGCCGGTTTCAACAATGACACCTTTCTCGAGCACATAGATCCTGTCTGCATGCATGATGGTGGAGAGCCTGTGGGCAATCAGCAAAGTGATCTGCTCTTTTCTGGCAGAAATTTCCCTGATGGTTGCGGTGATATCTTCTTCGGTAATCGAATCCAAAGCAGAGGTGGCTTCATCAAACAACAAGAGCCTTGGGTTGCGCAACAAGGCGCGGGCAATGGAAATTCTTTGTTTCTCTCCACCAGACAATTTCAGTCCGCCTTCTCCAATCACAGAATTGATGCCATTGTCTGTGCGCTTCAGCAGGGATTCGCAGGAAGCCTTGTCCAGGGCTGATTGTATCTCTTCTTCTGTTGCTTCAGGATTGACAAAGAGCAGGTTTTCTTTGATGGTTCCCGAGAACAATTGGGTGTCTTGTGTTACAAATCCAATTTGTTTTCTGAGGTCTTCAAAATCAATCTCATTCTCATCCAAAGCATTATAAAGTACTTTTCCTTCTTGTGGACGATAGAGTCCTACAAGCAGTTTCATCAAGGTTGTTTTACCTGATCCGGAAGGCCCTACAAACGCAACGGTTTCACCCTGCTTTACAGAAAAGCTGATGCCATCGATGGCCTTTTGTTTTGCTGTAATGTGCTTGAATCCTACATTGACAAAGCTGAGGTTTTCTACATTGCCCAAATAGACAGGATTTTCTGGCTTCATCTCCGGTTGCTTTTCCATCAACTTATGGTAATTGTTGATAGATGCCTCTGCTTCCCTGTAAGAGAGGATGATGTTTCCAATCTCTTGCAAGGGGCCAAAAATGAAGAAAGAGAAGAACTGCATGGTAACCATCTCATGGGGCTGCATCTTGTCTTTGAACACCAGCCACATCAACAAAAACAGGATGACCTGACGCAAAGTATTGACCAGCGTGCCTTGCAGGAAGCTGATGCTCCTGATTCTTTTTACTTTGGTGAGTTCCAGGCCAAGGATTTTGTAAGTATCTGCATTCAACCGCTTGACTTCCTGTTGTGTCAGGCCGAGGCTTTTTACCAACTCAATATTTCTCAGGCTCTCTGTTGTGGTGCCTGCTAATGAAGTGGTGCTGCTGACAATTTTTTTCTGGATCAGTTTTACTTTTTTGCTCAGGGCATTGGTTCCCCAGGAAAGCAATGAAATGCCTACCACATAAGCAATGG
>JBIPNK010000147.1:0-4459 GCA_044373365.1 Chitinophagaceae bacterium
GTACTTTGCGGCAACGAAACTTAAGGCAATAAATACTATACCTCCAACAAAAATCCAGGGGAACCAGTTTGGCATCATTATTCAATTCGTGCGAGAAAAACACAGTTGTTCCATCCGCACTAATTTAAGTCCTCGTAGTCTCCAAGTCCTAAATCTTCTGGCGCAGTAGGTATTTCCTCTAAATCATCAAAGTCTAACCCCTCAGATAAAGGTGTACCCTGTTCGTCTAATATTTCTAAAGCCGGAACATCATCCTCCTCATCATCTTTTGGTTCATATATCATATCTGAATCTTGAGGATTATCAGAATCAAATACCGCATCAAATTCCCCAAATCTAACAGTAGGTTTATCATCAATTATGATTGTTTGCGGCGATTGCTGCTGGATAATTTCATTTGTATGAATTTCATTTGTATGAATTTCATTTGTCTGAATTTCATTTGTATGAATTTCATTTGTTTGAATTTCATTTGTTTGAATTTCATTAATAGGGTTTTTTAAAATAGGTATCTCCGTAATTGGAACATCAGGTATTACAGGTTCCTGAATAATAACAGGTTGAGGAATAGAAATCTCTTCAGATACTTTTGTTTCTTCCTCTTTTTCATCATCATCACTGTCGTCATCATCGTCCGCTCCTTCAGTAGCATCATTATTAACAAAATCCTTAAGAATTGACTTGACAGGAACTAAACTTCGTACAGCTTGAAGAATTCCTTCATTAATTATTTGCTCAATATTTTTATAGTTTTGTTGGCGTTCAATACCTGGAATCCCATCTCTAAATAAATATGTTGAACTCCATAATAATTTCGAAGTCTCACATAAAACCTTAAATAAAAAGTGTTCTACTTTAGGTACGTTGATCTCAATTTTCTTCTTATTTGAAGAGAGACGAATCGCAGTTAAAACTTTTGTGTGAGCAATAAAAACGGCGGTTAGAAGATCTTCAAGGTAGTCACATCCTGAATTTGTGTTAATGCGATGGATTTCATTGTGAACTTTCTCCATATTCCAGTCGTGAACTTCATTTAAGTAATTTTGAAATTGCCATAAACCTCTTTTTGGCTCATTGGTTGTATCTTGTTTAGCTTTTTCAAGTAATTCAATAAAAAATTGGAAGTAAGCCGGTACTAAGAAAACACAAAGTTGCTTGGTATATTCAGCTCGGGCATCCGAATAAACTGAAAGGATTGAATCAGAGCCTCTATTCATTCTTATTCATTAGTGGTTGTTCTTGAAGACCTGTATAACGCACTTCCCAAAAAGGCCCACAATGAACCCGCTAATTCAGTACATTTACCGTAGTCTTTCAATAAGTGCTCATCCTTTAATAATTTATTAATAAGATTTTCAGGATTATAACCTTCTTTCATATATATTAAAAGCTCACTGTCATTCTGAATTTGTAAAACTTCATTCTCTTTTTTGCGATGTTCAATTGTATTTTTCCAAGTATCAGGATACTGAAGTTGTAAAAAAGCACACTGCTTAGCACGACGATATGAATACTCGTTTTTCTTTAGATATTCCTGAATTTCAAATGTATTAAGTCCATTAAAAGAGCGGTTTAAATAATTATCTAATTCCATCCAAGTTGGTTGATATAACCTTTTTATAATACATCTTGAACGAATTGGTTCTTGAAGACGACCTGCATCACGACACTCTAAAATAAATAAAACATCTTTGGCGTGTGTCTCTAAAATTCTTCTTAGGAACGCCTGTGCCTCTGGTGTTAAATCATCTGCGCCCTCTAACCATAAAATTGCTGGTTCTGTTCGACGGGCCCAAATATGTAACTTCTGACGACCATCTCTCAAAGTTCTATCCTTTCGACAAGGACATACAAATAATTGTTTTTTAATTTGCTCCGCATACTTCTGAATCCAGTAACTCTTACCGCATCCAGGAGGACCTGTTAATATAATTGGAGTCTTATCCATTATTAATTACTTTTTGTTTTTATCTTTTATACTCTTGATTATACGCATTTAGCAGCTACGATTGCGTCTGCTACTATTGCGTCTGCTACGATTACGTCTATTACGAAGTGTTCCACCAGAAGACTTATTGCGACGACTTCTATTACGATTACGTCTATTACGAAGTGTTCCACCAGAAGACTTATTGCGACGAGTGCGATTACGACGAGTGCGATTGCGACGAGAGCCACCGTGTGCTACATTTCTCATTTCAGCAGCAGATGGTCTTGGAGCACCTGCGGTTGTTGCCCAATTCATTACAGCTTCTGATGGTTGACGTTGATTTCCTGGCACACTATAATTAACAGATGCTGCTCCACCTCTCATTCTAGCGCCGCCAGTAGTTGGCGCAGTAGAATTTTTAGCATTAGTTGAGTTCATTGAATTAGTTGAGATATTTACACCAGCAGTGACGGGAGCTACAGTAGGTGTATTATTATTTTTTTTAGTAGAATTAGGTTTATTTCCTGTTACTGCGGCAGCTGCCTTGCTTGTAGCATTTTTAGCAGCATTGAATAAACCTGAAAAAAATCCCTTATCTTCAGAATTTTGGGTTTTGGTCGCGCTATTAGAATTCATTCTACAGTTTGAACACATTTTTTATAAACCTCAGGGAAATTTGAAATCAGTCGGAATATTAAATAGTGTTGATAAAATGGAATGTATTATTTGCCAAGATATTGGTCCAGAACCCGTCCAAGACAACAAAACTTGTAGTTGTAAATATAAATGTCATTCTACTTGCTGGATTGACTATGTTCACTCAAGAGAGAAAGTTATTTGCCCATTATGTCGTAAAGACCTTACAGCTAAGAAAACTCCTAAAACAAAATCTACAATGTATACACCTCTTAGGCAACCCACCGCGACCGCTCCAATTATTACACCGTATACTTCTTTTCTTCATACAATTCCAGAAGAAAGTGGTCGACAAATTACATATCAGGAATTTGTAGACACTATTCAGCAATATAATACAAACACAATTGAAGTTCGTCCCGCTATTCAACCTGTAATATTACCCCCTAAACCGTCAACTAAGGGTGAAAAAATTGTTAAAATGATTATCTGCTTTGGAATTATAATCGCAGTAATTATAGTAATTGCTATATTTGCGTAATCAATAAATATTTTTATTGTTGTTGTGATAAGTAAGAACGATATTCACGAATCGCAGCTTCATCAATTTCAGCATTTTTTCTCAAGCTTTGGTTGGCCATCAATGGGTTATTATCGACGGCTTGAACTGAGCTATATTGATTTCTTTCACGACTTATATCTAATTTAAGTGGTACTCTATATTCAGTGCGACCAATATCACCAACTCCTGGTGTAATATCCAGAGAGCGATTGATTGCTAGAGCTCGATCATTAATGTAATCGGTGTCGAGTTTCTTAGAGCTTTGTTTACCTGGGTCACCGTTGAAAGTGGCAGAATTTCCAGAACCAGCAATTGGTTTACGTCCACGAGCAATTTGTTCCTTATTAGGATTAGTACGCATATTGTAAGCAAAAGTTTCATCCATAGTATGATTCCAAGCACCATTACCTCCAGACCCAGTGTAGGCATTATTAGATAATTGTGCTTTCTGAGTTGGGCGGGCGATGTCATCAGGATCATATACCTTCAAACGATTTGGCGCTGAGGCCGCTCCAGCAATACCAGGTCTATCCAAATAAATAGTTGATTCTTTAACAGTAGTACGAGCAATATCCTTAGGGTCCCATACAGTAATAGCAGGTGCTCTCTCAGCAAATGAAATGGGAGTTCCAGTCATACGAATATTACCTGTTGTTTCTCCACGACGAGTTGGACGAGCATCATCGGTGTAATGTGCTGCTACAAGTCCATTATCAGCAGGTACAGCATTAAGAGCCATTACACGTTCAGAAGTTTCATTACGTTCATTTGGACGAATCTCAATAGAATTTTTACCATAATCTGCTTCGCCTCCACCAATATCTTTAGTATAATAACTGGTCATATCGGCATTTCTGTATCCAGCACCTCCATATTGTTGTGTCATTGGTGTACGAAAAGAACCAGTTACGTATCCTTCACCAAAGTCTTGTGAGGCGGCAATACCTTCATATTCAACTGAGGTTTCAGGACGAGAAGTATGAGGTAAAACTTGTACAGAGCGAACTCTTTCTTTAATGAGATCACCATTAGTTACAAAAAAGCGTTCACCAGATTCATCGATATAGAAGGTGTCAGGCTTATATTTACGCATTTCACCAACATCGCCAACATTTGCTGGAGTACCAACAAAGTGTTGGCCAGGAACCACAGGTTGATTGTATGTTTCTTTGGGATTAGTGAGAACACGTAAGTTATTAGTATCTTTTGGTCTCATAATTTCATTAATTTCGAGTTGTTGATATCCGCCTTTGCCAGCAAAACCAAACTTTTCACCAATACCAGAGCCGACTTTGGTAGGTTCAAATGGGCGTTCCCCATCACGTGAAATA
>JBIPNK010000142.1:0-4443 GCA_044373365.1 Chitinophagaceae bacterium
TGTTTACGCAGACCTTGAGCTTCGTCCCTATTCCGTCCAAGACTCGTGGATCCCGCTGATGGAGAACCGCACAGCTCCTGGCTATTACTCCCGCATGATCGCCGCGCTTCCCAAGCCTTATCAGACGACGGGTGGAGCGCAGTATGAGGTCGAGGAGCCGACCGAGTTCCTGAATGCCTCCGGAGAGAAGGCTGTCCGCGTTCTTCCCGTGTTCACCGCATTGAAGACCCTCGTCCACGAGGATAAGACTATCGAGATCATTCCTCGTCCCATGCCGGGAAGCGAGGACGTTGTGAATCGGCTCGGCTACTGGCTTGCCAAACGCCCGCTTGAGATCCCCAATCCTCTTGCCGACCATCCTTTTCTGGCAGCCAATACGGCGACGTTCGTCGAATCCACCGCGCCCCTCGGGGATGTCCTCCCGTCACTGGATGCCGTTCTCACGCACGGAGTTCCCGTGACCACAGATCCGTATCGCGTGGGCGGGCCCTATCTCAAGCTCTACGATATTCAGCTGTCTGCGATTCCGTGGTCCGGCTGGAAGTCTCGGTTCCCTCCCGTAGAGGTCGAACAGGTGCTCCGCGAGAAAGCCGAGATCCCTTTCCCGAAGCCCGAGGAACTTGCACCGTCTGCGAAGATTCTGGAGGCGTACAAGACCACGTATGCCCCTGGGTTCGCCGTCCGCGAATGGCTGATGCGGCAGGATGATGGCGGTGAGTTCGTTGTGAAGGCCCTGCTCTCGAAGGCGATCGAGAATGGAAGCATTGAGAATGTCCCCGGTGTCGATCTCGCAATCCCTGAGCCTCCGCCCACAACCCTCGCCGAATGTTCCCTCTCTGGACTCACCTTTCCCGACTTCCTCGTCAAGGGGCTTCTTCGCCAAACCCCATCTGGCAAGCTCACCTGTGCGCCGCTGGAGTTCGTTCGTCAGGAGCGGGCTCGCAGTGGGTTCCTCAAACGCAAGCCATGGACGGATGGGACGGAGACAGAGATCAAGGTTCAGCACCTGACCGCCCTCCGAGACTCTCGCCGTCGGGAGCTGGTGGTTCCACTGCTCGCGGAACAGAAGACTCCCGGGAAGCCCGACTCTGTGCATCGTCGCGAGGCGGTTGCCCTGCTCCAGGATCCGCGTCGGCATTCTCGGGACAAGCTTCGGGATCTGGAGGCGATTGTCAAGGACGACATCTTGGAGAAAAACGTCTATCGCGATGCAGATGGACAGTTCGTCCTCTGCGAGCATACGATGGCGATTCTCGCCGGAGACCTCGAGAAGGACCGAGCGTTCTTCTATGACGTCTGGACGGTGTCGTCGGAGGGCTGGCGAGTCTGCAAGTACTGCGGAGAGCGTCTTCTCGGCGATGACCTTGTGGATCAGACGGACTTCGACGAACAGGGCTTCGTGATGAACAAGAAGGAATCTCTTCCCGTCGGACAGACCTTTCACGGAGACGCCGTCGCTGCGTATGCAGTCGGACTCAAGGCCATCACGGGCATCTTTCAGATGGAGAACCCGTCGGATAGCGTCGCCTTCTACGTTCTCTCGCTGCTGCAGGTCCTTCCCGAAGCCGAAACGACCGCCTTCTTCCTCTCGCAAGGGCGAGCCCAAGTTGCGAAGCTCGGCAAACTGACGGACACCAAGCTCGAACTCGCAGGAGCGATTGGGCTTGCGATCACTGTCCTCTTGCTCCAAGCCCACGTCCCTCTATTGGAAGCCCATCGGGCCTTCTGGTCGAAGTCGCTGTCGTTTGCAGGCTACCCTCGTGATGCCCCTGCTCCCGAGCGGTTCAGTCTCATCGACATTCTGCTGATGGTGCTCGAGAACACCTATCGCGGATACCCCGCCGAGCTGCCCGGTCCGATCAAGCCCTTCATTCGCGCCGTTCTCTCCAAGCCTCGGACTGTTCGGACGAACGTGGTGGAGCTCCTGAACAAGCGCTTTCTCCTGACCAAGGAGATTCAGGACTCGCTCGCAGAAGCCCGTGCCCTTGTCAAGCGGTCTCCCGAAGAGCCTGCGACCACCACTCTCCCGCTTCAGCAGGAGGAATTGACGATCAAAGGCTATCCCTCGTGCTTGTCTGGGCACACACTCTTCGGGGGAACGCTGCCACCTCGAATCCGCCAACCCGAGGTCGCCCTTCGCCGCGGGATTCAGGCAGCGGCCAGTCGTGAAGCTGTCACGATTCCTGTGTCTGTGCGGGTCAAGGTTGCAGAGGTCCCGCGGGACCAGATCCGTCGCCGTCTTGCGCTCAAGGGAACGATCGGCAAGGACAGCACGCAGACCAATCTTCTGCTTGCGAACCACCTCGCAAATCTGACCCGCAAACCTCTTCCGATTGCGACCGTCGATCCGACACAGAGTCCCGCACTTCTCCGTGACATCGCAAAGGGTCTCGTCAACGAAGCCTCGCAGGGACTGAAGGTTGACCCGTCCAAGGATGTGACGTTGTTCTGTCTGCTGGCGGACTACGATAAGGCGAAGGCCGAAGCCCGCAAGGTTCGCGCCACAGAGCGTATCACCTACGTCCAGCGCATGGCTGACTTCTCGGATCTGGAGCGCGAGGTCAACATGGAACTGGCGAAGCGCGGAATGGCACCGACGATCATCGCGCTGGCGGAGCGAACAGAACTCGGCGAGTCTGTGGATCTCTCTCATCTCATGGACATTGGCGTAGGGCTGCCCCAGGACACCGAGGAACAGGGTGATGTTCTGCGCTCGAATGCTGGAGCTGGAGTGGACAATGGCAACTATGGCGACTACCATGCGGTTCCGAGCAACGACGGGCGTGACCCACAGGAGACCTCCCTTCTCGATGACCAGGAGCGTTCGATTTAGACATGAGCCGTGAGAACAAGGAAATGCAGAAGGTCAAGCTCTACTTTACCCGCCGTGCTGGTTCCGACGATATCATTCAGATGTTTGATGACGACACCCATGTTGACATGGTTCGTGTCGTGTACAGCCCTGGCGATCACACCAAGAAGTCCAATGAGTTCTACCTCACCTCCCGCGATGTCCTCTCCTATGTCCGCAACATCCTCAACGCGATGAACAACGATATCGACCCGTTCGAGTACGTTCAGCTCCAGACCGCGATCCACCCGTCCATCCTGTTCTCAGCCATGGATGTCGGGAGTCGCCGCGTCCAGGATGTCCTCGATGACATGATCTTCCAGTCCATCCGCGTCAATGTGGCGGAGATCAAGCTAAAACGGACGATCCGGACTCCTGTTGAGGGCTCGTAATGCTGACTCTCAACGGATACCGACTCTCGAAATCAACAAACCCCCCGTTGGATGAGCTCCGAAAGACATTGACCGTGAAACCTCAGGTTCCGAAGGTCTTTGTCTCCAACCCCAACTCTGTCCCGCGGTACAAGGTGTATGGTGAGGCACCCGATTGCCTGTACCTCCCCAAACACTTTGGGATTTCCAAGTATGGACCCCCAACCTCCACCACCCGCGATGTTCCCCAGACGCCAGATGAGTTCTGGACGTTTGCAGGGAGTCTTCGCCCCATTCAACAGCCTGTCGTCGATGCCTTCTTGAAGCCTGAACCGCATGACGGAATCCTCAGCCTCCACACGGGTGGCGGTAAGACAGTCTGTGCGCTCTACATCGCGAGTCAGCTGAAGCTCCCGACGCTCGTGATCGTTCACAACTCCTTCTTGCGCGACCAGTGGGAAGAGCGCGTCAAGGGATTTCTGCCCAAGGCTCGAATTGGTCGGATTCAAGGAGACCTCTGCGAGATTGACGATCGAGAGATCATCATCGCGATGCTCCAGACCCTCTCCATGAAGACCATCTCCATCCTGAAGTTCCGCCCGCTGGGTCTTGTCATCGTCGACGAGTGCCACCACATCGCCTCCGAGGTCTTCGTCCAAGCCCTTCCCAAGGTCACCAGCAAGTACATGCTGGGGCTCTCTGCAACCCCAACGCGAAAGGACGGACTGATGTTCGTCGCCAACTGGTTTCTCGGTCCGCTGCTCTACACATCCGACACCGGGGACAAGGAAGACACCGGGGTCCATGTGGAAGTCTATGAGTACAAGAACGACGACCCCGTGTTCAACGAGATTCTCTACAATGCGCAGGGCGTGATGTTCACCAGTCTGATGATCAACAAGCTCGCGGAGTGCGAGGACCGAACCCGATGGCTGGTGGAGATCCTTAAGGATGTCCTGGAGGAGACTCCGCATCGCCAAGTCCTCGTGCTCTCGGACCGGGTTCAGCACACCAAGGACATCCTGGCGGCGTTGCCCGAAGGCCTCAGGTCCAAGGCCGCAATCCTCTCTACGGACGTCAAGGCCGCTGCCCGCGCCGAGTTCTGTGCGACCAAGACCATTCTCATTGCGACGTATGCGATGTGCAAGGAAGGGTTTGATGTTCCGACGCTGAATACACTCGTGATGGCGACTCCACGACCCGATGTAGACCAGATTGTGG
>JBIPNK010000164.1:0-4402 GCA_044373365.1 Chitinophagaceae bacterium
CAGTGACCAATGGTTGTGGAACGACAACTTCAACATCACTCAGTTTGGATAAGGATGTACAGTTGATCCAAGCTCCATTAATTGGAGCTGTTGCGGATCAAAATGTTTGTTTGAACGCCACGTTGAATGTATCGCCCACGCTGACCAATTTGGGCGGCGTTCCGGCAACGTATCAGTGGTATTTTGAAGGTGGTATATTGCCTGATCAGCAATCATCTCAGTTGCGTATCTCCAATATTCAATCAAACAAATCAGGACGGTATTTTTTATCTGTTAACAACGGTTGCAGCCCTGTGAGTGGAACGCCATTTAATGTGAATGTTTTGGAGTTGCCTGTAATTAAAACACAACCAGCCGCAGTTTCTGATATTTGTGTTGGCGGTATTTTCAGTATTGAAGTTCTTTCGACTGGTGCCCAATTGTTTCAATGGTTTAAGAATGATGTTGCGATAGCTGGTGCTACTGGTTCAAGTTATTCAATTCCATCCCTGTCTGTTTCAGATGCCGCACGATACAGTGTAAAAATATCCAACAATTGTGGGTATTCAATTACGAGCAGCAATGCAGTGTTGACCATTGGTTCATCCCCTACAGTTGTTAATCTTCCTGCCAATATCAGCTCCTGTTTGGGTCAGCCAGCTTCTGCCAGCATTGTTGCTAATACGAACGGCGGCGGCACGCTTAAATATGAATGGAGTACAAACACTGGAGTTATTGCAGGCGCTAGCTCATCTACCCTCATTTTCGCAAAGGTGTCTAAAGATGATGCAAAGACGTATACAGTCTCAGTTGAAAACAAGTGTGGCAAGATCAACGGAGGAAGTTTTGCGCTTACATTGGCGGATAAGCCAACAGCGCTTATCGCTACATCAATATCCAATAATGCAACTACGGGGAATCCAACAGTTTGCCTGGGTTCACCCATCAGCTTTACTGTTACTGAAAATTCAAATGGGTCTGCATTGAGTTATACATGGTATAAAGATGATATAAGCAAGGGTGTTCAGAGCAGTAATGCACTGACCATTGCTTCAAGTACTTCCACTGATGCAGGAGTATATAAGTTGGCAGTGTCAAATGCCTGCGGTGTTGCAATCAGTAATGTAATTACTTTCAGTGTTCATGACAAGCCATTAATTGTCACACAGCCTGAGTCTGCTACCCTGTGTGAAGGTACTACCCTCGATTTGTCATCACTCGCACAAAATAAGAGCGGTACCAGTTCGCCTATCCAGTACAGTTGGACGTTTAATGGCAATGCACTTACTTCTACAAGCTCCAACTTGACCCTTGCTAATATTTCTACTGCAAATAATGGGAGTTATCGTCTTCAGGCCAGAAATGAATGTGGATCTGTATCAAGTAATATTGCTTTAGTTACTGTTGTTTCTAAGCCTAAGTATACTATTTTGACTCCTTCAAGTGAATTGTCGATTTGTTCTGCAATTTCACAGACCAGAACACTTGCATTAAACGTATATGCCGATAATGCGGTGCAGCCCAACATCATCTGGACAACAGATGTTGGTAGCATTGCTGGCTCAAATAATTTACCGAGCATTGGAATTGCTTCTGTGGGGAAAAATGCTACTTATTTTGCAACCATGACAAATGCTTGCGGTAGCACGCAATTGAATAATGGCCAAGGGATCATTGTTTACAACGAGTCGGCTTTGCCTAGTGTTACAAAATACACCATGCCACCACTTACTACATTTTGTGAGCGGTCACCCATTAAATTGAATGTTGCTACAAATTCCAATGGTTATGAGACCTATACTTGGAAGCTGAATACAAAAGAGGCACAGACAAGCCAGGCAGGGAATCCAAGTTCTTCCGACTTTCAAAAAATTGCTACGGCCGCTGATGGTGGAACCTATACGGTGGACATTACAAATAGTTGTGGAACAGTTGCTAATGCGGTTACCATTCCGGTTACCATCAATCCAACGCCTAATATCGACTTCAATGTAAGCAGCCAGACTAACCAGTGTCTTGCTGGAAATATTTTTACTTTCAACAATACTTCAACCAACACCACCGGTGGTATTCGCTATACCTGGGATTTTGGGGATGGGTCAAAGAACATTTCAGCGATACTCACTGCTTCTCATACTTATACTGTTTCCGGTAGTCAAGTTGTGAAATTGACAGGCGTCAATGATTTTGGTTGTACAAGTTCCAATACAAGAAATGTAGTTATTGCAGCAGATCCTCGCATTACTTCACAGCCTGTTGGGAAAGTGGTTTGCGAGGGAGACCGGTATTTGCTCTCTGCAACCATCAATGATGGGGGTGCTACCTCTTTGAGTTATCAATGGTATTTTAACGGCCAACCCATATCCAACAACAACGCCAACTCTTATCCAATTGTTGCAATGAGTGCTTCAAATGCCGGCAGCTACTATCTTAAGGTAATGAATTCAGGGTGTACCTTAACTGCACAATCAGAACCAGTTAATGTTTCCTATCAGGAACGCCCGGATGTTGGTTTCAATGTTGGAGGGAAATCACTTAAAGCTTGTATAACTGCAGCCGAGTATACATTTACCAATACAACGCCTGCCGTTGCCGGTGCAACCTATCTCTGGACTTTCTCTGACGGAACATTTTTAACCAGCACAAATGTTGTACACAAGTTTCTCAATACAGGGATTTATGATGTTTCGCTTACTGCTACCGCAGGGGGCTGTAGCTCAACCGGCTATCTCAATGGAAATGCCTCCAACAGGATTACCATTGATGGTATTCCTGTGATCAATAAGGATTTGTCATCAATGACCACAGTTAAAAAAGGCGATCCTATTGTGCTCGCCATCAATGCAAGCGCCGTTGATGCCAATGGTGCTCAATTGCCGCTAAATTATTATTGGTACAAAGAACCATCTTCCATAGATATTGGAACCAACAAAGCAACTTTTAATAGCATTACCAGTGCATTGCTTTCAGACTCCGGCAGGTATTATGTGACGGTTAATAATGTCTGTGGATCAGCTAAAAGCAATACCACCCTTGTTAAAGTGCATGATATCCCTTCAATTATTTTACAGCCTATTGCCGCAAGAGCATGTTTGGGAAAGGATGTTCAGTTGAAAGTGGAGGGTATCTCCAATGACAACAGTTCACCGCTTTATCAGTGGTATTATCGTCAAGACATCAATGCCACTCCTTTGCCCATACCCAATGCTACAGGTCCAATTCTTAATGTTGTTTCTTTTGCCCGCAAGGATGTCGGTAATTATTATGTGATGCTGTCAAATGCAATAGGTGAGGTTCAAAGCAACTCAGTTTTGGTTCAAGCAGATTCCCTTCCTACTGTAAATTCCATCAGCTCAATCCCATCGCTTGAATCAGGAATCTGTGTCAATACAAGCTTGCAATTGGATGCATCAGTATCTTCATTGAGCAGCAGCAGTTATACGATCAGTTGGGAGCAAAATGGTGTTGCATTGGCAGGACAAAATGCCCTGCGAATCAATTTTGCCTCAATGAAAAAGTCAAATGCAGGAGAAGTTGCCATCAATGTTTCCAATGCATGTGGAACCACCAGGAGCATGATTAATATAAATGTGGTGGATATCCCTCAATTCAATCAGTCGCCCACTGCTGTGACAACCTGTGTGAATGGGATAGCAACTTTTATTTCCAAAATACAATTGGTTACCGATGGTTCACCTTTTGGTTATCAGTGGTTGAAGGATGGGATTAGCTATATTGGTACTGGAGTGGCAACCAGCGAGCAGCTTAGCTTATCAAATGTACAAGTTGCTGACAATGGTTTTTATTCCCTGCAATCAACCAATGCTTGTGGTATCAATACATCTTCAACGGCCAAATTAACAGTTGTCTCTACATCGCCTTCTATTTCTCAACAGCCTTCTGCCATCAGTACATGTGCTGGCATTCAAAATACGGTAACATTGGTTGCAAGTTCAGAGGATAACAGGTTGTTCTATAGCTGGTACAAAAATGGTAACCTGTTGTCAAATGAAATTGCTTCTCAACTGTCATTCAATTCAATTGCTTCCAAAGATGCAGGTACATATAGGGCTATTGTCACCAATGGTTGTAACCTGAGTACCACTAGCAATACCTTTCAAATTGTAGTGAAGGAAAAAGTGAATCTCAATGGTAAAATAGCCGACAAGCAAGTATGTGTTGGCAATAATCTTGGTGCCGATATCAGCAGCTACCTCAATGGAGCAGATATCAATACGACTTACCAATGGATGCTCAATGGAATAAATCTCTCAGATGCCACTGCAAGAACGAATAACCTGACTTTGTTGAACATCAACAAGCCTAACGAAGGTTCCTACAGTGTACTTGCGAGCAACAGTTGTGGAGCTAGTTCCTTGGATTTGTTCAAGTTGTCTACTACTGCGGTTCCTGAGATCACGAC
>JBIPNK010000168.1:0-4390 GCA_044373365.1 Chitinophagaceae bacterium
GTCAACACCTGCGCCTGCGGCAGCCCCATCCACTACGAGCCCATCCTCGTCTCCGGCCGGGACCTCGCCCGTCCCCTCCACCGCGTCTGTGACCCCTGCAAAGCCCTTGCCACCGCCGCCGCGGAGAAATCCGCACGCGCCGCCCGCGCCGCACGCCAGGAGGCCCTCGTCGTCGAGCACCTCCCCCCCGACCTCCTCGACACCCAGACCAACCACCCCACCTTCAACACCGGCCTCTGGGCCGCCGTCGACCTCTGGAGCCCCACCCATGCCGAATACTGGCTTGGCATCATCGGCGGCGCCGGCCGCTGCAAGACCCGCTGCATGGCACTCATGGCCGCCCGCCTCATCCGCGCCGGCCACCGCCTCACCTGGACCACCTCCAACCGCCTCCGGGACGCCGCCATGGACCGCCACAACCGCAACCTCTCCATCTCCACCATCGCCCGCGCCCACCTCGCCGCATGCCTCACCACCCCGTGGCTCTTCCTCGACGACTTCGGCAAGAACGAATGGTCCCCCGCCTTCGAGTCCCAGCTCTTCCAGATCCTCGACCACCGGAAAAACCACCGCCTCCCCCTCGTCTACTCCTCCAACGCCCACCCCAGCGACTTCTCCCTCACCATCTCCTCCCTCAACGCCGCTCCCATCATCGGCCGCCTCCTCGACCGCACCACCATCCTCGAGCTCGCCTAGTCAACCAGGTCAACACCGTCAACACCGTCCTCCAATAACCCCATGAACTACCACGGCCCACTCTTCGGAAAAATCGGACGGCGCCATATTTTGCTGACAATGACCAGCGAGGATGTCGACCGACTAAAACACGAACTCGCCCTCGCCCAGTCCGCCAACAGCGATGTGGCTCGGATTGCCCAAGAGCGCGACGATGCGCTGGAGCTTGTCGAGATGCTCAAAGAAGCCAGAGGCGAGCGCCCGCCACGGCATGTCGTCAGGGCGCTGGAAAAGCAACTCGCTGAATCCCGCGCCATCGCCGAGAAGCTAGCGGAGGCCCTTCAATGCCAGCAGGACGCAGAGGAGTGGATTGAGAACGCGGACCCAGAATCCGCGTTCTTCGAGGCAACCCTGAGCCTCATGCTCAACTCCGCGGCCGACATGAGGAAAGAAACCCTCGCCGCCCACCGCGCCGCCCGTGCGAATGTTCGCCTCGCTCGCCCACTTCCTCAGAGTGGGGAAGCAAACTGCCCGGAGTGCCTCGCGGCGAAATCAGTGGCGCGGCATAACGCGGACTGGACGTGCCATAAATGCGGGTTCTGTGAAACCGCAGACCCAGAAACTGAACGCGCCGCCCGTGGAAAGGAGCAGGAATGAGCACCAACCAAGCAGGCAAAGGAGACAGCCCGCGACCAGTGAACCGCGCAGCATGGGACGCGACATTTGAGCGCATCGAGGCGAGCAAGCGGGCGAAGGACAACCCACCATCACTAGAAACCGCACTTGGACTCCCGAAAGGGTCGTTTGCCGAGACTCGCCGACAGATGGCCGAGAAGGAGAAAACCGAAAGCCCACCGGATGCGGCGACTTGTTCTGGCTGGGTTGGGAAACTGACTCATGACCGATCCGGTTGGTCTGATTGGGGATGGCTCCGTGATGAAATGAACGACCTGATAATTATCGTGAAGGCGCCGCCGATGGACGAAGAGGAAGTCAACAAGCACCGCCGCGCTGGGACTGATCCCACACAAGCGCGAGTGGATGCCATTCTCGCTGCAATTAATGGCCAGAACGCAAAGTGCTACTGATTGACCAGTTGAGTAACCAGCTACACCCGACCCATGAACCCCACCGCCCTCGCCGAAGTCCTCCAGCGCGTCCCCACGGACATGCTCGATGCCGAGCTCACCCGCCGGCGACACCTCACCCCCGCCGTCCATGCCGCCCTGGCCGCCGTCGCGGAGGAGTTCAACATCCCCATCTCCTCCATCCTCGGCAAAGCCGACACCACCGTCACCGTCCGCCGCGCCCGCCACATGGCCACCGTCATCGTTTACCGCCACAAGAACAACCTCACCCAGTCCGCCCGCGTCCTCAACCGCCAGAGCCACAGCAGCATCTACCACTCCCTCCGCACCCACGCCAAGCTCCTCGCCTACCCGGACTACCAAGCACGCTTCCACCGCGTCCTCGCCCAGATCAAATCCACCCAGCCCGCCCCATGACCACGCCCGCCCACCTCATCCAGATGGAGTTCGCCGGCTTCCCGGCGGCCACCGCCGCCAAAGCCAAGCAAGCCGCCCGCAGCGCCAAAGCCAAGGCCCGCAGCGGCGTCACCCCCATCCTCCTCATCAAGCGAAAGTTCCGCCTCCGCTGGAGTGACCTCGAGCTCCTCGTCCTCCTGGAGATGGGCCGCCGCCCCGTCACCTTCGCCGGCCTCGTCGAGGAAACCGGCGGATCCACCTCCGGCGTTTGGAATGTCCTCAGCCGCTGCATGCTGGTAGAAGAGTTTGCGGAAAAGCAGATCCACGCCGGCCGCACCTACTACGCCCTCACCAACCTCGGCAAGATCGAGCTCGCCAAGATCCTCGCATGAACCCGCCCACTGATCCCCTCAACCCCCGGGAACGCGCATTTGTTGATGCCTACATCGTTTCCGGCCAAGCCACGGACGCCTACCGCAAGGCCGGCTATGCCGCCACCACCGCCCGGGCCGCCAACGTCGGCGCCCACAAGATCCTCCACCGCCCCAGAGTCGCCGCAGCCATCGCCGCGGAGCGCGCCGCCCTCCGCGCCGCCTCCCGCATGACCAAGGAAGACGCCATCGACTGGCTTTGCGACGCCATCCGCACCCCGATCGGGGAAATCGACGAGAAAAACCAACTCGCCCAGGAATGGACCGTTGAGGAAGTCGGAGAGCTCACCACAAAAACGAAGCTCAAGATGGTCCCCAAGCTGGAAAGCCTCAAACAGCTCGCCCTCATGCTTGGCTGGAACGCCCCGGAGGAAGTCAACACCCACCACCAGGTCACCATCGTCATCGGCGGCGATGCCGAGTAACCCGCCCCCCTCATGCCCCCAGCCCCCAAACAGATCGTCCTCGAGCTCCGGCCCCGCCGGCAGTTCCGGGCGTTCATCGAGTCGGAAAAACGCTGGGACTGCCTCGTCGTCCACCGCCGCGGCGGCAAGACCTTCTCCGCCCTCCAGAAGCTCCTCAAGCGCGCCCTCTCCCACCGCCGCAAAGGCCCGCCCAAACGCTACGCCTACGTCGCCCCCACCCGAGACCAAGCCAAGGACATCGTCTGGGGATACCTCAAACGCTTCACCTCCGCCATCCCCGGCGTCATCAAGAACGAGGCCGAACTCACCGTCACCCTCCCGGACCAAACCGTCATCCGCCTCTACTCCGGGGACAACTACGAGCGCATGCGCGGCCTCTACTTTGATGGCGTCGTCATGGACGAACCGGAAGACATCGACCCCCTCGCGTGGCCCTCCGTCATTCGCCCCACCCTCACCGATTACCAAGGCTGGGCTATCTGGATCGGCACTATCAAGGGGAAGAAAGGCCAATGGAAGCGCCTCATGGACGCCCGGGAGAATCCAGACTGGTTCTCCATGCTCCTCCGCGCCTCGGAGTCCGGCATCATCCCGCCGGAGGAACTACGGGACATCGAGGAAGACGCCCGCCGCCGCGGCATGCATGACATCTACCTCCAGGAATACGAGTGCGACCCCAACATCGGCATCCCCGGCACCCTCTTCGCCAAGTTCTGCACGGACGCCATCACCACCGGCCGCGTCATCGACTACCCATGGGAACGCTCGGAGCTCGTCCACACCTTTTGGGACCTCGGCAGCCCGGAGAACATGCGTTGCACCTACGTCCAATTCGTTGGCCGGGAAATCCTCGTCATCGACCACGATGCCGACCTCCATGACCCGGAGATGACCCCCGCCCGCCGCGTCGCCCACATGATGGCCAAAGGCTACCCCTACGGCTACCACTTCTTCCCCCATGATGCCGCCGCCCGGGAAAAGTCCGGCTTGAACTTCCAGCAGCAAATGACCAAGGCCGGCCTCGAAAATATCCGCATCATCCCCCAATGCCGGACCATTTGGCCAGGCGTCAACAAGCTCGCCGAAATCTTCCCCCGCCTCGTCTTCCACAAGACCACCACCCCCTACCTCATCGAGTCCCTGGAGAACTACCGCCGGAAGATCGACAAGGACGGCAACGTCACAGACACCATCCACCAAGACTGGTCATGCCACTCCACCGACTCCATGCGGATGCTCGCCGAGGCCATGCTCAACGGCCTCCTCAAAGGCCACGCCGAAGTCATCCGGGACCACCGCCCAGCCAACCAACGCCAGCGGAAAGCGACCGCCGGCCGCTACAAACCAAAGCGATAGAGCGCCAATTCACCTAACC